>CAYYLM010000008.1:0-20520 GCA_964472625.1 uncultured Dehalococcoidales bacterium
AGGAGACCCTGATCCTAGCCTAGAGGATAACACTGGATAGCCAAGAGCCCCCCGAGGAATCGGGGGGCTCTTTTCTTTCTTGCAAGTGTTTTTTTGTTCTCAAACCAAACCTACCCTTCCAATTTTGGCTCTTGGTAACCCAGGTTATACTAGAGGCAGTCTTGCTCTCAGACTTTGCAATAACAATAATAGGTAACCATAATGAGGTCTGACGAGTAGGCCAGCTCTATGGTACCCCGCGATCCCTGCCCGCAGCCTGTACACGCAGCTGACTGTTGTCTCTTCGACTCATTTCGGAGGCTCACTGTTCCCATGATTGCTGGCTGCGTAATCATACAAAGCGTTCAGAAGACTCGTCCTGCATTACTAGAGAGATATGGGGATGGAAAGGAGGTGCCAATCTGAGATAAAAGTCCCCGGGTGAAGTAATACGCCCGGTCGGTATTCAGCAAATTGGTCGATGCACCAATGAACTATTAAGGGAGGTCAAGTTTATGCAGAAGGTAACCCTGACAATCAACGGTGTCAAACGCCAAGCCCTGCGACCCGTGGGCGGTTTATTTGGCTACCCAGCATAGTTCCGGTCCGAAAGGGGAGGGGCTAACTCCTTCCCAAAAGGAGATTTACGAATTCATAAAGAATAAGGGCAAGGCTACAGCTGCGGAAGTAATGAAGAATTTCCATATTACCCAACGTGACCTGGAAAGTGTAGTTGCTATACTCCGGCACTGTGAGTTGGTCAGGGGTCAAAAAGAGGGAGATAAAGTATATCTCGTTCCCTTTTAGTCTGGGCATCCAATGAAGCTAGTCGTGCGTTTTCCCAGCGTTAGCTATACCTCAACACTAACATTTAGATTGTATCCAGAAGGTTAGATAGAGTGATAATTACTATTGCACTTTTCGTCATTTTGTACTAACTTGCCATTCTAACCGCAGAAGTTTATTATTGTGGTCAAGGTTTAGACCAGATTAGTAGCGTCCTAGTCAGAAATAAAACAGTCGTTAAGGGGAAATCACCATCAAGAAGCCAAGTTTCCTCTCGTATATTACGGGCTTGCTGCCCCTGTTTGTACTGGCGCATCTTACTCATCACCTAGTACCGGGATTATTGACCCCACTGTTACCCTATATCCGTGACGATTTATCCCTTACCTATACACAGGCAGGGTGGTTAATCTCGGTATTTAGCCTGGCATATGGCATCAGCCAACTTCCCGCCGGCTGGCTAGCCGACCGCATTGGCCCTCGCATCATAGTCACTGTGGGTGTGGCTGGTGTAGGAGCAGCCGGCCTTCTAGTTGGTTTTGCCCCGACCTATGTTATGCTGGCTGGTTTCTTGGTGTTATTGGGAATAGCAGGCGGTGGTTACCATCCCGCTTCTGTGCCGATTCTTTCGGCCTCAGTTGAAGCGAATAAAAGAGGGCGAACATTAGGTCTGCATCAAGTTGGTGGCAGCAGCGGTTACTTTCTCGCCCCGTTAATTGTATATGGAATCGCCAATGCTTTCGGTTGGCGCGGTACATTCTTAGCTGTTAGTATTCCCTCCACTGTCTTTGGCATTGTGCTATATATAATGTTGGGTCGTCTAGGACACAGTAGCAAAGCTAAGGCAAAGACAGACGCCAGTCATGCCGAAACAGCCCCAAGTCCAAGGCATTTACGTCCGCTAGTAACGGTAATAATTCTAGGTATAGCTATTATGGCTTTGGTTAACTCTACATTATCGTTCATCCCGTTATTCATAGTTGATCATTTTGGCGGTGTAAGTAATGAAGCAGCTGCGGCTATGATATCTCTTTTTTACATTGGTGGACTCTTTGCGGGTCCTTTGGGCGGCTACTTCTCCGACCGATTTGGACGTGTGCCAGTGATATTGGCAGCCGGTTTCATTGCTGCTCTAGCCATCTATCTACAGAACTTGGCGCCCTTGGGTGCAGCCTTCTCGGCAGTATTAATAATCCTTGGTATGGCGATGCATCTCGGCATGCCAGTCATTGAAGTATATATTATTGGCCATACCCCGCCCTATAAACGGTCTACGATACTCGGTGTTTACTACCTGGGCAGTCGGGGAGGTCCCGTGATAGCACCGTTGATAGGTTATTTTATTGACCACTACGGCTTCTATACTGGCTTCTCGATTGTAGGTGCTGCTATGGCCGCGGTGACCTTGGCCTGCGCCATACTTCTGTGGGGAAGCCGAGATAAGTTCACTCAAGATATCGACTGAATATAAAGCCATAAAAGTATAACAAGCTAATATATGAAAAATTGAGACTTATATGTCGGCGCCGTTACCTTCCAGCCAGTCTTCTCCTGAAAAAACAAGGATACAAGTAAGGTTGCAAAGGTAGGGGCTGTGTAATTAAGGAAAACGGTGTTGGCGATCGCGATGAGTTTCATCGACTTGAAAATGTAATTCCAACCCAAGGCCAGAAGCAAGCCTAAGCTAAGCATGACCTTCTAAGACCCCCTTGACCTGACGACACTTATCACTTCCGGTTTTCGGGTAAAAAGGACCACAGGCAAGAGGGAGCGCTTTGTTCCTATAGGAAGCAACTCTCAGAAAGTATTACAGCGATATCTCTTTCGTTATCGACCAAGGTAAAATGTCGGCAGAATAATCCTTTCCCAAAGTTTCTCATTGTCATGAAGGGATTAAACAATCCGACGGTATGTGTGAACGGTCATCACCACTAAACAATTCTGACTATTGTTGTCCGTTTAACAATCTAGCGGTTTGTGATTCTTCATAACAGGCGGCCAACTCAAGTGTCAGTTGTCCACTCCTTCCATATCATTGTTCAGGCGCAGTAAGAAGCGCGGTAGTCTACTTGCATATGTGTCAGAACACTGTATTGTCTTCAGAATACCATTCTTACATTCCCGTCAGCGGCCCTCCGTATGCGCTCCGTATCGGTAGACAGCCGTTAAAACCAGGCTCTAAGTTGTGAACCAAGGCGATAACCCCGTGTAACCCTGACATTTCCTGGTAAAAAGGTAGGGGAAAATGAAAGACTTCTCATCATATTCTCATCGTATTCTTAATCTTGTCTACTATGATAGAAGTTGACGGTATGGATCCGGCCGACCTTAACAGAAAGGAGGTGAAAAGGAAATGTTGAAGAAACGACTACTGATTGGGACTGGTATTGCTGCGGTGGCGACAGCAGGCTTCCTCTTAGGGAACCTTACCCTCGGGCCAGTTCTTGCTCAACCACAACCAGCTACTAGTCCCACTCCCGTACAATGTGCTACGCAAAGCGCCGATGATGCTGCCGAGGCCGCAGTCAAGGGCCCTGATGTGGACGCAGTAGAAGAGAAAGTTGGTGATCAGGATACCGATGTGGATAATCAGGCGCAGGAGCCATCTTACACTGGTAGCATCCTAGTGGATGAAACTCAGTTCGATGGCCTTAGCGAGACAGACGAGGCCGCTGCCCTACAACCGATGGCTGGCATCAGCAGCGATGATGCCAAGGCTGTCGCAGAAGCGGCTAACCCCGGCAGTACGGCTCTTCAGGTGGAACTGGACAACGAGAACGGTGTCCTGGTCTACAGTGTGGAACTAAATAACGGCCTTGAGGTAAAAGTGGATGCCGGTAACGGCACGATACTACACACCGAGCAGGCCGATGCAGACGAAGAAGGAGCCACCGAGGTCGAAGACGCACTAGGCCAATAGGCACCAGTGAACTAGGTATAGACATTGTGCATCAAGGAAGTACCCCCGGGACCGGTATACCAGTCTCGGGGGTACAGGCCGATTAAGGCAACACAGGTAAATATTGGAATCTGATACCCATCCCCGGTAGGTCTAATCTAAGATGCGGATTTAAGGAACTATCATGTGAGGGATTGACACATACTGTGGTGATGAGAGAGGAGGTGGCATTATGAACAAGAGAATAGTTGATTACATGAGGAAGATATCGTTTCACGCAAAATGGCTCATTATGTCTGATAGAGACCGCTACGTCTATCTGTGGAATCGGACAAGGAATAGTCCGGGATTCCAGACTTTAAGATACCTAGATAATGTTAGCTATGCACAGGGACTTGCTAGAGCGAATCATCCAAGAATCACGAAGACAGTAAGATATATAGAACAATGAAACAAACCATGTTGTCTCTTAGTAAACCATTATTGGCATTGCTTATAGAGCCGAGAATGCAAGCGACTTCCTTCGTACCAAGACAGCCTAGTTTAGACTGTCTTGGTGACAGAGCTTAGCTATGTGCTACACTCTAGACAGTATACAGTAACCTAGAGGTCAAAGAATGCGAGTACTGGTTGGTTGAGGATGAAGCTGCCGTCGCTAAATTTATCGAGCAGGGCCTGACCGAGGCCGGTTACGCCGTTGACGTGGCATCGGACGGTCAAGAAGCCCTCGACTACGCCTCAGCCGCCCAGTACGACGTTGTCGTGTTAGATATTATGCTCCCCCAAATGGACGGCCTATCTGTGTTACGGAAGCTCCGAGATACGGGGGCACGGGCCTCAGTCCTCCTTCTCACTGCCCGCGATGCTGTAGAGGACCGGGTTCAGGGATTAGACGCCGGTGCTGATGATTATCTCGTTAAACCATTTGCCTTCCCGGAACTTCTGGCTCGTATCCGGGCCCTACTGCGGCGTCCTGCTTTGCAAACTGGCACGATACTGAGCGCTGGTGACCTTCAAATGGACCTAGCCCGGCGAGAAGTGCACCGTGCTGGGTGCCGCATAGAGCTCAGCCCACGGGAGTTTGCACTGTTAGAATTCCTGATACGGCATCCCAATCAAGTCTTAAGTCGTACCCAGCTCATGCAACACGTTTGGAATTTTGATTTCTATGGTGACACAAATATAGTGGATGTCTATATCGGTTACTTACGCCGCAAGATTGACCAGGAGTCTGCCTATCCGCTCATTCATACCGTGCGGGGAGTGGGTTACCGGCTGGGTACGGAGGTGAACAAGGATGCCTAGCCGAATTCGGCTCTGGTTTAGTGACCGACCTTTGCGTGTGCGTCTGGCACTCTGGTACATACTGGTGATGGCGCTCACTTTATTACTCCTCAGCAACTACGTGTATGCGCGTGTACAGCGCAATATGATTGCCGAGGTCGATAGTTCCCTTGAGGTGGCTACTTCTCAGGCATTAGTTAGTCTGGAAGATGAAAACGGGCGTCTCAGTTTTCAGAATACAGAGGAGGTGCCTTACGTTGGGCAAGTGGGTGAAAACGGTTTTGCGATGCGGTTAATTCGTGCGAATGGGACGGTTTTGGATGGGTGGGGTGGGTATGAGGCTGTCCCCTCTTGGGTACCAGCGTCACACGGTTACGTAACACTATCTGGGGAAAAAACGAATTGGCGTCTCTATTCGCAGCCGGTTGAAACGGAAGGGGGCACCGTTGTATGGCTGCAGGTGGCGCAGTCGCTAGCTAGAGTTCAGCAGGCATTAGACAGCCTGCGCACACAGTTGCTGTTAGGGGTGCCTCTGGCGATGGTACTGGCTGGACTAGGTGGCGTTTTCCTGGCGGGCAGGGCTCTACAGCCAATAAACCAGATTACACGCACCGCACAGAGTATTAGCGGGAGTGATCTCAAACAACGCATCAACTATCACGGTGCAGCTGACGAGATTGGTCGCCTCGCTAAGATGTTTGATGAGATGCTCGACCGTCTGAGTTCGGCTTTTAGCCGCGAGCGACGGTTCACAGCGGATGTGGCTCACGAGTTACGTACGCCGCTCACCGCTTTGAAGGGGCAGATAGGTGTCACACTGAGTCGGGTGCGCCCCAGCACAGAATACGAGCGTACCTTACACGGTCTTGAAGAGCAGGTTGACCGATTGATCCGATTAACCACTGACCTTCTTTTCCTGTCTCGCCTTGAGCAGGGTCGACTACCCTGGCGACCGGAGGCTATAGAGTTCAGCGACCTGCTAACTGGCATCATAGAGCAAGTGCAACCGTTAGCCGAGAGCAAGGGTCTGAAACTCAAAAAGGGAATTGCCCCTGGGCTCTCCCTACATGGTGATCCCGACCATCTCATCCGTCTTTTTCTAAACCTGTTGGACAACGCTATTCGCTATACCAAACCCGGAGGCCATATAGAGGTACGGGCTGAAGGCAGGGATACAGGACTGTCCGTGTCCGTCAGTGACACCGGACCAGGTATTCCACCGGAGCATCTGCCTTACCTCTTCGACCGCTTCCACCGCGTCGAGGCTGCTCGTTCTCGCACCACTGGTGGCGCCGGGTTAGGACTGGCTATCGCGTATGAGATCGCCCAGTGGCACGGAGGTAGGTTGGAGGTAGAGAGTATGCTCGGTCATGGCACAACCTTTACAGTGTACCTACCAAGCTCGCCACCCGAGCAGCGTGACATCTTACTCAAGTAACGTCCGGAGTATTTCCTGCCTAAACGTAAATGCGATAGTCTGCCAATGCGTCTCCTTGAGTAGCCATTATATACTCCTCGGACTGACGGCTTAGTCTGTCTTTCGGGCTGTGGTTAGGCTCTTATGTATTGTAGCTCTCCAATTCTTAGCTACTAAAGCTAAGGATCTTTCTTAGTATCACAAGAGCTTAGAAAGTATGATTAAGGATAGTAAGGCCGGGAGACTTTTCCCGGCCTATTTTATCCAGGAATTAAGCACATATGGTTAAAGCCTGTACCAGTATGAAGGCAACAAAAATGGAGGGCACATTTTTCAGTGCCCTCCCAAGATTTGTTCTTCTCCAACTCGACCCAGTCGTAGTGGATACACTACATGGAGTTCTATTTTAGTCCTGACTACCAACTTAGCCTTACGAGCCGAGCTGAGCTTCGGTCGCCCCACCCGCAGGCGGGGCATTACTTGTCAACCTGCCACACCCCATAGATCCCATGAAGCCTCATTTTTCACCTCCTCCAAATATTCAGAGGTAATACATTAGGCCTCTAATTTTATTCAACCACCTTACTTTTTGATTGTCAAATCCAGGTTGGGGACCTACACAGTGCGCTAAGATTCTTTAGCTCTTACTTACCGATTCGGAACATCTTGGTGCCGCAAACCGGGCATGTTCCCTGAGTCGCAGGTTTCCCGTTCTTCATAGTTATCGTCTTGGGGTCCTTCATTTCCCTTTTTGCGCGGCATTTTACACAATAAGCTTGCATGGATTTCTCCTTTCTGGGGCAGTTTCCTATGAGATTAGATTATTCCTGCGGTAAAGTCAATAGGCTCTTAGATTTAGACAAACAAAAGGGCCTGTGGGAGAATTCTCCCACAGGCCCTAGCCTTAACCATCCGCCTTTAGAATTTAAACAGCGCTGGCTGTTCAACCTTCCTTTGCGCCTCCGCTTCCTCCCGCTCAAACCTCCTATTCGCTCTATCCCGATCCTGTCTCACCTTGACACGTTGACAATAGAGCCAATCCTTCAACCTCTTAAGCTCTTCCATTTGATAATCGGTGAGAGTCTCTACCCGGATATCCTCAGGCACTTCTCCACCCTTATGCCGGGCATAGGTCTTAGTGGCAACATAGAGGTAGATTTGGCTCCAGTGGTGGTTCATCGGGGCGGTTAGTCCAGCGGTATAGAGATAAGCACAAGCTTCGGCATCAGTTCCGGTCAGCTGTTCTCCTCTGGAAGCCCTGATATTGGCCTCCAGCCTCTCCATGGTGATAGCGCCTTTCAACCAGTCTAGCAGAGTATCGCCCCAACCACCCGGAAACACGATGATAGGATCGGTAAATGTCCCCACAAGGTCACTTACCATAAAATCTCCTTTTTGGGCAAAACAACCCACTCTCCTTTCTTCGTTATTTGGATCTTGTTGTCCGGTTGTCTTAGCTTACTAGTACCGGCTGTGTACCGTGACTAAATGACTTCCTTTCAGCCTCCACCGCGCCGTCGGGTAAGTCCTTGCGAACAGCTTCAATCGAGGACTTGATATAGTCTATCCGTTCAATATCGCAAATTAGGCGGACAAGACGCTGATCAAGATACTGAGGCAGGTTAGATATCTTTCTAGCTTCATTAGCCACAATCTTCGCCTGCTCCAGTGGGTCGGCAGCTTGACTTACAAATTCCTCAACCATGTCCATCGCATCACTTACCAGCAGAGCACTCCACTTGATAGGCACAATACGACCTCCCTTCTGATTTGATTTGCCCTTGTCTTAGCCACGCACAAAAAGAGAGGGCATTACTCCACGCACTGGGGAGTAATACCCCCGACAAAAAAGCACAAAAAGGGGCTTCTACGCCCCTTCTCGTGCGTGTCTTTCCTCTGGGTTCAAGCGTTCTTGTCAGGCTACAGCGACAGGCTCTTTTGCCTTATTCTTACGCTTCGGTTTCGGCTTTGCCTCAGCTTCAGCAACGGCGTCAGCAGTATCGGCTGGCTCTGGCTCTACCTCTGGCTCGGTTTCCGTCTCGGCTTCTGGCTTGGCTTGCTCTGGCTCTGGCTTAACCTCACTGGTGAGCATTGGCATTACCACCAGCCTATAGCCGTTAGAGCTAAAGAGAACTGGCGACTTACCATCGGTGAGCTTAAGCTCTACCATACCGCCACAAGCCTTAAGCGCATCGGCTAGATAGCTGCCATCAAGCCTTATCCTTACCTCACCATCAGTCTCGGCGGTTAGCTCGGTCTGTCCCTTATCATCAGGATTAGCCATCACTATTTTGCCATCACCAATGGTGAGGTCAATCGGGTAAGACTTACCGTCGGATAGGGCTTTCAGCGAGTTTACCGCTCTTAAGGCTTCGGTAGTGTCAAAGTGAGTGAGGCAATTATGCTCTGAGGGGATTAGCTTCTCATATTCGCGAAAACTGCCGTCATCACTAATCCACTTATAGCGGACTAGCTCGGTATCAAGAATAAGAGCCTTTAAGTCCTCTCCCTCAAAAGCTAGTCTTACCCGCTTGGCTCTCCGTAAGGCATTGGCTATCCCCTTAAGCTCTTCTCGGTTAACCAGAGCGTTACCCTCTCCATCGTCATAGTCAAGGGTAACCACGGAAAGCCTAAAGCCATCGGCACTTACCAGACAGAGCTTACCCTCTTTAGCTGTGAAGTTGACATTCTGGAGAACTGGTCTTGTCTCATCTCTAGAGGTAAAGGGTAATACTCTTGATAGTGCTTCGGCTAGCTCCAGCGCTCCGAGATTAGGCTTAACCGAGTTATTAGGGCTTACCCTGACGTTACAGAGGGTAACAGGGGTGTTATCGGTAATCCAAGCCAAGTCCTCAAGGTAACTGGTATTGGCTCCACAAACTACCCTCAGGCTTTTTCCAGTAATCTGCAACCCGCTAGCATTACCGTTAGACGGTGTTATCTTTACGATATTAGAACCGCCTAATGCCTTGAGATAGGTAAGGAAACCTTTACGCCCCAGAGTGACATCGTTCAATATCACCCTGTCGGCTAGCGCCCTTGACAGGGCATTTACCAGTATCGCCTTGTGCGCTACGAAGCCCTCACCTGAACGCTTGCCCTCAATATTCAGTTGTTCTATCTATTTCACCCCCTTGAGCTACTCGGCAGTGGGCAAAGCTACCTGATAGCTCCAGTAGTAAGCTGCCGACTACCCGCCACCCGCTGGCATAATCAGCGCTTCCACTATATACATCGGTATGACAGGGGTGAAACGTTATCACCCGACTAGCGATTTTTGCTCACGTTTCCTAAATCGGTAAAGGTAAAGCCTATCGTATGAGGTCAAGGCTTGTCCGCTCGCCTTCTTCTCGGCTATCTCAATAAGCCTCGCCGGACAACCAAGTAGAAAAGTGCTCTTCTCAAGCCAAGCCTCAAGGTCAATTGCCTTATCATCGGCTATCAGCTCCCCAAGCTCGGTGGTATTGCCTTCACTATCTACAATTGGCTTTGACAGGCTTTCAATTCTGATGGCTCTAGGACATTCGGGGTAGAGATTATGCTTTCGGCACTCTTTTCTTTGCCACTGGCTACACTCGCCACAACTTATCCCGTGTGTCCGTCGGTAGTAAGCCCGCCAGTATTCGGCTACCGCATAACTGGCGATTCTCATCATAGAGACTTCGGTAAACGGCTTATGTCCGTTACTCCGTGCTACATCGGCAAGCCTCACGATTATATCGTGCTTTAAGTCCTCTCTATCCTCATGCCTTGCCTTATGTTGAAACCGCTCGGCAATTGCAGTATATTTATCCCAGTCTAGCATTGTGCTTCACCGCCTTTGTTAGACTTGCCCTAGCTCGGTTAGACGCTGGCTAGGGCATTTCCTTTGCCCTTTAGACTGGGGCAAGCGCTCAGGTCAGGACTCTGTAGCTCTATTCAGTTGTTAAGGTGCTTTGTTTTGTCGCTTTTATCATCCAACAAAAGGAACGATTGTGCATTATCAGAATGAACCTATATTTACGTGATAATGTGTCTTGAACGATTTTCTGTGTAGATAAAGAGAAGCCCACTTACCACAGGCTGGTAAGTGGGCCATTAGGCTCTCAATTGTCCTTAGAGAGCGCCTATTAGGTTGGAACTAATGGGTTTAGCCTTGCAGACTAAACGTGAGGGTAAAGGTTCTGTCTATTGTACAACTTGCTCTACCAAGACAAAAAGAGGCACAGCTTCCGAAGCTGTGCCTTCTACTATTTAATGAGGGAAGATAATCTCACCGAGTACGAAAATCAGAGTGATAAGGCCAAAGCCGACCGCTACATAGACAGAGATTGACCGCTCTCTGCTTTTTACGATGCTGATAAGACCGGTAAAGAATGCAGATATTCCAGCTGCAGCAGCGATAAGTCCTGGAATGGTTAGGATAGGATTACTGAAGAATGTCTCGCCACCACGCTGTCCCGAAGCAACAAGAATTCCGAACGATCCCAGAGACACAGCGAAAGTGAAAATAAGCCAAGCTGACCTTTTACCTAGGTTAGTTGTAGGCTTGAAATGAACCCGCATAAGTTCATTATAGGCGTCAAAGAAGCTGCTGTCTACGCTAACTTACAACCCTGTAAGCTCTTGTTTTATGCGACAAGTTCCGGCGTTCGTTTCCTTCGAATCCAACCCCCGCTACCGATGAAAATTAAAGGCACAGGCTTGAAGGTCTGTGCCTTCTTATTTAGCATATTTAATACAGCGATTCTAGGGATTAAGTATCATGACCCAAGCATTCAGTGAAGAAGCAATACCTATCCAGGCTATGTATGGTATGAGAAGGCCACCTGCCACCTTCGATATCTTGAAGAACTTAATTATAGTAATCAGAAGTACAATGCCGAGCGCTAGTATTATGGCGAAGCCACCGATTAGAGATTCGTACCCGAAGAACACCACCGACCACAGAGCATTAAGCACCAGCTGCACCCAAAACAATACAAATGCTGACTTCACCCCCTCAGTCTGTAGCCCTTTGCGCCATATTAGGTATACTGCTACTCCCATAAGGGCGTAAAGGGTGAACCAAACTGGCATGAATACAGCGTTAGGAGGAGTGAAAGCTGGCTTTTCAAGTGTTGTATACCAAGTGGGAATCTTGGTTACTGTGAAGACTGACCCAATTGCTCCAACACCATAGCAAGCAGCAATACTGCCTACCAACTTACCAACGTTACCCCTGCTAGCCATATTCCCCCTTCTAGGTTAAGACCTGGCAAATTCTATTACTGTTTAGGCTTGAGTTTAGATTAGACCTGATAAATTGTCAACTGGCCGACGCTCATTTACTCCGAATCCACCCCCACTCTGGATTATTCCCGCTATCTACTTGATCTCTTTCGCCCAAGCTGTTGCTTTGTCAAGTTCGCCGTCAGCCAGAGGCCCTTTGTTACCGGTTACCGCGAATTTTATAGCAGGAGCAACTATAGAGCATCCCGCACTACTTAATGCTTTCTCAATTTTCTTAGCGGCGGAGCCAGCCATACGAGATGGATATCCGGTGTCAAAAGCAGCGGCTCGCACACCAGACAAGATTTCGGGTTTCAGACTTTTCATAAATGACTTCATGGCTTTAGTAGGGCCCCAAGCATGAATTGGGCTGCCTACAATTAGTATGTCGAGTTCCTTCATATCCTCGGGTTTCACCGTATCAACCTTTGCTAAGTTGATGTTTTCTTTCGTACCAAAGGTACCTGCAATTGCTTTGGCCACCTTTTCCGTGTTTCCAAACTGGGAGTCATAGACTATTAGAACCTTCATAGATTACCTCCTCTTCCACACACTTTGCACTTGATCTTGTGTTTTGGGGTTTTACCGTACACCTGATAATGGTGATTGTCAATACATCCGACCCTCGTTTCCTTGAAATCCAACCCCCGCTACCAACAAAGAAAGGAAGGTACAACCTTTTCTTTTTATGCCGCCCCAATGATAAAATATAGCAAGTAAGTTACCAACTCGAGGTCAAATGTAGTGACTGAGGAACTCATCGCTCCATGTGGTATGAACTGTGGAATCTGTATGGCATATCTAAGAGAAAAGAGAAGATGCCCCGGCTGTCGTGGTGACGATACTAACAAATCGGCCTCGTGTATTAAATGCATCATCAAGAATTGTGAGGTAATCAAAACAAATAAATCTGGGTTCTGTTTCGAATGTGAAGAATACCCCTGCAAACGATTAAGGCAACTTGATAAAAGATATAGAACGAAATATTCAATGAGTATGATAGATAACCTTAAGTGTATTAAAGACATTGGCCTAATTGCCTTTGTAGACAAAGAAAAGGAGCGATGGCGCTGCTTAAAATGCGGTGGTACCATATGTGTCCATAGAGGTTATTGTTTCAGTTGTGGTGAAAGGACTGCCTGATTTTATGTATGCCAAGCACAAAGGCAACAATACGCTGAGGCTGAACCAGTTGAAACGTATTGTGCGCTGCCCTTTGTTCCACTCTAAGGGGCGCCACCAGCATTGTTTTCTCTTGTTTGCCAGCGTGATTCTAATCCTATCAATGCTGGTTGGGTGTGGTTCCAGCGGCCCCAGCGTTGAGGATCTGGAAGGGATTGAATACACACCGCTACCGGGAGATGACTGGGAGGTGTCGACACCCGCTGAGCAAGGGCTAGACCCAATGCTGGTAGCAAAGCTATATTACAATGCGGCTGAATTAGAGACCATCTACAGCCTACTGGTCATCAAGAACGGCTATCTGATTGCTGAAGATTACTTCAATGAAGGTTCGGTCGACCAGAAAGACCGATTACAATCGGTGACAAAGAGTTTTACCTCAGCCCTGGTTGGGATTGCGCTGGAACAAGGTTATCTGTCAAGCGTGGACCAGAAGATGTTGGATTTCTTCCCAGAAGTTACTGGTCAAGTAACTGACCCGAGGAAGGAGCAGATCACCATCCGGCAAATGCTTCAGATGCGCGCCGGATATCCTTGGGAGGAAACCGACCCGGCTCTCTGGGATGGGCTTCTATCAGGTTACTATGTGCCCCTTATAGAAGGCTTCCCTCTCATCACCGACCCGGGAACCGAGTTCCACTACAGCAATCTGACGTCCAACTGGCTGGGGATCATCGTAGACCGGGCGACTGGTATGATGCTCAAGGCATACGCCGAAGAGAATCTTTTCTCGCCGCTTGGCGTGGAGGTGGGCGAATGGGGCACGGACGCGGAGGGCCATAACAACGGCTGCGGGGATCTCCACCTTACAGCCCGTGATGCGACCAAGTTCGGCCTGCTATATCTCAACGAAGGTGAATACGAGGGGAAACAGATCGTTCCCGCCGATTGGGTCAGGGAGTCACTGCAGAGATACTCAGAGGACATCAATGTGACTGGCGGATTTCCAGCAAACTGGGGGCTTTCCATCAGCGATATCGGCTATGGCTATCAGTGGTGGTCCGCCAGAGCCGGCGACCATCACTTCAACCTCGCCTGGGGACATGGCGGACAGCTGATTGCCTTGTTGGATGAATTCGACATGGTTATTGTCGTTACCTCTTACCCATTTTGGCTGCAACATGATGACGAGTCATGGAAGCACGAGCTGGCGAACGTCAATCTGGTGGGTGAGTTCATCAAATCCCTGCCGAGTGATTGACGGGCAGGCTAGGGCGACGTTCCGGGCGGCCAGCATCCCGCTACCTTAAATATTCAAGAGCCACGAACCAAAAGGTCTGTACCCTTTTCATGACACTTGAGAGATAATTGACAACAAACCCCAATAGCGATAGACTCAAAGAAATATCAAAGCTATACTAAGGAGTCACCAATGAAGAAATTAACCATCATGTTTACAGTCATCTCACTAACTCTAGCATTCTCGGTATTACTGAGCGGCTGTCTAGTACTACCTACCATACCAACGGAACCAACATCCCCACCGGCAACCGAACCACCCCCCGCAGATGAGCCGGAACCGGTAACTCCCTCAGACGAACCAGAAGAGCCAGCAGAACCAGCCCCTATGGAAGACATTACCTGGACACTGGAAGCCTACGGTGACCGGGGAAGCCTGAAAACCTTGTTAGGGGGTACCGAAATTACCGCCGAATTCAAGAGTGCTAGTAGTACAGTCGCAGGTTCTGGCGGATGTAACAGTTACCTCGCTGGTTATGAGATCGATAGCGATAGACTCACCGTAATTCCACCCATCACGGCTACAGAGATGGCATGCTCTCCACCGCCTATCATGGACCAGGAACAAGAGTACCTTACCCTACTCGAGACTACGGAAACATTTCTAATCCACAATGAAAAACTGATTATCTCTTGTTCCGATAATAAAGAGATGGTCTTTATCGAAAAGACTACCGAAGAAGAAATACCCCCCATCGAAGACATCGTCTGGCAACTAGAAGCCTACGGCGATAGAGGGAGCCTGAAAGACCTGGTGGAAGATACCAAGATCACCGCCGAACTCAAGAGTGCCGAGGGCCAGATTGCGGGTTCTGCGGGATGCAACAGTTACTTCGTTGATTACGAAATCGAGAATAACGAGCTCACTGTAATCCCGCCGATCGGTGCCACCATGATGCTGTGCTTCCCTCAGCCGGTCATGGAGCAGGAACAAGAGTACTTTGAGCTACTTAAGGCCGCGGAAACCTTCCTTGTACACAACGATAAACTGATTATCTCTTGTTCCGACAATAAAGAGATGGTCTTCATCGAAGAAATACCATCTATCGAGGATATTACCTGGGAACTAGAAGCCTACGGCGACGTGGGGAGTCTGAAAGACCTGGTGGAAGACACCACTATCACTGCCGAATTCAGGAGTGCCGAGGGCCGGATTGTGGGTTCTGGCGGATGCAACACTTACTTCGTCGATTACGAAATCGATAATTATGAACTCACCATAGCACCATCTATCAGCACTACCATGATGCTGTGCTTTCCTCAGCCGGTCATGGAGCAAGAACAAGAGTACTTTGAGCTACTTAAGGCCGCGGAAACCTTCCAGGTCGACGACGATAGACTGATTATCTCATGCTCCGGCAATAGGGAGCTGGTTTTCATCGCACCATGAAAAACTTAAAAGGGCTTAGATAGAACCCGGTTTCGATTTCCGACCCTCGTTCTATTCGAAAGCCACTCCCCCCACCACCAAAGACAAACAAGGCACAGCCATCAAAGCTGTGCCTTGTTTCTTGTTACGGTTTGCAGTAACAACTTAAGCTTTTATTCAGACAGGCAAAGACATTGATTGAGACTTGGGGAATGGACTACAATGAGAAACAGCCACATAGCACTCTCAGCTACAGCCCGACTAAAAGCAAATCTTCGAGTCTGTAAAGAACCATTTGTAAACCTAGCTAGGGAAAGGAGAGAGAAAGAATGGCACGAGCGAATAAAGCCACTGTAGGGAAATATCTAGCAAAACGGCTGGAACAGGCAGGCTTGAAGCATATCTTCGGCGTGCCTGGGGATTATGTCCTAGATTTTTTCGATTGTCTGGAAGAAAGCAACCTGGAAATTATAGGCACCTGTAACGAACTGAATGCGGGTTATGCTGCCGATGCCTACGCGCGAGTGAATGGAGTGGGTGGGGTTTGTATCACCTATGGTGTTGGCGGTTTCAGCTTGTTTAATGCCGTTGTCGGAGCCTTCGCCGAGAGAGTGCCGCTGATTGTCATCAGTGGCGGGCCCAAGCTTTCCGAACACCCACCCCGTTACCTTCTGCACCACACGCTGGGTGATATGCAGTTACAGTACAAAATCTACGAAAAGATAACGGTGGCTTCTGTAATTCTGAGGAGTCCGGAGCAGGCCCCCCAACAAATTGACGAGGCGCTTACCGCCTGCCTCCGTTTCAAACGCCCGGTGTATATCGAGATTCCCGTAGACATTGTTTCGCGCCTGTGTCGTGAACCAGGGCCCTTTGAGATTGATACATCGATCCCCAGCGATAAAGACGTGCTTGAGGAGGCGGTTGATGAGGCGGTAGGGCTGCTTGAATCCGCAAAGAACCCCGTTATTCTGGCGGGCATCGAGGCACATCGACTGAACACAGTAAACGAACTGCGAGAGCTCATCGACCATACGGGATATCCTTTTACCACTACGATGCTGGGCAAATCGGTGCTATCGGAGAAACATCCTCAATTTGCCGGGGTATATAATGGTGTCATAGGCCGGGAATCTGTACGTCGTATTGTTGAAGAAGCCGATGTTGTGCTTGGCCTTGGCGTACTGATGACTGATATCAATTTTGGGGCTTGGACCTCCCAGCTTGAGATATCGAAGATGATTGTGGCCAACTCGGATAATATTCAAATTAAGCATCATATTTACAACCAAGTAAGCCTGAAGGATTTCACCAATGGGCTGCGAGAGAAACTTCCAGGAAGTAAGCCAAGTCCAGCCAGGATTGAGCATCCTGCCCAGTTACTGAAAGAAGACCTTACCCCGGTACCTGGTAAGGAACTCACCGTGAATCGGTTCTATCGCCGGATAAACCAGTTTATAGAAGAAAACTATATCATCATACCTGACGCCGGCGATTCTATTCTAAACGCTTCAGACCTTTTCGTCCCGGAGAATGTTGGCTTCATCGGTCAGGCATTCTATCTCTCCATCGGCTATTCCGTTCCGGCAGCACTAGGTGTTAAACTAGCGGCTCCCGGCAAAAGGCCAATTGTATTCGTGGGTGACGGTGCCTTTCAGATGACCGCTCAAGAACTGTCAACAATCATCTGGCATAACCAGAACCCGGTTATCTTTCTCATAAATAACGATGGCTATACTCTCGAGCGGATGATTCATGGCGACGGTTCGTACAACGAACTTAACATGTGGCACTATTACCGGCTACCAGAAGTTTTCAGGGGGGAATGGGGTCGCCAAGTTAAGACCGAGGATGAACTCGAGAATGCTCTGCAAAAGGCAAAAAGTAGCCCTGACTCCCTAGCCTTCATCGAGGTGTGGCTGGACCGTAATGACTGCTGTAAAAATCTGCAAAAGATGGGAGGATTGAGCGAAAAGTAGAATATTCCCGCCTGAATGATTCATAGCAGCCGGCATAATCTGAAGATATGACGATATCTACCCGGAGTTACAACAGAGCATTCGCACCAGAATGAGTTAATAGTTCGGCGCCAAGTAAGCCACCTACACACTCATACGGGCCTCGTTGACTGTAGCCTGATAGCCAGCACGGGTTATCTCTTCCAGCGATAGCCTTAGCCAGCGTCCGAAGGAATGTGGTGTCGTGTTATCTGGGTCTATCGAGGCTACAGTGCTGTGTTCGAGATTACGGGCCGTAGGGATAAGTATATTCTTAGCAGCCCAATAATCAAGGGCCACCGGGTCAGTGCTCGCCGCGATGACATTGGTCCTGGTGGCAGCATTATAGGGAGTCCCCGGCCCTCCCCCTGGATTTGCATTCACCCATACGGCATCAACTATGTTTAGTATTGGGAACCTCGTCTCAGCCAGTTCTGTTCCCATACCACCGGCTCCGACAGCTCCGTGCGAGCTAGCACCAAGTTGCCCGGTCAGCCTATCAGCGGTTACTCCCATATAATGCTTAACACAGGCAGTCACTCCGTAGATCATATGGGACTTCAGTACCGGAACATTGATTACCTTGAGACGGTCACTATCATAGCTCTGGGTCTCTGGATGCCACACACCTAGTTTGAAGCTAACAAGCGTATCAAATCTGGTTTTGAACTTCGGATAGGACACGAGTAAGCCGGTGCGAGGGTTCTTAGTGCCGTCTATGATATAGCCATCCTCATTATTCCCTTCGGCATATTCCGTCACCCTCTTCGTGGTGATTCTGTCCCAGAGATATGCAGAAACTTTGTGACCGACAAATGAGTCAACCACCTTCTGGGTGGATTGTGAGATGTCCTCGGCATTGTTTCGGCTGTAGTCAAAACTGCCGCCCCTGCCAGTTGAACCGTACTGCCCCTGGCCATTGTCAGCTATGACAATCTCCCCCACAAATCCATCAGGGTGTTGGGTTATCGCTCTAATTAGAGCTTTCAAAAGGTCAGTATTAGTTCCTCCCCTTTCATCCCACTGGCTGTTGACTTTGACGATGATGGCATCGTCACGAGCGATAAGTCCTTCCGAACCTTTGGCCCTAGCCGCTGCCGTTGACCTGTAGAAGGGAGTGCCGTGACTCTGCATCAGATCAATTAATTGAGTAACCCCGCAGTCTTCGCCCAGCGTTCCGTTCACCGCGAAAATATTCGAGACTGGCTTAGACTCAGCCAGCCGCTCTGTAAGGATAAGCCATTCCGCTCCACCCCTCCATGCCCTGCTGTCACCGCGTTCCAGATCATTAATATGCATCATCCCCTCATTTTACCGATTCCCCTAGGCTTTCCAAGTCTATTTTTCTCAGGGAACTACCGTCAAGCCCGGGGAAATGCTGACAAACCCGCTATGTCCACCGAGCACCTGTACCAGCAATCCCTCACCCTAGAAACCCCCGAATACTTACCCCGTGAACAATATGAATCACTATTGGCAAGGGCTAATTATTGTGATTACGCAAAAACAGTTTATCGCCTAGTTCAACATCCAATGGGCACGGTATGAGTATATGGTCGATTGGTGTTATGATGTGCTTCCGTGGGTTATTGAAGACCAAGAACAGTTCACTGGAGTGGAAGCGATCAGTCATACTGAAGCCAAGCCCAAACTATCTAAAGTATCCCGGAAGGAGGCAATTTCTCAGCCTCGCCTGCTGCCTCTATACCCCCGGGGAGGAGATATGAGTACAGGGACAGTTGAATGTCGTATTACTTTTTCAGCTACGCTCCCAGAAAACCAGCGTACTAAACCTGACTTCCCATGAGTACTCATAATAATCAGATCCACTTTGTTTTTAGCAGCGTAGTTTAGTATGTCATCGGCTGGAATCCCATCGGTCACGACAGTCTTAATGTCCAGGCCCTTTTCCCCTAAGTCTTTAGCTACCTTTTCAAGGTAGTTGCGAGCATTGACCTTAGCCTGCTCATTTGCCTTCGCTGGTGTTTCATAACTAAAGGAAACACCAGTGGAGGGTGAACCCAGTGTTTCTGCCACCCGCATTAGAATTATATTTGTCATACGAGGTTCCGTAGCAATCCCATCGAGATGCTCCAAAGCATGTTCTGAGAGCTCAGAGCCATCTAGAGGTATCAAGACTTTCTTATACATGTTTCCAAAACCCCCTCTCCAAACATCATAAGGACTATCAGTAAATCCTTGAACTTTATTATAGCTAAAACCAGCGGTCGTTGCAAGCCAAGGCGGACTGATACCCTCGGATTGCCGCTAACCTATTCAGGATTATGGCAATCAAAGAAAGAGGGTTTAATATTAAGAAGCTCGGAGGCCCCCTTGCCTCCCCTTATTGCCCCCGGCTGATTAGGCTCACCCAAGCCTAAAGACTATCGCGCTAAGTTGACCCACAATTGAGCCTGCTTTTGAAATCTTGCCAGTGCCTCCGCAACTGTCGAGCCATAGCCACTGCACTCAGGTATCTCATCAAACTTAAATGAGAAACGGTAACCATAACCATTACCGCTCCGCTTAAAAGCCCTGACTTTAGAAATCCTGATGGTCAATCCGGGATAGTTCTCCAAACTCCTCATTAGACTTTCACACCCCCACCATGATGTGCCCTTAATCAGCCACAGGTAAATTGTAGCCCGGGTAGACCGCATGTCAATACCTCAATAGTGGCACCCGCTATGAGAAGATGGTAGGAGGTGCAGTGACCGTAGAGAGCTAGCTCAACTCCAACCTTTGGGCTTAATCCTAATTAGAAGGTCTTTGTCGGTGAGACTGTTATGACGCACCCTGATTTTATAGGTACCGTTATACTGCGCTTTAAACCCGAAATCATGATGGTTATCCATTACCCAGTGCCCCTCCCAGTAGTCTATTTTCCTACCCTCCGGGCCAATTATCTCGAAGGTCCAGTCAAAACTCCAATCCTGGCTGCGGTACTCTCCGCTAAGCTCAACAAAGCCCTCGATAATTTCGCCCCGCTCGAGGACATTAGTATAGACAACGGCCGAGCCTGAAATTCCGGTGGGCATAACAAACCTTATCTCCTGAAAAGTCGCCACAAAGTTGGCGGTTACCTCTTTATCTGAGTCCATGGTAACCGTAACTGCCG
>CAYYLM010000008.1:20620-54189 GCA_964472625.1 uncultured Dehalococcoidales bacterium
GGCTTACTCCTGAAGCATCCCCAGACCAGGAAACAAACTCATACTCCGCCGATGGCATCGCTGTTAGGCTAACCGAGTCCCCGCTATCATAGGTACCACTGCTCGGGCTGACCTGGCCACCCTCAGGCGGACTGACCGCCGCCGTTAAGGCATACTGGATGACCCGAAAATTAGCGGTTACCTCTTTATCTGAGTCCATGGTAACCGTAACCGTCGGGCTTACTCCTGAAGCATCCCCAGACCAGGAAACAAACTCATACTCCGCCGATGGACTTGCCGTTAGGCTAACCTGAGTACCCTTGCTGTAATCATCATAACTGGGGCTGAGACTGACCTGGCCACCACCCACGGGCTCCGTGGTGACACTAAGACGGTACTCAGGCGGCGGTGCCAAGGATGACTGGACGGCAAACCAGATTGCCAAACCAACCCCGACCGCCCCCAGCACGATAAGAAACTTGCCCCACCCTGGAATCTCTCTCCACTTTATAAGCTTTAGCCACCACGGAATCCTCCACCTCGGAAACCTTACCCGCCTGAAAAACCTGCCCCACTCTAGTGTCTTTAGAGACTTCCATTTCTTCTCCGCCTTTGGGGGAGCTGGCTCCGGCTTTCTCGAACGGGTCTCACGTTTAATCGGCGCTGGCTTTGCCCCGGGCCTTTTCTTTTTAAAAAAACCAAACACCTTCATGCTTACCCACTTACGACTCACTCTCGTTTCGAAGATACCGCCAAAGTGTAACCGTCTCATAATGATTATACCACGTCTTTACCTCTTCCGATGCGAACCTAAGCCCAAAAGAATAGGGGTAGACCAGTAGTCTACCCCTAAAGCCAAAAGGTTGGCTAATCCTCAGACGATGGCCTTCACCATGCCACCATCGACATTAATCGCCTGTCCGGTAATGAACTTCGCCCCATCTAAGGCTAAGATTGTAATTCTGGATAATCACGCTGTCAATCCCACCACTACCATTCTCTCCCCAGGTCTTGCTTTTTAACGAGGTATATGCTATAAATTGATAGACTACTGGCAATATTATGGCTTTCTGGGCACAATCGTCATGTCGGCAAGGGTGGAGCTTAACACAGGCAACACAGTAGCCAAGAGCAACAGTAACGGCCTCGATTTACTTCTAGAGAAGATATATCGAGACGGCGGGTACGATTTCCGTGATTATAAACAAGGCACCGTGGTGCGCCGCCTGAGGTTTTGGAGCGCCGCCAGTGCCCGAGGTGAAGAGCCCTACTCCATAGCCATAATGCTAGCCGAATTCCTCGGGGACAGGCTTAAGGACTTTGATACCCGGGTATACGCCACTGACATTAATCGGCAGGCTCTAAAACAAGCTCAAGCTGGGGCCTACTCCTTGAAAGATCTAGAGAATCTTCCCAAAGGCAATCTAAAGAAATACTTCACCCGCGCCAGCCAAGACTATGTGGTTAAAGCCCATATCAGAAAAATGGTCCATTTCTCCTACTTTGACCTAACCTCAAGTATAAAACCGCCCTTTACGGAACTGGACTGCATATTCTGCTGCAATGTACTGATATATCTGCAAAAGCAACTTCAGGAAAGGCTGCTCGGTATGCTCTACGAGGTACTGGCTACCTCAGGCTACCTGGTTCTAGGAGAGGTGGAGACACCAACCGATAATCTAAGTAAGAAGTTAACATGCCTTGATGCTAAAGCAAAAATATATAAGAAGAGAATGAGTGATGGTGTCGAAAAAGAGGGAAACCATAAGCAATGCTCCTAGCTCGGTTACAACCGAGAATACCGAGAGCGGAGGGATACTAGGAGCATCGGAGCAACTCTACAGAAACATGATTGAACTTTCCCCTGACGCTATAGTTGCCGCCGATTTGAAAGGGATGATTCTACTATGTAACGGTGCGGCGACCAAGATATCGGGCTACTCTAAGAATGAAATGGTGGGTAAGCACTTCTCCGAAATAGGTATCATACGCTTTGTTGACGCTCCCAAATACCTAAAGATATTCACTTCAATCCGCAGGCACAAAATAACCAAGCCGACTGAGCTTCGCTTCTATCGGAAAGACGGAACTGTAATCTGGACTGAAATCCTCGTCGGCTGGCTGAGAGTGGGGAACAAGACGATTGCCCAATCAACTATCAGAGACATAACCGAGCGCAAGCGGCTCGAGAAGGAGATACAAAAGAAGAATAAACAGCTTAAAGCTAACGAAGAGGAACTAGCTAGAAGCGAAGCTAGATATCGGAGCCTAGTAAACAACGTGACACTTGGCATTCTCCGGTCAACGCCGGGGCCTCCGGGGAAAATCCTGGAAGTAAATCCAGCCTTTGAGGAGATTACTGGATATTCCAGGGATGAGCTGCTGGCGATGGATATAGAAGAGCTCTACGTCCATTGTGAAGAGAGGCAGGCTCTCATGGAAGAGTTGGCCTCAGCTAAAGGGGCGGTAACCTGGGAACTTCACTGGCGAAAGAACGATGGCAGTGAGATAGTGGTGCTGGGCAAAATTTTTACCGTGAGAGACGAGGTCGGCAGAGTCCTACACTTTGATTCCATTCTCGAAGACATCACCGAACGTAAGCGGGCCGAGGAGGCACTCAGGGAGAGTGAGGAAAAGTATAGAACCCTGGTGGAAAATGCCACCGACCTCATCTATATGATCGATGCTGATGACAGGATACTGTCCCTGAACCAATCTGCCGCCAGGTTTCTCGGAAAAGAACCTGGAGAAGTAATCGGCAAAAAGGTCTTCGACATGTTCCCCAAAGAAATGGCGGCGCGGTTTTCAAGAGAATTCAGACTGGCATTCAAAACAGGGAGAACACTAATGGCTGACAGCAAGATAGGTGTCGGGGGAAGGGAGATGTGGGCAAGCACCAGCCTTAGTCCGATAAGAAATGATAATAACGAAGTAGTAGCCGTAATGGGGGTGAGCAGAGACGTTACCGAACAGAAGCGGATGGAAAGAGAGCTTCAGGAAAAGAACGAGCAGCTGGACGCCCAGAACGAGGCGCTCAGGCTTCAGAGTGAAGAGATGATGGCACAACAGCAAGAGCTCATGGAGAAAACGGAGGAGGTGGCCCGGGCAAACCAGCTGAAAAGCGAGTTCCTAGCTAATATGTCCCATGAACTACGCACCCCACTCAATACCATTATTGGTTTTTCCCAACTGATGCTCGATAGGGTACCAGGACCGGTTAACAAAGAGCAGCAGCAGTGCCTCAGCGATGTCCTGGACAGCAGTCGGCACCTGCTGAACCTAATCAACGAGGTTCTTGACCTCTCCAAGATTGAATCGGGCAGAATAGAACTCAAACAGGAAACTTTGGCCCTGACCGAGGTGGTAGAATCGCTCACCAGATCAATGACGCCAATACTAGAACCCAGAAAGCAGAGCCTTGATGTTGAGATAGAAGAGGGACTCTCCCCAATCTACGCCGACAAAGGTAAGCTGGGACAGGTACTGCGCAATCTGGTGGCTAACTCATCTAACTTTACTCCGGATGGGGGCAAGCTGAAGATTGAAGCCACCAGTGATGACGGCTGGTGCCGAGTCAGCGTGATTGATAATGGCTCCGGCATCAAGACGGAAGATAAAGAGCGGATATTTGAACCCTTCTGCCAGCTCGATTATACCCCAATTAGGGGAAAGGGCGGCACCGGGCTAGGGCTAGCCGTTGTCAAACAGATCATTGAAAAGCATGGTGGACGAGTCTGGGTAGAGAGTGATTACGGCCAGGGAAGCCAGTTTACCTTCACCCTACCTCTGGCAACCAAGGACACGCCTCCATAAAGAGGGAAACCAATCGTGAACGAGAGAATACTGATTGTCGAAGACCACCCCCTGCATATGAAACTGATGGAAATGGCCCTCAGAGATAAGAACTATACCCTACTCAAGGCAACTGATGGGGAAGCGGCACTGGATGTGGCCACGAGCCAGCGACCAGACCTTATCCTAATGGACATACGCCTTCCCAAAATGGATGGGTTTCAGGTGACCAAGAAACTCAGGGAGAACCCGGCATTCAGTGATACCCCCATTATTGCGCTTACGGCCCATGCCATGGCCAGAGACAGGGAGAGTGTTATCAAGTCCGGGTGCGACGCATATCTATCAAAGCCCATCGATACTCACGAATTACTTGAAATGATTGCCGAAAAACTGTTAAAAGGAAGACAGAAATCCCTAAACCCCAACGACGAAGACAATGACTAAGACAATCCTTGCCATCGACGATGACTCTCGCTTCCTCAGGATGATGGAGCAGGTTCTCGCTCAGAAGGGCTACGAAGTGATTACCGCCGACAGGGGACAAGAGGGCCTGCGGCTTCTTTTCGACCACCGACCCGATTTAGTCCTCCTAGATGTGGTTATGCCCACCATGGATGGCTGGCAGACCTGTGAACGTATTCGCGACATTTCTGATGTCCCTATCATCATGCTTACCGGTAAGCGGGTAGATGAGGAAGACATAGCCAAGGGACTCGACCATGGGGCTGATGACTACCTTATCAAACCGGTGGGAAATAGGGAGCTAATAGCCAGGGTGCGAGCCACATTACGCCGTGCTGCTCTATCTTCCCCGCCGCGCCTGAAAGAGGGGGTTATCTATAATGATAACTGCCTTAGCGTCGATATTTCCAAGCGGTGGGTTCTAGTAAACGGGAAGCGGGTTAAGCTCACGCCACGAGAGTTCCGCCTGTTCATTCTGTTACTTGAGAATGCAGGACGAATTCTTACCCACCAGCAGCTTCTGGAAAGGGTTTGGGGCTGGGAATACAGCGATGATGTAGACTATGTCCGTATCTATATCTCACACCTGCGCCATAAGATAGAGCTGGATTCCGCTAAACCGAGGTATATCATCACCGAACCCGGAGTCGGCTACTACTTCCAGAAAGCAACCTAGGTCCAGCTGCCTACCCCAATAGTGGTTAACTACCCAAGCTAGCCTCAGCTTGACTGGAGCGGAAGACGAGATTCGAACTCGCGACCTCTTCCTTGGCAAGGAAGCGTTCTACCACTGAACTACTTCCGCTTGCTACGTTATGTAAACTAAATATGGTGCCGAGGGGGAGATTTGAACTCCCACGAGCTTACGCCCACTAGCCCCTCAAGCTAGCGCGTCTACCTGCTTCCGCCACCTCGGCTTAAGCTAGCCAGGCTATTCTTTTTTGAGCCGATTCAGCAAACTGGCAGGAGTGGGAGGACTCGAACCCCCGACCGGCGGTTTTGGAGACCGCTGCTCTCCCAAACTGAGCTACACTCCTACCTTGATACCTATTCTAACACACTTTAATGCAAAGATTAACCGCCCGGCTGAAGAAGAGCCCCGACCGATTCTATTCTATGGGGCGTTCCTTGAGCGATCTGACAACTCTATCAGACCCAGCTTGAGGTAGTGGCGCCACCGGCTCAGTCAGGTAGAATTTGCCGCTCAGTATCCATTCCTTCAGGATAGAGGCAATCTCCAGGGCTCGAGAGTAGCTGGACAGAGAGGCAGTGGGCACTTCCCTGCCCTGAACAACTATTTTCCCACGCTTCAGCTCGGCATAACTCACCTCACCCAAGATACCAGGCTCTTGAGTGGGGTAGGCCACCCCATAATCCACCACCGGCGCTAAGATCTCATCATCGCTTACCGCGGTATAGCGCACGATTTCCTCAGAGAGTATTGGGATGGGGATACCGATACCAACCGTTAGAGTGCAACCATAGCCCAGCATGCTGGTTCCCACTAGCCAGCGCGGCTTCATCTGCTTCAGGTCGCCAATTACGGCCAGGGTACCACCACCGCTCTTCGGCACCCCGTTATCCGAGCGGGGTACATTTGGGTTGTGCTGGGTGCCCGGCCAGGCAATAAAGCCAATACCCCCACCCAGGAATATCTTGGTACCGATACCAAAGGTCTGATAATATGGGTCATTAAGCAGAGGGGAAAGCTCGCCAGCGCTGCAAAAGTTAGCATTACCCAGATCAGGTTTTAGCACCCCCATATAGGTATAAATCGTCCTGTCTGCTAGGTTCACCGCCACATTATAGTTCTGATAGGCATTCCTCATGTTGAACAGCACAGCATCATTAAGGTCTTTTATATTTATCCAGGTCTCCAGCCTCTTCCTGGGGTAGCAATCTGTGCCGTAGGCAGTAGCTACCAGTCTAATATCCCTACCGGCGACAAGCTCCTCTATTACGTGCCCGCCACCATAATTGAATTCGCCAGGATGAACCCGGTTTCTGGGGTCATCATCAGGCAGAGCATTGGCGCCAACAAAAAGGTCTACCGCCGCGAACCCCGCGTAGGCTGGAACATCATTAAGATAGGCTCGGCCACCGCCCAGCTTAATTCGGGGCTTAGTGTGTCCAATATTGAGATAAGCCCCGGAGGAACACATGGGACCGAAGGTACCGGTAGTAACTACGTCTACCTCACGTGCTGCCCGGCTAACCCCCCGCCGCCTAACGATGTCAATTATCTCGGTAGCGGTAACGACGACTGCCTTACCCCTTTTTATCCGCTCGTTTATTTCAGCTATAGTTTTTGCCATATCGTAAAGATAATAATGTTTGAGAACAGACTTGTCAATGCAACCAGGCAGATGCCCCAAAGGATATTACAGATGTGGGCTTGGCCGATATACCTGGTGGCACACTTGGAAGGAATAGGGTACCAGCCTCCGTGGGGTGAAGGTATACTTGCCTTTAGTTTAATTGAACAAGATAGTTACCCAGCCTCGTCACAGTGACTTCAGAACCAGGTAAGGCAACTATCGTTGTTATGGGTTCCTCTATGATTGCCGGCCCGGTTATTTTCATACCGGCTAATAGTCTTCCGCCTCTGTAGATAGGCGTGTCAACCATCCCCCCCAAATCTCTAAAGTATGCCTTTCGTTTGCCCGCTAACGCCGGCGAAGCATCTTCACCTGATATTGATACCTCTTGCATTTTCGGCTTAGGCATGATTCCTGTAGCACGCACTTTCCAGCAAATGCACTCTATGTACTGTCCAGGCTCCTTAACGCCGTAGACTCGGTCGTGGATTTCATGGAAATCAGACACTAACCGGGCCAGTTCTGCCTCACTACTTATTCTTTTACCCCGGAGAGGCACAGTAAGGTCCCAAGTCTGATATGAATAATGGGCATCTACATAAAACTCGAGTCTTCTATTTTCCGGCTCTACTCCCTCCCTTTTAAGAAATGCCTCACCTCGCTTTTGTAGCTTCTCCAGGGTTTTGTTAACCCCATCATAATCGAACAGATTACTGGTGGTGTAGTAGTTAACATTGTACTCGGAGATAATATCAGCAAAAACACCCCCAACAGCACTTAATGCGCCAGCTAATTTGGGTATCACCGCTTTCTTGCTGCCCAACTCTCGCATCATATGAATAATATGTAAACCAGCCGCTCCTCCGCCACTAACTAGGAGATATTCGCGAGGGTCGATGCCCTGCCATATGGTTATGCCATTTATAGCAGCCACCATATTAATGTTGACTACATTCCAGATACTGAAAGCGGCCTCGGTTAAGCTCAGGTTGAGTGGTTTACCTACCTTCTCTCGAATCACTTCTTCTGCCAGATGAGGAGCCAGCTTCATACCTCCACCGAGGAAGTAACCAGGGTCGAGGTAGCCTAAGACTAAGTTGGCATCGGTTACAGTTGCTTCTTCTCCCCCCTGTCCGTAGCAGGCGGGCCCAGGAACCGCTCCCGCGCTACGAGGGCCAACATGTAACAGACCTCCCGTATCCACCCAAGCAATGCTCCCGCCCCCGGCTCCAATTGACCGGCAGTCCACCTTGCTTATTCCCAGCATAGAATCAGCAACTATAGCCTCTTTATACAGGGCAATATCCCCCTTGGTCACTAAGCTAAGATCGAAGCTGGTTCCACCCATGTCAACAGTAATGACATCCTCAACACCCAGTTCTCTGGAGGCAAACAGTTTCCCAGCAACCGGGGCCATCGCTGGGCCGTTATCAATACTGTAGATAGGTTGTGATATAAGCTCCTCAACTGACATCATGCCACCGGCTGAGGTGAGCATTGATAATTCTCCCTGATACCCTTTCTCTTTCAGGCGTTTGTCCAGATCAGAAATATACCTAGTGATCAAGGGAGATAATGAGGCATTAATGGCCGCTGAAGATGTCCTTCTATACTCTCGAATAATCGGATTCAGCTTATGACCCAGGGTATAATGTATTCCCGGCCACTCTTCCTCGATGATTTCGCCGATTCTTAATTCATGGCTGGGGTTTACAATGCTCCAGAGCAAGCTTACCGCTATTGCCTCTACATTCCATTCCTTAAATTGTCTAACAGCTTGCCTTACCTCATCTTCGCTAAGCGGAACCTCGATTCCCCCCTCAGCGTTTACCCTTTCAGTTACGGGCAGAGTTAAGTGCCGCGGGATATAAGGTGCTGGATAATCCAAGGACCAATTGTAAGGGTCCTCCTTCCCTCCTTCCCTAACAAGGAGAATATCCCTGAATCCTTTGGTACATATAAGGCCTGTTTTCGCCGTCTTACCTTCGATAACAGCATTGGTGCTAATTGTTGAGCCGTGAGCAAAAAGCCCCCCTTTAGCGGTACTACACTGCTCAAGTAGTGTGTTGAGAGACAGCTTGTAATGCTCGCTAGCTAAGTGTAATACATTCATAATCCCCTCAACATAATCGGCTGGTGTTGTCGGGGATTTGAACACGTTCAATTCACCCTCGTCACTAACAATCGCCAGGTCAGTAAAGGTCCCCCCTATATCTACACATAACCGAAAACTCAATTCTTGTTCCCCTTCTTCTTCAATTTGTTACGAAGCTCCTTCGTTGCCTTATCGTCCACAACGTATCGCTCTGGACCAGCCTCCAAGACCACGCCGTAGACCTGGCGCGCTTTTTCTATAGTTATAAACCCTTCGATTACATCCCACCTTACTTTCTCTGGATCACGCTCCGACGGGTCACCAAAGCCACCACCTCCCCCAGACTCTGACACAATTGCCTCGTCAGGTGTTATCACTTGGTAGGAAATCATTGGTAGGTCTATCCTTTCCTTCTTGACACGATCAAACTTCCAGGCAGCTGATGGTCTCCCTGCTTGCCCACCATGAATTCCATTAGCCGGGAAAAAATGACCATCGCAAGTATATGCCCATACCCCAGGGTCATGCCTTTGCCGTATTATCGAGCGTACCCCTGGTGCCCCCCGCCACTTCCCAGCGCCTTCAGAATCCAGAATCAGTTCACTCTCGTCCCAGATTATAGGATACTTTTGCTCATTTACTTCGATGCTGTCTACCATAAGGGTACCCCCAGCCTCCGGAAGGTTATATGTTATCCAACCGTCATGGCCAAATAAGCCTGGTCCGCCCATCGTACCTTGAATAAGTTGATTAACATAGGGCCTTTTAGTCCGCCAATCAAAGCCAGAGATGACACTCATAGTGACCGCCATACCCAGGGACCCTTCGGCCATCCCTCTATCTTTGCCAAGCTCGGCAAACATAGATTGCACCAGATTAACCATCCTACCAGCTACGTTGGTGGTCGCCACCGAAGCACAGGTTGGTACCTCAACAATTCCGGTGACACAATTCTTCCGAAGCTTACGTTCGATACAACCGAACACCCCTTCATTTTTAGGTAAAGTCGGGTCAAGATTATTTAATACCCCAGTGCTCGATGCCGGAACTATTGACCCCTCACTCATGTTATACCCACCAGGAACAGCATCGTCACTGTCGGTAAAATCAAGGATAATGCGACCCTTATCGTGGTCAATAGTCATCTTCAGCCTTACCGTTATGCCGCTATCGGCAACCCCGGGGACAGGGTCGTGCTTCGCTTCTCCTGCCCATGTGCCTTTAGGTAGTTTCCTTACCTCCTCCATCATTCTCCGTTTTCCATACTCTTGCCATTGTTTAGCAAAGACCTTTACTGTATCAGCTTTATACCGGTTACAGAGCTCAATTATCCTTCGCTCGCCTACCCGCGCCGCCCCAATCATCGCCAAGTAGTCCCCATACCACTGATCGGGTACCCGAATTCGCACCCGACACATCCTGATCAGGTCTTCTATGTCTTTATAGTCCCTCTGTATCCTGACGCAGGGGAAGTCTAAGGCTCCTTCTTCATATATATCCTTGGCAAAAGGACTATAGGTAGTAGGTTGACTGTTACCACAGTCTGCCTGATGTGCCCTAGCATTAGCCGTGAATATGTGCTCACCCTCGTAGAAAACGGGAACGGATATTGTCCAATCAGCGTGGTGATTGTTGCCGTAGTACGGAGAGTTGTTTAGAAAAGCATCTCCGGGACGGATATCGTCATGTAGTTCCGGGATAACTCTGGCTACGAGTCCAGAGCCAACCACGTGGTTGGCGTTTCCTCCAGCTACGCAGACTATCCGGTGACTTTGGTCCGTTACGCTACAGGAGAAGTCCCTGGCTGTAGCCATAACATTGGAGCGGGCTGCCCTCAATAAGGCATTATTCATCTCGGTTGTAATGCTCTCAAACTTCCTAGCCAGCACCACTAGTAGATACGGCTCTATTTCCTTCATAGTGCTTTTCCTTTCGTCCATAATACGTTTTACGGTACCGATAATACTCCCCTTACCTTATTCATACTCGAATATCTACCTACGTATAGACTGGCAATGAGTAGACAGTCTAGAAGGACTTAAAAGACTTTCTTAGCTATATTAGCTGTATCTGGTCTGGCATGGATATTATAGAAGCTCAGCAGGCCAAGGCGCGGTTAACCTTCCGGACTAGCATTCCATGTAGAACCCACCGTCAACACCAATAATATGCCCAGTTATGTGGCCAGCAGCGACGTCGGAAGCTAAGAAGAGTACAGCCTGGGCAACATCGATTGGTTTGCCGAACTTGCCTAAGGGTATGTCACGCACCGCCTCTCTAACCAATAAATCCTGCCATTCCTGTGTGATGGAGCCGCCTGGTTTCCACATACTATCGCCTTCTAGCGTCTCTGGGCCAGTTGGCATAACTAGACCCGGGGCAACTACATTTACCCTTATCCTATCGGGTGCATACTCCTGAGCAATGGATTTGGAGAAGTTAATTACCGCCGCCTTAAGAGCTGCATAGACAGGCTCATGATAGTCTCCTCTGCGCCCGACAACACTGGCAACGCTGATGATATTACCACTGCCTTGCTTTTTCATTAGTGGTAATACAACTCTAAAACCATTAAGTGTGCAGATAAAGTTTTGGGCCACCATTGGCTGCCACCATTTGGGGTCTACCTCTATAAATAAACCTAACTTTGTCCAGCCAACATTATTGACCAACACATCTACCTGGTTAAATTCCTTTAAGGTGCTTTCAACCATGGCTTCCACATCGTCAAGTTTAGTGACATCTGTTCTAATAGCGATACAACGACCGCTACCTAAGGTATTAGCAATACTGGCAACCCTTTGCCCGCCCTCGAGATGTCGATTAGCGATTACCACATTCGCTCCCTCTTCTGCGAAAGCTAAAGAAATAGCCCGGCCGATGTTTGAAGCCCCTCCAGTGACAATGACCGTTTTCCCCGCTAACTGTAACTCCATCTGAAGCCTCCCTGCCTTAGTTTCTTGTTTTCTATCTGGCCTTACGCCTGGTGCCTTTTCATCTCCTTCAGAATTTTCTCTGAGACTTCTAGAATTCTGTCCACATCATCGTCAGTCATAGCCCCATTTGTAATTGCCCAGTGAAATGGTGCTACGTAGACACCATTGACTATCAGTCCCATGTAGAAAGCAGCCCCCAACTCCTTGTTAGCCTTAGCAGCATCACGTATCGTCCTCACCGGGTGCTCACTAAAGTATACTGTAAACATAGACCCCACCCCGACAACCTGTACTGGAAATCCCATGGCTGTCGCTATCTTTCTTATCCCGTCCCGTATCCTCTCTCCATAGCCATCAATACGCTCATAAAAACCTGGCTTTTCTAGTTCTTTTATTAGAGCCACCCCAGCAGTTACCGATATGGGGTTACCAGCGAATGTGCCTGACTGAAACATCTTGCGTTTCTGAAACATTATTCCTCCGGCTTGGGAGGAGATAGGTTGGGCCGCGACCAACTCCATAATCTGCCGTCGCCCACCATAAAGGCCACCAGGAAGCCCCCCAAATACCAGTTTTGCCATAGAGCGTAGATCAGGAATGACCCCCAGAATAGAATAAGCTCCACTAAGACCGAGCCTAAAGCCAGTGATTACCTCATCAAATATCAAAACAATGCCGTAATCATCGCAAACCTGCCTTAGGGCTTTGACGAAGGTCTTTTCGGCGGGTATACCACCCATGTGAGCACAGGCCACGGGTTCAAGTATCACTGAGGCTAATTCCTTAGCGTGCTTCTTTATTAAAGCAACTGATGCTTCTGTGTTGTTCCAGGGTAAGACAATAATGTCATCCAGAACACCGCGGGGAATCCCCGGGCATTGAGCCACAGACTCAGGACTTTCCTCTGGACCACCAAAGTTACTTCCGCTGACAAGCTCATTATCTAGCTGGCCGTTGTAGTTTCCCTCAAACTTAGCATGTTTTTCCCTTCCGGTATAAACCCGGGATAATCGCAGTACGGTGTGAACTGCCTCAGAACCTGAATGGACATACCTTATTTCTTCCATCCCCGGCATGTGCTGACATATTTTCTTGGCGAGCTCAACTGCGGCGCTGTGGGTCACCAGAGTTTGTGTTCCGTGATCAAGTTGTTTTTTTACCGCTTCCATAACTGGAGCCGGCGAGTGCCCCAGAATCGTCGGTCCGCCACCGCTCTGGAGGTCAATGTATTCATTACCATCAATATCCCAAAGTTTTGTTCCCCTAGCCTCTTTCATATATAGGGGATAGGGAGTCCTGTAGGCTCCGTCGGCGACAACCCCCCCCGCTAAGTACTTCCTTGCTTCTTCGTACATTTGCTTGGACTTTTTGGTTCTGGCATAGTACTGCTCTTCAAATAATTCGTAAGCTCGGTTAGCCATGGCCACCCCCTATTAACAACCGTTTGTATCCTTTAAATCGAACTAATCCCCTACAGGATAATACAGAAGAAAAAACACACCTCTGTATTCTATACGCCGTTAATGATAATGAACCGCTACTATGGGAAACTACAGCTCAGATATGGTTAATAAACTTCCTAATAATAATCCTTTGCTTATTTGATGTCAATGGACTTAAGACTACCTAATAGTACTCTTCCTTTTTTATCTGATTGTTCGGGTTAGAGTACGCAGAGGCAGCCCGGTCGGCTATTAGTGAAACTCATAATGAACAAGGACTAAAACAATGTAACCGCTAAAGCGAGGTCTAGCTCGGCGTAAGGTAGCGTAAACCCCTTTGACTTTGCTTCATTAATACTATAGACTTAAACTACGAAACAGGCACTACTAAGATAGCTAATACAATTTTACTGTTTAGACACTGCTATGCCTCGCAGCGGAGTGTATTCCAGAACGGAAGAATAAGCTCTTGATGATGCCCCTAGTGTAACAGCCTCAACAAAGAGGCTGTTAATGAATTTCAGGAGACAAGAGTGCCGTGTCGTGGCTTAGAGTGTATAGTAAATAATATATTAGAGGGCAGAAATGAAGCCGAGAGTCTTTATAACCAGGGATATCAGCGAGCTTACTGGGGAGGCTTGGAAGTTAGCTAAGAAAGAGTGTGAGTTAGAGGTATCTCCTTATAACAGCACTATGCCGAAGAATGAACTTATCGAGAAGGTCAAAGATAAAGAAGGTATTCTGGTTCTTGCCACTGATTCTATCGATAAAGCAGTAATTGATGCTGGCAGAAATTTGAGGGTAATTGCTACTTGGAGCCAAGGGATAAACCATATCAATATCGAAGCTGCCACTTCAAGGGGAATATTTGTGACCAACACTCCCTCTGAAGCTCTCGCCACCGCAGTGGCCGAAGCGGCTTGGGGCTTGTTGCTCGCAGTCACACGTCGGATTGTTATCGGAGATAGGGATGTCAGGTCAGGACTATTCAGTGGCTGGGGGCCACTCGACTACATAGGGCCGCAGATCTCAGGGAAAACTCTGGGCATAGTTGGACTTGGCAAGGTGGGGAAAGCGGTAGCGCAGAGAGCCCTCGGCTGGAATTTACGACTTCTATATACTGATGTTGTCGCCGCAGAGTCTGAATTAGAAAAGGAACTAAATTTAGAGAGAGTATCGCTAGAAACTCTGCTCAAGGAATCTGATTTTATAACTCTACATGTTCCTTTAATTGTCAGAAAGACCTATCACCTTATCGGGGAGCGGGAGCTAAGCTTGATGAAACCCTCAGCGTACCTCGTTAATACCAGCCGTGGTGCCGTCATTGACGAGAAAGCATTGGTTACATTCCTAAGTAAGAAGCGCATTGCCGGAGCAGCCCTTGATGTGTATGAAAATGAACCGTTACCTACTGAGGGACTAGCCGAACTTGATAACGTCGTGCTTACGCCACATTTAGCCGGTGGCTCTCTGCTAGCGAGAACAGAGGCCCCTATTTTGGCCATAAAGAATCTGTTGGCTGGAGCTAAAGGTGAGGTGCCGCCAAATGCAGTAAATAGAGAGTTAATCAGGCATTAAGCCATAAAACTGTAGTGCCGTATCTATCCTGAGACTCTCTCCGTCACTGAGGCATTCTCTTGGAGTAGTCCTGATTCGGTTACTAAAGTAGTTGTTAGTACAGCAGTCGTTAAGTATAATCAGAGAATTCTAACATAAAGATGGGAGGTTCTTAACAAATGCCGACCAAGGATACACTTTGGAAGACCGATAATTGGTTCGTTAGCCCGTGGAACTACCTAGCCGAGGTGACGAAGGATTTCACCCCACCCGAACAGGTTAAGATCCATGATACTACACTCCGTGATGGTGAGCAGCAGGCGGGCCTAATGTTTACCAAGGAAGAAAAGCTGCAAATTGCTGAAAAGTTAGCCGAACTAGGCGTCCACCGCATTGAGGCGGGCACACCGGCCGTGTCACCTGAGGATGAGGCTGCTATCAGGGAAATAGTTAAGCGGAAACTGGGTCCACAGATATTCGCTCTCAGCCGTTGCATGGAGGATGACATCAGGAGGGCAGCGGACTGTGGTGTGGATGGTGTTACTGTTGAGATACCATCCAGCGAGCACCTTATTGAGCTAGGTTACAGATGGTCACTAGAGAAGGCAATGGATATGCCGATCAAGGCGACCAAGCTAGCCCACGAGTTAGGGCTATACGTCGCCTTCTTTACTGTTGATGCTTCTAGGGCTCAACTAGAATGGGTTCTCAGGCTCCTCGAGCATGTTGCCCACGAGGGTCATATGGATTCTCTATGTCTCGTCGATACGTTCGGTTGCCTCACGCCCGAGGCGGTAGCCTATGTTGTAAAGAGAACCAGAGAGAGAATACACAAACCATTGGAAGCTCATTACCATAATGATTACGGATTGGGTGTTGCCAATACCATAAAGGCGGTACTGAGTGGCGCCGAGGTAATACACACCACCGTCAATGGTCTGGGTGAACGCTCGGGAAACACCCCCATGGAAGAGACTGTACTGGCACTGTTAACGCTCTACGGGATCGACACGGGAATAAAATACCATAAGCTCCGTGAACTGGCTAAGCTTGTTGAGAGAATAGCGGGAGTGCCGATGGCACCCAATCGCGGTTTCGTGGGCGATCAGGCCTTTCACGTCGAGTCAGGCATCGTCGTCGATTGGTACCGGAACATTGGTGAGGAAGCGGATATTATGGCGTTTCCGATACACTACTCCTTCGTCGGCAACGAGGAGCCAGAGGTAATTATTGGCAAGAAGAGCGGAAAAGGTAACATCGCAGTCCTAGCTCAGAGGATGGGTATAGACCTAAGCGCGGAAGAGGTCACTGAGGTTACGAGAAGGGTTAAAGCCAAGAGCTACGAAAAGAAGGGAGCTATAACTGAAGCTGAGTTTCGAAGGATTGTCGAGGAAGTTAAAAAGGCAAAATAGCTCACTATATTCGATAACAGGGATTGGAGGGAAATTCATGGATATTAGACTGGATAACAAAGTAGCTCTCGTCACCGGAGCGGCCAGTGGTATCGGTCTTGGGTGTGCCGAATTACTGGCAGAGAGCGGGGCTAGGGTGGCTTTGGTGGACTACAACCCAGAGACCCTGACTCAGGCCACCGAAAAGGTACAAAAAAAGGGGACTGCCGCAGGCTATCAACTCGATATAACCGATGTGCCCCGCATAACGCCCATCGTGGACCGCATCCGGCACGAACTGGGCGAGATAGACATTCTGGTCTGCAGTGCTGGCATTAACATTCGCCAACCGGCCCACGAGGCTACGGAGAGAAACTGGGACGCCATCAACAACGTGAATGCCAAAGGTTTATTCTTTTCCAATCAGGCGGTTGCCGTCCAGTCAATGATACCCCGTAAACAGGGCTCGATTATCAACATCGCCTCAACTATGGGGCTCGTTGGGGGACCGCGACGTGTCGCATACTGCTCAAGCAAGGGGGCCGTAGTGCAGCTCACCAGATCTGAGGCCATCGACTGGGCACCGTATAACATTCGGGTTAACGCCGTGGCTCCCACCTACGTTCTCACCGACTTAACTAGAGAATTATTGAAGGACCCGGCATCCAGGGATTACGTAATAAATAACACCCCCTTGCGCCGTCTGGCGAAAGTCGAGGAAGTGGCTGCCGCCGTTTGTTTCCTAGCCAGCGATAAAGCTGGTATGATTACCGGCACCATCCTGACGGTAGATGGTGGCTGGACTGCCTGCTGATTTGAAAATATCGTATGGACTCGCTAATGCTACCGAAGCAATACGGTACACTAAACGGATATCAGGTAGCATTGTCCGTGAAGGTTTCATCTGTCTTCTCCTCGACAATGCCGTAACTCAGCAGAAGTCTGCATCGGTGTTCTTCCCCGACACCAGCCCTCACACTAACAGCACCGGCCAGAGTTTTACCAGGCTGTGCTAAGGAGCCCTTGGAGTAGCTCTCAGAGGGTTATATTCCACCCGACAGAATTAAGCAATCGTCTGGCGCCAGGCGATGGTTCTTTTCGATAACCCGTTTGGTTTTAGTTCATACTAAGTTCATGTTGTTATGTTAGACTGATATTGACATTAAAACAGAGAGTTTAACTCTAAGATAACATTGTTAATGTTGAATTTAGCTACTATAATAGACCTTAGTGAGAGAGATGAAATTTCATAACTGGCCAAGCTGTCATATTAATTCAGTGCGTCGCCTAATTGCGGTTGGTGCCCTCGTTCTCCTTGGCACCATATTCCTTATCAGTGAGCCAGCTTGGGCCGCGCCAACCATCCTCCCCAGTACTCTGCCGGAAGCCGAGGTCGACGAGCCCTATACGGCGACATTGGTTGCCGCCCCGCTAACCTGTCCCTGCACCTGGACAGTCACCAGCGGCTCTTTACCGGATGGGTTAAATCTTACCGCCAGCACCGGAGTTATCTCCGGCGAACCGACTACAGCCGGTAGTTATTCCTTCTTCGTCACCGTTACCGACACAACCGGCACTTCACCCCAGCAGGGGTTCGTCATTAACGTTACGCAAACTCCCCTATCCTTCCTGACCACCTCTTTGCCGGACGCTACCGAGGGCAGCAGCTACTCAGAGCAGGTTAACGTCACTGGGGGTACGTCTCCGTATACCTGGGATGTCACCAGCGGGTCACTGCCGGATGGGCTAACGCTAACAACCAGTACCGGCCTTATTCACGGGACTCCGGATGACGATACTGCCGGCTCCTACAGCTTTACCATCGAGGTTACCGACAGCTCGACATCCCCACTCTCTGCCCAGCGGAGCTTCAGCCTTTTCGTTGAAGAAGGGACCTTTGAATCGGTTATCAGTGTTGCTTCCAGCCTAGCCTCAGGCGAGACAAATGTCTTTGTAGAAGGGGACTGGGTAGCAGCGCTAGGAGGTGGCGAGTCTGTACACTTAAACCTTGACCTGGATTCAAGCCAGACGATAACGGTTGACGATACCGTTTCACATGCTACTAATGCCAGTATTAGATATGTGGCTGAAGACGATAGCATCGAGGTAAGCGAGAGTCATCCCGATGCTCATTTTAGCTACGATACTGAGTATTTCCTCACAGTTACCACGGCTCCCAGCGAGGTTGGTCTGTTGACAGATAGCGGCTGGTACCGCGAGGGTAATGTGTTCACCACCAGTACTCCGAGTGAGGTTGAAGACACATCCGACACCCGGTATCGCTTTTCCCACTGGCAACTGCCCACCGGGGGAACCGTCACCAGCGAGAACCTCAGCCTGACGGTCACTGCGCCGGGGAGTATTGTTGCCAACTACGATACTGAGTATTTCGTCGAATTTAAAACCGATCCCAGTGAGGTCGGGCAGGTGACAGGAACCGGCTGGTATACTGAGGGGTATGCCCTCAGAACCAGTGCTCCAAGCGAGGTCGAAGAAACAGCCGACACCCAGTATCGCTTTTCCCATTGGGAACTGCCGACGGGAGAAACTGCCAAGGACGATGACCTTAATCTGACGGTAACTATGCCGGGAACTATTATCGCCAACTATGATACTTACTACCGTCTGACCTTGGTATCTCCCTATGGTGAGGCGGGTGGGGGCACCTGGCACAAGGCGGGAAGTGAGGCCCAATGGACGCTGGATACACGCGAGGTGGCTATGTCTGGAATCCTCGGTGTATTTGGCGGTAAGCTGATAGCCGCCGACTCCAGCGGTACGGAGGTTATGGATGGCCCGAAGTCCGTAAACGTGAAATGGGAGTCGGACTATACCCGGCCAATCCTCTTTATTTCCCTAATTGCTCTAGCCGTCGGCCTGGGCATATTCTTCGCATACCGCCGTAGTAAAGCCCCGCAACCAGTTCCAGCCACAGCTCCTCAACCTACAGTTGTAATGATTGGCGATACCTCGAGACCGCAATCCGAGACGACGCGGGAGAAGATCCTGGAGAAACTTAGCGAACTTCTAGAAAAATATGAAGAGGAAATAAAGGTTTCGGTAGCAACCGAGCAAGCCAGAGAACTGGATGAGGATGAAAGCACCAAAGGAAGACGGATGCTACCAACGTCGGATAACGTTATAGATCAAGAGTCACTGTGCAGTTTCACAGCGAGAAAACTACTAAGAGTCGTTACCGGCGGCTGGAGGCAAGGCGAAGGGCCGCAAGTGACCAAAGGGAGTCAGGCTGTGGTCTGGACACGCGATATATACAATGAGTGGGAAATCCTGACTTGTTTTCTACCTACCGGGCATACTGGAAACCACCAGGGCAACTTCCGCATAGTGTATACCCTGCTAAACACCATCACAGAGGAGAAAGCCTATAAGCCGGGGGAAAAGGTTACTCCACCCGAACCCCACTTCACTGACGGCATGCCGGAGGTAGAGATAGCCGACGATCAAGTAATCTCTATTAGCCAGCTACCTACCGAAGACCTGCCGTAACAAGCATAGCAATTAAAGCAAGGCTGCCTACCATGTGGGCGAATTCGTGCTCCCCGCTCATCAAAACTGGGTTCCCCATTAGTTCATGGGCATGCCTTGACTCAGCCAGTCTGCTGAAGATCAACAGTTGTCAGAATTATTCAAATGTGATTTGAATGGTTCGTTCTTGTGGCGGATGATTGCACCTTATAAGCAAGTGTTACTGAGAAGCGGAATCCTAAGATATTCAGATATCGCAGCCTCAATCTGTAGTAAAATCCGCTGTTACATATCACCACACCCTATGACGCAAGCTTCTACCAATCTAGACTAGACGCGCCGTACGAAACCCCTTCCAGACAGCATCAATCACCTTGCCCGGCGAGACACAATCACCAATATGATAAACCTCTTTAACTTTGCCATCCAAAGCCTCTGATAATCGATCTTCATTTGAGGTCATGCCCACCGCAAGCACAATAGCATCAGCTCTGAGGGTTCTGCGCTTACCCGATTTTTCAGACACCACAAGACCATCATCAACCACCTCTACCGCCTCGGTGTTGGTTAGTATTTTCACGTCAAGCTGGTCAGACTCAAGCCCATCAAACCTTCTCTGTATGTCTTGTGCATTGATCCAGTCCATATTACGCATAATCTTGTCGAGGCACTCAACAATAGTCACCCTCTTGCCCTGCCCCCCCAAGTATAGCGCAACTTCAGCGCCAACAAGGTTACCACCGACTATAATCACCGATTGTCCAATCTGAGGCTTGTTCAGCAGTAGTTCAACCGCAGTTATTACGATATCCTTATCAACACCAGGTATATCGGGGACGAGTGGTCTGCTTCCGGTGGCTATGAAGACGACGTCGGGACTCATTGATAGCACTAGTCCCGCGGTCGCTTCAGTCCCGAGTTTGGTCGTCACACCCAGCTTCCTTAACTGGGTAACGTAGTAGTCTATCAGCCGCCGGTACTCATATTTGAATTCAGGCACGGCAGCAGCTATAAGGTTCCCCCCCAGCTCGTAGCCCTTCTCTATCAGAGTAACCTTGTGTCCTCTAAGAGCCGCAACTCTGGCTGCCTCCATACCACCTGGTCCGCCGCCAACGATGACTACAGACTTCTTTTCATCTGCCGGTGTTAAAGTAAAGTTCCGTTCATTTCCAGTCTGCGGGTTTACGGTGCAGCTGATATGCTTACCAGCAAAAACTCTAGCCAAGCAACCCTCATTGTCTCCCAGGCAAGGGCGGATATCATCAATTCTGCCTTCTCTCACCTTATTAGGCCAATCTGGGTCAGCCAGCAGGGGACGGCCCAGTGCGATAAAATCAGCCTTGCCTGCCTTAAGGACGCTCTCAGCCAGCTCTGGATTACCGAGCTTACCCACGGTGATAATGGGCACACTAACAGCCTTTTTGGCCATCTCAGCCACATACACCAGGCATCCGTCTGGCTGCGTTGTTGGCGGCTGCGCCCAGTTGTTGGTTTCATAGACACCGGCGTCAACATGAAGCCCATCAACGCCCACCGCCTCAAGTTTTCGGGCTATCTCCAGCCCTTCCTCAACACCTCGTGCCCCCTCTATTTCTCCCTCCAAATGATCAGTTAGGCCATAGCGGACTGTTACCGGATAGTCAGCGCCAGCTGCTTTCTTCATTACCTCAACCAGCTCAATTATTATTCTGAGCCTGCCATCCAAGTCCCCACCATATTTATCGGTTCGTTTGTTAGTGCGAGGGGCCAGAAACTCAGTCAGGAGATAACCCTGGTGAGCATGTATTTCAATGCCATCTATACCGGCGTTAGCGATTAAGCTGGCACCGTAACCGAAATCGTACACCAATTCCTCAATCTCTTCAGTAGTCACGGCCCGGCAGATAACATTTGGGTCAAAGAAAGCAGGTATTGGCGACGGGGCTACCAAACCACCGTGAGGCAGGTCTGGATTGGGCGGTCCCTGGCATCCGAGGCCGGCACTAAACTGGACGAAGATTTTAGCTCCATAATCATGTACTGCTTCAGCCAACTCACTTAACCATAGGATGTCGCTCCAGGCATTGACCATGGGATATCCACAGGACTTCTCCAATTTTTCGTTGGGACAGATGAGACCGGTGGTAATCAGTCCGACACCCCCTTTGGCTCGAGCAGAGTAGTAATCTATACCCCGCTGCGAAAAGCCTAAGTTAGGGGACGGGCTAGTCATCCCCACCGCGAACATTGGAGCCATAACTATGCGGTTCTTTATTTTTAGACTGCCTATCTGTCCCGGCTCGAAAAGCATCATTAATCCTACCTCCATATCTTCATTTGACACCGTTGACCTGCCCCCAGAGATTAGTCCACTTTCTAAGTTAGTATTGGAGGCATAGTCACTTCTGGAGCTGGCGGCCGGTAACCCAGCGAACTGTACGGTCGCACCCTATTGTAATCTTTTCGCCATGCTTCTATCAATACCCTTACTTCAGCCAGCATGAATCAAGGAGAGATACTCAATACTATCGCATAAAGGTAGCTATGGTGGAGAGTAATGCTTTCTTGGTAACGTTTGACACTTAGCTTTGAGAAAGTTATGATGTAATTGACCAGCTCTCCGACCTGCTTGTCCTTAGAGGGATACCAGCTTGCATCCGCTCGGACAACGGACCTGAGTTCACTTCGAAAGCCGCTCGTAACTGGGTTACCGGCCGCCAGCTCCAGAAGTGACTATGCCTCCAATACTAACTTGGAAAGTGGGCTAATCTTTGGGGGCAGGCCACTCTAGCACGGGGAAAGCGACGAAGAATCCACGGTGTAGGCCGAAGCAAAAGCATCTAACTGAATAATCGCGAAGATACAAGAGAAGAAGAGGAGAGAATAGCTAACATGGGACAGGAGCCTTACGCAGAGGTAGACGAGAACGGGCATCTGGTACTAGCACCCGAGTTGGCTTCACGCTACGGGCTCAAGCGTGGGAGCCGTGTGCTTGTTAGTGAGGCTAGTAACGGTCTTTACCTAGTCCGCCCCCCTAATCAGCTAGCCAAGTTGTACATCGAACCTACCAACCGTTGCAACCTGAATTGCCGAACCTGCATCCGGAATGTCTGGAACGAGCCACAGGGTATGATGAGCGATGAAGTCTTTGACCGTGTGATTGAGGGACTACGCGCCTTTACCCCGACACCCAAAGTCTTCTTTGGTGGCTTGGGAGAACCCCTTCTTCATCCAAAGATTAAGGAGATGGTGGCTCGAGCAAAAGCAATTGGTGCCCCTACAGAACTAATCACCAACGGTACCCTGCTTACACCAGACCTATTGGGCGAGTTAGTCTCGGTTGGTATCGATGTACTGTGGGTTTCTATTGATGGAGCTAAACCGGAGAGCTATGCTGATGTCCGACTGGGCGCGAAGCTTCCTAAAGTGCTCAAGAGTCTCGGCCACTTTCGCGAAATTCAGGCTCGTCATATTTCCTTTTTTGCAAGGCCGCCGCAAACCCAACTCGGTATCGTATTTGTCGCCATGAAACGTAATATCGGGGATTTACCCGCGGTACTTGAGCTTGCCCGGCAAATAGGTGCTACGCGTTTTCTGGTAACGAATGTGTTGCCATATACAGCCGAATTGAGTGATGAGGTGCTGTACTACTATAAACTGGGGGAAATCTGTTTGTTTGACCCGGAGGTAGCTGACCGGAAGCACCCCTTCCCTTCGCCACATATATATCTACCCAGAATGGACATAAACGAAAACACCCGTCTTCCAATCCGTTCCGTGATATTCCAAAATGCCCACATCACTTGGGCCGATAGCATTTACATGAGTGCTCAGAATCGTTGTCCGTTTATAGAAAGCGGGGCTGGGGCCATTAGATGGGATGGTAACTTTAGCCCATGTCTACCACTGCTGCACAGTCATACCAGTTACCTTAACAACTGGCATCGTTCGTCGACCAGCTGGTCTATCGGTAACGTGCTAGAAAAGGATTTGGCTGACTTATGGAATGCGCCGGAACATATCGCTTTTCGCGAGAAAGTACAAGCGTTTGATTTTGCACCGTGCACTGACTGCGGCGGATGTGACATGCTGGATAGCAATCAAGAAGACTGCTTCAATAACAGCTTTCCCACCTGTGGCGGTTGTTTATGGGCGCAGGGCCTAATTCAGTGTCCCTGAAACGGTAAACTTCAATCAGCGTAATGGACAAGATGTAGTCACAGTTAAGGCAAGCACCTGAGATGTACGCTCGTTGTAGCCAGTTGCAGATCGACCGCCAACTTCTTCAGCCTAGCATTCTCCTTCTCTAGACCCTGGAGCCTCTTGGCTTGTTCCACCCGCATGCCGCCATATTCCTTGTTTTAGAAGAGATTAATCTCAATATGATATTTTAGCCCAAAGCCCAAGTGGCCCATTCTGGCTGAAAAATTCATTAGCATCGACGAGCCTACAGTTGCCAACAACGTGGCTGATAGCTTGAAGTCATACGGGGCTCTGTTGTCTTGAAGTTATACGCGATGCTATAATTCTGCTCGACACAATCCGAAAGAGGAGGCAAAAGATGTTTGCATTGGTTGTTCGATTCAAGGCAAGAAAGGGCAAAGAGAAAGAACTAGAACAGTTGATTCGGGAAATGACGGAAAAAGTGCGAAAGAATGAAAAAGACACCCTAATGTATGATTTGCACCGGAAAATAGGGGATTCGACAGATATCCTGCTATACGAAAGATACACAGATAAGAATGCTTGGGAGGTCACTCACTGCTCAACACCTTACTTCAAAGCACTGCTAGACGCTTTTCCACAATACATAGAGGGCAAATCTGAATTGACGGAATATGAAGTGGTTGGTGTTCTCTAAGGCGCCGCTATGTTGAGAGTTCTCAATCTGAAATACTGGTAGCCTAGCTTGATAAAAATAAAACGATAATCAATATATTAAGAGGGGGTACTAAATGAATAGACTGGCTGGCAAGGTGGCAATCATCACCGGTGCGGGGTCGGGGATGGGTAAGGCCACTGCGTTACTCTTTGCTAAAGAGGGGGCGAAAGTCATTGCTGCCGAGATAGTCGAACAGGCTGGACTGGCAACGGTCCAAGCCATCGAAGAAGAGGGTGGTGAGGCTATATTTGTCAAGGCTGATGTCGCCAAAAAAGAAGATGTTGAGGCAATGGTAAAAGCGGCTGTAGCGAGATATGGTAGAATAGATATTCTGGTAAATTGTGCCGGTATCGCCTTGGACGAGGTTTCCACCACAGAATGCACCGATGAGACTTTTAACCGGATTATCGCCACCAATCTCAACGGCGTTTGGCTTGGCATGAAATACGCCATCCCCCAAATGATAAGTACCGGGGGTGGAGCAATCATAAACTTCGCCTCAATTGCCGCCCTCGAAGCATATCAGGGTCTGCCCGCTTACTCTGCTTCTAAGGGCGGGGTAATCTCAATGTCCAGGGTAGCCGCGATCGAATTTGCGGCAAAGAACATTCGAGTTAACTGTGTTGCTCCCGGGCATATTGCAACTCCAATGCTGCTTAATGCTTGGGCCGAAGAAGGTCTTCAACGTTTTAGAAATATAGCACCGCAGGGGCGGCTTGGAGAACCCGAGGAGGTTGCTAACGTAGTGTTATTCTTAGCTTCTAATGAGTCTTCACATGTCACTGGACAAACAATAGTTATTGATGGAGGTGTCACCGCCCGGATTCCGTGACTATATTGATTTCCAGAAGGAGACGGCATGACCATGGAGCAGGGAATGTTTGTAACCTTGCGAGTGTAGAGGGTAAAATATCGTTGGCCAGGCAATGTTTTTTGATCTCTAAGCAAGGTGGAGGCAGATTCAAAAAGGAGAGCAGCATGGCGGAGAAGTCCTATCTAGAAAGAATAAAAACGGAACTCGTTACTGACCCCAAGCTGAAACAGCCAATTACTGAGAGGACCAGGCAGCTGAGGGACACCATGCTCGCCGTCACCCCCAAGCTCTGCTCGGAAAGAGCCAGACTATATACTGAATCGTGGCAGCAAACCATGGGTGAGGCAAAAGTGATCCGGCGGGCTAAGGCACTAAAGAAGATACTGGCAGAGATGAGTATCTTCATCCGCCCCGGCGAGCTTATTGCCGGTAACCAAGCTAGTGATGTACGCGCCGCTCCGGTATTCCCTGAATTCTACATGCGTTTCATTAGAGATGAACTAGATGGGAAGCCCTATCGTTTTGAGGAGCGGCCGGGAGACCGATTCCACGTGCCCGAAGAGGATGAGAAGATTCTGCGTGAAGTGGCGGATTGGTGGGACGGGAAAACCATGACCGACTACAAGATAAAAATCCTCCCCGAAGAGACACGTAAAGCCTGCTACGACCTTGGGGTGACCGAGATTATCGTCTGGGGAGAAGGGGGTGGCTCAGGACATTTCATCGCCGATTACCCCAAAGTCTTAAACCAAGGCATGAATGAGATAATCAAGGAGGCGGAGGCTAGGATTAATGATTTGAAGCTATGGGAAAGAGGCGCCATTGAGAAGAAGGAATTCCTAGAAGCGGTGATCATCGCGCTCCAGGCGGCTATCAGCTTCGCTAAAAGATTTGCCAAGCTTGCCAAGGACATGGCTGGGAAGGAGGCAGACGAAAAGCGCAAGGCAGAACTACTTCAGATTGCGGAACACTGCCAGTGGGTGCCGGCTAATCCGGCGCGAACCTTCTGGGAAGCCATGCAGTCTTTATGGTTTAGCCACCTTCTTGTCCAGATTGAATCTAACGGACACTCCATGGGCTACGGGCGGTTTGACCAGCTCATGTATCCCTTCTACCAAAAAGACATTGAAGCCGGAAGGATTACCCCAGAAGAGGCGGTGGAGTTACTGGAGTGTCTCTGGATTAAGACCACCGAGATAAACAAGGTAAGAGAATGGGATTCTACCCGAACTGTGATGGGCTACCCCTTATTCCAGCAGCTAACCGTTGGCGGACAAGAAATAGACGGTAGGTCAGCAATCAACGACCTCTCCTGGTTAGTGCTGGAGGCGACGGCTAACCAGAAGCTCATCCAGCCCTCGGTATCAGTGCGCTGGTGGAATGAGTGCCCGGATGACTTTCTTATAAAGTGCTGTGAGGTCATCAATATCCACCGCGGCGGCCAACCGGCAATGTATAATGATGAAGTCATTATCCCATCGCAGATGGGCGTCGGTATTAGCCTAGAGGATGCCTACGATTACGCTATCGACGGCTGTGTCTCACCCACCGAGCCGGGTAAATCACGAAGAGAAGGCCCTTCCTGTGGCTACAACATGCACAAGGTCCTTGAGCTGACCCTATATAACGGCCGGGACCCGCGCACTGGAATCCAGCTCTGCCCTAACCCGGGAGATAAAGACTTAGCTACCTTTGAGTCATTTGATGAACTCATGGATGCCCTGAAACACCAGCTCGAGTACTACGACCGGCAAGGGGTTACCGGGGTTATGTGCGTAGAAAGAGCCTACGCTGAGATGACGCCGACACCCTATGCCTCAGCCCTGATGGACGACTGTATCCAAAGGGGCATGGATATTGAATGGGGTGGGGCTCACTATAATACCATCTTCCTGCGTGGTGTAGGTATGGCTAATATAGGTAACTCTTTGGCGGCTATCAAGAAACTGGTCTTCGAGGAGAAGAGGCTTACCGGTGCCCAGCTAATGCATGCCTTGAAGACAGACTTTGAGGACACTACGACGACTCCAACCGGTCCCGAGATACAGCGAATGTGCCTTGCGGCGCCAAAATACGGCAACGATGATGACTATGTTGACCTTTTAGTCAAGGAACCAACGCGACACAGCATGTTGGACGTGCACTCCTACACCAGCTGGACAGGAGGGCATGGTGGTTATGCCTTACTGCCGGTATCACAAAACGTCCCCATGGGAGAAGTGATTGGCGCCACTCCAGACGGAAGGAAGGCTAGGAAACCGGTGGCTGAGGGCTGCTCGCCAACACAGGGAACCGATGTCAAGGGGCCTACAGCCGCGGCGAAATCAGTGGCCAAGCTGGACCATGTCCTAGGCGATAACGGCACCTTGTTTAACCAGAAGTTCAACCCGGCTATACTGAAAGATATAACTGGGCTAAGAAAGCTGGCGGCGCTTATCAAGACGTTCTTTGACCTCAAAGGGATGCATATCCAGTTCAACGTAGTCTCCGCGCAAACCCTTCGGGATGCCCAGAAACACCCTGAAGAGTACGCCGACCTAATGGTCAGAGTCGCCGGGTATAGTGCCCTGTTCGTCTCCCTAGACCCCGCGATGCAGGAGGACATTATCGCCCGGACAGAGCACACTATGTGACGGTGCTCAAACCCGATTAATCCCCGGTGCTCAGGTTATGGCAGTGGGGACTATTCTTGGCCCTCAGGTTCTACGGAGAGGAGACACGCCACCGATGGTGATAACATGCTGTAGTGGAGAGTGAAGTGGTCAGTGAACATGAGGAACTTAGGGGATATATATCCCATATCCAGAGATTCTCTCTCCACGATGGGCCCGGGATCAGAACCCTCGTCTTCATGCAGGGCTGTCCCCTGAGATGTAAATGGTGCTGCAATCCCGAGGGTCAAAAACACCACCCACAGCTGCGTTTTATCAGCGTCAGGTGCGCCGCTGGCGGTAGGTGTCATTCTCCCTGCATAGCAGCCTGTCCTGAGGGAGCAATTACCCTCTCCAAAGAAGGCAAGCTTCAGATAGACTGGTCACGGTGCCAGAATTGTGGGAAATGCACCGAGGTCTGTCTTTATGGAGCGCGAACTATGCTCGGGCAGAGGATGACAATCGCCGAAGTACTAGCCGAAATCGAACAGGACTGCCCCTTTTACCATAGGTCAGGTGGTGGAGTCACCATCGGTGGGGGTGAGCCCCTGGCACAATTTGAGTTTTCCCTGGAGCTTCTCAAGAGATGCCAGGCACACTTTCTGCACACTGCCATGGAAACCTGTGGCCATGTACCCTGGAGACACCTCAAAGAAACCTCCGAATACCTGAACCTGATGTACTATGACATCAAGCATATGGACCCGGTAAGGCACAAGGAGCTAACCGGGGTATCCAATGAGTTAATCCTGCGCAACGCTAAAAGGGTCCTCTCCGGGAAGGTTAACTGTGAGGTTATCATCCGTACTGAAGTAGTACCTGGTTGTAACGATTTTGAAAAAGACATAGAGGCTATAGCTCGGTTTGTAGTTGAATCGGGCGGCAAAATGATGGAGTTACTGCCCTATCATGCCCTTGGTTCATCCAAGTATCGACAGCTTGGTATGGAATACGAACTCACCCAGGTCGAACCACCTACTGAAGAGCAGATGCAGAGGCTCAGAAAAACAGTCGAATCCTTTGGGCTAAAGGAAATGACCGGGGTATACTAGGGATGACGGCGGCTGAAGCCCAACCGGGCACGAAACTAGACCATCTCCCAGTAACATAAAGCTAAGGAGGTGAAGACTTGAAAGCAGTATTACTGAAAGGACCCAGGGAAATTGTCTTTGAGGACATTCCAATTCCACAAATTTCGGACGATGATGTGCTGGTAGAAGTCAAATGGTGTGGAATCTGTGGTAGTGATACGGCCTCATACCGAAATACCGAGCTAATACAACCAGGCACCTACCTGGGACATGAATTCTCGGGGGTGCTTAACAAGGTGGGGAAGAATGTGAAAGGCTGGAAGGTTGGGGATCGGGTGGTAGTCAACGAGTTGTTAGAATGTGGCGAGTGCTATGCCTGTCGGCACGCCTTTCACTCAGCCTGTGTCCACTGTTTGGAGGAAGAAATCGGCTGTCGTCCTGGCCTTGATAATGCCGGCGCCTTCGCCAAGTTTGTTAGAGTTCGCCACCCCGAGTATCGGCTATATCGCATTCCCGATGAGGTATCCTTTGAGGAAGCCGCACTTGTAGAGCCGCTGGCTGTTTCACTCCATGCCGTCAGGATGTCAATGTTTAAGCCCAGAGATAGAGTAATGGTGTTAGGCTGTGGGATGATCGGTCTTGGGGTTATTGCTCACCTGAAGAATGCCGGCGCTGGTCTGATTATCGCTACCCGGGGAAAGAATAAGAAACGAGGTGAAGCAGCCTTAAAGGTTGGGGCAGACTACGTCTTCAGTCCCCACGAAACGCCAGACTTGAAAGAAAGGGTGTTCGAGTTAACCGATGGAGATGGCATCGACATAGTGTTTGAGTGTTCGGGGATTCCGGCGGCGTTTCAGAGTGCCCCCGGCTTCCTCCGTCCCCGAGGCCAAGTGGTTCTCGTTGGGATTATGGCACATGAAGTCCCGATGGTGCCCCTGCCTTTTGTCCTGGGTGAATATAGCCTACAGGGCACCTTCTGTTTCTACCACGATGAATTTCCTATGGTTTTAGAGTTTTTGAAAAGGAAGTTAGTCCCGGTTGATGTGTTCATAACATCAAAAATTACGCTGAGTGAAATTGTAAAAAAGGGGTTTGAAGCAATCACTGAACCAGGCAGCAGTCAAATTAAGGTGATGGTTAAACCAGATGAATAACGGCGCCAGCAGGAGCTACACAGCTGGAGTGCCAGACTGGTTAAAGACAGCCCGCTTAGAGCTCCCAAAAGCTCTTAAGCAGCTTGTAATCAATCAATCCACTTTCACCCGTATTTTCTATTTCAATACCTGCTTCGACCGCGGCCGCTACCGGGTTTAAGCCACCAAGCATGACAATGCCAACCCGATTCAAGCCCACCGCAATTTTGCAGACCGGCTCACTGGTATTACCCAGTGTCTGAACCGCACTAATACCCGCCTCTTTGAGTAAAGCTACCTGCTCCTCCACAATGGCTCTGGCCGGTGCTGGTATTTCACGAAAATTAGCCAGTATCTTTCCGTTACCGGTTTTAGCGGCCTCTCTAACACTAGTCATTCCAGCACGAATATATTGCTCGGAGGGGTCAAGAGAGGTGCCGGCATAATTAATTATGGCGGTAAATCTACTCGGTCTTAAGTCTCGAACCTCGAGTACTCCGCCAAATTTAGAATCGATAGGAACGCCGTGCTTCAACAATACCCCATTCGCCACCACGCTACACACCGTAGCCAAGCCCATTTTGCCGCTGGGGACAACTACAGAACCCAATTTTTCCCCGGCCGAGGCAACAGCAACCAGATCGCTGACACAAAGCCCAACCTTAAAGACATCACTCATTTCCGATAATGCTTTTTCGAATTCCTGCTTCTTAATAATCGAAGTATTGATGGGTACTTGCCCAGTTCGTTTTCTCGGATCAAAGGTAGTCTGGAATGCCAGGAGCCCTAGTTTATCAAGTATGAAGCCGATCTGTGCTGGTGCCAGCGCTATCTTGAGCTCCTCGAGCCCTTTTGAGGTGAGTATTCTACCATTACGGCCCAGTTGCTGAGTGTAGCCTCGATCATCTGTCATTTTTAGGTGATATCTGACGGCTCTCTCACTCAGGATGACCCCATGGCGTTCAAGTTCCCTAGCTATTCTGATGGACCCCAGCGGTTCGGAAAACTCATTCAACACCTTGAGTATTGCGATAACCTTGGCCTCAGTATCTGAAGTAGTTCCATAAACCACTGAAATACCCCCAACAACTGCCCTTGGTAGCCATTATTGTATTAGCCTCCATTACAAAAAGCAAGGGCCCCAATAGTCACCTAAATTAGGGAACACTTCCGCAGCCCCATGAGGTCAGCCTTTAAATTTGTTTGTAATCGGTAACCTTCTATCCCGCCCGAAAGCCCTTGGGGTTATCTTGATGCCTGGCGGTGCCTGGCGGCGCTTATATTCGCTAGTGTCTACCAACTGAGCTGCCCTGCTGACTACGGCTTCTTCAATCCCCATGGCAATAATCTGCTCGACACTTTTGTCCTCCTCTACATAGGCCGTTAGAACCGGGTCAAGCTGCTCGTAGGGTGGCAAGGTATCGGTGTCCTTTTGCCCCGGCCTTAGCTCAGCTGAGGGTGCCTTATCTATTATCGAGGGAGGTATTGGCGAATCTGCCCGCGAGTCCCGGTATCGGGCAAGCTCATAGACCATGGTTTTGGGAACATCTTTGATTACCGCAAAGCCACCAGCCATATCTCCGTATAGAGTCGTATAGCCAGTAGCCGTTTCGCTCTTATTGCCGGTGGTGAGAACCAGCCAGCCAAGCTTGTTTGACAATGCCATAAGGAGGTTACCTCGGATGCGAGCCTGCAAGTTTTCCTCAGCCACGTTAGGCTCAGTTCCCCTAAAAGCTTCAGCCAGCGCATCAATATAGGTCTGAAAAACCTTCTCAATAGGAATGGTTATCAATCTAATTTTCAAGTTTTGGGCTAGGAGCCCGGCATCAGTTACGCTGGCTGATGAGGAGTATCTAGATGGCATGGCTACCCCAACCACATTTGATGGGCCCAGAGCATCGACGGCAATGGCAGCTACCAAGCTAGAGTCAATCCCTCCCGAAAGCCCAATCAACACCTTTTCAAAATCGTTCTTTTGCACGTAGTCTCTGGTACCCAATACCAGTGCCTGGTAAACCTCTCTAGGGAAATCGTACCTTTGAGGTTCGTGCTTTGGTATCGGTGGTTTGGAAGTGGAAGAAGGCAATTCAGATACTATTATCCTGGAGGTCTGCCAACATTCCTCCTCCAGCAGAAGCTCCTCTTTTCGCCACCTTGGGTCGTGAAGTCGTGCTCGGAAGACTGCCTCAACGTCGAGGTCGGTAACAATCAGGTCTTCCTCAAACTGCTTACCTCTCACTATTAGTCGCCCTTTTTCATCGAATACCATACTACCGCCATCAAAGATTAGTTCGTCCTGCCCCCCCACCAGATTATTGTAGGCAATTATCGCCACGTTATCCGCGGCACGGGTGCCGAGCATGCGTTCTCTAAAATTAATCCTGCCGAAATAATAGGGCGAAGCACTGATGTTTATAATTACTTCAGCCCCTGAATAGGCTTGTACCGTAGTCGGTCCAGCTTCGTACCAGATATCCTCGCAGATATTAATACCAACACCAATACCGGCAATGGTATACACTGGGCAGTTCTTTCCAGCTTGAAAATAGCGGTTTTCATCGAAGACCCCGTAGTTAGGCAGATAGATTTTGTGATAGACATCAACCAGTTTTCCATCGTTAATGATAGCGGCCGCATTGTAGATATCATTCTGGGCGTCAACAAAGCCAACTACCACCGCTAGGCCAGAGGACTCTGCCACCACTTCCTTTAAAGCCTTTAGGTTTTGCTCGATAAACTTCGGTTTAAGTAAGAGGTCCTCTGGGGGGTATCCGCAGATGGCAAGCTCGGGGAATGCCAGAAGGTCAATACCTAAGGCTCTCCCCTGGGTAATTGCCTCCAGGATCTTCTTCGTGTTGCCTGGAAAATCACCCACCGTGGTATTTATTTGGGCTAGACCAATTCTTAACCGACGCATATTAATTCCTAAGGAAGATAAATCACCGTATGGGCAATTATAACCTAGTTCTTGACGGTAACTTCAACTATGTTCTGCCTAGCGATTGCCACCTCGGTATTTCCCTTTAAGGCAACAGCATGCATCAGGCCCATCACCTCGTATTTACCGTCCTCTAAAGCGGTAGTATCCCATCTCGCAGGAAAATTATCATCCCTATTATCAGATTCGCCAATCTTTACCCAGGTGTCAGTATTCTTCCTCCGGTAATACCATGGATTTGTAATGTTCACGATAGGGCCGGGGATACCCAGCGCCGTTAGCTCCTTGCCCAGCAGATCTTCATCAAGCTCCTCACGCAGGACAACATTTCCAGAATAGGTCTCTATAACCTCCGAAGGGATGATATAGCGTGGTCCCCAATCGTACGACATGTTTCACCTCCACTTGTTAAATCGTTCAATAAGTCATATAGACCCGACCTTACCACTACAGAACGGGTAAGTATCTTTGGACCTCATACTCAGTTACCTGGGTCCGGTACTGGTCCCACTCAATCTTTTTATTCCTGATGAAGGCATTAAACACGTGCTCGCCGAGAGCCCTACGCACTAGGTCGCTATTCTCAGTCAGGTGAATTGCCTCCAGCAGGTCAGGGGGCAGGGTGCCGATGCCGCGCTTCTCCCTTTCCTCCTCAGTCATCTCGTAGACGTTCTCCTCTA
>CAYYLM010000009.1:0-51303 GCA_964472625.1 uncultured Dehalococcoidales bacterium
AACCACCTCCTTTGCTTATTTTTTCTTGGAACTAATTGACTTCTTAACCCCAGACGAAATCTTTGTACTCTTCGAGTCCTAACCTTTTCATTGTTGACTTCAGCGGTTTACCCGTCTTTCGCTCCCAACCCATCTCCTCGTAGTAGTCTCGCACCCAGCCTTCGATATAAGGAGCGATGCTCTTACCGGCGGCAGGACCGGCATCGGCTGGTGCCGGGTCAGTTATCCTGGGTGATAGCTTGATATCATCATCAGCGGTGAGACCGTGACGTATGTTAAATATCCTCTCCAGAGTTACGACCCGCTCCCCGACCGCCCAAGCTTCCTCGGTGGCGAAGTCATCCCAGCCAACAACAGCCGCGATGGCAGATGATGACATCTGCATGACACCAGGAAGACCCCAGGTACCAAACCAGCAGCACCCAATGCAATCATTCCATAGCTTTACCATTCCGGTTTTGGCTACTTCTTCTCCCTTTCCATATGGGCTTAACGGGTCGGCCTTCTCCGGATAGCCAGCATCGGCTTCAGCCGTCCAGCAATCAGCTCCGGGTGCCGGCCAGCCAGAACCTCCACCGACGGCTTGTCCCAGAAGGACTCCCCAGGCTCTCCGCCAGTCGTGAATGTTCATACCTGAGCCCTTAATATGAACTCCTGCCTCGGGTAAGCCAACACGCTGTGCCGCAATCTCAGGCCCATCAGCTAACATGTTGGCGAATTTGCCCTCTCTGTGGGCAATCCTTTTCACCAACGTTTCTATTACTTTAACATCACCCCACTTTAACTCCAGGCCGTCGGTATCTTCCTTTGTCAGCAGCCCCTTTTCATAGGCCTCAAAAGCAACTGCCATGGCACAGCCCACGGTGCTAGTTTCAAAACCAAGTCGGTCCTCGAGGTCTGTCAGGAACCATGCCTCACCGGGGTCTCCGCCACCAGCGCCTACAATTGACGAGGCGCCTTCCTGGTTCTCTCCGCCACCGGATAATGTTGCCACATACCCCTTAAATGGCCCCTCTACTACTTCGACATCATAAGAACATGCCACTGGGCAACGATAGCAGGGTTTTGGAGTGATCTTGTGCCTGGTCATCCCATCACCGAAGCCAGGAATGTCGTTTTGGGTCCAGTTCTTCGACGACAGTCCGCAAAGCTGTTTGACTCCCTGATACTCGCTTCTTGGCACTCCAGCCCGGCCAACAATGGGGAAGAGGCCCACCGTACTCGCTTTCTTAGTCCATCCCGTAGCTATTGATTTGAGCTTTTCTGGATCATTTACGGGAACCTCACCGCTCCCTACAACCGCAATAGCCTTTAACTTCTTGGAACCCATTATCTGGCCAACACCCGAGTGGCAGAATCCATGATTCTTGTCATTCATTATGGCTGACCCGGCCGCCAGATTCTCACCCGCCGGTCCAATGGCGGCCACACTGGCTCCGTCTGGTGCTCCAAGCTTTTTATTGACACCAAGGTCCTCCTTAACAGCGTCTTCCGTTTCGTGGGTATCCATGCCCAAGAACTTGGCTGCATCTCGGAGCTCAACTTTATCATCATTAATCCAGAGGTAAACCCACTTGTCCGAGGCTCCCGTAATTATGATGCCATCATACCCACCCTTAGCAAGGAAGGGACCAAACCATCCATGGGTGTGAGAGCGACCAGCAGTAAAACCAGTATCAGCGTTCAGTGTAGTGATGGTGCAGTTATTAGGGCACGGAACCCTTGTCCCGACAAGAGGGCCGTTCAGGAAAATTAGAGGGTTCTCTGGCTCCAAAGGACCGATACCATCGGGCAACTCCTTCATCAGATACCATAGACCCAAGCCAAAATTGCCAATATACTTTCTCAGTATGCTTTCATCCGCTGCAGGTTCAGTCGTTATCTTGCCTTTGGTCAAATCCACCCTCAGTATCTTGCCTCTGTATCCGCCTTTTATCATCTGTGTTTCCGCCTCCTTCTTATATTACTTTCTTTACTCGATCCCTAACGAGAGAGGTTCTTGTTGTCACTCATGCCCGACTGCCCCAATAAAGCCCAAGGGCTCAAAGGCCCAACCACGCTTGGAACCTCTGAACCCTTTTGCTTGACTTATTTCAATAATTACTTCGGGATGAAAATAACTATCTAGCCACATTGCCTTTTTATTCCCTGAAAGACCTATCCCTACAGTTTTTTCGATTTGCCCACGCTAACTCATTTTGTTTTGTGTTAGCCTAGCAATGAGCAGCCCTCATACCTATTTTACTTAGACGATAACAGATAAATGTTAAGTTACTATTAAGATTTTAAGATTTTGGGGGAGTGCCATAATTTGGCACCATCTCAATATCCCCCCTCTACACCAACACTTTCGTATCCAATATCACTTCGGCCTTTTACTTTACCCTTATTTGAAGCATTTGTCAATACCCTTTATGCAATCGAGCGTTGGAGTCGTGTGGGCAGAAACCTTGCTATGTACAAAGCGGTAGAGTAACTAACCGTCATATTGTATAACCTACCTTGTTTCTGGGCTGCTTTTCTTGGTCAAGAACCAGACCCGTTTTCCGTTACCAAGAAATAAGAAGTAGCCGGTCGCGTAGCCAAATCTCACAAGTTGATATTTGAGTATTTACGCCAGGGTCGTGATACTGTTTTGTTTGCCAATATATCTAAGGCCATATTTATCAATTTTCTTGTATCACTTGGCATTATTATATCATCAACACAGCCCCTCTCAGCTGCAGGGTAGGGGTTTTCATACAGTTCACTATATTCTTTGATTCTCTTCGCAGCAACCTCTTCTGGGTTTGGCGCCTCCCTTATTTCTCTGGCAAATATAACGCTGGCAGCAGTATCGGCACCAACGATAGAAACCGGAGCTTCTGGCCAGGCAAATACAAAATCAGCTCCCATTGCCTTGTCAAGCATTCCTCCATGCGCACCAGCATAAGACTTCCTTACCATGACTGCGATTAGAGGTACGCTAGCGCAAGCCCAAGCGTATAGCAACTTAGCGCCGTGTCGCAAGATACCTTTCCAATCTTGATCGGAGCCTATCAGATAACCCGGGCAATCATGTAGACTGATTAACGGGATATTAAATAGATCACAGAACCTGATAAACCTAGCTCCCTTATCCGCGGCATCGCAGTCTATCACCCCAGCCAGCCAATTTGATTGGGTAGCTACTATACCTACCGGACGCCCATTGAAACGGGCAAAACCCACGATCATATTCCTAGCGTAATACTTCATTATCTCAAAGAAGTAACCATTGTCTACTATCCTATTGATTATCTCGTGCATATCGAACGGCTCTGCTGCCTTCTTCGGCAATATTGTATTCAGATCAGGAATTATTCTCTCCGGGTCATCATTCGTCTCGATACGCGGAGGCTTCTCTCTATTGTTAGAAGGAAAGAAGGCTAGAAGCTCCTTAGCCTTATCTAGAGCGTCTCTATCGTCTTCAGCGACTACGTGGGTGCAACCTGACTTAACTGCATGAGCCTTCCAGCTGCAGAGTTCCTCAAGGGTGATTTCTTCACCAAGTTGAGTCTTGACAAAAGCAGGGCCAGCAATGCCCATAAAACCAGTTTTCCTAGTCTGAATGAGAAAGTCCATCATCACGGGGTGGTAAGCCTGCCCTCCCAAGCAGGGGCCCATTAGTAGGGCTATTTGAGGTATTACCCCTGAAGCTAGGTCTTGAGCCCGGAATAAGTGAAAGTAGGTTTCGAGAGTATCAAATCCCTCATGAAGTCGGGCGCCACCGGAATCATTCATACTAACAAATGGCAGCCCGTTGTCTCTGGCGAAGTTCATAGCATGGGTGAACTTGTTCCCGTGGTACTCTCCGAAGGTCCCCGCCATAGATGTATAATCTTCGGCAGCAACGGTAACATATCGGCCGTTTACTTTACCAAAGCCGGTTACGACTCCTTCAGCCGCTATTTCCCGTTTATCCATGCCAAAGGCACTTTGTCTGTGCTTAATATATAACCCTATCTCGGTAAAGGAGCCAGGGTCAAAGAAATATTCTACCCTCTCCCGGGCTGTCAACTTACCTTGTTTACGTTGTTTTTCGACAGCGCCTGGACCTCCCATTGCCAATAATCGCTCTCTCTTCTGACGATATTGTTCAAAGGCTTCCTCTGTCTTGTCCATTTATAGACTCTCCTCCAAGCAAAATTCTGCCAGTATTATACCAGAAAATCACCTCGTAGGAAATGCTTCTGCTTGTCAAGACAATGCCGTCTTAATTGACAAAGGAGACGAATCAGGGTTATACTGAGTCGCTCTGAGTAGATAAAATACGACTAAGCATATGGAGAACAAGAATGGATTTTCAATTCACTAAGCAGCAAGAGGAATTTAGGCAGGAAGTCCGCGATTTTCTGGAAGAAGAAATAAGAGAGGGCAAATTTGAGACAAGGTGTGACGGCTGGGTACAGGGATTCTCAAAGGAATTCACCCTAAAGTTAGCCAGTAAAGGCTGGATTGGCTTGACGTGGCCTAAGGAATATGGGGGGCAGGGACGCAGCCAGGTTGACCGGTTCATTCTCACTGAAGAGATTTTGCGCTACGGAGCTCCAGCAGCCCTACACTGGTCTGCCGACCGTCAGATTGGTGGTGCTATTCTCAGATACGGCACTGAAGAACAAAAGAGGGAGCTGCTCCCGAAGATCTTAAGAGGGGAAGCCTGCATCGGTTTAGGCATGAGCGAGCCAGAGGCAGGCTCTGATTTAGCCTCTCTCGCGACTAAGGCTGTTGATTGTGGCGACCACTATGTTATTGATGGACAGAAAATGTGGACTAGCTGCGGTAATTATATGAATTACATTTATATGGTAGCTAGGACTGATGCCGACTTACCCAAGCATAGGGCCATCAGTGAATTCGTTTTTGCGGTAGACTTGCCGGGCATCACCATCATTCCGACAAAAGACATCAACGGCAGCGATGCGTGGTGCGAGGTCTTCTTCGACAGCGTACAGGTTCCAAAGGAGTGTCTTATCGGGGAGAAGAACCGCGGCTTTTATCAGATTATAAACCAGCTCGATTATGAAAGGGCCGGGCTGGAGCGCCTAATGGGCAACTACCCCCTCTTTGACGCTATCATCAGATTCGTCAAGGAGACCAAGAAGGACGGAAAGCCCCTTTCTCAGAATGTTTTAATCCGCCATAGACTGGCTGAGCTTCAAGTTAGATTTGAGATCGGGCGGCTACTTACATATCGAGTAGCGCTGGTTATTGATGAAGGCCGCGCTCCGAATATAGAAGCTGCCTTGGCTAAGGCATACTCCACCTCTTTTGAGCAGCACCTTGCCAGCACCGCGATGGACATTCTGGGGCTTTACGGACAGCTGTTACCGGGATCAAAGTTGGCTCCAGCCTCAGGGATGGTTCCGCACTCCTACTTAGCCTCCAAAGGTTATAGCCTCCAAGCAGGCACCTCAGAAATCTTAAGAAACGTCATAGCTGTCAGAGGGCTCGGCTTGCCCACCCAATAGTAGAGTGAGATGGATTTCCAGTTGATAGGAGATAAACATGAACTTTAACCTTCAAGAAGAACAAGATATGTTGAAGAAGACGGCCCGGGACTTTCTAACAAACCGGTGCCCCAAAACTCTGGTTAGAGAGATGGAGGAGGATGAGAGAGGCTATCCTACTGAGCTATGGCAAGAAATAGCCGGCTTGGGCTGGACAGGGTTAGCCTTTCCGGAAAAGTATGGGGGTGGTGGTATGAGTTTCCTCGACCTTGTCTTGCTTATCGAAGAAATGGCGAGAGCTTGTCTTCCCAGCCCCTTCTTTGCCACCGTAGTTCTTAGTGGCTTGGCCATTTTAGATGCAGGGACTGAGGAACAGAAGCAGGCATATTTATCCCAGGTTAGTAGTGGTAAGTCGATATTTACGCTGGCCTTGTATGAGGGTGAAGCCCAGCATGGGGTCGGCTCAATCGCAACTACAGCTACCGCCAAAAATGACCACTTCATTATTAATGGCACGAAGCTCTTTGTTCCTAACGCTCATGTTGCCGACCAGATATTGTACATTACCAGAACGAACGGGCAAACTGGCGAAGGAGTAACCGTCTTTATTGTTGATGCAAAAAGCCCGGGCATAAGTAATACAGTGTTAGATACAATCGCCAAGGATAGACTATGCGAGGTGACCTTTGATAAGGTACGCGTTTCCAAGGGTAATATCCTGGGACAACGGGGCATAGATTTGAACGTAATGCAGGGAATAATTGAACGAGCGGTGGTCGCCAAATGCTGTGAGATAGTTGGGTATAGCCAACAGATGCTGGAGATGACCATTGATTACGCTAAGGAGAGGAGACAATTCGACCGAGCTATCGGTAGTTTTCAGATTATACAGCACTACTGCAGCAATATGTTAACAGATGTAGAAGGCTTAAGGTTAAGCGCCTACCAAGCGGCGTGGAGGCTCAGTGAGGGGCTTTCTGCTACCAAAGAGGTAGCCGTAGCCAAGGCATGGGCAAGTGAGGCAGGTGAGCGCATAATCAGCCTTGGCCACCAGATCTTCGGTGCTATGGGTGTCACTAATGACCATGATCTACATTTGTATACTAGAAGAATCAAGGCTGCTCAGCTAGCGTTCGGTGATGCCGATTTCTACCACGAAGTTTTGGCTCAGGATATGGGGCTGTGATAATCAGGGTACAAAAAGAAATAGAATAGACTCTCTTCTAGGAGAGAGTCACATCAGACCAATGTCAATTGCCTTCTGAAGCTCATTGGAGCCCCCGATACCAAGCATGATTAGAGACCCAGCCCGGCTAATTCCTATGGTAATAGCAGCCATATCATCTTCAGGCGTGTGTGGTAACCCGGAGATTGCGGGGAAAAAGGAGTTTTGAGATTTATCCCCAGAAAGGTGAATCAGCAAGTCAAGTCGTACTAACGAGAAGTTGCTACACCTCTAGTAGCAACTTCTCGTTAGTACTGTGCTGCTATTTCATAACCCACTTGGTTTTACTTTTTAGGTAAAGCAGCAAGATACTCATCTAGCGTAGCCATCGCGCTAGCAAGCTGAGGCAGTACTTTTGTTACTTGGTGATTATGCATGTCCTCAGCAAAACTCTGACAGCAATCCTTGATGACTATCATATTGAAACCTACCTCTTGTCCGTGTCTCACCGTGCTGTTAATCACCCAATCAGTAGCCACCCCGGTTGCAATTACATCTGTTATCATTCGAGCGCGAAGAATCAACTCTAAATCGGAATACATGAAACCATCGGTACCCCAGTTATCAACTATGTAGTCCTTTGATAGTACCGGCTTTATTTCATCAGGATTCTTATAGTTTTCACTATAACCACCTTCATTAGTGTACGAACAGTTAACGCCGGCTTTGTAGGCATCATTAAGCAGGGGCATTTGGAACATGGGATCACCTACTTGTGGGTACCCTGGTTTCGTGCACCAATTTACGTAGATAACCTGTACACCGGCGGCTCTACTTGCCACTAGCGCTTTCTGTATCTTATCCAGTAGATTATGTTTCCGTACCTGCTCCGGTGCCCCGGAGTATCCAAACTTACCCGGCTTCACGATACCGTTCTGAGCATGCAGTACCAACAGCGCTGTCTTTTTGACATCAATTTTTTTCATTTTTATTCCCCCTTTTTGATACTTTTGATTCTGAAAAGCAATTACATATTTTGTCCCTCTTGATGCGCCTCCTTTCTTGCCCTCATTACTTGCAGACTAAGGGTTCATCACATCTATAACTCTTTATCTACTTCTGGCTAGGACCTCCAATAGTAGTCATCAGCTTTAAATAGTCTCATGTTGAGATGAGGATAGGGATGCTAAAGGGTCTTCTTCAGCATTTCCTCAAGTTTCTCTTTCTCACCAGCTCTCATCTTATAGCAGTGCTCTTGGGTGGGGAACTTACCCTCGCGAATCTCCCGGGCATACTCCCGGAAGGCTTCTCTCATTACCTCGGCGAGGTTGGCATACTTCTTTACGAACTTCGGTGTAAAAATCTCAAAAAGACCGAGCATGTCACTTACTATTATGACCTGCCCATCGCAGTAGGGTCCAGCCCCAATACCATATACCGGTATGCTAAGTGCCTCCGTGATCACCTTGCCAGTCTCCGGTGGCACACCTTCCACGAGGAGTAGAGCACATCCCGCTGCCTCGATAGCCTTGGCATCCTCAAGCAGAGTCATCGCTTGCTCGGCAGTATTTCCCTGTGGCTTAAAGCCTCCCAGTTGCGCAGAGCTTTGTGGGGTTAGGCCAATATGGCCAACCACTACCATACCAGAATCTACAATACCCCGTATCTGTGGTACTACCCTTTTCCCTCCCTCGAGTTTTATGGCATCAACACTAGCCTCCTTGTAGAACCGACCGGCATTGCTAATGGCGTCCTCTACCGACTTGTGATAGGAGAGGAAGGGCATATCACCGATGACAAAGGTATTGGGCGCTCCCCTGCGCACCGCTTCAGTGTGGTAGATCATCTGCTCCATAGTTACGGGTATGGTGCCCGGGTACCCATAGACTACCATACCTAAGGAATCTCCAACTAGGATCATGTCGATTCCAGCTTGTTCTACTAAATTGGCTGTGGGGAAATCGTAAGCGGTAATCCAGGTAACCTTTTCCCCCTTCCGCTTCATCTCGGCAAAATCGATGATGTTCTTCTTAGGCATTTAACTAAACCTCCGATAGCTTACTAAGCATTTGTGTTAGGGGGTGTCTAATTCGCTGCAATTGGACCCTAAAAAAAAACCCCTGACCTACCCCCATGAGTTCTACCATCTTCTAAGTTAGCGTTACCAGCATAAGAACTGGTTTTATTGTTACCGGAGCCGGCGGTCGGTATCCAAGGGTGCTATGCGAGCAAAGTTGATTATAATCCCTACGCCATGCCTCTGTCAACATTTTATGCCACACATCGCCTGGTGTTCGGAACGGTCCGTTCGGGTACTTGGGGAGAGGGTGGCCCCAGAGGTTACCCGGGCCTTCAGCGGCGAACTCCCCAAATCTCTCGTAAACCCGGAAGTCACTAGCGTGAGAACGGCCGGTTGAGGGCGGTATTCTGGCAATAGCCACATCTTGTAGCGAATAATGCTATATAATATTATAATACGTGACCATAATTGGTCATTTATTTCCGAAATTAAGTCTGAACCATAAATGCCAGGTGTTGACGAGACTCTCGAAAAGAGTTAAACTAAGTGACTAAAAGCTGTTTAATAGCCAAATCTTCCCTTTGGCAAAGTCAGAAAATCAATCTGGCCAGCAATGTTGTGGTCACTATAAATCCAGCTATCTAAGAAGATTCTAGCCAGTGAAGTAGGAGGAGTTAAATATGGCTAATACCCTATTTTACAGGGCAGCTGACTTGAAAGAGGCCTGTGCCCTAATGGCACAGTATGAGAGACGGGCTAGGATACTCGCTGGCGGTACCGATCTGATGGTCGCCGTTAACCGCAAATTGCTGCTCCCTGAAGTACTGGTCTACATTGGCAACTGCGGACTGGACTACATCAGAGTGGAAGGGAACAGCTTGAGTATAGGTGCCATGACGAATCATGCTTCCATTGTACGGTCAGCACTGGTGAAGGAGAAGGCGCCACTTCTGGTGGAAGCAACTAGGCACATCGGCTCCCCTTCAATTCGGAACATGGGTACCATCGGTGGGAATCTGGTAAACGCCTCGCCGGCTGCGGATGCAGGAACTGCCCTGCTTGCCTTAGGAGCAAAACTGAATCTGGTATCCGTGAGTGGCGTGAGGCAGGTTAAGGTGGAGGAGTTCTTTACCGGCCCCGGCAAGACTGTCCTTAAGCCCGGTGAAATCTTGCAGGAAGTGCTCATCCCTTCACAGAACGAGAATAGCCGGTGGGCATGGTATAAGCTTGGCAAGAGGAAGTCTGACATTTGCTCGGTAATATCAGTGGCGATATCTCTAGAGATAGAGGGTAACCTCTGTCGTTACGCCCGTATCGCTTTGGGAGCAGTAGCCCCTGTTCCCCTTCTGGCCAAACGTGCCGGGAGTTTGCTCGAGCGGCAAAAGATAGACAAGACCCTCATTGCGGAAGCGGCTAAAGCGGCTTCTGAGGAAACAAATCCCATTGACGACGTTCGGGCCACAGCCTGGTACCGACGCAAGGTCAGCGAGAATCTGGTCAAGCGGCTTCTCAGCCAAATCTTGGAATAGAAGGAGTTGGTTTTATGCCTACGTTGAAACTCAAAGTTAATGGCCGCGATTACAAAGTAGAAGCTGAACCGACTGCTACCCTACTTGAGGTTCTGAGGGATAAGCTACTCATCACCGGACCTAAGGTAGGCTGCAACACTGGCGACTGTGGGGCCTGCTCGGTTTTGCTCAATGGTCGGCTGGTCAAATCCTGCATTACCAATGCCTTTATTAGTGACGGCTGTGAAGTTATCACCGTTGAAGGGCTAGCCAAACCGGGGGAACTACACCCCCTGCAGAAGGCATTCTATGAGTACTACGGCGCGCAGTGTGGCTTTTGCACACCCGGAATGCTTATCGCCGCCAAAGCACTGCTGGATGAGAATCCAAATCCAACGCGGGAAGAGATTAAAGAAGCACTCTCCGGTAATCTGTGTCGTTGTACTGGTTATGTAAAAATTATCGAGGCAATAATGGCAGCTGCTCGGGAACTAAGGGAGACAAGAGGCGTGGTAGCTGGAAAGGAGGTAAGCTGATGGCATTCAAGGTCATCGGTAAGAGGGAGAAGCGCTACGACGGGCTGGCTCATGTAACCGGGGAAACAAGGTATGTAGATGATATTTCTGTTCCGGGAGCTTTAACGGTTAAGGTCTTGCGGAGCCCGGTAGCTAAGGGTCAAGTCCGCAACATTGACATCTCCGCTGCGGAGCGTTTACCGGGCGTGGTAGGTGTCATCACCAATGAGGATGTCCCCAATATGCACCAAGACATTCCTATCCTCGCTTTATCTATCCGCTACAAAGGGGAGCCTCTCGCTGCCGTAGCTGCAGTAGATGAAGATACCGCCCTGGAAGCTATCTCTAAAATCAAGGTTGACATTGAGGAAGAGAAAGCCGTGCTTGATCCTCTGGAGGCGATGAAGGCTGATGCCCCGAAGGTGAGGCCTGAGGGTAACCTTTATATGTTTGGTAAGTATCCATTTCGGAGAATTGTTTTTGGCAACATAGAGGCTGGTTTCAAAGAGGCGGACTACATAATTGAGGGAGAATATTTCCACCCGGCAGTAGAGCATGCTCCTATAGAGCCCTGGGCGAGTTTGGCAGTCCCCGAAGCCGATGGTAGACTTACTATTTACACCATGGCCCAGTCCCTGCACCTCACCTTGAGCTGGCTTGCTGACGTGCTGCATATGGAGCCGGATGATATCAGATTCGTCAAATGGGCGTGGCGAACCCGACAGCGTGGTAGTACCAACCTCAGCGACATTAAATATATCGGTGGCATCTGCGGCGGCGCTTTTGGCGGTAAGCTTAACATTCAGGCTGACCATATTCCGGCCATTCTGGCCCTAAAGACTGGCCGGCCGGTCAAGTGGCGCTGGACACGGGAGGAGGACTTACTCTACTCCATCTACCGAGGTGCCTGGCGTATCAAAATCAAAGATGGGGTCAAGAAAGACGGGCGCATTGTAGCCCGTCAGGTTAGAAGCATCCGTGACGCTGGAGCGTACACCTCTTTTAATCCCTACGTGGTGGATAAACACTGCTTCCTGGCAACCGGCCCCTACTTTGTTCCTAATGTCTACGTTGAGGGTTACTGTGTCTATACCAATAAGACACCAGCTTGCGCGATGCGTGGCTTTGGCATTACCCCGAGGACCTTTGCTATCGAGGGGCAGATGAACAGAATCGCCTCACAGTTAGGTATTGACCCATGGGAACTCCGCTTCATTAACGCCTATCGCCATGGTGATCAAACACCCACCAGACGCCCCCTGGATAGCGTTTACCTGATTGAGACAATGCAGGCGCTGGCTAAGAAAGCCGGTGTTAAGTTGCCAGATAGACTGATGTCAATGACCTCAGCGGAAAGGGGCAGTAAATGAAGAAAAGAGGTATCGGTATTGCCGTTGATTGTTATCCCACCGGAGCCAGCAAGGGTGGCGATCTCAGCCAGGCTATGGTTAGGGTCAAACCAGATGGCTCGGTGGACCTCCTTTTTGGCTCTCCTGATCTTGGCCAGGGATGCCAAACCGTGATGGCCCAAGTGGCAGCTGAGGAATTAGGTATCAGGTACGATCAGGTGAAGGTGTACAACCGAGATAGCGATAATACCCCGTATTCATTTGGCACTGGTGCCAGCCGGGTGACGTTTTGCGATAGTAACGCCGTTGCTCAGGCGGCTAGAGAAGCGAGAGCAATTCTCTTTGAGGTGGCGGCTCCTGACCTCAAGGCGTCCCCCGAAGAACTGGTAGCGGCTGACGGAGCCATCTTTGTTCGAGGCGACCCTAAGCGCAGTGTGCCTATCGCTCGTGTGGCCCATAAGGCACACCATGCTATGCGAAAGCTGGTGGTTGGGCGTGGGTCTTATATGCGCGCTGCCTCCGAACCAGACCCAGAAACTGGGGCCTGCGATCCATATTGCACACTTGCCTGGGGAGCGATGCTGGCTGAAGTTGAGGTGGATACCGAAACCGGCGAGGTTGATGTACTCAGGTTGGTCTCCGCCTATGACGTAGGCAGGGCAATCAACCCGCTCCTTGTGGAGGGCCAGATTGAAGGTGGTGCCGTGATGGGGATGGGGGCTGCCCTGATGGAGAATCTCTACCCCTACTATCCCTCACTGGACTGGGCTCCCCGGACACTAGGAGAATATGTTATCCCCACGGCAATGGATGTCCCAGATATCGAGGAGGGAATCCTAGAATGCCCTTCGACAGAAAATGTCTATGGAGTCAAGGGGATAGGGGAGATGACATCAAACCCTCCTAGCCCGGCTATTGTTAGTGCCATTCACGATGCTATCGGCATCTGGTTCTACGAGGTTCCGGTGACCCCAGAAAAGGTGCTTAAGGCACTGGAAGAGAACGCTTTATCCGAGCCGAAATAACGATATCTGGGAAAGTAGACTTTCACCAAGAGCTTTGGGTTACAGTCCGATACTCTTTTAGCCCTGAGGGTTTTGTTAGGGCTCTCGAACTAATCAGGGCGGACAAAGTAAAGAACTGTATTCTGGTTATGCGGAATGGCTCACTGACCGTTTTTCTACCTCGGTTGCCCACCACGCCATTAGTCTTTGAAGTCACTCAAAGCAGCCGTAATCAGCCCCCACAGGGTGTAGGCTCCATCCTGCTTAGTAGATTCGCTAGCCAAGAGTGCTGAAGCCCGGCTCGGTACTTTTAGAGCAGATTGACAGCCACCTAAATTGGGGAATAGGATAGAGCTAAATTCTAGAGCGAGTTAATCAATAAACCATGGAAGGGAGTTTGCCCTGACTCGTGAAGATAAAAGTGAGTTTCTATCTTGGGCTGGACGACCTGTTCGGCAAAGAAACCAGAGACATTGAGCTCCGAGAGGGTGCCAATGTTAAGGACGTGCTGCAGCAATTATGTGACTCAGAAGAGCGCCACTGCGCCCTGTTTAGCGTTACTGGCTCGATCAATCCTCTTATTAGCATTTTGAAGAACGGTAAAGCTATCGGCGATCTCAACCATATTCTCAAAGAGAGGGACTGGATAGACGTAGTTCCGGTTATAGGCGGTGGCTAACAAAATTTCAAACCTAAAAGTTATCACATCCGCTGGAAAGATGGGCATAAAAGTAGGAACGAGTATATTGATAAAAGCAGGGCAGTCCTAAAAATCCATTACCTCAGTTAAATTAGAGGAGGTTAAGATGAGGCTAATACAGGAAAGACCAACCTACCCCTTCCTAGGAGAAAGGAGTTAAAGAATCATGACTAGGGACTTAGTTAGTGCCTTAGCCAATTTGAAGGAACAAGAGGCCCTAGAAATTGCCCAAGATAGACTGAATGCCGGCGATGATCCCCTCAGTATCCTGGGCGATGCCAGACGCGCCATGGAAACTGTTGGTGAGCGCTTTCAAAAGTCTGAATATTTCATCCCAGACCTAATATATTCCGGTGAGATCTTGAAGGGAATAACCGCTATGGTTAGGCCGAAACTAACGAAGGCTGCTGAGGTTAAGCGCTTGGGTAAGCTTGTTCTTGGCACTGTGTCTGGTGATATACATGATATAGGCAAAGATATCGTGGCATTCATGCTGGATATCTCTGGTTTTGAAGTCTATGACCTTGGCGTGGATGTCCCAGCCCAGAAGTTTGTTGACAAGGTAAAGGAGACTAACGCTGGTATCGTAGGCTTGAGCGGATTTTTGACCCTGGCCTTTGATTCAATGAAGGAAACGGTAGGCGCCATAGAAGATGCTGGCCTGCGAGGTAGAGTAAAGATTATGATTGGCGGAGGTCTAATTGATGACCAGGTGAGGAAGTACACCGGTGCTGACGCCTACGGGAGAGACGCAGCGGCGGCAGTATCACTAGCCAAAAAATGGGTAGGAGGTATGTGAGATGGCGAAAACACCGGAAGAATTGTACCAGGAAAGAGTCAAAAGAGTAGAAGACGCCATTCAGCTAAAAGTGCCCGATAGAATTCCACTGGTACCTCACCCTGGTTTCTTCCCCCTTAAATATGCTGGAATAACTGTCCAAGAAGCCATGTACGACTACAACAAGACTTACATAGCCTGGAAAAAAACGCTTTCCGACTTTGAGTGGGATGGGTATTATCCGCCACTGCTTCTTTCGGGGTACGTGTTTGAACACCTTGACTACAGAGCACTTAGGTGGCCTGGGCATGGAGTTAAACCCACTGCCCCTTACCAGTTCGTTGAACCTGGCCAGGTAATTGAGGGGGAGAGAGAAGTATACGCACCCATGCGGGCCGAAGACTACGACTGGTTCCTTGACGACCCATCTGATTACATGATAAGGGCATATCTTCCGAAGATAATCGGAGCGCTAGCCCCTCTAACCAAGCTGCCACCGATACACGGTATAATTACTCACTATCAAGGGCTATTTGATGCCCTTCCCGTTGTTGGTACCCCAGAAGTTCTCGGGGCTCTTGAGTCTCTTTCCAAAGCGAGCGCCGAGTCTCTTAACTGGCTCAACTCTCTCACCGCGTTTATCGACGAGATGGAAGAGATGGGGTTTCCAGCATTTTTTAGAAACGTGGCCTCGGTACCCTACGACTTTATTGCCAATTTTTTGAGGGGTACACGCGGGGCAATGATAGATATGTATCGAAATCCCGATAAGCTTTTGGAAGCTATTGAGAAAGTAACCCCCTGGCAGATACAGACGGCGGTAGATGGTGCCGAGGCAACCGGTACTTCTAGAGTGGCAATCTTTCCTCACAAAGGCTTTAAGGGGCTGATGTCTGAGGAGCAATACAAGACCTTCTACTGGCCAACTTTCAGACAGGTAATATTAGGAATCATTGATGCGGGATTGACGCCCTTTATATTTACTGAAGGAGATTATACATCGCGTCTGGAGATCATCAGGGATGTACCCAAGGGGAAGGTAGTGTACCATATTGAGAGGGACATATTTAGGGCGAAGGAAGTCTTGGGCGACGTAGCGTGTCTCACTGGTGGTCCGCCAAGCTCGCTGCTATGCACCGGCACCGTTGAGGAAGTTAAAGAGTATTGTAAGAAACTCATCGATGTTGTGGGCAAAGGAGGAGGCTACATTCTGAATCCCGAAGTTCCACTAATCGATGAAAAGCCCGAAAACGTGAAGGCGATGACAGACTTTTTCAAGGAACGCGGCGTATACCGGTGACACGTGAACGCTAAAGGGTGTGAGAAGTAATCTGAAAAGGGGAAGGGCTTACTCTGGGGGCGTCCACTAGGACGCCCCCTATTTCATGCGGGCAACACTCTAAAGGAGCCACATATTTTCTCATTGGTAAAGTGGCTTACGAATAATCAGAGGGATTGCCGTCTTTACTATCTAGCCTAGAACTGAAACGGTTGCTGTAGCGGTTGCTACTTGTACTCCGTCCTGATTTTCTACCCAAAGTTCAGAATCTACAAAATTTTGTCCGGCTTCCTGGTATTTCTTACTAACTTTACCCTTAAATTTGAGAGTATCATCAACAAAGCTCATCCTAATTACCCTGTAACCGAGTTTCTTGATCTGTCCCGGATCTTTAATCCAGTCAGATACCAACTTGGTTAAACATGCCCCAAAATACGCAGCGGGAATATTAACTTGTTGGAAACCCTGTTTCTGTGCAAATTCCTTGTCTATGTGAGTCAGAAAGAAATTCCAGGTAGCTGCCGCGTACTGTAGCAAGTCGATCAGGGTTACCTTCTTGACCAGCTCGGGGATTTCATCCCCTACGGATATTTTACTAAACGAGACCTTTTCCATACTCCTATCCTTTATAAACTATTTGAAGAACAAGAGGGTTTCTCGATTAATTCCAAGAACCCTCGCATCTTGATTACTATAAGTGGTGTCGTAGACTATGAATATGATCTTCCCCACTTTCTTACTGTCTCGCTCAAATATGTCAACGATTTTCCTCTTGCGCGTTATCACATCACCTGGCCTAGCTGGCTCGAGGAACTGATATTCGTTGCCGCCACGAGCGATTTTAAATCCGGGTAAGGCTATCCTGGTTACGTCACGACCATCATCACCAATCTCGGTAGCAGTGGGTATGACATCAAATATGAAGGCTGGTGGCGCAATGATGCCACCATAAACTGTTTCTTTCGCGTACTCCTCATCAATATAGAGAGGATTTGAGTCCGAGATAGCCTGTACATAGCGAATAATAGTTGTCTTGTCGATCGGCTCAAGATCTGGTAAGTTTGTCTCCAGACCTAACATTGCCTTTATATCTGGGGTCAATATGCTGTCTTCTGACATAGCACAAAATACCTCACTTGAATTAAATTGAGGAAGCCACATTTTCCTCTAGGAGACATGGAACTATCCGTAATACATATGGTAGTGACTCGAATGACATTCGTAACTCTTATGTTCCAGGCCATTATGATGGCAGATAGCGATCTAGAGAATGCGACTACTAACCAGATGTTGGCAATCGTTGTGAGAAATGCTCACTATAACCCAGCTTGCCAAACTGCCTTACACTTTCGGGGTATTACTAGCTCCATAATCTAGTATGTCACTGGTAATTGGGTACACCAAATATTACCAGTGTACCAATTTGTTGTCAATCTTGAGCTTCAATCTCGCCTGTCTTGATCACTTTCATCATCAGATCCTACCATCAGTTTCTTCAAACGCTACTATTCTCTGGGCTATGTTAATTGCCTGGCATTCGCACTGCCACCCCTGTTATTCGCTCCAACGGCACGATTATGGCTGAGCAGTCCTTCTCACTGAGCCCACTAGCTTTTGCCTCAAGGAATCTCTGCTCCACAGTAGCCGCCAGTGGTTGTGGCACTCTATGCTCTTTTGCCAGGGCGAGGGCCAGACTGAGATCTTTCAGGGCAAGGGTAATCTTGAAGCCCGGTTCAAAGTTGCCTCGCAAAGCTGTTAAGGGGTACTTGTGTTCTAGCATGTAGTTGTTCCCGCTGCTTGCCGTCACTACCTGCCAGAGTTTATTTACTTCAATACCAGCCTTTGCACCCAGCGCTAAACCTTCAGCAGTGATAGCGGCACAGCTAATGGCAATCATATTATTGACTAGCTTGGCAATATTACCACAGCCAACGTCACCAACGTGAAATATCTTGCTACCGATGACCTGTAAAATACTTCGTACTCTTTCTAGAGAATGTGCCCTGCCGCCCACCATTATGGCTAATGTCCCTTGCGCAGCTCCTTGGGTACCGCCGCTGACTGGTGCATCCAATACTTCCACTCCTTTGTTCTTGGCATCCTCTGCTACTCGACGTATGGTAGTAGGCGAATTAGTACTCATGTCTATGTATATGTCTCCTCTTTTCCAGCCGGCTATAAGCCCATTCTCACCATAAATGACTTTCTCCACCTCGATAGGACCGGGAAGACAGGACAGAACAACTTCGCAAGATTTGGCGAGATCCTCGGGGGTATCCCGCCACTTAGCACCCTTTTCTAACAGATGCTGCGCCTTTTCCCTTATACAGTCGTGGACGATAAGGTCATAACTGGCGTCCAGTATGTGCTGAGCCATGTATCCTCCCATTTGCCCAATACCAATAAAACCAATATTCACTCGCCTCTCCTTATTCTTTCTTCATTTTAGTATTCTAGTGTACTCTAGGTATAAACGCAGCATCTTGCTAGGGCTCAGTAACCATCCAATAACTTGGGACATATTATCTGTCTTTACCCAGTATTGTCAATAATTTTGAGCTTGTTTAGTAGCGCCTACCCAAAAAGGTTCCAGCCGAAGATTTCCAGATTCTTGGCTAGACATTTAGGGGTAAAGTGTGGCAAAATTGTCCTAGACTAGTGATTTTCCCCGCGGTATTGCTGGCATGCAATAGTAAACTCAGGGAGGTAAAGAAAACGTGAGATTGTATGAGTACGAAGGGAAAGAAATGTTTAAGCAATATGGTATCCCTGTTCCACGGGGAATTGTGGTCAATACGGGAGAGCAAGCACGGCAGGCGGCGGTTAGTATTGGCAAGCAAGTTGTGGTGAAATCACAGATACTAGGCGGAGGACGTGGCAAAGCTGGTGGTATAAGGGTTGCCGAGACACCGAAGGAAGCCGAAGAGATTGCTCAGCAGCAGTTGGGCATGGAATTGATGGGCTACAAGGTCAACGAACTGCTGGTTGAGGAGAAGCTTGATATTGAGAATGAAATATATATGGGCGTAACCATTGATGATGTAAGTGGTATGCCGATAGCTATCGTAAGCGCTAAAGGTGGCATAGCAATTGAGGAAGTGGCAAGGGAAAATCCCGAAAGTATAGCTAGTAGTCTTGTCGATCCAATGTACGGTTTGAGGGGATATGAAGCAATAAATCTTGTAAGTCAGACACGGATGACCGGTAAAGCTCTAGCATCAGCTAGTAGCATACTATGTCAACTTTATAAGGTATTTGAATCTTACGATATGCGCATTACTGAGATTAATCCTCTGGTGATAACTACTGAGGGCAAATTAGTCGCGGCCGATTCTAGGTGTGAGATAGATGACCACTCGCTTTTCAGGCATCCAGAGTTAGAAAAAGTGGCTGTCGATCGTATTCAGGATTTTTGGGAGAGGGAGGGAGCGAAGGCCGGAGCCAATTATGTGGAACTGGATGGCAATATCGCAGTTATGGCGAATGGGGCCGGTCTAGCTATGTCTCTTCTAGATATGATCGACTACAAAGGAGGGCATGCCGGCTGTTTCTTGGAGACCGGTGGAGGCTTGTCCCGGGAACGAATGAAAAAGGGTGTTGGTCTACTCTTGAGGAAAGCAAAATCAGATCCGCGTCTAAAAGTAATCCTCGTAATGGCTAGAATGATGATGAGCCCGCCAGATGCCGTGGCGGAAGGATTCATGGAAGCTGTAAACGAAGTGGGAGCTGCGATTCCCGTAGTTGCCGTTATGCGGGGAAGGGAGTCTTATCAGAAACGGGCTCGAGAGTTGCTCGAGGGTACCGGAATCAAATTACATTTGAGTGTTGAAGAAGGTGTGAACGAGGCCGTAAGAATAGCGGCGAAGTAAGGAGCAGAGAAATGGCTATATTCGCTAATAAAGATACAAAGGTCCTAGTACAGGGAATTACCGGTAACTTCGGAGCAAGGCAAACGGAGCTGATGCTAGAGTATGGCACGAAAATCATAGCCGGCGTTACTCCGGGGAAGGGAGGCCAAAAACAATTCGATATTCCCGTATATGATTCCGTCCGCCAAGCAGTGGCGAATCACAATATAGATGCCTCCTTAATATTTGTGCCGGCACCGTTTGTGCAAGATGCAGCCTTTGAGGCTATAGATGCCGGGATCCCCTTTATGGTTATATTAACTGACTGGGTTCCTCTTCATGACGAGCTGAGGATTAAGGCTTACGCTAAGCGGAGCAGTACTAGATACATCGGTCCAAACTGTCCGGGCATGATAGTCCCTGGGGAGACAAGTCTGGGTCTGATATCTGGATCAGCGGTTACGCCGGGATCGGTAGGCATTGTTTCTAGGAGCGGGACATTGATCGATGAAGTGGCTCAGCAACTCACGGAACAGAGCATCGGTCAAAGTATAATTATTGGAATAGGTGGTGATCCAGTTGTCGGCACAAGAACGGTGGAAGTCCTGCAACTTCTAAGAGAGGACAAGCAGACTGAGGTTGTGCTCATAGTCGGTGAAATTGGAGGTGTGATGGAGGAGGAAGTAGCTGAGTATATTGGAGAGAAGAAATTCACCAAACCAGTGGCAGCTTTCATTGCCGGTAGAACAGCACCTCGCGGTAAACGCATGGGCCACGCAGGAGCAATAGTAATGGGGGATCGGGGAACAACTGAGAGCAAGATAGGTGCTTTCAGCCGAGTTGGCGTACCGGTAGCCAAAACTCTCAGTGAAATACCGTCACTATTGAGAGGGATGATCTAGGAAGAAATCTAGCTGACAATTTTGGAAACCTAGGTGGCGTGTTTAGGAAACCAGATTTACCACATTATACTAAGGGTATCAGTTTATACCTTATACCGATTCGCTAGCATGCAACTGAATGAAGCCTTATGATGCTGCGAAGTGAAAAAACTGAAGTAACCAAGAAGCAACCTCATGAAATCTTAGTATGAGACGGGTGGTTACATTTCTGCGACGACAGTACTCATAGTGCGGTCCAGTGGGCCGATAGCTATCTAGAGGGAGAATAAAGTGGAGAATAGATGAGAGGAGTATCGTCGTAGATGCCCGGCTCTCCGAGATTGGTACGTGGATTGGCCCCATGAAGTAATCTATGCCAACAAATTTAATAAGGAGGTGGTGTGTGGAAACAGAGGTGAAGTGTGTATGGTGTGGTGAAGTGGTGGTGCCACAAGTAAAAATCATTCACAACGACTATGGAAATGTGAAAGAGAGAAGATGTCCCAGGTGCAATGCAATATTAGCTGCCTACCTTGAGGAGGAAGGAGGGGTATTAGAGAAGGTTCGCTCTTTTAAGGACTAAATTGCTGTATCTGAGGAATAGAAAGAGAGGAGACTATTAATGACAGAAAAGGGTCGGGATTTTGTAGCTCCAATGGCAGAGGGAACTATCAGTAACGCAGCCGTGGAGGAATGGGAGAAGCGGATTGGAGCGAAGCTCCGCATTTCACAAATATTTAACAAAACAGTCTCTTATGAGGCGATTAGGAATTATGTAAACGGAATTGGCGATTCCAATCCCCTTTATCGGGATGAAGACTATGCCCGAGGGACTAGGTATGGGGCTCTGGTGGCTCCTCCTAATTGGCTTTACAGTGTATTCCCAACTTGGGTACTTCAGGGCTTACCTGGTATCCATGCTTTTCACTCGGGAAATGATTGGGAATTCTACAAACCTGTATTCGTAGGTGACACTATCACGCCTGAATGTGTCTTCACTGGATTTGATGTTAAACCTAGTAAGTTTGCCAGCAGAACCGTCTTTGAATACCAGAGGGCGATTTTTTATAACCAAAGGGCGGAGGTGGTAGCCAAAACTGACAGTTGGCTCATTAGGGCTGAGAGACGAACCGCGAGACAGAAAGGTAAATATGCTAGCATTGAACTTCCCCATCCTTGGAAGGAGGAAGAGCTTGCCAGGGTAGATGAAGATGTTCTGGCAGAGGAAATACGGGGCTCTAATGTTCGCTACTGGGAAGATGTAGAGCTGGGAGAGGAATTGCCACCGGTTGTCAAAGGTCCCTTTGGTTTGACCGATATGATTGCTTACTCCGTTGGGGCTGCCCCAGTGCAAATCGCAGCTCATGGTGCTCAATTGCGCCTTTACAAAGAGCACCCAGCCTGGGGCTTTCGAGACCCGGCGACTCATGCCTGGGAACCGATATATGGTGTTCATTACAATAAGGCAGCGGCTAATGCGGCCGGTCTTCCTTTCCCTTATGATGCGGGAGTACAGAGACAGTCCTGGCTAATCAATTTGCTCACCAACTGGATGGGGGATGAGGGGTGGTTAAAGGAGAATTATGCGGAATACCGCCGTTTCGTCTACCTTTCGGACGTAGTATGGTTTAGGGGTAAGGTAACTAAGAAATACGTAGATCAAGATGGCGAGTATTGCGTGGGAATCGAAACGAGCGCCCTTAACCAAAGGGGTGAGAATACTGTACCCGGTTACTCAATCGTAGCCCTTCCGTCAAGAGAGAAGGGAACTTGGCCAGTGGAGAAAAGACTACCAGCAAAGTAGTTCCGCGGCACTGGTAAAGGGGTCTTTTCCTAGGCCGATATTTCGCCGCTGCCCTCCGGTTTAAAAATACAATGCAGAAGGACCATTGAACATGCGCATGGAATATAAAAGTAACAAGGAGTTTAGAGAGAACTTCAAATTAAGCGAGAGGTGGGAAGTTTTTGATGGGAACCGTAATAACCTCAATGTAGCCTATGAATGCCTAGACCGTCACCCTAAAGACAAAATAGCGATGCGAACGAAGTTTGCTGACGGAAGAACAGAGACCCATACTTTCGGAGAGTTATCTCGTTTGACGTCGCAGTTTGCCAATATGCTTGAGAGGTTAGGCATAAACATTGGTGACAGTGTGGCCATAGTCCTGAACCCCTCGCTGGAATTCTACGTGACGCTATTTGGTATATTGAAGAGGGGGGCGGTAGCAGTGTCTTGCTCGCCACTCTTTGGTCCTGAAGCTATTGAGTACCGGGTTACTAAGGCTAAGGCCAAAATGGTGGTAATTGAGAGAGACAAGATAGGGATGATTAAGGAAGGCTTAGTTCCACATGTGGTCATTGCTGACGAGCTGCGAGAGCAAATACAGAGTGAAGATGAGCATTACCAACCTACTACTTCTGGCGATGCCCTTGCTTTCCTCCAGTTCTCCAGCGGCACCACTGGCGTACCTAAAGCAGTCCCGTACGGGCATAAGGCAGCCACTATGGCGGCAGTACATGTGAAGTTTGGTATCGGTCTGCGTGAGGATGACAGCTATTTTTGTCCATCATCACCGGCATGGGGTATGGGCATCTGGTATGCAACCATAGGACCGTTAATATACGGGAATGCCATGGGTAGTTACTCTGGTAAGTTTGAGCCGGTACGGGTTCTTGAGGCGCTTGAGGAGTTTGAAGTCACCAATCTATTTGCGGCGCCCCTCGTCTACCGGAAAATTATGGATTGTGGCCAGCTTGACGATTACAAGCTTAAGCTCAGGCGGCTAACCTACACTGGCGGTAAACTAGACTGGGATGTAATTCAGTATTTCCAAAAGCGATTAGGCCTTATCATACAGTCGTGCTATGGGTCAACCGAGGTGGGCGTAATTCTCGCCGATTATGACTTTGACGATTGGATCGTCAAACCGGGGAGCTTGGGAATGCCTTTGCCCGGGGGGAAGATAGCTGTAATAGATGATGAGGGCAGGGAGCTACCCCCACTCGAGGTGGGCAAGATAGCAGTACGGTCGCGAGACAAATGGGTCACATTGGGAGATGCTGGATACGTTGATGAGGATGGCTACTTCTGGTACAAAAGCCGGATCGACGACATAATAATATCTGCAGGATACACGATCGGGCCCATTGAAGTAGAAAAAGTACTTAAGCAGCACCCAGCAGTTGAAGAGGCTGCGGTGGTGGGTAGTCCCGACAGAGATCGGGGGGAAGTAGTTAAGGCCTTCGTTGTAGCTAAGCGTGAGCCAACCGAAGAGCTAAAGAAAGAGATAAAAGAGTTTGTCAAGACGCGTTTAAGCAAGCACGAATATCCTAGAGAGATAGAATTTGTTTCTGAGCTCCCCAGGACCCCAGATGGCAAAACTATGAGGAAGGTGCTCAGACGAAGAGAATATGAGCGGGCCGGGGAAAAGCTGGAATAGTTGGAGTGTTACTTCCCGGGGTTTGCTTCAGAACCTACTAGGTCTATTGTCGAGTCGGTATGCGTAGGATCAATAGTGTAAAGAACGGAAAGGGTCGCTTTAGCAAAAAGTGGTAGAACGATATTAAGTCTGAGAGCGGAAATATGATACCTAGTGACCTAAGCATAGAATTAAGGGGCGGGAAAATAATTCATACTGAAACTGGTAGCTATACTGTGCTACCACCCGATACCATTATAACCGTGGAGGAGGTGTTTGAAAGAATCGGTGTGGTTAGAGTAGAGCAAATTAATCCTAACTTTACCGATGGTGTTCCTATTTTTAGACTAAATGAAGCCTCAGTTAAAGCAAAATGTCATCGTCAGGCTTGCCAGTGGGCACCCCCGCCTACTCCTTTGAATAATCCTCCTAAGGAAAGCTTTGGTAAGGGGATGACTCTGGAGCAATCAAAGGCAAGCGCGATGATGGAAGCCGTAGAGAGATATTGCGGGCAGAGATTTCCTCACAGTAGGGTTATTAATGCAACTTATGAGGAAGTGCGGGACTATGCTGTTCATCCCTCTGAATTTAATTTGCCGACCTTGCCGCTAAAGTGTGAAAACTGCGTGGAGAGGAATCGGGGATGTTTTCAAGAACTTCAGAGCGTTTGTCAGGAATGGAGTTGGGGTTACTCATTAATAACTAAGTCACCAGTTCTAATTCCCTCCGCCGTCGTCTACTATCCCTATATATCTGAAAGTAACATTTCTTTCATGTTTAATGATACCGGCGGTCTCTCAGCAGGGAATACACTGGAGGAGGCAATCTTGCAGGGAATCGCTGAGGTGATCGAGAGAGACGCACTATACTATGCTTTTAATCTAGGCAATCTAGGAAGCATGCCAATGGTCACCTTCAAAAATACTAAGAATAGACATATTCAAAAATTTATTACTGAGGTACTGCCCCCAGAGCGCATCTTTGCTTTCTATATACAGAACAAAAATCTTGAGCTTAATATTGCTTCATTTGGTGCCTTTATATGCTACAAGATTGGGAATGAGCATAACTACTTTGGTGGCTCAGGAACAAGCCTTAATCCGGAGATAGCTTTACTAAGAGCATTAACTGAACTAGAGCAGCAGAAAGTTAGGCAAAAAGTCTTTGTTGAATTTGACCCGGGTGATTTGCTATCGCATGATGGATCAGGGCGAGAGGATGCTATTAACCTTGAAGAAATCCCCAATCAATCCACAGATGATATAAGAAAGGATATAGAGTTATACCTAAACAAAATAGCTAAAAGTGGTACCGACGTTATTATCGTTAATTTGACTCATCCCGACATAGACATACCAGTTGTTCGTGTTGTAATACCAAAACTGATTTCATACTCGGGAAGCCCAATCAAAGAGTCCGTGTTCCTTAACGCGATGAGGGCTCATGCTCCTATAGGTGGTTAAGCGACAGTCAGATTGACCATTGTTTTTTCATATTATATACTAGGGAATTGGGTCAACGGAGACCTGAGGCACGTATTGGAGCAATATAAGAAATCTTGGGCAAGTTATCCGAAGTTTACGCAGAGCGAAAGGGATATCCCTAGGTGGCTTGGTGGATATCCTGAACCACATTATAATCAGTTAATTAGGAGTTCGAAGCTGTCAAGTCCTGTAATTCAGGATTAATCGCGAACATGGAGGGAATATGATTCAGCAAGGCAAGACAATTGACCAAATTGACATAGGGCAAAGGGCTTCGATGCGTAAGACAATAACTGAGGCTGACGTAGCCACCTTTGCCCAAATCTCTGGTGACACTAACCCCCTGCACCTTGACGAAAAGTACGCCGCAACAACTATGTTCAAGGAGAGGGTGGCCCACGGAATGCTTACGGCCGGCTTGATTTCGGCGGTACTCGGGACCCAGCTGCCAGGCGTCGGTAGCATTTACCTGTCTCAAAGCCTAAAGTTTGTGGCCCCGGTGAAACTGGGAGATACCGTCGAGGCAGAAGTCGAGGTCATAGAAAAGCTAGAAGAAAAAAGCCGGGTAAGGCTGAGGACAGTATGCCGGAATCAAAGTGGGCAAGTGGTGATAGATGGCGAAGCGCTTATTATGATTATGTCACCCAAGTCGGTCTAACTGGGCTTATGAGCGATTAGCACAAACGTAACCGCCGGCTGTGGCTCATCCGTACTTGAAAAAATGACTACCCAACCCTAGGACATTTAGGTTACTGAATTGCAGTAACCGTCAAATCGATCTGTAGGACGGGCTTAGCTTCAGAAAAGACTCTGGATGACACATAGTATAAGAGGAGGTGAAAAGGAATGCTGGAGGTACCAGGTGCCGTGGCAGTGATTACCGGAGGTGGCGATGGTATCGGTAGAGGGCTTGCCAAGCAGTGGGTTGAGCATGGGGGCAGGGTAGTCCTGGCTGATATCGTCGCCGATAAGCTCTCGCGAGTGGAAAAGGAAATCCGTGAAGTGGGGGGACAAGTTGTCACTCATGTTTGTGATGTGACTAAGGAAGAGGATAATCAAGCGCTGGCGAAGCTAGCCGTAGATAGATTTGGGGCGATCAACTTGGTGGCTCCCTTTGCGGGGATAATTAAGGACGGGCTCATGTTATCTATTGACCGGGAGACGGGTAAAGTCACCAAGAAGATGCCACTTAGCCAATTTCAGTCGGTCTTGGATGTCAATCTGACCGGCGTTTTTCTGACGGTCAGGGAATGTGCTGAGCAGATGGTCAATCTAGGCTGCAAGGGGTTGATAAGCCTGATCTCCTCAGTTGGCTCTTTAGGTACTGCCGGGCAAATCAACTATTCATCCAGCAAAGCTGCTATTTCGGCAATGTCTAAAGTGATCACGGCTGAGTTCTTTAGAAGAGGCGTAGGTAACCGAATTCGTTGTGTTGCCGTAGCCCCAGGTTACGTTGCCACACCTATACTCAAAGGCATGGATCAGAAGGCTCTTGACCGAGTCCTGCAGGAAGTGCCCATCGGACGCCTGATAGAGCCTGAGGAAATTGCGTCCCTAGTGATGGAGCTCTACCGCAATGAGGCGGTAGCTGGTGACGTGTTCTACATTCATGGTGGATTGCGTTTAGGCTCAAGGGGGTAACAGGTTAGTTTGAGGGGGCGAGTCGTGTTGTCTAGGAAACGCCAGCTGGGTCGCGGTTTGGTTGTGGTCGGGGCTGGTGTGACTAAGGCAAAATCAATGTGTCACCTTACTTGATTAACTCTAGAACCACGGCCCCGCCATGGCCCCCATTACCACAAATAGTAGCCAGCCCATAGCGTCCCCCCCGTTCAGCGAGTGAGTTCAGAACATCCAGCGTTATCCGGTTTCCCGACATGCCTGTGGGATGGCCCAGAGCGACACCACCTCCGTGAATGTTCACCCGGCTCATGTCCCACTTCAGTTCTCTACTCACCGCTATCACCTGGGCGGCGAAAGCCTCGTTGATCTCGATGAGGTCAATCTCGTCCAGGGTCAGTCCTGCCCTCTCCAAGGCCTTTCTAGTGGCAGAAACTGGTCCCAGGGCAAACCTTTTAGCTTCCACCGAGGTTACCGCGTAGGAGATGATTCTAGCCAAAGGTTTAAGTCCAAGCTCGTTGGCTTTTTCTCGTGATGCTAGGATAACTGCTGAGGCTCCATCGGGGATAGGCGGTGCGTTCCCGGCGGTGATGGTTCCTTCGGGACGGAAGGCAGGACGGAGCTTAGCCAGTCCCTCCAGGGTCGTATCGGGGCGTGGGGCCTCATCCTCCTGAAATACTATCGGGGGTCCCTTCCTTTGAGGTACCTCTACCGGTACTATGGTCTTGGCAAAGAAGCCGCTCTCTTTAGCCTTGGCTGCCTTCTGCTGGCTCTCAAGAGCAAATCGGTCTTGCTCCTCTCGCGTAATGCCTAGCTCTTCGGCCAGAACGTCGGTTAACAGCCCCATATGCACATGTTCGATGCCACAGTGGTAGCCATCCTTGTACTGAGCATCCACCAGCGTCACATCACCCATTCTCGTCCCCCAGCGCATCTGCGTATTCAGGTAAGGAACGCTGCTGTGATGCTCCATACCTCCGGACAATACGATATCCGAGTTCCCCAGGGTTATGCTTTGGTAAGCTAGTATGATGGCGAGCATGCCTGAGATGCAGGCTTGATTTACGGCGTAGGCGGGAACACTTGCCGGGATGCCAGCGTTGATCGAGACGATTCTGGCAGCATTGGGGCCGCCACCGGCCTGACGGGCATGTCCTATGATGACCTCGTTCACTTGCTCTGGCTTTAATCCAGACTTTTCAAGGGCCCCTTTTGCGGCGGCGACGCCGATATCTATGACGGTAAGGTCCCTCAGAGCACCACCAAAGCGCCCTATGGCAGTTCGAGCCCCATTAACGATGACTACTTCTCTATCAGACATATCATATCTCCCAAAATCACTTTACTTCTTTGGAGAACCCCAGCTCACCGACCTTGAAAAGTGGGGCTGCGTTTCTCTAGGAAGGCGGCCACACCCTCTTTTTTATCCTCGCTACCGCATAGGATGGCAAAGTTCTTTTGCTCATACCTAATACCCTCGGCTAGACTAAGATTAAGGCCGGTATTGATTGCATCCTTAGCAATATTGAGAGCAAGAGGTGATTTACTGGCCAGTTTCCTAGCTAGTTGCTTGGTATAATCCATCAGCTCGGCTAAGGGGACCACTTGATTGACTAGTCCAATGCGGTATGCCTCGGCGGCATCAATGAGTTCCCCGGTGAGGACCATCTCCATGGCCCGACCCTTGCCCACCAGTCGGGGTAGTCGCTGAGTCCCTCCATTTCCGGGCATTATACCCAGGTTTATCTCTGGCACCCCAAACCTGGCTGTATCCGAAGCTATCCTCAAGGTACAGGCCATGGCTATTTCCAGTCCAGCGCCGACCGCAAAACCGTTAATGGCAGCGATAGTGGGTTTTGGCATAGTCTCCAGTAGATTGGCCAGCACCCGCCTTCTCTCTGAGCGCTCCCCCAGTTCGGTTAAGATATTGCGCTGCTGCAATTCTCCTATGTCCGCCCCAGAGATAAAGGACTTTTCCCCAGCACCAGTGACGATGAGCACCCTCACCGCCTCATCAGCCTCAGCTTGTCCGGCCGCATCTAAAGCCTCATCGATGGTGAGGTAGTTAAGGGCATTGCGTACCTCAGGGCGATTGAAAGTAATGATAGCTAGCTCGCGCTCTTTGTCATAGACGATGTGTTTGTAGACCATCCCTAACCTCCTATTTCGTGTAATCGTAGAAGCCCCGCCCGCTCTTACGACCCAAATGGCCAGCCCTGAGCATCTTTCGGAGAAGAGCGTGGGGACGGTACTTAAGGTCTCCTAGCTCTCGGCACAGGTTATCAGAGTTGGTGACATGGATATCAACTCCGATAAGGTCAATAAGCTCTAAAGGACCCATCGGGAAGCCGGCACCTAATTTCATAGCAGTATCGATATCTTCAGCGCTGGCCACTCCTTCAGCCAGGATATCAACCGTTGCGTTGCGCATGGCAATTAGAATTCGGCTTACAATCCCTCCCGGAGCCTCATTCACTCGAACTGGGGTTTTGCCCACCTTTCGGGAAAACTCCATGACCGCATTAACAGTCTCCTCGGAAGTGCTCAAACCGGCCGTGACTTCAATCAATTTCATAACCGGCGCTGGATTGAACCAGTGCATTCCAACTGTTTTATCGGGCCGCTTGGTAGCGGAACCGACCTCAGTAGGCGATAGAATAGAGGTGTTGGTAGCCAAGATGGTATGGGTGGGGCACAGTTCATCGAGCTCAGCGAAAACCGACTTCTTGACCTCCATGTTCTCGACCACTGCCTCAATAACTAGGTCAACGTCGGTGACATCTGGCATCTTTGTGGTAGTTCTTATCCGGGCAAGTACCTCCTTTGCTTCGTCGGCACTTATTTTCCCCTTTTCAACACGTGACTTAAGGTTCTTCTGGGTTTTATCCAGGTTCCTGCCGAGTATATCTTCACTCAAATCGGTTACGTTAACCGAAAATCCCTGCTGGGCAAGTGCCTGGCTGATACCCATACCCATCACCCCCGCCCCGACAACGCTAACCTTATTAATTTCCATAGTTATCCCCCTAGCAGTATTAGTGATTTCCCTTTTCGTATGCCTTCCACTATCTTGTAGTGTAAGGGGTGACTAAGAGGTGAAGGCATTTAAGCCGGTGGCACTGCGCCCAATGATCAGCTTGTGCATTTCGGAGGTGCCCTCCAGCAAGGTGGCTACCTTGACATCCCGATAATAACGTTCCACCGGATACTCATCAGAAAAACCATAGCCCCCGTGAACCTGGATGGCGTTATTGGCGGCTCTCAGAGCAACCTCTGAGGCGTAGTATTTTGCCATGGAGGTCTCAACAGTATTTGGAATGCCCTTGTTCTTGAGGTAGGCGGCTCTATAGGTTAAGAGGCGCGCCGCTTCCGTCTCCACAATCATATTAGCAATTATCTCCTGCACCAATTGGTAGCTTCCTATCGGCTTCCCAAACTGCTGACGGTTCTGGGCATACTGTACACTGGCGTCGATACAGGCCTGAGCCAATCCGACGCAGCCGCCAGCAACACACAAGCGGGCATTATCAAAGGCGGTCATGGCAATCTTGAAGCCCTCTCCTACCTGTCCCAACAGATTCTCTTCTGGTACCAGACAGTCCTCTAAGATTAACTCGGCGGTATTAGCGGCACGCAGCCCCAGTTTTCCGTGAATATCCTCACTAGAGAATCCAGGGGTGTCCTTTTCCACTAGAAAAGCAGCAATACCCCGATGTTTCTTAGCTTTGTCGGTTTGGGCGAAGATCAAAGCCACATCAGCAACCCCACCGTTTGAGATCCACATCTTGTTACCGTTGAGCCGCCATTTTCCTCCTTGTAGCACGGCAGTGGTCTCCATACTAGATAAATCGCTACCGACGTTTGGCTCCGTAGTCGCGAAGCAGCCTAATAACTCACCCTTTGTAGTGCGTGGCAGATACTTTCGCTTTTGCTCCTCGGTTCCCCATCGGTTAAGGGTTTGCTGGAATAGGGAAACATGAACGGAGACTATAGAGCGTAAGGCAAAGCTAACACGACCTAGCTCCTCAATCATTAAAATGTAGGCAATACTGTCAATACCCAAGCCACCATATTCCTCAGGCAACGGCGCTCCCAAGAAACCGAGTGGTGCCATCTTGTCTAGTATATCCTTCGGAAAGCGCTCATTACGATCGTCATCTCGTGCTTTTGGGAGAATTTCTTTCTCAGCGAAATCCTTCATTAGGTTACGAATCATGATTTGCTCTTCAGTCAGGTCAAAGTCCATATTTAATGCTCCTCTCTTCTGTTACCTATGTCATCTTGGCCTTGCCTACTCGTACAAGATTGAAAGAACACATCGGCTTCTATTCTAACACGCAGTCACTGGGCTTACAAGTACTGAGCCGTTGGCGTAACTAAGCCATATACGTTGGTTTATTGTTGAAATTAATAACTGAAAACGGCTGGCTTCAGTCTAATCAGCACCTAGTATACTTACCAAGGCTTTTGCACGCCCGGCGGCATGCTTATTTAGAGGCTCTCAGGTCTATCTCGTTAGACGTATCCGCATACTAATTTCGAATGACCGCCAGGTGAATTTCTAGTTATGCGGCTGTTGGAAATAACAGTCATATCTAGTAGCATAACCAGAGCCGAGCATGTGTGTAATTAGCTATTCGATTCAGGCGAGTGAGCAAAGTAGCTACTTTGTTGACAATTCCTTTGTTCACCGCATACTATTTCTGAGGGTAAGAAAGAGGAGAGTGAGTCTGATGTCAAAAGTAAGAATTATAGTTATCGTTCTAATGCTGGTGGGTCTATCCTTGGTGGTGGCTTGTTTCCCGACCATCAATATTCCGGCTCCCCCCAGCTCTACTGAGGGTCTGGATTTAGTTGCCGAGGCACGGAACATCATCTTGCAGGATTATGTGGAGCAGGAAAGCCTTGATGCCGATGAGCTAAGCCGGGGAGCTATCAAGGGCATGGTGGAGGCGCTGGATGACCCGTATAGCGCCTATCTAGACCCCGAGATGTACCAGCTGAGCTCGAGCGACTTTGAGGGAAAATTTGAGGGTATTGGGGCCCATGTGGCGATTAGGGATGACCAGCTAGTCATTATTGCGCCGATTCCTAATACTCCGGCGGATAGTGCTGGCATCAGGCCGGGTGATAGTATCCTGGAGATTGATGGCAAGCCTACCTCGGGCATGAGCCTGGCTGAGGCGGTGCTTTTGGTTCGTGGTCCCCAGGGAACGGTGGTGAATCTTCTCGTTCTTCACGAGGGGGAAAGCGAGCCGGTGGCGATTGAGATTGTGAGGGCGGAGATTGAGGTGGATAGCGTCTATTTCGAGATGAGGGAAGATATTGCTTATATCAGCATCACCCATTTCTCATCGCGCACTGATACCGAGCTATCATCAGTATTGGAGAGCGTAGCCCTTGAAGGCGCAGCGGGCATTATCCTTGACCTCCGTAGTAATCCTGGTGGTGTCCTGACGACGGTAGTTGATGTCGCCAGTCACTTTTTGACTGAGGGCACCGTAGTCGATGTGGTGGATAATCAGGGAGAACATACCATTATGTCCATTAGGCCCAAGCGGATTACCACCGATTTGCCGATGGTGGTGCTGGTGGACGAATTCAGTGCCAGCGGCAGTGAGGTACTGGCGGGAGCACTGCAGGACCACGAGCGGGCTATCATTGCCGGCACCACCACCTTTGGTAAGGGGAGTGTTAATGTGCTGCGTAAGCTTAGTGATGGCTCGGGGCTCTATATCACCACGGCGCGCTGGCTTACTCCTGAGGGGCGTCTTATTGAGGGTGAGGGAATAACTCCTGATTACGAGCTCGAGCTTGAGGGTGAGGAGGCTATCTCGTGGGCAATAGACTATCTTAAGAGTGGTGCCTCCGAGTTAGCACCGGTGCCAGCCCTGTAGACACAGTTGATTAACAGAGGAGGTTAACCTTGAAAGTAAGTCGAGTAGCTGAAGTTCAGAAGAAGCCTTTTGTAAGTCCGCTATTTACGTCGGAGGATGTCACGATACAGGCTATCCTGCCCGATAGCCAGGAGTACGACATTAAAAAGGTGAACTTTGGGCGGGGGGTGAGGCTCAAATTCCACGCTCACGATAGCGAACAGATTCTAATTGTCACCGCGGGCAAGGGTATCGTAGCTACCGAGCAGGAGAAGAGGGTGGTCGTGCCGGGAGATGTCATCTTCATCCCGGCCGGAGAGAAGCACTGGCACGGGGCGATGAGCGACTCAGAGTTTTCGCACATCTTCATCTACCGACGGGGGAGCAAGTATACCCAGCTGGAAGATTAATCCTGGGTGATGGGCAAAGATGAAGCCTTGAGAATCTCAGTTTTCACTCTGTTTGAATAAATGGTGATAGACTACACTAGAACTCGGGAAAGGGGTTTATGGACAGGGAAAGATTCCGAGAGCTGGTGGCGGAGGCGATTGCTGGCTTACCCGAGGAGTTTCGCGATAAGCTTACCAACGTTGATGTTGTGGTGGCGGACCTTCCGTCTCCGGCTCAGCTAGCTGGCGCCAGGCTGGGGCGGTACCAAACGCTGCTGGGTCTCTATCAGGGTGTTCCCCTGACCAAGCGGGGCCGTCAATATGGTCTGGTGGCTCCGGATAAGATAACTATATTCCAGAAGCCGATTGAGGCTAGGTGCCGGCATGAGGCTGAGATTACTGCTGAGATAGGCCGGGTGGTGAGGCATGAGATTGCCCATCATTTTGGTATCGGGGATGAGAGACTGAGACAGCTCGAACGAGATAGCGACTAGCTTGTAAGCTCTAAGCCTGAGAACGGTGGGTCTTAAGGCTCTTAACCAGGTAGTTTCCCTGCTCTGTATAACCAAACCCATTGCGATAGTATTCCTTGGCTCCGACACCGCTCAAGACTACTATCTGTGGTGCCTGGAATTCATCAGTGGCGATTCTCTCAGCTTCTTTTAGTAGCGCCTTACCCAGTCCCTTGTGCTGGGCTGAGTTTGGGTCTCGCTGGTGAAGAGAGACCTCAGGTCCGTATACGTGTAGTTCCCGTATTATGGCGAGATTGCCGTTACCTTCTTGCCCCAGGCTAGCGATCGGCTGAGCCCCAATCCTGAGTCTCAGTAAGCCAAAGAGGGTTTCGTTTTTGTCTTCAAAGGAGAGAAGAATCTCTCTGCCACCGGAAGCCTCATAGTCCAGGCGCACTAGCCGGGGTTCATCTATCTCCCAGTTATCCTGCGTTCGGTGCCCGTATTCCCGGCACCGAATGCAGCGGCAGGTGATACCCCTTTCTTTCATGCGCTGCTTGACCACGTCTCGCAACGAGTCCTTCAGGCCGCCGGTGATGAACTTAGCTGGGATGTCACGCAGCACCCTTGAGATTCTGACGTATTTGGGCACCATGGACTTAATCTCGGTAACTAGGTTAATCATTACCTCATCAGGGTAGGGTTGATAGCGCCCGTCACGATACCACTTTTCTAACTCGGTGCCGGCTACCACCATGGTGGGATAGAGCTTCAGGCCATCCGGTCTAAAGCGGGGGTCACTGAACAGCCTTTCAGATAGCGCTAGGTCTAATTCTGGAGTTGAACCAGGTAGCCCGGGCATCCAGTGGTAGTGCACCTTGAAGCCGTGTTCCTTGAGCCGGGTGGTGGCTCTGACGACGTCTTCTACCCCGTGTCCTCGCCTCACTAGCTGGTAGATGTCCTCGTCCAGGGTCTGGACACCGAGTTCCACCCGAGTAGTGCCAAACTCGAGGCACCGCGCTATCTCCTCAGGCCCGCACCAATCGGGTCGGGTCTCAAGGCACAGCCCAACGCAGCGGTGATCGGCTAGCTCGTTAAGCTTCTTGGCTTCTTCTAGGTTTGCTGACTCCCGGCCGTTCAGGGCGTTAAAGCAGTCCCTAATAAACTGATACTGGTAATCTAAGGGCTGAGCGAGGAAGGTGCCCCCCATCGCGATGAGCTCAATCTTGTCGCTGGGGTGTCCCATCTCGGTGAGGGCTTTTAGCCTCAGCCTGACCTGCTTCCCAGTGTCATAGTCACATTCCTTGGCTCGCAGTACGGCTGGCGACTCGGGGGTATAACTCTGGGGGGTGGCTGAGTAGGTAGGGCAGTAGATGCAATGCCCCGGGCATCCCTTGGGCTGGCTCATTACGGCTACCGGGGTAACTCCGGATATTGTTCTGGCTAATTTCTTCATAGTATACTCGTAATCAGTTTAGCAGATTAAGGATTATGGCAACAAACAGAGATATCTTTAACCAGATAGCCCCGGGGTGGTATGGTTTTCGGCACTGGTCCATCTTCCGCAGCGAGCTGGAAGCCCTGGCGGAGCGGTGGCAGCGGGGTCGGCTGCTTAACCTTGGCTGTGCTCACGGCCCCGATTTTCTACCCTTTCGGGAAGGCTTTGAGCTATATGGCTTGGACTTCTCTCTTAAGATGCTGGAATTTGCCCGGAAGTATGCGGCGAAGTTCAATTTGCAGGTAAATTTGCTCCTTTCGGATGTTACCTATTTGCCCTTTACTGACCGGGCCTTTGACTGGGCGATTGCCGTGGCGACCTACCACCATATCACGGGTAGCCAAAATAGGAAGCTGGCCCTGGAGGAGTTACGGCGGGTACTTAGACCGGGTGGTGAAGCCTTCATCACGGTGTGGAACCGCTGGCAGAAGCGCTTCTGGTTTAAGCCCAAAGAGGTAACCGTGTCCTGGCGGACGGGCGATAGAACGCTAGGGCGCAACTACTACCTGTTTTCTTACCCCGAGCTTGAGAAACTGGTAGCCAGAGCTGGTTTTGAGGTGTTAAGGTCCTTTCCCGAGAGCTCCTATCACCAGCCGCTTAAGTTCTTCTCCCGTAATATCTGTCTTTTGGTAAGGAAGGGTGACTAGGGAGATAGTCTCTTGAAAGGTCTACCTGACTAGGAATATAATACAGCTATCATAACGATTGTGGAGGAGCAGGAAGGTGGAGACTGCGGCTAGTTGGGTTTATCAAGACGGCTGGAAGGTTTTTACCATCGTTGGTATCTGCTTGGGCGCATTTTTCCTCATCCGCCGTTTTGTCCCCTTTGCTATCAGGCGGACGGTAAGGCGTCAGATGAAGGGCAAGCGTAAGGTGGAGAGGGAAAAGCGGGTGCAGACTCTAGCTCGACTCATAACCACCGTTTCAGCTGCCGGTCTGGGTACTTTGGCGGCCATACTCGTTCTCAATCAAGTGGGCGTTAATGTCTGGGCTGGCGTAGCCGCCATTGGAGTGATTGGAATCGCCATAGGCTTTGCCACCCAACATCTAATAAGAGATTATATCGGCGGGTTTTATATCTACCTTGAGAACCAGTATAACGTTGGTGATGTCATTAGGGTCGGCACTATTTCTGGGATAGTGGAGGAGCTATCTTTAAGGCGAACCGTGCTGAGAGACCTTGACGGTGCTCGACATACTATCTCCAACGGCGAAATCAGAACGGTGAGTAACCTCACCCAGGACTGGTCGAGAGCCCATCTCAATATCAGCGTGGCTTACAAGGAAGACCTTGACCAGGTTATGTCGATTATGAGAAGAACCTGGGAGGAAATGGCCGAACACCCGCATTGGGGCTCACTGATGATTTCAAAGACGCCCTGGCTTCTCCGGGTGGATGAGTTCGGCAACTCCGGCATAACGATACGGATGGTTGGTGAAACTGAACCTCTCCAGCAGTGGGAGGTCATGGGGGAATTTAGAAGGCGACTAAAGAGAGTCTTTGATGAAGAGGGGATTGAGATTCCCTGGCCTCACGTCAAGCTCTATTTCGGTGATACCATGCCTCCCCCGGAGTACCCTAAATCTTCTGGTTAAGGATGTGATCTGCCGGGCCCCTGGAAATTACGGCTGCTTACGGTCTCGCGCACTCGGTGCCTGGTTCTTTTGCGTCATAGCGTTTAGCGTGATGGGCTAGACATATTCCCCGTAATCTGTTTTAATTAGGTGATTATGTTGTTTTAGCTAGGAGACTAATTTATGTTTGAAACGTGTGCTTTTGATACTGCTGGTGGGCAATGGCAGTGGCTGATACCCTTAATTATTATCATTGTACTGAGCTTTGTTATGAGGCGACGTCGCCCTGCAGAGAAGACGCCTCAGGATATCGCCTCTAGTCTGCTCATGGATGTCGTGGCTAATCAAAGGGCCCTGGAGAAGTTTGAGACCCAGAAACGTCCCAAGAAGCTGAAGCTTGGTAGCTGGCAGAGGAACAGTGAGAAGATTGATTTTCTGGAACCGTCACTCCGTAGTGCCCTAGCGGAAACTTTTCGGCAGATTGAGGATTTCAATCTGCGGGTAGAATCAGCCAAGATGTATAAATCAACCAGCTACCTGTTTGGTGTCAATATTGATAGGTTAGAGGGGCCACTAGCTAAGAGTCGGGAGGGGCTTGAAGAGTGGCTCAGGGCAAATATTGAGCAAGCGGGACCTGGCGCTGGGCGTCAGGGCTGCATGGGTGGTGGCGTTCTCCTCGGCGGCTGAGGTACAGCTACCTACTATCTAAGCAAACATCCCGCCGTCAATGCCAATCACCTGGCCGGTGATATAGCTGGCTTGGTCACTGGCTAAGAAAGCGGCTAGTTCCGCTACTTCCTCGGGCTTGCCGTAGCGTCTTAGGGAAATGAATTGTAGGACGGCTTCCCTCCGTTCCTGAGGCATCTTGTCCGTCATCTCGGTGACAATGAAGCCAGGGGCAATGGCATTGGCGGTTATATTGAGGGAGCCCACCTCTCGGGCGATGCTCTTGGTAAAGGCGATAATGCCCGCTTTGGAAGCGGCATAATTGGTCTGTCCTACGTTGCCGATGATACCGGCAATTGAAGCCATGCTTATGATTCGTCCCCAACGCTGCCTCATCATCGAGCGCAAGGCAAACTTGGTGCAGGTATAGGTTCCCCTCAGATTGGTATCGATAACATCATCCCAGGCTTCATCGGACATCTTGAGCAGCAGGGTATCCCGGTTAATACCGGCATTGTTTACCAGGATATCAATCTTATCCCAGCGGCTGGTTATTGCTTCCACCATAGCCTTTACGGATTCGCTGTCCCTCACGTCAGCTTCTACGGCAAAGGCGTCCTGCCCCTGACCCTTTATCTCGCTGGCTACCTTCTCGGCAGTCTCTTTGGCGATGTCACAAATGGCTACCCTGGACCCCAGGCTGGCAAGCTTAAGAGCGATGGCCTTACCTATGCCCCGGGAAGCCCCGGTTACCAGGGAAACCTTGCCCTCTAATGTTAGAGATTCCTTATTACCCATTCTTAAGCCTCCTTATATTTTTTGAGGACGAGGCAACAATTCTGTCCTCCGAGGCCAAAGCTATCCTTGAGACAGATATTTACCTCTGCCTCCCGAGCCACATTGGGCACATAGTCCAGGTCGCAGTCCGGGTCGGGGGTCTCGTAGTGTATCGTGGGTGGAATGATGCCATTATTTATGGTTAAGATGGCACCAATCGATTCAACGGCACCACCAGCCGTGATCAGGTGGCCGAACATGGACTTGTGGGCACTTATGGGAATCTGGTAGGCGCGGTCTCCAAAGGCCATCTTGATAGCCCGGGTCTCACTGACATCGTTCAGCTTGGTGCTGGTGCCGTGGGCGTTGATGTAGTCCACATCCTCCGGGCTTACCCCGGCGTCCTTGAGGGCGTTCATCATGGCTAAGGCTTCGGTTTCTGGATTGGGGGCGGTGGCATCATAGGCATCAAAGATCCAGCCAACCCCGGCTATCTCGGCCAGGATTGGAGCGCCTCGCTTCTGGGCATGCTCCAGGGTCTCCAGCACCAGTACCCCGCACCCTTCTCCGTAGACAAAACCGTTGCGGTTCAGGTCAAAGGGTCGGCAAGCTTTATCCGGGTCGGGCTCTTTGGTCAGGGCGCCCAGGACGCTCAGTGCGGAGACGGTCATTTCATCCAGTGAGGCGTCAGAGGCGGCGGCTATCATAACATCGGCATAACCCAGGCGGATGAAATTCAGGGCGGTGCCGATAGTATCAGTGCCGCTGGCACAGAGGCTGTTGACACTGGTATTTGGGCCTCTGGCTCTGAGGAGCATCCCCAGCTGCAGGGATACTACGCTTGGGGACGCCTTGGTAAAGAAGAGTGGGTCAGCTCTGCGTCCCCCCTTAAGTGAGCCCCACCCTTCGGCGATGAACTTATGTTCTAGCATATTGGAGCTGATTACACCCACCCGTTCTGGTGACTCCTGGGTCATATCAAGCTTGGCTTTAGCCACGGCTTCTTTGGTAGCCGGGATGGCAAAGTGAACCCCCCGCCGGGTGCGTTGAACCGTTTTCGGCTCCATGTGTTGTGTCGGGTCGAAGTTCCTTACCTCACCGGCTACTTTTACCGGGGAGTTAGTAGTATCAAAACAGCTGATAGTGTTGATACCTGATTTTCCCGCTACCAGGTTGGGCCAGAACTCTTCTATGTTTAGGCCGATGGGGCAAACGACCCCCATTCCGGTAACGACTACACGCTTCATATTCAAGGCGCTTCTCCTTTATTCATAAGACTGAAGGATGCCAGAGAGGTACCGCCATCAACGATAATCGTCTGTCCCCTTATCATGGAAGCTTCCTCACGGCACAAGAAGGCGACCACATTGGCAATATCCTCGGCGCTTACCAGTCTACCCGCCGGTGTTGTTGGTAACGGAGCCTCGGCTCCTGGTCGTCCTCCCCTAGCGTAAAGCAGGCCAGTTTCGGTTGGCACTAGTGAGGCGGCTACCGTGTTTACGCAAATGTCCTTGGAGGCTAGCTCGATTGCTAGGTAACGAGTCAGGGCTTCAAGAGAAGCCTTGGAGACACCGATGGCGATATAACCCGGCAGTACTAAAGACGAGCCCAGACTTGAGACGGCAACTATCTTACCTCCCCTCCCTTCCATGAGCTTAACCGCACGTTGGGTGCAGAGGAGAAAAGCCCGGGCGTTTATGTCCATTGTCCATGCCCAGGCTTTCGTGTCAAGGTCTAGAGCCGAGCGGGGTAGACCGGAGGCGGCATTATTTACCAATATATCTAACCGCCCGAAACTACTGGCAATGATATCGAACATCTCACTGATCTTTTCCGGGTCGCCAACGTTGGCTCTGATAACCTTACTGGTTACCCCTAGCTTTTCAATTTCCTTAGCCGTTTGCTCTGCGGCTTCACGTTGACGAAAGTAATTTATGATGACATCAGCTCCCTCTTTAGCCAGTTTTAGGGCGATGGCTCTACCGATGCCACGGGAACTCCCGGTTACTAGGGCGACCTTGCCTCTAAGCATTACCTTTCTTCTCAGCTACCTTAGCTTCGACATAGCCCACAAAATCACCGAAGTTCTTGAACTTCTGAGCATCTTCATCAGGAATTTCGATGCCGAATTCGTCCTCCAGAGCGACGAGTACTTGAACCATGTCCAGGGAATCGGCTTTCATATCCTGGAAGGTAGCCTCAGGCTTAAGAACCTCCCGGTCACAATGCACAATTTTGACCACGATGTCTTTAATGGTGTCTTCAACAGCTGACATAATAACTCCTTTCACAAATTGATGTGTTCTTTAATCTTGGCTAACTCTGCTTTCAAACAATTCACTACATCTCCCTCGACTGCCATCCTGGCGTGTTCTAGCGCCTTGGTAACCTGCGGGGCTTTACTATGACCGTGCATCTTAACAACGACGCCATCAATCCCCCAGATAAGCCCCCCGCCAACGCTGTTAGCTGAAGCTAGTGAAGCTACCGTTCTCTTAGCCTTGCCCCTCAGCAGTTGACTTATTATAGGATACTTTTTTATCTTATCCAGTAAGTAGCCAGCGACAATTGGCCCGCCACTCTCGCCGAGCTTGAAGAGGCAGTTACCCACGAAAGCATCACAGACAATGACATTAGCCTCGCCGGTAAGAATGGCGTGGCCTTCCACATTACCGATAAAGTTTAGGCCGCTCTCTTTTAGCAAAGGGTAGGCCTCCCGAACTAGCTGGTTACCCTTTCCCGCCTCAATACCCACATTGAGTAGAGCCACGGTCGGGTTCGGAACATTCAAAAACACTCTAGCATAAATAGTTCCAATAATTGCGAAGGTTAAGAGATGGCTTGGTTTGCAATCCATGTTTACCCCGAGGTCAAATATGGCTGTCTTGGGGGCTAAGGTGGAAAAAACCCCGCCAATTACCGGGCGGTCGATGCCCTCTATCATACCTAGATGCTGCAGGGCACTGGTAACCAGTGCGCCGGTGGCGGTTGCCCCAATCATGGCCGTTGCCTCTCCCGACTTCACTGACTTGGTGGCGATAGCTACTGAAGAGTTAGGCTTACGGCGTACCACCAGCGCTGGATTTTCCTCTTCTTTGATGAAGCTCTCGGCGTCTAGGCAGCGGATCGGCAAACCGGAGGTGTCATATTTGGCTAACTCTTCGTCTAGGATACTCTGTGGACCAACTAAAACTGGCTCTACGCTACCCCCTTTGGCAGCGTCTACGGCACCGCTAACTATCTCCTGAGGGGCGTAATCACCACCCATAGCATCGATGGCTATGCTAACTCTGCGCTTAGGCTCGGTCATAAACCGTCTCCCTCTCTTCCCTTCATCGCCAGGTTATTGAAGTTTGACGACGGCTCCCCCGCTGATTACCACGTCTCCGTTTTGATTACGGCACTCAAGGCTACAGTTTACGAGTGGGATACCATCCTTATCCTCGATGGAATCGACTTTGCCACTGGTGGTTATGGTATCCTGCGGGCGGACGGGTGCTTTGAAGCGGATCGAAAGCTTGCCTCCCTCAAACCAGCTCTGACCAAAGGCTTGGGTCATCATCTCTGAAGCATAGGCTAGGATAAGCATTCCGTGGGCAATAGTGCCGCCCAGCGGAGTTTTGGCAGCGAAGGCTTCGTCGATATGTATTGGGTTGTAATCGCCGCTAGCCTCGGCATAAAGATTAATCTTTTGCTGGGTAGGGTGCTTTACTATGGTGGGTAGGCTATCACCCTGGTGGATATCTGACAGATTCGGTTTCTCTTTCACAGCCGGCATTCCTCTCCCGAGTTACTAGTTTGGTGCGGCAATAGTGGCTCTTCCGGTCAAGACCTTCTCCCCGGCTTGGTTGGTGACATTGATCTCGAGTATAACTAGGTTCAGGCTACCCCGCTCCAGTTTTTGGGCTATCTTACCACCGCAGCTGACATTGGCCCCTATGGGCACTATCTTGAGGAATTCAAGCTCCTGAGAAGCGTGTATTGAGCCTGGAGGTACCGTGAATGACTGCGACAGCGCGGTCATCGCGCAGGCCGCTATCGCTAGGGGAGGAACAATCCCCGATGTTAAGAAATCGGTCTCTTCGCCCACTGCCTCCAGATACTTGGCAATGACCGGTTCGGTCAGTTCGTAACTGGTCGGTGGAAACTCAAAACCGACTGGTAATTGTTTAAAGCTCAGGGGCGAGCTTTGTTCTCTTTCCTTCATTCACGAGTCCTGGTAGGTTACGACGGAATTTCTGGGGTAAGGCTTACCGGCCTGTTTGAATTTTCTTGTAAATATAAACTACATCTAGCCTTGATGTCAAGTATCTAATTGCCAGTATTCCTCAGGCTTATTACCTTAGGTACCAACTTTTGCTCCTATGATATATAGCCTAGGAACTAGCGGGTAACGTGGTCGATGGCTATCCCCCACCTGTCAGCGTGAGCTTTCTTTAACTGGTTTAGGTGTTCCTGAAAGGCTGCCGAGGTGATATCTTCTCTGGTCATCACTAGAGCATTCTCTTTATTGTTGGTGTAGTAGCCTTGGCGTACGTTCACCACACTAAGACCGTACTTATAATACAGGCTCTGAGCTGGGATGTTGGAAGCCCGTACCTCTAGGGTAAGGATATGAGCATTTAGCTCTAGCGCCAGGTCGATCATGGAGATGAGTAAAAGCTCGCCTATGCCCCGCTGACGGTGACTCCACCGCACGGCAATGTTGGTTAGGTGAGCTTCATCAGCCACCATCCAGAGACCGGCGAAGCCAACGATATACTGCTTGTCAGCGGGAGGCAGTCCCTCGGTGTTCAGGGTAGGCTTGTAATGGGGCAGCTCCTGTACACTGGGTACTAGGCTGGCAGGACCCCTCTCTCTGGTCAGCGTTACCCTGGTCTTCTCAGTGGTTGGCTTCCCTTCGTGGGCGACAATATAGTGGGCCAGCGGTGTCCTTAGTTCCCGTTCGTAGTTTGCCGGGGGCCACGTGGTGGGGAAAGCTTCGTGGTCAATCTCGGCGACCTGGGAGATATCCTCTTTGCGCATCGGACGTATGCTGTAAGACAACCTGCTATCCCTCAGTAAAGAACTGTGCTTTGAAATTATTGTAACACATTCCAGTCCGACGTCGATATCACGTCCCGGATATCCGGTGGGCCCTTTGATTCGAAAGAGTAAGCAGGAGATTACTGGTTTCTGCGACTTAGATTATTAAGCAATTATTAATAAGTCTTAATAATCAACCTATCTTTTTATCCCCTCTTCCGTTATAATCTATGCACAGGGTAATACCCGAATTACCAGCGAGAAACGGGGGTTATCAGGTGCAGGATGAGGAGAGCCTCGTTCAACGGGCTAAGCAGCGTGATGAGGCAGCTTTTGCTCAGTTGTATGAGGAGTACTTTGACAAGATCTATCGTTATGTGACGATCAGGATAGGGGACAAGATGGAGGCGGAAGATATAACCCAGCAGGTCTTCCTCAATGCCATCAAGGCTATTTCCTCTTTTAAGTGGAAGGGGGTTCCCTTTTCTGCTTGGCTATTTCGGATTGCCCACAACCAGGTAGTTGACTACCTGAGAAAGAGCAAAAAGCGGGTTTCAGTTCGCCTTGAGGAGTCCCTGGTAGCTAGCGACTCTGACCCGCAGGGAATATTTGAGCGCAAGCTGAATATTGAAAGGCTAATCTCGGCCACGAAGAAACTGACGCCGGCACAGCAGGAGGTAATTTCGCTGCGGTTTGCGGGCGAGATGTCGGTGGCTCAGGTGGCTAAGGTTATGGGTAGGAGCGAGGGAGCGATCAAGGCATTACAGCATAGCGCCGTCGTGGCGCTACGTAGGGTACTATCGGTGGCGTAGCATGAAAAAGAGTAGTCAGTTTGAAAACATTTTGGATGAGTGTTTAGAGCGGCTCATTAAGGGTGAGACTGTGGCGCAGTGCCTTGAGAGCTACCCGGAACAGGCACTCGAGCTTGAGCCTCTCTTACGGACGGCCCAGGCGACTAGAGAAGCGGCGGCTATTACCCCCCGTGCCGATTTTAAGGCTAGGGCTCGGTATGAGTTCCGCTCGGCGCTCCATGCTGAGATGAACCAGAAGACCCGGCCCAGATTTAGCTTGAGGCGGGGGTGGGTGATGGCGCTGATGGTGATTGGCATCCTCTTGGTATCGGGGGGAGGCGTGGCGCTGGCGGCTGGTAACAGTATGCCCGATAGCCCACTCTACCCGATGAAGCTGGCTACCGAGCAGGTTCAGCTGGCCCTGACTCCATCGGCTCTGGGCAAGGCACAGCTATGTGCTGATCTGGCTGACCGGAGAGTAGCGGAAATAGTCTACCTAGCTGATACAGGGGATGCCCAGCAGGTAGAAGCTGCCACCCAGCGTCTGGATGAGAGGCTGACGGCGCTGGTGGGGTTAGTCTCTATCGAGGGTGTGGAGACAGTACCGGTAGAGGAGGCTCCTAGGCTGCTGACTGATGAGCCGGCAATGGCGCCGCCATCTCCGTCGGGAGCGACAGAACCCGTGCCGGTATCGCCAACAGAAACGACAACAGAAGCGGCAGCAGGAACGACAACCCCGGTACCACCTACAGAGGCTACCCCGCCGCCTGCTGCAGAAGATGCGGATACGGCGACTTGGGATGTCTCGACCAAGAACGGCGATCGGGCTGATTTGAAGGTCGAGATAGCTACTGATGCGGCTACTCACCTCGAAGCCTTGCAATCTGTGCTGGAGGGAGCCTCGCCCTCGGTAAAGTCTGCCCTGCAATACGCCATTACCGTTTCGGAGAATGGCTATAGAAAAGCCCTCGCCGCTCTGGATTAGCCCCAAAGTTATTTCCAGGTCGGTGTGCTGCAGACTGGTTTTAGAGTTACTGCTGGCTTCGTTCTCTATAGGTTAGCCTTGGAATTACTTTAAGGCCTATCAGGCTTTAGTTTGAGAAGTCTAAAAATTGCCTTGGTGGTGACTAACCACAGGGCAACTTTTTCGTTATTTAAATAGGAGGTGGTAAATGAAAAATAAGAAATGGTTATTGGTATTAGGCCTGGCGTTGGTCGTGCCGGTAGTAGCTTTATCCGGCTGTGCTTCGGGGCCGACCACGGTCGAGGCGGTTAATCTGAGTAGTCAGCAGGAAGGTATCTGGGTCAGTGGAGAGGGTAAGGTAAGCGCTATCCCTGATGTTGCCCTCCTGAGATTGGGCATTGAGGCTCAGAGGGCAACGGTAGCCGAGGCTCAGGCCGAGGCAGCGGCGGCGATGGAGAAGGTGATGACGGCGCTAGCCGATAACGGCGTGGCGGACAAGGACATTCAGACCCAGTATTTAAGCATCGATCAGGTAACCAGATGGGACGATTACAAAGACGAGCAGATTGTCATTGGCTATCGCGTCACCAACATGGTTAATGCCAAGATAAGAGATGTAGATAGGACCGGGACCATCATTGATGCTGTCGCCGTGGCTGGCGGTGACCTGACGCGCATTGACAGTATCAGCTTTTCTATTGATGACCCGACTGTCTATTACGGGGAGCTGAGGACTAAAGCGATCGCCGATGCTAAGGCTAAGGCGGAACAGCTGGCCGAGCTGGCTGGTGTCAAGCTGGGTAAGGCAACCTACATCTCTGAGGGGATTCAAATGCCGTCGCCCATCTATCCTCGGTATGATTATGGTATGGCAGTGCCGACGGCGCCAGTAGAGGAGACGTCAATCAGTGTCGGCGAGATGGAGATTATTCTTAACGTTCAGATAGCCTATGCCATTCTGAAATAAGTTCGGATGACTCATTAATTGAGTCACTATTTGAATGAGAGGGAACCTTGAAGGAGGTTCCCTCTCTGTCTTTTATGTTGCCTTATCAAGCCTCACCAGATTTCAGAGCAGGGTTGGTTGCGGTGGTTTCTTCCGGTTATCAGGCCGGCCGAGGTGCTCATAGGCTAGCGAGGTAGCTAGCCTACCCCGCGGGGTCCGCTCCAGAAAACCCAGCTGCAGTAGATAGGGCTCGTAGACGTCCATAATGGTGTCCGCCTCCTCGCTGATTGAGGCGGCGAGGGTGTCCAGTCCTACCGGACCGCCATTAAACTTGTCAATGATGGTGTGGAGGAGCTTGTGGTCGATTTCGTCTAGACCGATGGTGTCAATTTCAAGCTTGCCTAGCGCCTCTTGGGCCACTCGCTGGGTAACTGTGCCATCGGCCATAACCTGGGCGTAGTCTCTGACCCGTTTCAGGAGTCGGTTAGCCACGCGGGGAGTGCCTCTTGCCCGACGGGCAATCTCCTCTAGCCCTCTCTCTTCAGCGGCTATCTGGAGGATGCGGGCGGAGCGTTTCAGGATGGCTTCAATGGATGTCCGGTCATAGAAGTCGAGGCGATAGACTGCCCCAAACCGGTCCCTGAGGGGTGGGCTCAGCAGGGCAAAGCGGGTAGTCGCCCCGATGAGGGTAAAATTAGGTAGATTTATTCTCAGGTTCTTGGCACCGGGTCCCTTGCCAATAATGATATCTAGGGCAAAATCCTCCAGAGCCGGGTATAGCATTTCCTCTACTGTCCGATTGAGGCGGTGGACTTCGTCAATGAATAGCGTATCTTGATTACGAAGGTTGGTTAAGATGGCGGCTAGGTCTCCGGTGCGCTCTACAGCGGGACCGGAGGTAATCTTAATATTTACCCCCATCTCACTGGCGATGATATGAGCCAGAGTGGTCTTACCCAGACCCGGTGGGCCGTAGAGCAGAATATGGTCAAGAGCCTCGCCTCGGCCCTTAGCGGCGGCAATAGCAATATTCAGGTTCTCCTTGACCTTGGTCTGACCCACAAAGTCAGTCAGGCACCGCGGTCTTAAACTGGTATCCAGCGAGGTGTCATCAGAACTGAGTTTCCCGGACACGATGCGATTTGTTTGCCTGCCCACTTATGCCTCTATCTATTCGTTTTCCTGCTTGGCCCTTGATGCTTGACCTCATTATATCATATCTTAACGCTAGGCTAGTTCACTGACAATTTAGTAAAAGAGCCGCCCATTCTTAGTGGGGCGGCTCATTCTTGCTAGATGCTAAGCCTTGGGGTGAGGCTCTAGATGGTTAACTCCAGCGGCTCTTCCTCTTCACCCGAGGGGAGTTCTAGTACCTCTTCGGAGATGGCAAAGCGGGCGGGAATCAACTTCCCGATGATGACATTTTCCTTAAGTCCGACTAGCTTGTCTATCTTGCCGGAAACGGCGGCTTCAGTAAGTACCCGGGTAGTTTCTTGGAAGGAGGCTGCGGCCAGCCAGCTGTAGGTATTCAGTGAGGCCCGCGTTATACCCAATAGGACAACATGGGCGGTAGCTGGCTCGCCGCCCTCGGCGAGCACCTTGGCATTGATGTCCTCATAGTGGAACTTGTCCACCAGCTCCCCGGCGACCAGCTCGGTATCGCCTGAGGAATCAATATAGACCTTGGTCAGCATCTGATGAGCGATAACCTCAATATGTTTATCGTTTATGTTTACCCCCTGGGAGCGGTATACCTTTTGTATCTCATCAACCAAGTACCGCTGGACAGCCTCCTTGCCCAGGATGTGCAGTATATCCTGAGGGTTAACGGAGCCATCAGTCAGCTGGTCTCCGGCCTTTATCTTGTCTCCAGTTTGCACTAGGATATGGGCGGCGGCGGGAATATCATATTCCCGTATCTCCTGCTCTTCATACTTGATGGATAATTGCCCTTTCGCAATATCTACCGTACCAGCAACCCGGGCTAAGATAGACTGAGTTTCCGCGGTTAGCTCGGTCGGCTCCGGCTTGGTCTCATCCTGAGTAGGTTCGCTGGCTAACACCGTTCCGACGTCTACCCACTGGTTTTTCTTTACCAGAGTCTTGAAGCCAGCTGGGAGTGAATATTCATCATAGAATACCTCGGAACTAATGACCTTGACCCGTCTCTCTTCGGCACTGTCAATTACCTCAACCTCCCCGTCTATTTCGGAGATGATGGCCTGTGCTTTGGGTGGTCGGCCCTCGAAAAGCTCTTCTACCCTGGGCAGGCCGGTGGTGATGTCGAGACCAACGACGCCCCCGGTGTGGAAGGTGCGCAGGGTTAGCTGGGTACCTGGCTCACCGATACTCTGGGCAGCAATGATACCGACGGCAGTGTTAAGGTCGACCAGACGTCCCCGGGTAAGGTCACGACCGTAGCACCGCTGGCAGGCACCCTGCCGCGACTCGCAGGTAAGAGGAGACCTGACGTGGACCTTAGTTAAGCCACTGGCTATAATCCTATTTGCCTTCGCCTCACTAATTTCCTCATTACGGTCAACGATGGTTTCTTTAGTTTTGGGGTCAACCACTTTACTGGCGGCTAGGCGACCGACGATTCGTTCCGCAAATGAGGGCAGGAGTTCCTTTTCTTCTGGTTCAGAGACCCAGATACCGTCTCTGGTCTCGCAGTCTTCCTGGCGGATAATAACATCTTGGGCAACATCGATGAGGCGGCGGGTCAGGTAGCCACTTTCTGATGTCCGGAGCGCGGTATCGGCAAGCCCCTTGCGTGCCCCGTGGGTGGAGATAAAATATTCCAGAACACTGAGCCCTTCCCGTAGGCTTGACTTAATGGGAAAGTCAATTATCCGGCCGGAGGGGTTAGTCATCAGACCCCGCATACCTGCCATCTGTCTAATCTGGGAAATGTTCCCCTTGGCCCCCGAGGTTGACATCATGTAGATGCCTCCGTAACGGTCGAGGGATTGGGAGATAGTCTCCGTTATCTGGTCAGTAGTTTCCATCCACACACCGACAACACTACTGTACCTTTCGTCCTCAGTAATTAGGCCACGGTGATATTGGCTTTCGATAATGGCGGCCCTTTCTTCGGCCTGTTCTATTAGCTTTGGTTTGCTGGGCGGAACCTCAATGTCACTCATGCTAATGGTAGTCCCCGATTGGGTGGCGTATTGGAAGCCCAGTTGTTTCAGGCTGTCCAGTACCATGGCCATGTCGTGGCTATCCAGTAGCTGGTAGCAGCTAGTCACGATTTGCTTCAGACCTGACTTGTCGATAACTTTGTCGTAGACCTGTAGCTCTGCGGGCAAAACCTCATTAAGGGTAATACGACCAGCACTGGTCTTAATCCTCTGTCCGCCTTTTTCTTGGTCTCTAACTTCAATCTCGGCCCTGATGTCAATGGTGCCAAGCTGGTAGGCGAGTAGTGCCTGCTCGAAGCTGCTGAAGATGGTGCCTTCCCCTTTAGCCCCAGGTTTAAGGGTGGTTAAGTAGTAGCAACCGAGAACCATGTCTAGGGTGGGGGTTACGATTGGTTCGCCACAGCTGGGCAGGAGCATATTGTGGATACTGAGCATTGTCTCTCTGGCTTCCTTAACTGCAGCTCTAGACAGGGGTAGATGGACTGCCATCTGGTCACCATCAAAATCGGCATTAAAGGCAGAACAAATCAGGGGGTGGAGCTGGATAGCACTGCCGTCAATAAGCACGGGTTCAAAGGCCTGGATGCCGAGTCGGTGAAGAGTCGGAGCTCGGTTAAGTAGTACCGGTCGTTCCTTGACTACCTCTTCAAGTATGTCGTAGATCTCGGGCTTAGCCCGGGCTACCAGCCGTCGGGCAGCCTTATCACTGTAGGCTAGGCCTTGCTCCAATAGCCGGCGCACAATGTAGGGTTTGAATAGCTCTAGAGCCATGCGCCGGGGGAGGCCACACTGTTGAAGCTTGAGCTCGGGGCCGACCACGATGACTGAGCGTCCGCTGTAGTCAACCCGTTTGCCCAGTAGATTCTGGCGAAATCTTCCTTGCTTACCGCGGAGCATATCTGAGAGTGACTTTAGTTTGTGGCTACCGCTGATAGAAACAGCTCGCCCTCCCCTTTTCTCATTATCAATAAGGGAATCAACTGCCTCTTGGAGCATTCGCTTCTCGTTGCGGATGATAACCTCAGGGGCACCGATATCCTGCAGGTGGCGCAATCGGTTATTGCGGTTAATGACGCGGCGATACAGGTCATTTAAGTCGCTGGTGGCGAATCTATCTCCGTCTAACTGGACCATAGGTCTGAGGTCCGGGGGTAAGACCGGTAGCACGGTAATTATCATCCAATCCGGTTTATTGCCGCTGCGGCGAAAGGCTTCCACTACCTGCAGCTGCTTAGAGGCCTTCTTACGGCGTTGCCCTGATGTTTGCCGGGTCTCCTGAACTAGAGTATTATGTAGCTCATCAAGGTTGAGGTTCTTGAGAATTTGGAGAATGGCCTCCGCGCCGATACCAGCCTCAAAAGCTGAACCGAATTTTTGGTTAAGCTCCTGATAACGATTCTCGGTGAGTAGCGTACCCTGGCGCAGGTCTTCTAGCTGGGCAATATCGCTCTCAAGCTGTTCTTCAAGCTGAGCCTTTTCCTCAACCCACTTGCCGCGGAGCTCGTTTATTTCCTCCGCGGTGGCTTTGCTGGCCTCCATATCGGTGATTCTGGCTTCCAGGGTAGACTCACGTTCCGCGATTTCTTGCGAGCGCGTTTCCTTGAGTTGTTCCTTTGTTTCCTGGCGGACCGTCTCGTCGATAGTGGTGGTGATATAGTGTGAGAAGTACAGCACCCGTTCCAGGCTGCGCGGTGATAGGTCAAGTAGTAGCCCCAGTCGGCTGGGTATTCCCCGAGCGAACCAGATATGACTTACTGGGCAGGCGAGTTCGATATGCCCCATCCGTTCCCGGCGTACCTTAGACCTGGCTACCTCAACGCCGCATTTATCACAGACAACCCCTTTGTAGCGGATCTTTTTATACTTGCCACAGAAGCATTCGAAGTCTTTGGTGGGGCCAAAGATTCTCTCGCAGAAAAGTCCGTCCCTTTCTGGCTTCAGGGTACGGTAATTAATCGTCTCTGGTTTGGTTACTTCGCCATAGGACCAGCTTCTAATTTGCTCCGGTGAAGCTAGAGAGATACGGACAGCATCAAAATCATTTACTTCGAGCATCGTCTTCTGTCACCTCGTTCTGGGAAGAATCGTCAGCCGGTTTAAGTTCGGCCTCGGCTTGGATAGTTTCCCCTTCCGTCTCATTCTGGGTGGAGTCGCTAGTCGGTTCAA
>CAYYLM010000010.1:0-46978 GCA_964472625.1 uncultured Dehalococcoidales bacterium
CCCCCTCGATGTTAACCTTGTTCGAGGACTCAGGGTAAACAATATTATCCTCAGGGTTAATGATAGAGGAGGGTGGTTTAAGAAAGACTATTGGTTCTGTTGGCATAGGCAGATTGAACTTTTTTATTACCTTGTAGGAATTAGCCATCACACCAATAATCTTTGAAGGCGTGCAGGGAGCCAGGAGCTTGAGCTGACTTAGTTTATAGCTTTTACCAGAATACCTAATCTGGCGATAAGGTTCACCCTTGATGCCACGGACAACCTCACCCTCCAGTATTCCGTACTCAATCTTCTTGTCTGGATTCACAAAGCGTACTATCTTCACCTTAAACCTCCTTTACCTAGTATTTATTAATCTACGCAACTGTGCTGTCTCTGTCAAGCCTCATCCAAATAAAAAACGCTAGCTTAGCCAAGCTAGCGTTGCTACATGCCATGGTGGAGACGGGGGAGAGTCGAACTCCCCGTCCAAGAAAGACTACCCAGGATATACTACAAGCTTAGTCAGCTTCTTTTTCTTGCCCGGCTAACCTCTGCTGACCGAGTTTAGCCAGACCAGCCGATGACTCTTTCACCGCCCTTATCGGCGTCGGAGCGGTGGCACCTCAACTTTTCGGCACCCAATCCTAACCCGTTGAGGCGGGGTCAGGCTGGATGTGCAGCCCTACTAATCAGGCTGCGAGAGCGAATTCAGGTTCGCCAATTGTTTTTTGCCACTTGTTTTATGAGGGTAGCGGCACCTCAGCTTGCAATCCTGCAGCATACCTTCCCTGTCGAACCCACGCGTCCCCACTTACCGCAGGCGACCTGAATGTAAACCACCTCCAGTAATATTATAGTATTTACGGGCCCAAATGGCTACTGACTACCTACAGTTTACTATTTGAAACAGAGCGCGCTGTTTCTTCTGTCCAGACCAGGGCGTTCATTTCCTCCTCAGTTGTTATTGCCCTAAAGGTCTGAGGGTCCCCATCGTAGATACGGCCTGCCGCCTCATGCGAAGCCGGGTAGATCCAGAGCATCTTAAACCCCTTTTCGTTGCCCGCAGACCAGCAGTGCGTATAACCCTTGGGAACGAATAAACAGCCTCCCGGGTCAACCCGCCACCAGTGGCTATCGAAGAAGGTATATCCCGGACCCTCTGAACTATCGCTGACAATGATGAGCTCCCAGGTGTGGTGGTGGTGTGGTGCCAGAAACCACCCTGGAACAAAATCAACGACGCCAAAGCTGACTTGACCTGGCTCATTTATGTAGCTCTTGATGACTATTTCTCCAAGCCCGGCCTCATGTAGCAGCCCGGCTTTATCAGGGTAAATAATGTAGGGTCTAGCACCCATAGGATGCCTCCTTCTTGGTCGTTTACCTACTTGCGACCCTTTATGGCTCGTTCTATTTTCCTTTTTGCCTCGCGACGAGCTACTAGCTCGCGTTTGTCATACAGCTTCTTACCTTTAGCCGGGGCAATTGCAACCTTGGCAACACCATCTTTTAGGTACAGTTTTAGCGGAATCAGAGTGAGTCCCTTTTCTTGTACCTGGCTGGTAAGGTTATCGATTTCCTTACGGTGTAAGAGGAGTTTCCGGGGGCGAGTGGGGGTATGGCTCATATAGCTACCCGCCTCGTAGCGGGCGACATGGGCGTTTAGTAACCATAGCTCCCCACCTTCAGGTCTGACATAAGCATCACCTAGGCTTACCCTACCGGCTCGAATTGATTTTATCTCGGTGCCGGTAAGCACAATGCCGGCCTCCAGGCTGTCCAGTAGGTGGTAGTTGTGATAGGCTTTACGGTTGGTGGCAATCGTCTTTATAGCCACGGGTTGATTATATCACATGTTATCTCTGGGTGATTAACAGCATAATGTTTACTGCTTGGCGAGCACGATGTGACGCTGCCACTCGGGGGAGCTCTGGGGAAAATCGGAGCGGAAATGGGCGCCGCGGCTCTCTTCTCTGGTGAGGGCGGCCTCAGTTGCTAGGCGAGCAGTTAACACTAGGTTGGCTAGCTCGTAGGAGGGGCGGTCTTTGGGTTGGGGCAAGCACTTCTGCCAGGCGGCTAGGATATCGGCTGCCTCGGTTAAATCCTTTCTGTTGCGCATGATACCGACCTTGTCCCAAAGTAGCGCCTGCAGGGTAGAGAGGCTGGGGGGAGGCGCTGTCTTGGAAATTCGCCGCGGCGATAGCGCGCTATGAATGTCGTCATTCAGGCTGGAGGCAGCTGTTTCCGGTGGGGGCTCCTTAAGCGTTCCTTCCACGATTCTCTGAGCGAAGACAACCGCCTCAAGGAGCGAGTTTGAAGCCAGCCGATTGGCTCCATGGACGCCAGTACAGGCAGTTTCCCCAACGGCAAATAGCCCGGCGATATTGGTTTCCCCCCAGCTATTCGTCCTGATACCGCCCATAATATAGTGGGCGGCCGGGGCAACTGGTATCAGATTCTTGGTAATTTCCAGACCGTGTTCCAGGCAAAAGCGGTAGATTTGGGGGAAGCGATTGGTAATAACGTAGCGTGGTAGTTGGGTAGCATCAATGAAGACATGGCCTGAACCGGTCTTAATCATCTCATAGAGGATGCTGCGGGCTACCACATCCCGTGGTGCTAGGTCAGCTTCTGGGGCATAATCGGGCATAAAACGATGGCCGTCGGCATTGCGGAGTACCCCTCCCTCACCCCTAACCGCTTCCGAGATTAGAAAAGGGGGTACGCCCGGCAGGTGGAGAACGGTAGGGTGGAACTGAAAGAACTCCATATCGGTTATCTCGGCTCCAGCGCAATAAGCCAGGGCGATGCCATCACCAGTGGCTACATCGGAGTTGGTGGTGAACTTGTACAGCTGCCCGGCACCGCCAGTAGCCAAAACCAGAAAACGGCACTCAAATTCCTCAGTAGAGCCAGTATGACAATCTAGAGCTCTTACGCCCCTAACGGCTCCCTGTTCTATCAGGATCTCAGTAACCGGGCAATCCTCAAGCAACTGGATTCTGGAAGCCCGCACCCGCTGGCTGAGGGTGACTTCAATATGTTCACCGGTGGCGTCGCCTCCGGCGTGGAGGATACGGAAGACACTGTGGGCTGCCTCCTTGGTCAGGGCGATCTCGCCGTTGGTGGTATCAAAGGGTACCCCCAGGTTGACTAGGTTAGCGATCCTTGCTGGGGCTTCGTTAACCAGAATACGTACTGCCTCGATATCGCATAAGCCGTCCCCGGCAGCTAGAGTGTCTTTGAGGTGAAGCTCCGGGGAGTCGTCCTTACCGATAGCCGCGGCGATACCGCCCTGGGCATGCTTCGTGTTACAGTCATCAATACTGCCTTTGGTGATAATAAGCACGCTGCCCTGCTCCCGAGCCAGCAGGGCAGTATACAGCCCGGCAATACCACTACCAACTATGATGTAATCATACCTCATAGGTAGTCTCCGGGATCGGTTTTTTTACTCTCTCCGGTACTTAGCCTTTCCTTCCTCGTAGAGGTCGCCGCCGTAGCTGTCATTTACCACTGTGACTGGGAAGTCGGTAACCTCAAGGCGACGGAGTGCCTCCGCCCCCAACTCCTCGTAGGCAATTACCTCTGCTTTCTTGATGCTCTTTGAGGCAAGGGCACCAGCGCCACCGATGGCACCAAAGTAGACTGCCTTATGCTGCTTCATGGCTTCTTTAACCGCTGGTGCCCGCATCCCTTTACCAATCATCCCCTTAAGCCCTTCAGCGATCAGGCGCGGTGAGTAGCTGTCCATACGGCCACTGGTAGTTGGCCCCGCTGAGCCGATGGGTCTTCCCGGTCTAGCTGGGGTGGGGCCCATGAAGTATATTGTCTGCCCTTTAATATCAAAGGGTAATTTTTCCCCATGGTCCAGAGCCTCAACCATCCTTTTGTGAGCCGCATCCCGGCCAACATATATCGTGCCGGTAAGCAGCACGTTGTCGCCGGCTCTGAGGTCTTTCAGGGTCTCCTCACTAAGCGGGAGGGTAATCTTCTTCGCCATGATTACCTCCAAATTGATTACTTATACTCTGAGCCCCTTTAAGATATCCCGGGCAATTGTGCTTCTCTGGAGTTCTAATGCCAGCTCGGTAGCACTCGTTGCCAGAGCGCTACGGCACATCCTTTCCATAGGCAGCCCGCTAATATGGGGTGGGCCGCCGAAAATGTGAGCTACCTTATCAGCGACGCTATTTATCACCTGGGTAGCGAATAGCTTCACCATAGCCGCTTCGCTTCGTATCGGCTCACCACGGTCGGCTTTAGTAGCGGCTTCGTAAACCATAAGTCGGCAGGCGTGAATTAGAACCGCGATATCAGCTAGGGCCGCTTCGATACTGGTTCTTTTGGCAATAAACTGTCCGAATGAGCTAAAGGCCTGGACCTGGGTGGTTGCTTCTTCAAGTAATCTCTGGCTAATCCCCACGCAGCGGGCGCCCCTGATTACTCTTCTAGCCGGGAGCCATTTCTTACCGAGGTGAAAGGCCCGGCCCTCCTCTCCCAGGATGTTCGCCTCGGGCACCGGGCACTCTTTAAAGGTTAGCAGGAGGGGTTCCCTTAACTGAGTCTGCCAGCCTGTCCTTTTCTCGTCGCCGCTGACACTGAACCCAGGTGTACCCTTATCTACCAGAAAACAGGTTACCCGATTGCTATCTTTCTCGTCGCCGGTAGTCGCAAAAGTAAGGGCGAAATAGTCTTCCCCAGCTCTGGAGAGTGATAGCTTCTGGCCGTTCAAGAGGTAGTGATCGTTTTCTTTTTTAGCCCTCAGCCCCAATTTGGAGATGCTGGCGCTCTTCCCTGGCTCCATTAGGGCGAGATAGGCATTTTTTTGTCGGTTAAGTGCCGGAAGAAGATACTTTTCCTTCTGTTCTTGGCTACACTCGAAGAGAATCGGGGTAACGTCACCAAAATTAAAAGGCACAATGGTCTGTGCTAGCTCTTCTTCAACCAGCGAGCTACAGAGAGTCCCCAGTCCGACGCCGCCAACTTCCTCGGGTATGTTTATCCCCCACAGCCCGATTTCATTAGCCGTCTTAATCAGTTTTTCCTCGGTCTCGGCGGGTAGGGATATCTGGGCATCACTCAGGTCAGCAGCCCGCCCCAGAATGTCCCTTTCCAGGGGCTTAAGCTGGTCATTCACAAAGTCTCTTACCAGACTCTGTATCATTTTTAGGTCTTGTTCTATCTCAAAATCCATTTCAGGTATTCCTTATCGAGCTTAATTCTGGCTCAGGGCTTCTTCCAGGAACAGGTCTAAATCAGGCTCATCCTCGTCGCCGATTCGCTGCTCGAGGCGGGACATGACTTCTAACATGCGGTGATTGACAATATAGTGCTTGATGGTGGTATCTACCTGAGGACAGACCAGAACGCAGGCATCACACTGGTCACAGTCCTCACCGACGATGCTCTCCAGAGCCATTGAGGTGCGGCTCTCCGTCTTCTCTCGGCGTGATGGCTCACGGGAGAGGAAGGGGCAGATATCGATGCAATTGCCACAGCCCAGGCATTCCTTGTGGCCGCTGACGTCTTCGGCAATATTAAGTGCGTGTGCCGGGCTGAACCCACTGGAGAGGAGGCGACACCGACCGACCGGTGGGCTCTTGGTATTTAGTATTTCGTTTAAGGTAGCTTCAACTTCCTTGACGTCAGTTTGAATGCGCTGTGGCATAGCTCCTCCCTATCAGGCAACCTTTATCTGACCGCTTGACAGGGTCTTTCGGGCATAGTCAGTCAGGTAGTCATAGGGTTGTCTTGCGTAATTGGGCAAGAGTAGCGGGGTAGCTAGCCGACTTTCACTGATACCAGCTTTCTTGAGTTCTGCCTGCCATTTATGCACATGGTTCAGTGTCAGCATGCCGGGCTTAGCCTCTTTGACATACTGGGCGGCGGCTTTACCGCTTCGCCGGCCGAAGACGAAGATATCCAGCGTTGAGTTGCCGATAAGCCGGTTCCGGCCGTGAACACCCCCCATGCACTCGCCAGCGGCAAACAGCCCGGGCACGGTGGTAGCCCCCTCAGGGTTAATCTTAATGCCCCCATTCTGATAGTGGAGCGTTGGGTAGACCAGCATCGGCTCCTTGGTAATATTAATGTTATAGCGGCCAAATTGCCTGACCATAGCTGGTAGTTCCCGGGCAATGGTGCCCTCCCCCCGCAGGAGGTCAATCATGGGTGAATCCAGCCAGACGCCAACCTCCTCGGTAGGCGTTGTAATACCTTTCAGCCGCTCCTTGCACTCTCGTATGTTGGCTGAGGCAACCACGTCGCGCGGCTCTAGTGGCATGATAAACTGCTCTCCTTCAGCGTTTACCAGCTGTGCCCCCAAGGTTCTTACCTTCTCGGTGACCAGCTGCCCCAGAATCTGCACCGGATGGGCAGCGCCAGTGGGGTGATACTGCATGGTATCCATAAAAATCAGCTCTGCCCCCGCCCGATAAGCTAGTACCAGTCCGTCAGCCGTCGCCCCGTAGTGATTGGTAGTGGGAAAACCCTGGATGTGAAGGCGCCCGGCACCACCGGTAGCCATAATAACCGCTTTAGCTTTAACCAAGATGACTTCGTTGGTCTCCAGATTCACCAGTATTGCCCCAGCTACCTGGCCCTTATCGTCCATGATTAGCTCGATGGCCGGAGAGAATTCCAGATAATTGATACACCGGTTTCTCACTTCGTCACGCAGGACGCGCATTTCCTCAAGGCCGGTATAGTCTCGAGCGGAGTGTAGCCGTAGTCTAGAGGCACCGCCGCCGGATAGCTCGTGCATTGAGCCGTCGGGGTCCTTATCCCAGTTGACTCCCAGCTCTTCCAGCCACTTAATTACTGAGGGGGCATCTTTGACCAGTGCCTCTACCAGTTCGGGGATGTTGCTGAAGCGGCCGCCCCCCATGGTGTCCAAGTAGTGGATGGCTGGGGAATCGTTGGGCCTATCCGCCGCCTGAGTCCCGGCTTGGGCACCCACGGTATTGGCATCACCGAGACGCAGTTTGGTTACCAGGAGGACATTAGCCCCGTTTTCCTGGGCTAGGAGGGCTGCAGAGGCTCCGCCACCACCGCAGCCGATGATCAGGACGTCCACATCATAATCGGGGTTATTTAGGTTAATCTTGTCCGGGTCAATCCGGCTGTTCCCCTCCAGCAAATCGGCCACTTCGTTAGGGGTGGGCTGTCCCTGGTTCGGCCCCACTAGGAGATTACGCATACCTTCTTTAATAAAGTCGGGGTGAAACTCGGTAAGCAGGGCCGTTTTCTCCTTATCAGTGATGCGCGGGAAGGTTTCTTTGAGCCGCCTCTCTCTGGTAGCTTCTACCTTGCGGATACTTTCTTCCATATATGACGGATACATCTTACTTCCCCTTCCCTTAGACTACTTGGTATAGGCTGGTTCGATATCACGCTCCGCGTAGCGGCGGCGAAGCTCATCCTGGCCCATCTTCTTTAACTCATCTAACTTGGTATCGAATTTGCCCGCCGCTATCTCGGCGATTCTTTCTTCAAGGTGCTTTGAGGTGGGTGCTAGATGACGCCCGTACAGTCGCCGACACAGTAAGGCTATGTTATAGGGTACCAGCCCCTGTGGACACCGGGCGGCGCACAGGCCGCACATCACACAGTCAAAGGACTTGTTAGCCACCTCGCGGATATCACCCCTTAGGGCGTCGGACATAAACCACATCACCTCAAGCTCCTGAGGGCAGGTCTTGGTGCAGGTGTTACAGCCAAAGCAGGTAAGCAGGCTGGGATAGAGAGCTAGCAGCGACTCAGCCGTTGGCTCGAGTTCCTCCAGGTTGTAAAGGGCCTTGGCTGAGGGGAAGAACGGTATCTGCACCAGGTACATGTCCGGCTCAACAGTCTTCTGGCAGGCAAGGTCGTATCTTAGTTGGGGGTCGTTCTTAAGATTGTAGACGGTGGCGCAGGCGCCACAAAACCCAGCCCGGCATCCACAGCCGCGGATTAACCGGTAGCCGCAGTACTCCAGTGCGGTCATGATGGTAAGCCCCTCGGGTACCTGGTAACGCTTACCCATGATGTAAATATCAACCATGCGGACTTGTTGAGCTACCTTTCCCTGTTTAGCCATCTTCTTACCTCAGTTTTTATGTTTACTTCGCTGTGCCGACGACGGTCACAGCTTAATATTTGCTTCTTTATACGGTAGACTAGCCTTGGTTTAAAGGGTGACCTCTTTGTGCCGGGCACACCAGCACTGCATGTTAACGGCTACCGGCAGGCTGGCGATGTGGGTGGGGAATACCTCAATGTGAACTGCCAGAGCCGTGGTTCTGCCGCCGTAACCCATGGGTCCGATACCCAGGTTATTGACTCGCTTGAGGATTTCCCTTTCTAGCTCGGCAACCTCTCCGTCGGGATTAGGTTTGCCAACTTCGCGTAGTAAAGCTCGCTTAGCCAGCATAACGCACTTTTCCACGGTGCCGCCGATGCCGACACCAACGATAACCGGCGGGCAGGCGTTGCTGCCCGCCTCATCTACGGTTTTAACCACAAAGTCGATGACCCCCTGACGACCCTGGGCTGGCTTTAGCATTGCCAGACGTGACATATTCTCAGCTCCACCCCCCTTGGGCACTGCGGATATCTTGAGCTTATCGCCGGGGACGATATCGGTATAGATGATGGCCGGGGTGTTATCCTTGGTGTTAATTCGGGCGGAGAAGGGCTGGCTCACCATGGACTTACGCAGATAGCCCTCGGCGTATCCCTGCCGTACTCCTTCATTTATCGCTGAGTAGAGGTCGCCACCAACTATGTGGACCTCTTGCCCTAATTCCAAGAAGACTAGGGCATCCCCCGTATCCTGGCATAGGGGAATCTGCTCACTAGCCGCAACCTTAATATTCTCTAGTATTCTCCCCAGCACCTCACGCCCCACGGGAGACTCTTCGGCTTCTCGGCCTCGTTTGATGGCGTCTATTGCGTCATCGGGAAGAAAGTGGCAAGCCTCCTGAAAAAGCCGGGAGACTGTCTCGGTTATTTCTTTAGCCTCAATCTCTCTCATGGTAGCTCCTCTACTTCAGGTTCTCTACCAGCTCCCGCACCGCCTGGGCAGTCTTGGTCAGGGCTGATTTCTCCTCAGCGGTTAGCTCAAGCTCTATTATTTGCTCAATGCCATTCTTGCCTAGCTTTACTGGGATGCCGATGACGCTATCTTTAATCCCGTATTCCCCATCCAGATAGGTAGCACAGGGTAGAATTCGCTTCTTATCCAAGATTATGGTCTCGACCATCTGGGCCACGGCGGCTGAGGGGGCATAGAAGGCACTGCCGGTTTTAAGCAGGCCAACAATCTCGGCCCCAGCCCCTATGGTGCGCTCTATTAACCGGTTAATCGTTTCTTGGGGTAGGAGTTTGGTTATCGGGACACCGTAGACGGTACATAGCCTAGGGATGACGAGCATGGCGGCGCCGTGTTGTCCTAGAATGCAGGCGGACACATCTTCCACCGATACGTTAAGCTCAGCGGCGATAAAACTTCTAAGTCGGGAAGTATCCAAGATACCAGACATGCCCATGACTCTATTCCTGGGAAACTGGCTAATGCGCAGGGCTAGATAGGTCATAGCGTCTAGGGGATTAGTAACCACAATGATAGTGCAATTTGGCGAATGTTCTACGACTTTGCGGACAACCCCACTGACAATGTTGGCATTGGTTTGCAGCAGCTCTTCACGACTCATATCAGGTTTTCTGGGAATCCCTGAGGTAATGACCACCACGTCTGAGTTAGCCGTTTCTTGGTAGTTATTAGTGCCAACGAGATGGGCATCAGACCTGAGGATAGGCGCTGACTCAAGCATATCCAGGCCTTTACCCTGGGGCAATCCCTCGATGATATCTAGCAAAACTACATCAGCATAGCCCCTCTCAGCAATTCGTTGGGCACAGGAAGCACCGACATTTCCGGCACCAACAACACTAACTTTGCTAACCATCTCGTTTCTCCTTTATTTCTCTGTCAGCTTACCGGCTTTTGCCTTGGCGATAAGCTCGTCTTCCCGCTTTACGTCCTCCAATGTCTTGGGCTTTAACGACGCCGGTGGCGTTTCTAAGCCATACTTCCATTTCAGGAAGCGTAGCCCGGTGATGGGGTAGATGGCGGCGATGAGCACATCACCGATATCTTGAGTAAAATCCTTGACTGCTTCTTTGGCTTTATCCAGTTCTGGCTCAATGATATCGGCGGCGCGGCGGGTAATGGGGGTCTTACCCCGCGGGTAGTGCTTGAGCGCGATTTCCTGTACTTCAGGGTCAATGGGGGCGGGTGGCTTGCCGTAGAGCCCATAGACGTAGTCCTGTACCTGGCGTGAGATCAGTTTATATCTCCCGACGAGGACGTTCTGGACCGCCTGAACCCCCACGATCTGGCTGGTTGGGGTGACCAGGGGGGGATAGCCCAGCTCTTTACGGACACGGGGAATTTCCTCGTATACCTCATCGATCCTGTCTAGGGCGTTAGATTCTCGTAGCTGGGCTACCAGGTTGGAGATCATGCCGCCGGGAACCTGGTGCACTAGGACCCCGGTGTCAATAACTGCGGTGCGGGTGGTGTTGAGGAAGTCCCGGTACTTGGGGGCGATGGACTCAATATACTGCCCCAGCTTAAATAGGTGAGCTAGACTAAGCCCGGTATCTCTGGGGGTGCCCTGTAGGGCGACGACAATTGGTTCCACCGCTGGATGGGAGGTACGCAGGGCAAAGGGGGCCAGCGCAGTATCAATAATGTCCACTCCGGCCTCAATCGCCTTGAGGCAGCTCATTGAGGCCATGCCACTGGTGTAGTGGGTATGTAGGTGCACCGGTATTTTTAAGATTTTCTTGAGGGCCTTGATTAAGGTGTAGGCGTCATCAGGGGCAATCAGCCCAGCCATATCCTTGATACACAGGCTGTCAGCCCCCATATCCTGAAGGATGCGTGCCTTGTTGACGTAATAATCAAGATTGTATACGGGTCCCCCCATTTTGCGCTCGGTGAGGGAGTAGCAAATGGAAAGCTGGGCATGCTTACCGCATTCCTTAATTGCCTTGAGAGCAGTTTCAAAATTGCGCTCGTCATTCACGGCATCAAACACCCGGAAGATGTCAATGCCCACCTCCGCCGCGTGGTAAACAAAGGCGGTAACCACATCATCGGCATAGTTGCGATAGCCAACCAGGTTCTGTCCCCGGAGCAGCATCTGCAAAGGCGTATCGGGCATCAGTTTCTTCAGGAGGCGCGGTCTCTCCCAGGGGTCTTCGTTGAGGAACCTGGTCGGGACGTCAAAGGTGGCCCCACCCCAGACCTCCATGGAGTAGAAGCCGGCTTTGTTCATCTCGCTGGCGATGGCTTCCATATCCTCGGTTCGCATTCGGGTAGCCAGTATTGATTGATGCCCGTCACGGAAGGTAACATCGGTAATCTTTAGAGGGTTTATCTTTTCCATTTAGGCCCCCTTTCTAATTAACTTTACGGCATTTTATGATATTGTCCACGGAAAGCCCACATTTTTCACTGCTGGTTACACTACCAGGTCTCTCCAGTAGATATTCATTCTTTTTAGTAATGCCGCTACATGGCTAGGTTTCTCAGCTACCGCTACTCCAGCGGTGTAGAAAGCGTCAATCTTAGATTGAGCTGTCCCAGTGTTACCCATAATTATAGCTCCAGCATGCCCCATGCGCTTTCCTGGCGGAGCAAATCTTCCCGCAATATAAGCGACCACCGGCTTGGGATAGTCTGTTTCCATAATGTATTTAGCGGCTAATTCCTCAGCGTTACCACCAATCTCTCCTATCAGAACTACACCTCTGGTCTCCGCGTCATTTTTGAACATCTCAAGGAGGTCAATAAAATCTAGGCCGACAATAGCGTCACCACCGAGACCAACACAGGTTGTCTGTCCCAAGCCGGCCCCACTGATATACCAGGCAATCTCGTAGGTCAAGGTACCGCTTCTGGAGGCGATACCGATGGTGCCGGGGTGGAAAACGCGATCTGGCATGATGCCGACCTTTACCCTAATGCCGGGGTTTATCACGCCGGGTGTATTCGGTCCGACAATCACTACATCCTTTTCCTTCTTGGCTTTGGCAATGAATTCGATGGCGTCCCTTTGTGGAATACCTTCGGTAATGATGACCAGTGTTTTTATGCCAGCCTCGAGGTCTTCAAGGATAGCGTCCCGGGCATGACTGGCGGGGACAAATAGGATCGCGGTATTAGCACCGTGACTGTTAACTGCTTCTAGAACCGTATTGTAGACGGGGATACCATTTACCAGCTGCCCTCCCTTACTTGGTGTCACGCCGGCAACGATGCTTGTCCCATAATCTTGCATCAACGCAGTGTGAAATCTGCCTTCGTGTCCGGTTATCCCCTGAACTAGAACTCTGGTGTTTTTATCTAGAATGCTTCTCAAACTGATTGACCTCCCAATTTTACCACGTTCTTGACAGCCTCGTCCATGCTGCGATAGCTATTAATCCCGGCCTGACGTAGTATGTGGGCGGCTTCATCCTCATTGGTACCGCTCATCCTGATAGCTAGCGGCTTTTTGGTGGTGGACTCGTTTAGCGCTTGGGCGATTGCTTCGGCGACTAGATCACACCTTGTTATGCCACCGAGAATATTCACTAGAACGGCTTTTATCTCCGGTTTAGACATGACCAGCATAATCCCCAGTTTGGTTTTCTCAGCTTGACCACCGCCGCCCAAGTCCAGGAAGTTGCCCGGCTTACCGCCGGCGAGCCTCACCATGTCAATAGTTGCCATGACTAAACCAGCACCATTACCAACAATGCCAATATCTCCGTCCAAATCTAAGTAGGCTAGCTTCTGGTTTTTAGCCTCAATTTCTCTAGGGGTGTCCTCTACTGCTAACGAGTTCCTAGCTGCTAGCTCGGGGTGTCTGAAAACTGCATTATCATCAACTATTATTCTGGCGTCGGCAGCCGCGAACCCTCCCGAAAGTGTCTTGACTAATGGGTTTAGCTCAACCAGTTCGGCATCATAGTCTATGGCCACGGTATATAGGGTACTGAGGGCCTCGGCAAGGGCACTAATATCACCCTTATCCAAGTTGAACTGGCTTAACATCTCGGTGGCGTCTTTCTTGCTGAAGCCGGCGGTGACGTCAATTTGAGACCGCGCTATCTTCTCTGGAGAAGTTTGGGCTACCTCTTCAATATCAACTCCGCCGCTGGTAGAAGCCAGAGCGATGTAGGTCTTGGTTTGTCTATCTATAGCCAAAGAGGCGTAGAACTGGGCTGCTATATCCAGTCTCTCTTCAACCAGTAAGCGCTCCACGACGCAGCCCTTAACATTACTGCCCAAAAGCTTTGCGGCGGTATCTCTAGCCTCAGTGCCATTGCTAACAAAGGCTATTCCCCCCGCCTTACCCCGGCCTGATACCAGTATCTGGGACTTCACTACCGCTGGCTTACCTATTGCCTGAGCTACCGCCTGAGCCTCAGCTGGTTTACTGGCTATCTTACCCTGGGGAATTACTATGCCATATTGCTTTAGAATATTCTTAGCTTCGAATTCAAAGAGCTTCATTTTTACTCCGCATGTTGGATAATTCCGGGCATGGTAAGACCACTTACATCATAAATCAGGAACGGAGCTTGAGAATCTGAAGTCGGAGGCTGGGTAGAGTACAGAATACTAGGTAGATATACATGATGTCAGCGTCTACTTGCTTGCCTTTCTATTACCCGGCTCTATTTACTTTCTTGGTTCAACTAGTTCAATCGATACCCCGTTGGCTCCTCTGGGGTGTAGGAAAGCTACCTTGGTTCCTCCAGCCCCGGTTCTCGGCTTCTCGTTTACCAGTGGAGTCTCCTTTGCTTTAAGCGAGGCTAGGGCTGCCTCGATGTCGCTGGCCTCAAGGGCCACATGGTGCAGCCCCTCCCCCCTTTTTTCAATGAATCTGGCAATTACCCCTTCGGGGTCGGTCGACTCCAGTAGCTCAATCTTGCTCTCGCCCACGGGGATCATGGCAACCCTTACCTTTTGTGACTCTAGAACCTCGATATGCTTAATCTCTAGCCCTAGGGTGGTATATAGCTTGGCAGCATCCTCAATATTCTTTACAGCAATCCCGATGTGGTCAATCTTTCGTATCACAATTCCCCTCCGCTAGCTTTTCCTTGATAAAATTGGCAATTTCCTCAATCGGTGTCCCGGGTCCAAAGGTTTGAGACATCCCCATCTTTTTGAGCTTAGCTATGTCCTTCTTCGGTATGATACCACCGCCGATAAACAGGATGTTCTTTCTGCCCTTCTCTCTGATAAGGTTCATTGTCTTGGGAAACAGGGTCATATGAGCACCGGACAGGCAGCTTAAGCCCACCACGTCGACATCCTCCTGGATTGCCACCTCGGCAATCTGTTCCGGTGTTAAGCGTAGTCCGAGGTAAATTACCTCCATCCCGGTATCCCTCAGACCCCGAGCCAAAACCTTGACCCCCCGGTCATGCCCGTCCAGCCCTGGCTTGGCAATCAAGACGCGTACATTTTTATTCGGCATAGCTGGCGTCCCTCATCACAGTACACTCGGCTCCCGGTATTCTCCAAAAACATCTCGGAGAGAGTTACTTATCTCTCCGATGGTGGCGTAAGCCTTAACCGCCTCAATCAATACCGGCATGATATTCTCATCGCTCCGGGCCACATCGCGCACTTTATTAAGCACTTGGCTTACCCTCTGATTATCTCTTTCTTGCTTTAGTTTTTTTAGTCTCTCAATCTGTTTTTGCTCCGCTTCGGCGCTAATCTCCAGAAGCTTGGTGGCTGACTCCTCGTTTGCGGCAAATTTGTTAACGCCCACGATAACCTGTTCTCCAGAATCTACCGCTCTCTGATAGTTATAGGCAGATTGAGCGATTTCCTTCTGGATATATCCCTTTTCTATTGCCTTCAGTGCTCCGCCTATCTTATCAATCTCAGCGATATATCTGGTTGCCCTGTCCTCTATCTGGCTGGTTAGCCATTCTAGGTAATATGAGCCACCGAGTGGGTCGACGGTGTCGGCGATACCACTTTCATGGGCAATTATCTGCTGGGTCCTTAAGGCTACCTGCACTGCTTGCTCACTGGGCAAGGCCAGCGCCTCGTCAAAGGAGTTGGTATGTAGCGACTGACAGCCGCCTAATACCGCTGCCAGTGCCTGCAGGGTCACCCTGACAATGTTATTTAAGGGCTGCTGCTCGGTCAGGGTGAAGCCATCGGTCTGAACATGATACCGGAGCATCAGAGACCGGGGGTTCTGGGCACTGAACCTTTCCTGCATTATTTTAGCCCACATCCGGCGTAAGGCCCTAAATTTGGCAACCTCTTCCAGAACGTTGGTGTAAGCGGCAAAAAAGAAGGAGAAGCGCGGGGCAAAAGAATCAACTTCCATTCCTTTGTCTAGCATTGCCTGAACATAGGCGATTCCATTAGCTAGGGTGAAACCGGCTTCCTGAGCCGCCGTTGCCCCTGCCTCCCGCATATGATAACCGCTAATGCTTATTGAGTTCCATTGGGGTAGGCTCTGGGCGCAATAAGCGCAGAGATCGGTGACCAGTCGCATTGACGGAGCCGGGGCAAAGATATAGGTGTTTCTGGCGATGTATTCTTTCAGAATGTCATTCTGGACAGTTCCCCGGAGCTGGTCGGCAGTGGCTCCCTGCTTCTCGGCGGCGGCGATGTACATCGCCAGCACGATGGCAGCAGTGGAGTTGATGGTCATTGAGGTACTCACGCTAGCTAAGGGGATGCCTTCCCAGAGCCGCTCCATGTCCTCAAGCGAGTCTATGGCCACACCACACCGCCCTACCTCTCCTTGAGAAAGTGGATGGTCTGAGTCATAGCCCTCCTGAGTGGGCAGGTGAAAGGCAACACTAAAGCCGGTTTGTCCCTGTTCGTAGAGATACTGGTAGCGCTTATTTGTCTCCTCTACGGTAGCAAAGCCGGCGTACTGGCGCATCGTCCAGAGCCTGGTTCGATAACCAGTGGGCATAATGTGCCTAGTGTAGGGATACTCGCCGGGAGGAGGAATATCCTCCTCCCGACAGGTTATGACATCGGTTGGGGTATATACTTGTTTAACTACCGTGCCACCAACAGTAGTCCTGAATTCCTTTTTTCTCTCGGGTTTCTCTTCCCTCTTCTCCGACATACCTCTTGCCTAATCTAGTATCAGGCGATACCATAGCTGCTTGGCGGCGCGTTTCTTGGGCAAGCCAAGTTGTAATTTTAGCAGGTTTTACGGCGTTTGTCTATCTCTTGGTAGAGTTCCTCGATACCGATATCGTTTATGGCTTGGGTTGCCATAACGGCTGGCTCGCTTTTCCTGTGACCACATGCCCCCACCGCTTTAAATTCGTCAACCAGCCTCTCTGCCCCACCACGATCGGCTTTGTTGATTACGATGATATCCGCTAATTCAGAGATACCGGCCTTCAAAGCTTGGATGTCATCGCCAGACTCCGGGACCAGCACTAGCACCAGAATATCAGCTATTTGGGTGATGCTTAGTTCCGTCTGCCCAACACCGACTGTCTCGATAATCACGATATCCTTGCCGAAGGCATCGAGCAAGCCTGCAGTCGCCTCGACAGCCTGAGATAAACCGCCGTGGCTACCTCTGGTAGCCATGCTCCGGATAAATACCCCGTCATCTAGGTAGTGCCTTTGCATCCGTACTCTATCACCCAGTACAGCGCCACCGCTGAGGGGGCTCGTGGGGTCCACGGCGATAATCCCCACCGAAAGCCCTCCCTTTCTAATCTTGCTAACCAGCTTATCCACCAGGGTGCTTTTCCCGGCACCTGGGGGACCAGTAACACCGATAAGGTAGGCTTTGCCCCGGTGAGGACGAATTATATCTAGCATTTCAGGAAGGGCTTGGCTCTCGTTTTCTGCCAAGGAGATTAGTTGTGCCAGGGCTTTCTTGTCGCCAACCAGCATACTGTTTACCAGTTTCGTTACGCTGGGGGTTATCACGTGAGACATCCTCCTCGGTAGCCTATTTTACTATATTTATCCCCCTTGAACCAAAGTTTTATTGTTGACAAAAATGCGGGAGTAACTATAATAGATGACACGAAGTTGTCAAGAGAGTAAATTGGAAAGGAGGTGCCGGATGGCTAAAGTAGCGATAGAAATGGTTGAAAGAGCGGGGGTCAATGTTAAGGAACTACTGGAGTTGTTGATAAACAACGCCGGGGCTGAACTGACTACTTACTATTACTACACTATTCTGAGGGCTAATTTAATTGGACTCGAGGGAGAGACAATCAAGGAAATCGCGGAGACAGCTCGGATAGAAGACCGTAATCATTTCGAGGCTCTAGTACCGCGTATCTACGAGTTGGGTGGCAAACTGCCCGAGAGCATGGTAGACTTCCACAACTGTTCTGCCTGTCCACCAGCTAGCTTACCTAAGGACCCCAGGGATGTTATGGCGGTGCTTAAGGTCCTGGTAGAAGCGGAGAGGTGTGCCGCAAGAGGGTACACCAATATATGTAACATTACTGCGGGCAAAGACCATCGCACCTACGACCTATCGCAGTCTATCCTCAATGAAGAGATAGAGCACGAATCTTGGTTCTCTGAGTTCCTGGGTGAGGGCCCCTCCGGTCACTTCTTGCGTCGGGGTGATACCTCTCCTTTCGTCTCCAAGTTCCTTAAATAGAGGGCGCCGGAAGTCCGTCCCCCCAATCCCTGGATAGCAAGATATGATGTAACCCGTCTAAAAGGGCCAGCGGATGACAGATCTCCTACAGAACCTTCACCCGGTGGTGCAGGCTCTGGTGGCCACCTGCTTTACTTGGGGAATGACCGCCATGGGAGCCGCTGCCGTATTCATGGCCCGGGAGATTAAGCGGAAGACGCTTGACGTCATGCTTGGTTTTGCTGGCGGGGTGATGGTGGCTGCCAGTTACTGGTCGCTACTGGCGCCGGCGATTGAGCTCTCAGCCGGAAAGGGTGTTCCCGCTTGGGTTCCGGCGGTCGTTGGTTTTTCGGCGGGGGCTGGTTTCTTAAGGGGCATTGACAAGGTCCTGCCTCATCTTCACCTTGGTTTTCCGACCGAGGAAGCTGAAGGGGTTAAAACAGGCTGGCGGCGGAGCACACTGCTCGTTCTGGCGGTAACTCTGCACAATATCCCTGAGGGTATGGCGGTTGGGGTTGCCTTTGGGGCTCTAGCCTCCGGTTTACCTTCGACTACCTTAGCAGCAGCTATCGCCTTGGCCGTTGGCATCGGTATTCAGAATGTTCCGGAAGGGCTCGCCGTTTCCGTTTCCCTGCGCCGTGAGGGAATGTCGCGCCGCAAAAGCTTCTGGTACGGTCAGTTATCGGGGCTGGTGGAACCGGTGGCTGGTGTTATTGGTGCGGCGGCGGTTATCGTTGCCCAGCCGATACTTCCTTACGCACTAGCCTTTGCCGCTGGCGCCATGATTTTTGTCGTCGTCGAGGAGGTAATCCCGGAATCTCAACGTGGTGGTAATGCCGATCTGGCTACCATGGGGGCGATAGCGGGCTTTGCGGTCATGATGGTGCTTGACGTCGCCTTTGGCTAGGATTAAGCATTTGGTTCGGCAATGCGAACTTTTACCAAAGAAGAGCTAGCGAAATATGACGGGCGTAACGGCATCGCTTATGTTGCCTGTTGTGGTAAGGTATACGATGTTTCACAGAGTTTCCTGTGGCAGAGAGGCCGACATCAGGTCGTCCATCGTGCCGGGTGTGACCTGACCGAAGCTCTAAAGGGGGCTCCTCATGGTTCCCAAATGCTTGAGAGGTTTCCGGTGGTCGGCAAATTGCTTAGCTCGGATAAAACCTAGAAATCCTGGTCGCCGCTAAGCTATAATAAAGCAGTTTACGGGCTTGAGAGTTGTCTCAGGGTAAGGCGGGATAGTGAAGATAGCCGAGCTAAAGGTTCTGGTCGCTAGCGAAGTAGATGCTCAGCGCCAGCCGCTTAATAAGCTCAGTCTGAAGATTCACGCTAATCCGGAGCTGGGTTACCAGGAAACTAAGGCGGCTGGCTGGCTGACGGATTACCTGGCAGAGCGGGGCTTCTCGATAGAGATGGGTATCTGTGGCCTAGCAACTGCTTTTCAAGGAGGGTATGGAGAGGGAAAGCCTAAAGTTGCCATTCTGGCGGAATACGATGCCCTCCCCAAGCTGGGGCATGCCTGTGGTCATAACCTTATTGCCGCTAGCGCCGTTGGTGCCGCAATCGCCTTAAAACCGGTGGTTGACCAACTCGGGGGCAGCATCCTCGTTATCGGCACCCCGGCCGAGGAGATTTATGGAGGGAAGGTGATAATGGCTGAGAGGGGGGCCTTCAGCGGTGTCGATGTTGCCATGATGGTGCATCCGGGGACGCATGATACCGCGACTGCCCAGGCTCTTGCCTGTCAGACCCTGGAGGTTGAGTTCTTGGGCAGGGCGGCTCATGCGGCGGCACACCCTGAGGCAGGTATTAATGCCCTGGAGGCCATGGTTCAGTCCTTTAATGCGGTGAACTCACTGCGCCAGCATATCAAGAGTAAAGCCCGAATTCACGGGATTATTACCGATGGGGGGGAAGCGGCTAATATCGTCCCGGCTCACAGCGCGGCTACCTTTATTGTGCGGGCCGAAGACGATAACTACCTCGATGAACTAAAGCAGCGGGTCGTGAGCTGCTTTAGGGGTGCCGCTACTGCTACCGGCGCTCGTCTGAAGTACCACTGGGGTGATGTTATATACGCTGCTATGCGTAATAATTTGACCCTGGCCCGGCTGTTTAAGCAGAATATGGAGTCTCTGGGGCGCCGAGTTAAGCTCGTTGACCCAGATAGCGCTTTCGGGAGCACGGATATGGGTAATGTCAGTCAACTGGTGCCCAGTATTCACCCTGAGGTAGCCATAGCTCCCGAGGACGTGATCATCCACTCCCCTGAGTTTGCCCTGGCGGCGGCTTCAGAGGCCGGGAGCCGTGGTCTCCTCGACGCGGCTAAAGCCATGGCCATGACGGTTGTTGATTTGGTCTCTAGCCCTGAGGTAGTGAGCAAGATCAAAGATGAGTTTCGGCGGGGAATTGAGGATAAAATTGGCAGATAGTCTTAAAAACTATGACGTTATTATTATCGGGGGTGGTCCGGCAGGACTTACCGCTGGGATTTATACCGCCAGAGCCAGGCTCAGCAGTCTCCTCATAGAAAAGGGACTGGTTGGCGGTCAGATAGTAAACGCCGAGCGATTGGATAACTACCCTGGTTTTCCCGAGGGTATCAGTGGGCTTAGGTTGGCTGAGCTGATGCAGGAGCAGGCAGCGAAATACGGTCTGGAGACCACCATCGCTGAGGTTACCGGGATAGAGCTTGGCGAGAGGCAGAAGGTTATCAGGACCGGTGAGGGTAGCTTTAGCGCTAGGGCAGTCATTATCGCCGGGGGTTGTCATCGCCAGAAGCTCGGGGTACCGGGAGAAGTGGAGTTTACTGGTAAGGGGGTGTCCTACTGTGCTACCTGTGACGGGGCTCTCTTTAGGGAGCTACCGGTAGCTGTGGTCGGCGGGGGCAATGCCGCAATTACTGAAGCGTTGCATCTAGCCCGGTTTGCCACCCGGGTTAGCGTAATTCACCGCCGTGACCAGCTCCGCGCCACCCCGATTCTTCAGGAAAAGGCCTTCTCTGAGCCAAAGATAGACTTCCTGTGGGACAGTGTGGTTCGGGAGATCGAGGGTGAAGACCTGGTTAACCGAATCCGGCTGCGCAATGTCAAAACTGGCCAGGAATCTACCCTAGACGTATCCGGGGTCTTTGTCTCTATTGGCTTTGTTCCCAATACCGGCTATCTTAAGGACGTTCTGCCTCTGGATAAGACTGGCGCTATCATTGCCAACCCTGACATGGAAACCGGGGTAGCTGGCGTTTTTGCCGCCGGTGATATCCGCCAGAATTCCCCCCGGCAGGTGATAGCCGCCTGTGGTGACGGAGCTACCGCGGCCATTGGGGCGACAAAATTCCTTGCCTAAAGATTAATAATGGGCTTTTACTCCATTTCCGGGTGAAGTATAATTATCATAAAGGTGAGAGATTATGAAGGTTGTTTTTCTTAAAGATGTGCCCCGTGTCGCCAAAGCCGGTGAGATAAAGGAGGTAGCCAGCGGCTACGGACGGAACTTCCTTATTCCTCGAGAGCTAGCCATGCTGGCTAGCTCCCAGGCTATTAGCCTGGCGGAGGCACAGCGGCGGGTAAAAGCCCGCCAGCAGGCGGAAAGTGAGGCGGAGCTTGTGGAGCTGGCTCGGGAGCTGGAAGGCAAGGAGATCACCCTCGAAGCCCGAGTTGGCGCTCAAGAACACCTGTACGGCTCGATTACCAATGCCGATATTGCCGCCGAACTGGAGAGTAGTGCCGGGCTGGTGGTTGATAAGAGAAAGATAGAGTTGGCCGAGCCCATTCGTGAGCTCGGTAGCTATGAGGTAGCCGTCAGACTAGCTAAGGAAATAGTACCTAAGATAAAGGTTACCGTGACGGCAAAGGTAGAAGAGGAGTCCAAATAGGGTGAACGGAGAGCGGTTACCACCGCATGATATTGATGCTGAGGAAGCCGTAATTGGCTCACTGCTGATAGATGGTACCGCCATTTATCAGATTGCTACCCTGCTTCAGCCATCCAATTTCTACAGTGAGCGAAACGCGCAGATATTTAGTGCCTGCCTGGCACTCTACCAGCGCAACGAAGCCATAAATCAGATTACCCTAGCCCAGGAGCTTGACCGGCAGGGTAAACTGGAACCGTGTGGTGGCGCCGCCTACCTAAGTCACCTAATATCTATCGTGCCGACCTCGCTCGATATCGAACACTATGCTCAAATTGTCTTTCGCCTGTCGGTAATGCGTTACCTCATTAATGCCGGCACCCAGATTGCGGCTATTGGTTATGCCGCTGACCCGAACGTTGATGCCAGCCTCAGTCAGGCAGAGGATATTCTCTTCAAACTAAGGCAGGGGCAGTTTACCCGGGACCTAGTCCCCATCCGCCAGGTGCTGGACAGGTACTTTGAGGATACTGTTTCTATTCCAGCTACTGAGATGGGCCGTGTTGAGCCAGTTCCCCACGTGTTATCGGGCTTTACCGCTCTAGATGAATTTCTCGGTGGCTTTCACCACTCCGACCTGGTCATTGCCGCCGGCAGGCCCAGCATGGGCAAGACCAGCCTGGCCCTCAATATTGCTCGAAATGCCGCCGTGGACTACGGGGCCTGCGTGGCTCTTTTCAGCATGGAGATGGCTCGGGAATCGCTGGTCATGCGCCTCCTGTCCAGTGAATCCGGGGTTAATTTAAGGCAGGTTCGACTTGGTCTACACACGGAAGCGGAGGAAAGAAGGATTATGGAGGCCACCGGGGCTCTGGCCGAGGCACCAATCTATGTTGATGATTCACCTCAACTCCGGGTGGTGGAGATGCGCAGCAAAGCGCGGCGGCTTCACTATGAGCGTGGTGTTAACCTGATTATCGTTGACTATCTGCAACTGATGCAGGCAGAGGGCAGGGTGGAAAACAGGGTTCAGGAGATAAGCTATATCTCTCGTTCCCTCAAGGGGATCGCGCGTGAGCTTAATGTACCGGTGATCGCCGTATCCCAGCTCAGCCGGGCAGTGGAATGGCGGGCTTCACATAGGCCCCAGCTTTCTGACCTGCGCGAGAGTGGTAGTATTGAACAGGATGCTGATGTGGTTATCTTTATCTACCGGGACGAGGCCTATTTTTCTAGCCAGAGGGAGTGGGAAGAAGCCCATCCTGGTGAAGCCTACCCCCCACCGGCTGAGATCATAGTTGCCAAGCATCGTAATGGTCCTACCGGCCAGGTGAATCTGCGTTTTATTCCCAAACTGGCCAAGTTTGAAAATATCGCTAATGCCGAGCCGAGTCTATTATGAAGCAGTTAACCCTGCCAAGGTTCTAATGACGGGGGTGGAGTCTGAAATACTAATTGGGGATCAAGCCTAGTATGGAGCAATTTAAGGGGTTTCCCGCTAAGATGCAGTTTACGCCGCTACCTAATCTCTTCTTCAGTGCGCTTTTGCCACAAATCAGCGATATTACGGAGCTGAAGGTAACCCTCCACATATTGGCAACTCTCTATCGTAAGCGGGGCTACCCCCGCTTCGTAAGCCTCGAAGAGCTGCTGGGTAGTACCAGCCTGATGCGTAGCCTTAGCCAGGCAGATAGGTCACCAGCTGAGACACTCGCGAGAGCCCTGGAAATGGCTACCAAGCGGGGCACTATCCTCCACTTGGTGCTGGATAAGGGTGGAGCCACCGAGGACGTTTATTTTCTCAATACCGAGTCGGACCGAGAGACCGTAGCCAAGATTCAGTGTGGCGAGCTCAGCCTGCCCGGTCTTAAGGCTAGGGGGCAAGGCTATCTGGAGACTGAGGAGCCACCCGATATCTTTACCCTTTACGAGCAGAACATCGGTATGCTTACCCCCATGATTGCCGAGGAGCTTAAAGAGGCCGAGAGGCTTTACCCTGTGGATTGGATTAGGGATGCCGTCAGGGAAGCGGTCACCCAGAACAGGCGCAAGTGGAGCTATATTTCTGCCATATTAGAACGCTGGTCTTCGGAAGGAAGGGAAAGTGGAGCCCATCGGCGAGATTCTAAAAAACAAGACCCCGATAAATACATCAAAGGCAGATATGGACACATGGTCCAGCGCTAGCGAAACCGAGGCAGCCTCATCAAGCGTAGATTGTTCGGTTTGCAAAGGAGCCGGGTTTGTGCATCCGGTGCTTCCCTCAGGGAAACCCGATTTCAGCCGGGTTATCCCCTGCCGTTGCACTCAGGAAGCCCGTGATAAAGAGCGTAAAACCCACCTCCTCCGCTACAGTAACCTCGGTTCGCTAACCCGTTTCACCTTTGATAACCTGCAACCACAGGGGAGGAGTGGGGATTCGAAAAATCAGGAGCTATTTGCCCGTGCCTATGAAGCGGCTCAAGCCTTTGCCCGTGAGCCTAAAGGGTGGCTAATCCTCTCGGGCCCCAGTGGCTCAGGTAAGACACACCTGGCGGCGGCCATTGCCAACGAGTGTATTAGGCAGGGTAAGCCAGCCTTTTTTATCTCTACCCCTGACCTCCTTGACCGCCTGCGCTCGGCTTATAGCCCGGCTAGTGAGATACCCTATGATGAGTTCTTTGACCAGGTGCGTAGTGCCCCGCTGCTGGTCTTGGACGATCTGGGCGCTCAAACCGCTACCCCCTGGGCTAAAGAAAAACTAGACCAGCTCTTAAACTATCGCTTTAACAGTGAGCTACCCACCGTAATTGCCACCATCACCCCAATTGAGGAACTGGACGACCGAATCCGTAGTCGGCTAACTAATCCTGACCTATCTCGGACATTTGTAGTTGAGGAGAGAGAAGACCTAGCCGAATATAGCTGGGGCCCCGAGTTTGAACTGCAGAAAGGTATGACCTTTGATAAGTTTGACTGGAGACGAGTTAATCTACTACCCGAGCAGCGCCAGAACCTAGAGAAGGCGTTTAATTTAGCCATGAGCTTCGCCAAATCACCCGAAGATTGGCTGGTATTTCAGGGTGTTAACGGCTGTGGCAAGACTCATCTGGCGGCAGCTATCGTTAACTATCGCTATCAAGCTGGAAAGCCGGCTCTGTTCGTGGTGGTGCCTGATTTACTTGACCACCTACGCTCCGCCTTCAACCCAGAGAACAAAGTATCCTACGACCAACTCTTTGAAAGGGTGAAGACCGCCCCGTTGCTCGTCCTGGACGATTTTGGCGAGCAGACCACCACTCCGTGGGCGCGGGAGAAGCTCTATCAAGTTATCAACTACCGTTACAATGCTCGGCTGGCCACCGTAATCACCACCCGCTACTCACTGGAAGAGATACTGGAGCAGATTGAGGCTTCCATCAGCTCCCGACTGGTCGATCATAAAATTAGCACCCCCTTTAATATTATTGTGCCTGACTACCGGGGTGACCTGAAGTCCAGTCGGAAGAGAGTGTCCCGTGGGGGTAGGAAAGGGCGCTGGGATTAGGTGGCTTGGGCAGGCTTGTAAAGTCAGCGGTTTTTGAGTAAAATTAGGCAGCTTACCTAAATGCGTTTTGCTGCCGGATTTGGAGCATAGCCCTGTGGGGAGACCTTAATTATGATAAACCTGCCCGTGCTGGTGTTGAATCAGAACTACGAGCCACTCAATATCTGCCGCGCCCGGCGTGCGGTAGTCTTGGTGTATCGGGGCAAGGCTGAGATGTTGGAGGATGGCGCGGGGTTCATCCACTCCGTAGGCCAAATCTTCTCGGTACCCTCAGTAATCCGCCTTGCCTACATGATTAAACGCCCTCGGCCAGAGAGAAAGCTCACCCGTCTTGAGGTTTTTAACCGTGACCAGTATATCTGCCAGTACTGTGGCAAAGAAAGCCGGCAGCTTACCCTAGACCACGTTATCCCCCGCTACCGCGGCGGCGAGCACACCTGGGAGAATGTCGTCAGCGCCTGTATTCCCTGTAATCGTCACAAGGCAGGTAGAACCCCGGAACAAGCCGGGATGAGATTAATTCGTCGTCCCTCACCCCCGAGAGATAAGCTTCCCTTTTATATCCCCCTCCAGCTCAAGAGTCAGCTTCAATGGCAGAAATACCTTCCCCAGTGAAAAAGGCCGTAATCTAAAACTTAGCCCCTTTTGCGCCGCTTACGGGCTGGCTTAGCCTCAGTAGCCACCTCACTAAGAGGCAGTTCTACGGTCGCCCCACTCTCTAGTTCCACCATCACCGTTTCCTTAAGAGGGTTACCGGCCACTACCTTAGCGATGCCCATGGAGGTTGATACCGGCTGGCCTTTCTTGGGTAGCTTATCCCGCATCGCCTGGTAAACGTGGCATTCATAACTGAGGCAGCACATTAAACGCCCACAGACTCCCGATATTTTCATTGGATTAAGGGGTAAATCCTGCTCTTTGGCCATTCTAATTGAAACCGGGTCGAACTCGTCTAGGAAGCTGACGCAGCACAGCGGACGACCACACCGGCCAAAGCCACCTACCAGTTTGGCTCCATCTCTGGGTCCTACCTGCCGTAATTCTACCCGCGCCTTGAAGTGGTTGGTTAGTTCTTTCACCAGTTCGCGGAAATCAACCCGCTCGGCAGCGCTAAAGAAAAAGGTAAGCCGGCTACCATTAAGGTTGTATTCAGCAGCTAGTAGCTTCATCGGCAGCTTTAGCTTATCAATCCACTTACCACATTCAGCTAGAGCCTCCATACTCTTTGTCTCCAGTTCCTGGGCACGTTCAATATCCTCAGGCTCTGCCTTGCGTACCACCGGCTTTAAGGGTTCACTCAGCTCGCTATCCAGTACCTGTTCGGGAGCAATAACCACCTGTCCCAGCTCCAGACCACGGCTGGTCTTAACGACCACATGGTCGTTTACCGCTAGGTCAATGCCCGCTGGGTCAAAGAAGTACACCCTCCCGGCTCTCTTGAAACGGATACCAACAATATCAGCCATCTCTCAGTCACCTCGCCTAGGTATGCTGAGCATTAGTACCTCCAGTGCGAGTTGTGGGTTAGCGTTTTGCTTGAGCTGTTCTAATGCCATCTGAATACTAGTGATAAAGTCCCTTATTTGCCCCAGGCTGTAATCCTGGGCGTGGCTAGTAAGCATAGTTTCTAAGTCAGTGTTGGTAATGAGACTAGAACAACCAGCCTTGACCAATAGGAGGTCGCGCCACCAGTTGAGCCATAAGTCCAGAATCTCCCCAACTAGTGCCCGGTTCCGGCTAAACTGGGTGGCTAGCTGGAGAGCGTAGTTAAAACGCTCCTCGCCGTCGCCGCTGATTACCCTAAGGAGCCGCTCCAGCCTTTCTGCCCTCTGCTGAAGTAGCTCATCATCACAGGCGGCGGAGAGTGCCCAACCAAAACAGCCGCGGCAAAGACCAGCCAAAAGCTTAGCCTTTGGCATCTCAATGTCCCGGCGACTACAAAGAGCGGTTTCTATCTCGGTCGCCGCCAGTGGGGTTAACTCCAGCCGCTGGCAGCGAGAAACAATGGTGGCTGGAAGGAGCCTTTCACTGGTGGTTAACAGGGTGAAGATTACCTTCCCGGCCGGCTCCTCTAGGGTCTTAAGCAGCGAGTTAGCCGCTTCGTGGGACAGGAGCTCAGCTCCGTCAATGATGAATACCTTGAAGCTACCCTCAAATGGCGGCAGGCTGGCTGAGTGTTGCATATCTCTAATCTGGTCAATACTGATTTCGGTCTGAAGCTTAGCTTCACCTGAATTCCTGTCCCCCGCTAGACCTATAATCTGGACATCGGCATGCTTAGCGGAGGCTATTCTCTGGCAGGAAGCACACACCCCACAGGGGGGTTCCGCCGTCTCACAGTTTAGCGCCTTAGCCAAATGCAGGGCTAGCGTCATCTTACCCACGTGAGGTGGGCCGGTGAAAAGATAGGCGTGAGCGACCGCGCCTATCTCTAAGCTGCGCTGTAGTAAAGAGACAGCCCTCGTTTGGCCGACTACTTCCCACATCTGACACCCTCTCTAAACTAGGTCGCACCGGGTCAGGTCGGCGAAGGTCTCCCGGCGTCGCATGAGATGCGCTTTGCCTGCCCTGACCATGACTACCGCTGGCTTTAATGAAGCGTTATAGTTACTGGCCAGCGGCAGGCAGTAGGCGCCGCAACTGGGGATAGCGACAATATCACCGGTGACAAGATCTGGCAGCCTGATATCCCTTATCAGGATGTCCCCTGACTCACAGAACTTACCGGTAATGGTTACCTCCCCAGCCTCCTTTTCCGCCATCTTGTTAGCCACCACCGCCTCGTATTTAGCCCCGTAGAGAGCCGGGCGGATATTATCACTCATGCCGCCATCCACCGAAACATAGCGTCGGATACCGGGTATATCCTTAATCGCCCCCACGGTATATAGGGCTACGCCGGCCTGTCCGACTATCGCCCGCCCTGGCTCAACGATAAGCTGCGGTAGTTTAAGCTCAAGCTCCCGGCATCGGTCCTTGATTCTGGCAGCTACCGCCTCAGCATAGACTGAAACTGGAGGTGCCGTAGCGTCCCGGGTGTACTGAATAGCGAAGCCACCACCAATATTCAGCTCCTTGAGTTCAAGCCCAGGCTCGACCTTCATCTCGCGGGCAAACTGGAGCACACGTTCGATAGCCTGCTGGTATGGATCAACCTCGTGGATAAGCGAGCCGATGTGAAAGTGCAGGCCAATAGGGTTAAGGTTGGGCGCCCTTATCGCCTGGGCTAAAGCTTCCTTCCCGCTTTTCATAGGAAAGCCGAACTTACTATCAATAACCCCGGTAGCAATATACTTATGGGTGTGCGGGTCCACGCCGGGAGATAGGCGGAGCAGGATATCAGGTTTAAGCCCCTGCGCGCCGGCTATTTTATCAAGCATCTTGAGCTCGCCAAAGTTATCCACCACGATGCGCCCGACCTGCCACTCAAGGGCCAGTTTTAGTTCCTCAGCCGATTTGTTATTCCCGTGCTGGTATACCCTGTCCAGGGGAAAACCGGCAGCTCGGGCGATATGGAGCTCTCCGGCCGAGACCACTTCCAGCCCCAGACCTTCCTCATTAAAGAGCTTGGCCAGCGAAGTACTGATGAAGGCCTTGGCGGCGTAGATGACCTTGGTATCGGGGTAGCGCTTACCGAACTCGGCTTTGAATTCCGCGCACTTGCTGCGCAGGCTGAATTCATCGAAGACATAGAGCGGCGTGCCGAACTCAGCCGCTAGCTCAAGGCTGTCGCAGCCACCAATTACAAGGTGACCTTGTTCGTTTACCTCGGCGGTGAGTGGAAACAGGGTAAGTCTATCTCTCATTTCACCTCAATGTTACCAGCGCCCACTGGGGAAGTCAATTTGGGGGTTTGGCTGCTAGGCTCGTTTTAAGCCGACTAAGGGTGGAATTTGACAAACGTCGAATGTTATGTTAACGTATTAACTAATTGAATAGCGTAAAGGCTGGGAACAAGACTAGTAGCCTTCCAGCGAGGCGCAGAGAGTCGGGTAAGGTGTGAGCCGATGCTGGCGCAGAGGGTGAATGGACTTGGGAGCTACGGGCCGAAAGCGGTTAGGTTTTAGTGAGTAGGTCTTGTCGCCAGGGAAGCGTTATCAGATCCCAGGGTATCGAGGTATTATCTCTGTATCTGAAAAGAGATAGCCGGTGATGTTAGTGTTTACTTGAGCCGGCTAAGAAGGGTGGCACCGCGAAGTGAAACTCTCGCCCCTTTAAGGGACGAGGGTTTTTGATTTATAGGCTAGGAAAATAAAATGTATCAGCCAACTCTAGATGAAGTTAGGAAGCTATCAAGAAAAGGCAATTTGGTGCCGGTCTACCGTGAGATTATGGCTGACCTGGAAACACCGGTGTCGGCTTATCTCAAGATAGCCCGGGGCGATTATTCCTTTCTCCTCGAGAGTGTTGAGGGTGGCGAACAGTTGGCACGCTATAGCTTTCTGGGTACTGAGCCTTCCCTGATACTGAAAACCGGACGTGAGAACCCCGTTGACCCCTTGGTGCCGATAGAGAGGGAGCTTAGCCGGTTCCGGCTGGTGCCGGTAAGCGGCTTACCCCGCTTTCACGGTGGTATGGTCGGCTACCTGGGTTACGAGGTCGCCGGCTACTTTGAGAGATTACCTTCTCCCGACCCTGACCCGCTGGGGCTTCCCGAGTCGGTCATGATGCTGGTTGATGGACTGCTCGTCTTTGACCATTTGACCCATAAGATTAAAGTGGTTTCCCATGCCCACCTCGGTGGTGATGTTGAGTCCGCATATTACGAGGCAACCCGTAAGATTGACAGTCTGGTGGCTAGACTGAGACAGCCCATCCCCACCCAGACCCTGCCGCAAGGCCGGTCTTTGTCATCTCGGGTCGCTACTAACCTCTCCCAGGCTAGGTTTGAAGCCGGTGTGGTGCAGGCTAAGGAATACATCTATGCTGGCGATATCATCCAGACCGTGCTGTCGCAGCGCCTTGCCAAGCCGATGAAAGCGCACCCCTTTGCCCTCTACCGGGCGCTACGCTCTCTCAACCCCTCCCCTTACATGTATTATCTCCAGCTGGGTGACTTCCATATTGTGGGTTCCTCTCCCGAGCTGCTGGTGCGGGTGGAGGATGGGGTAGTGTCTACTCACCCCATCGCCGGTACCCGGCCCCGGGGCAAGAGCCCGGCTCAAGATATAGCCTTAGCTGAGGAGCTCAAGCGTGATGAGAAGGAGTGTGCGGAACACATTATGCTGGTTGACCTGGGGCGTAACGACATCGGACGGGTAAGTGAGCCGGGTACGGTAAAAGTAACCCAGCTTATGGATATAGAGCGCTATTCCCACGTGATGCACCTGGTATCCCATGTTCAGGGCAAGCTCAGAGCAGAACTATCCCAGTTCGATGCCCTGCGCGCCTGCTTTCCGGCGGGGACCGTTTCGGGGGCACCCAAGATTCGGGCTATGGAGATTATCGCCGAGCTGGAACCGGATAAGAGAGGCCCTTATGCCGGGGCGGTGGGCTATTTCGGCTTCTCGGGGAATATGGATACTGCCATTACCATCCGCACCAGCATTATCAAGGACGGCATTGCCTATGTCCAGGCGGGGGCTGGTATTGTTGCCGATAGTATTCCCGAGCGCGAATATCGCGAGTGCCTGAGCAAAGCCCAGGCGCTATTCATGGCGATAGAACAGGCGGAGGTAGCCAGTCGTGCTGCTGCTCATTGATAACTACGATAGCTTTACCTATAACCTTTTCCAGTACTTAAGCGAGCTGGGGGAGGAGGTCTGGGTGGCCCGTAACGACCAGGTGAGCCTTGAGGAGATTGGAGCGAGGTCACCGGAGCGCATCGTCATCTCGCCCGGGCCGGGCACCCCGGAGGAGGCCGGCATCTCCAATGATGTCATCCGCCACTTTGGGGAAAAACTGCCTATTCTTGGCGTTTGCCTCGGGCACCAGTGTGTTGGCTATGCCTATGGAGGTAGAGTGAGCCGCGCTGGTGAGATTATGCACGGTAAGTCCTCACTCATCCACCACGACGGTCGGGGGGTTTTTAGGGGTCTTATGAGTCCCTTCCCTGCCATCCGCTACCACTCCCTGGCGGTGATGGCTGAGGGGCTGCCGGGCTGTCTTGAGGTAAGCGCCCGAACCGAAAGTGGTATAATTATGGGGCTCCGGCATCGTGAGTTTCCCGTCGAGGGCGTCCAGTTTCACCCGGAGTCAATAATGACCGAGGTGGGTAAGGACTTATTGAGGAACTTTCTAAGCTGTGAAGGGTACCATGATTAAAGAAGCCATTGAGAAGGTCGTTAATGGTAACTCCCTCAGCTTTAGTGAGGCGGCTGAGGTAATGGAGGAGGTAATGAGCGGCACGGCAACGCCGGCTCAAATCGCTGCCTTCATTACCACCCTACGGCTTAAAGGGGAGACCGTTGAGGAGATTAGCGCCCTAGCCAGCGTCATGCGGGCTAAGGCGATTCCAGTGAAGGTAGCCCCGCCGCTGGTTGATACCTGCGGTCTGGGTGGTGATAACTCCCAGACCTTTAATATCTCTACGGCGGCAGCCTTGGTGGCGGCAGGTAGCGGCCTCAGGGTAGCCAAACATGGTAACCGTGCCATGAGCAGCCGCTGTGGTAGCGCCGATGTCCTGGAAGCCCTGGGGGTTAAGACCGACCTTGGGGCTGAGGGGGTAGCCGAGTGCATAGAACGGGTGGGTATCGGCTTTATGCTGGCTCCTATCTTCCACCCGGCGTGGAGGTTTGCGGCGGTCCCCCGCCGTGAGATTGGTATCCGCACCGTGTTTAATATTCTGGGCCCCCTGACCAACCCGGCTCGGCCTGAATTTCAGGTTATCGGTGTGCCGGCTCTGGAACTGGGGAAAAAGATAGCTCTGGTCCTCCACCGCCTGGGCACAAGACACGCTCTGGTGGTGCATGGCGCTGGTGGCTTGGACGAGATCTCAATCACTGGTAAATCACTGGTTTGGGAAGTAAAAGAGAGCGGCGTTTTGCCTCCTTATGAAGTTTCGCCACTGGAGTTCGGCTTTAAGGAAGCGAGCCTAGCTGAAATCCAGGGAGGCACCCCGCAGGATAACGCCCAAATCTTGCGTCGTATCTTTAGCGGGGAGCGCGGCCCAAAACGAGACGTGGTAGTCATGAATGCGGCGGCAGCTCTGGTGGTCGGTAAGAAGGCTAGAGGATTAACCGAAGGAGCCCGCCTTGCCGAAGAGGTAATTGACCACGGTGAGGCTTTAGAAAAGCTTAACGCCCTAGTAAAAATCAGTCAGAACCTACATCAGGAAGTTACCTAGGTCGGGGAGATGCTTAATAGAATTATCGCTCAGAAAAGAGACGAGGTTAAGCAGAGGAAGCATGGTATGCCGCTGGCTACCCTGAAAGAACGTATCGCTCAGCGGAGAGCCCCGCTTGATTTTGCGGCGGCTCTTCATGGAGACCAAATCAGGCTGATTGCTGAGGTAAAGAGGGCATCACCCTCGCGCGGTATTCTCTGCCCCGACTTTGAGCCGGTTACTCTGGCGACAAGATATGCTCAGGGTGGGGCCGCGGCAATATCGGTGCTTACTGAAGAGAAATACTTCGGCGGCAGCCTCGACCACCTAGTAGCCATCAGGGAGGCGGTTAACCTACCTCTACTGCGTAAGGATTTTACCCTTGACCCGTACCAGGTATACGAAGCGGCGGCTTACGGGGCTGATGCTTTGCTTCTGATCGTGGCTATCTTGAGCCAGGAGCAGCTTACCGAGCTCCTCTCCCTGAGCCATAGCCTCGGTCTGGAGTGCCTGGTTGAGGTTCATAACGAGGCTGAGGTCAATCGGGCCGTCACGAGTGGTGCCGGGGTTATTGGCATTAATAACCGGGACTTAAGGACCTTTAGTGTTGACATTAACACTACCCGGCGGCTACGTCCATTACTACCCAGAGGGCAAATCGTGGTCAGTGAGAGCGGTATCCGTAGCCACCAGGAAGTAAGTAAGCTGAAACAGTGGGGAATTAATGCTGTGCTCATCGGGGAGGCTCTGGTCACCGCCAGCGATATCCCGGCCAAAATGAAAGAATTTTTAAGCTGACTTCGGGATAAAAAATCGAAGTCAGGACAAAAGTCGAAGTCAGTATGAAAAAATGAAAAAAACCAGGATTAAGGTTTGCGGTATTAAGGAAAAGTCCCATGCCCTGGGGACTAGTAAGGCCGGGGCCGACTTTATCGGTCTGGTCATGGCATCCAGCCCGAGGCAGGTAACGGTGGCTCAGGCACGGGAGATAGTCAGTGTCATTAAGGAGTGCGGTAAAGCTACCGAGGCAGTCGGTGTTTTTGTTAATATGCCCGCCCCGGCGGTAAACCGGATTGCCGAAGACTGTAATCTGGACTGGGTTCAGCTAAGCGGGAACGAAACCTGGGGTTACTGCCAGATGATTAACCGGCCCCTGATTAAGGCACTTCACATCGCCGGGCAGAGCCCTGAGGAAATCGGTGACTATCTGGCTCGTGGCTGCGAAGCTCTGTCCGGCCAGCGGTATCTCTATCTCCTTGACTCCAAGGTTAAGGACAGGTATGGTGGTACCGGTGTAACCTTCGACTGGAGCTTAGCTGGTGCTGTCGCCAGAAGATTCCCGGTAATCATCGCCGGTGGTCTTACCCCGCAGAATGTGGGCAAGGCGATTAAAGCGGTGGCTCCGTGGGGGGTGGATGTTTCCTCCGGGGTGGAAGTAAACGGGGTCAAGAGTATTAACCAGATTAGGGCTTTCATTGAGGCGGTAAGGAGGGCTGATGACGGCTAAGAAGAAACAGTTACCCGATGAGCGCGGCTACTTCGGGCAGTTCGGGGGGAAATTTGTCCCCGAAACGCTGATGCCAGCCCTTTCCGAACTGGAGCAGGCCTACCGCGAGGCTCAAGCCGCCCCGGATTTTAGGCGTGAGTTTGAACGGTTTTGCCGTGACTATATCGGGCGACCCACCCCGCTCTACCCTGCCGAGCGACTCTCAGCAAAGATGGGTGGGGCTACTATCCTCCTCAAGCGGGAAGACCTGGCCCATACTGGGGCGCACAAGATTAACAATGCCCTGGGGCAGGGGCTTCTGGCAAAGCGCATGGGCAAAACCAGGGTTATTGCCGAGACCGGTGCCGGGCAACATGGTGTCGCCGCGGCTACCGCCTGTGCTATGTTGAATTTAAAGTGTATTGTCTACATGGGTGAAGAGGACATTAGGCGCCAGTCGCCCAATGTCTTCCGTATGAAACTCCTGGGGGCTGAGGTGCGTCCGGTAGGCTCGGGCAGCCGCACCCTGAAGGATGCCATCAACGAGGCTATCCGGGATTGGGTAACTAATGTCACGGATACCTATTATCTCTTGGGCTCGGTGGTCGGGCCCCACCCCTATCCCGTGATTGTCCGTGACTTTCAGGCAATAATCGGCTGGGAGACCAAGGAGCAGGTCGCGAGTCGCTATCACCGCCTGCCCGACTATCTGGTGGCCTGTGTTGGCGGCGGGAGCAATGCTATCGGGCTGTTTCACCCCTTCTTCGGTGATAAGACGGTCAAATTCATCGGGGTTGAAGCTGCTGGGCAGGGGCTGGAGACGGGGCGCCATTCTGCCTCACTGGTCGCGGGCCGGACTGGGGTGCTTCACGGCACCAGGTCAGTGCTGCTTCAGGACAAAGATGGTCAGGTACTGGAAACTCACAGCCTTGCCCCGGGACTGGACTACCCGGGGGTGGGACCGGAGCACAGCTACTATCAGGAGACGGGACGGGCGACCTATGTGGCCGTGAATGACGAGCAGGCGCTGGAGGGATTCCAGACCCTGTGTGATACCGAGGGCATAATTCCGGCGCTGGAATCAGCCCATGCCGTCTATTACGCGGCTAAAATGGCGGCTGAGCTAGCATCGGAGCAGCTTATCGTGGTAAATCTCTCCGGGCGGGGGGATAAGGATTTAGACATCGTTGCGCAAAGGATAGGTATGAAGTTATGAGCCGCCTGGCAGCTGTCTTCAAGCCGGGATATCGGGCACTGATTGCCTACCTTACCGTCGGCTATCCCAGTCGGCAGGCGACCGTTGAGGCAGCGACCATCCTGGCTGACGCTGGCTGCGATATTGTCGAGCTGGGTATTCCCTTTTCTGACCCTCTGGCCGATGGCGCCACTATCCAGAAGGCAAGCTACCAGGCGCTGAGGCAGGGTATCACGCCTCAGGTCTGTCTGGAAGTAGCTCACGAGCTACACCAGAAGATAGAAATACCCCTCGTATTTATGAGCTATTATAACCCGATACTCAGTTTTGAGCTGGAGGCTTTCTGCCAGGCTTCAGCTAAGGCGGGCGTGGCTGGCCTCATTATCCCTGACCTGCCCCCGGAGGAAGGGGTAGAACTGGAAATAAGCGCTAGGAAGCATAAAATCGACCTGATATATCTCCTGACGCCTACCAGTACCGAGGAGCGTATCTCCTTGGTAGCCGAAAGGTCTCAAGGATTTATCTACCTGGTTTCTCTTACTGGCGTTACTGGCGCTCGGCGGGCCCTTCCCCCTGAGTTAGAGGACTTTGTCCGGCGCGTGCGACAGAGAACGTCAAAACCGCTCTGTGTTGGCTTTGGGGTGTCTAACCCGGAGCAGGCTGGGCGGGTTGCTCAAGTTGCCGATGGTGTTATCGTCGGCAGCCGCCTTATTCAGCTGATTGACGAGGACGCTAGCCTGTCTTCTCTTAAATCTACGGTCTTGGGCTTGCGCGAGGCGCTGAATCGATACCATTAGCATGAAAGGAGGAGAAGTCAGAAGAAAACTAGAAGACATTGTGTTATCATAAACGGTTATTTTGTAAATTTGACCTATACTGGTTATGCAAAGTTAACATATAGACTGGGTGCTAAAGGAGGACAAAGTGGAGCGAGTAAAGTTTATTCTTGATGAAAAGGACATGCCAACTCACTGGTACAACATTATCCCTGACCTACCTGAGCCACTGCCACCCGAGGTTCATCCTGGTACCAAGGAACCCTGCCCGATGGATATGCCCCTGCCGCCTCCCTTATTCCCTGATGCTATCAATAAGCAGGAGTTCAGCCCGGAGCGCTGGATTGAAATCCCGGACGAGGTGCAGGCGGTTTACCGCACCTGGCGCCCGACGGTCCTGCATCGAGCCTACCGTCTGGAGAAGGCTCTGGATACCCCGGCTAAGATTTTCTATAAATACGAGGGAACGAGCCAAGCGGGGAGCCATAAGCCTAATACGGCGGTGGCTCAGGCTTATTACAACAAGAAAGAGGGTGTCAAGCGCCTGACTACGGAGACTGGTGCCGGGCAGTGGGGCAGTGCCCTATCCATGGGTTGCATGTTCTTCGGCCTGGAACTAAAGGTATATATGGTCAAGGTGAGCTACTATCAGAAGCCCTACCGCCGCATCCTGATGGAGACTTGGGGAGCCAAGTGTGTGCCTAGTCCCAGCCCGGATACCAAAGTCGGACGGGATATCCTGGCTCAAGACCCTGATTCTACCGGTAGCTTGGGTATTGCTATTGGTGAGGCAATAGAGGATGCCTTTTCCCGTGATGACACCAAATACTCCATCGGTAGTGTCGCTAACCACGTCCTACTGCACCAGACGGTAAACGGTCTGGAGGCAAGGAAATTGATGATGGAGCAAGCAGATGCCTATCCGGATATCATCGTCGGCTGCATTGGCGGCGGCTCAAACTTTGCCGGCTTGTTTCTGCCCTTCGTCAAGGATAAAATTGATGGCACTAGGCCAGACCTGCGTATCATCAATGTTGAACCGGCAAGCTGCCCCACGGTAACTAAGGGACTCTATGCCTGGGACTATGGGGACGTCGCCGGCCTTGCCCCGATACTCAAGATGCACACCTTGGGTCATACCTTTGTGCCGCCCCCGGTCCACGCTGGTGGATTGCGTTATCACGGTATGGCACCCATCATCTGCCACCTCCACAAGTTGGGCCTTGTTGAGGCTAGGGCGGTGCCGCAGTTGGCTACCTTTGAGGCCGGGGTAACCTTCGCCCGCAGCGAGGGCATTGTCAGTGCCCCGGAGACCAACCATGCTATCAGGGTGACTATTGACGAAGCCCTCAAGTGCAAGGAGACCGGTGAGGCGAAGACCATCCTGCTGGCTCACAGCGGACATGGACACTTTGACATGGCTGCTTACGATGCTTACCTCTCCGGCAAACTGGAGGATTACGAGTACCCTGAGGAGAAGGTAAAAGAGGCGCTGGCTCACCTGCCTGAGGTACCGTCATTATGAATATCGGTTAGCTAAATGGGTGGGGACTCAATTGTCCCCACCCATTCTTTCTATTTACCCGTCCCACCTAACTACTTTATTGTTATCGCGTTATTATAAGTGATAAAATTACCACAGCGATGAAAAAGTTAGGCTTAAAACCATTATTAATAATATGCCTCGTTCTTATCTTATCGCTTATTCTAAGTAGCGGCTGCGGCATTATCCCTGAAGAGTGGTTTATGCCACCGTCTGATGTCGAGGAGCCTCTGCCTTCTGCCCCAGCGGCGACTAACCCGGCTCCCATTGACCCTGAGCAGGCATCCCCACCATCCTGTAACGGTGGTGAGCCCCTGCCCGACTTTGTTGCCGTTGTGGAAAAGGTTAAACCCTCCGTGGTGGCGATTCAAACTGATGTGGGAGCTGGCTCAGGCTGGATTATACGAGAGGACGGCATTATCGTAACCAATAATCACGTGGTCACCGGCGCTCAGACCATTGCCGTAACTCTGGATGATGGGAGCACCTTTGCTGCCGAAGAGGTGCGCACTGATCCGCTTACTGACCTGGCAGTAGTCACCATCGGTGCTGAAGACCTCCCGGCGGCGGAGACCGGAAATTGTGAGATACTCAAGGTGGGTCAGCCGGTAGCCGCTATCGGTAATGCCCTGGGGCTGGGAATAAGGATGACCGGGGGCTGGATCAGTCGCCTCGGAGTTTCCATCCCGGTATCCGCCGGGCAGACACTGGACGACCTCATTGAAACCGATGCCGCCATCAATCCCGGCAATAGTGGTGGGCCGCTGGTTAATATGGCTGGGGAGGTAATTGGCATCACCAGTGTCAAGGTTTCCCAGGTTGGTGTCGAGGGTTTGGGCTACGCCATCAGCATGACCACGGCTAAAGATGTTATCGACCAGTTAATCCTTAAGGGTTATGTAACGCGCACCTATCTGGGGGTGGGGCTTTCCGACGTAAATTCTCTAGTGGCCTTCTTCAATAACCTAGCCGTGGATAAGGGAGCATTAGTCACCAGAGTAGCCTCGGGCAGCCCTGCCGATGAAGCCGGTCTTGAGGAAGGTGATGTTATTGTCCAACTGGATAATGAGGAAATAACCAATTCTGGCGAGCTACTGAAGGCGATACACAGCCGCAGCATAGGTCAAACAGTGGAGATTGTTTACTGGCGGGGTGATACCAGGGATACCACCCAGGCTACCCTCATCGAAAGCCCGCCACCATCCCCTTAGTCCAACCGGCGCACACCCAGTAATATCTCATGGCCACTCAATTTATAGCCTTCCGTGAAGGCGCCTTCTGCAGGTACCCCATAAGTAAGCTCGTGTGACAGTGTTTCCTGCTTGATGTAGCTGGCAAAGTCCTTCATCACCTGCCTTACGTAGTCGTCACCCTGGTAATAGGTAATGATATGGTCGGCGATGTCAAATCCCGCCGCGCGGCGCATGGTCTGCAGCCGGTGCACAATCTCCCGGGCCAGCCCTTCCTTGAGAAGCTCGGGTGATATATCGGTCGGAATGGCTACCGAATAATCGCCCTCTGAGATAACTACGTGCTTCTCTTCATCCAACTGGCTGACGCTATCAATAAGCTTCAGTTCTTTTACATTTAGCTCTTCCGACACCTGTGATTTAATTCTTTCCAAAGTCAGAGCCATTTGCTCGCTGTATAAACTCATGCTGACATAATTGGTTGCTACTGGCTGGCGCACTCTAATGCCGGCCTTACTCCGGGCAGCCCGGCCCAGACTGGATATTTTCATGGCTAACTGGGTATCCTCAGATAGCTGCTTATCAATCTTGGTCTCATCAGCCACCGGGAAATCGGCTAGATGCACACTATCTGGTGCTTCAGGGAACGCCGAGACGACTAGGTTCTGATATAGCTCCTCAGCCAGGAAGGGCATGAACGGTGCCAGTAGCTTGGCTAGCGTCACCAGACAGCTGTAGAGGGTGGTATATGCCGAGAGCTTATCGGCATCATTCTCACTCTTCCAGAACCGACGCCGGCTGCGGCGCACGTACCAGTTAGATAGCTCGTTAACGAAGCCTTCTATCTTCCTTCCCGCATCCGTGGGATTATAGGTATTAAGAGCCCTATCGACGTCAAGTATTAGCTGGTTAAGCTCGGAGATAATCCACCGGTCTAGTTCGGCTGGCTCTGGTGAAGTATTACTCCGGTCGGGGGTAAAGTGGTCAATATTGGCGTAGATGACAAAGAACGAGTAGACGTTCCACAGTGTGAGCAGGAAGCGGCGGGTTATCTCAGCGACCATTTTCTCCGAGAAGCGGCGCACATTACCCGGCGGTGACGAAGTAAGACAGTACCAGCGCAAAGCATCGGCACCATACTTATCAATCACCACCATCGGTTCGACAACATTCCCTTTAGCCTTGCTCATCTTCTCACCCTTTTCATCAAGGATGTGCCCCAGGCAGATAACATTCTTAAAACAGGGGCGGCTAAAGAGCAGGGTGGATATGGCATGCAGGCTGTAGAACCAGCCTCGGGTCTGGTCCACGGCTTCGCAGATGTAATCGGCGGGGAACCGGCCGTCCTCAAGTAGGCTTTCATTCTCAAAGGGGTAGTGGTGTTGAGCAATCGGCATGGCTCCCGAATCAAACCAGCAGTCAATCACCTCAGGCACCCGCTTCATCATTTCCCCACACTTAGGGCAATCAAAGGTTATTTCGTCAACGAAGGGGCGGTGCAGGTCCAGGGGCTCTCTAAACCCGCTGAAGTTGGTTTTCCCCTCAAGCTCGGCAATACTGCCCGCGCACTCATAGTTACCGCAGGCATCGCAGCGCCAGATTGGTAGTGGTGTGCCCCAGTATCTTTCCCGGGAGAATGCCCAGTCCACGTTATTCTGAAGCCAGTCGCCGAAGCGCCCGTGCTTGATATAGTCCGGGTACCAGTTTATCTCCTGGTTGCCGGAAATAAGCCGGTCTTTCACCGCCGTCGTTCTGATGTACCAGGTCTGCTTGGCGTAGTAGAGGAGGGGTGCCTCGCAGCGCCAGCAGAAGGGGTAGGTGTGGCGAATCTTCCCGCTGCGGAAGAGTAGTCCTCTGCCTGCTAAGTCTTTAAGGATAAGCGGGTCGGCATCCTTGACGAAAGCTCCCCTGCCTGGCGTGAGTGGTAATGTCACTACCGGAGACATTACTACAGCAAGTCCTTCGAAAATTTCCTTGCGTCTTCTAGGAGTAAGACCAGTAGGAATGTCTTTTACTCGCCCGCTTAAATCAATAGCATGGACAAGAGGTAATCCCTCTTTCTCGCCTGTCTCGAAATCTATCTCGCCATAAGCGGGGGCGATATGGACAATGCCTGTGCCTTCATCCATAGACACGAAATCGCCTTTGATAACGCGATAAGCAGGCTTATCTCCCTTGCTGTAACCAATGGGAATTTTATAGAGGGGTTCATAGTGCAGTCCTACTAAACTGTTTCCTGTCGTCCTCTCCATTATCTCGTAACCTTCCAGTCCCGCTTGCTTGAGCAAGGCTGAAGCCAGAATGAGATACTCATCTTCTACCGCCACTACAGCGTAATCGGCATCAGGGGCTACTGCCAGAGCAGTATTGCTCAGCAGCGTCCAGGGGGTGGTTGTCCAGGCTAGAAAATAGCTGGTCTTGTCCAGGTTTAGCTTACGTTGCGACTCTTCCGTAAGCTTAAACTTAACGAAGACAGAGGGGTCTTCGGCATCGTCGCGGTAGCCGAGGGCGACCTCGTGGGAGCTTAGGGAGGTGCCGCAGCGGGGGCAGTGGGGAGTGACCTTATAGCCCTGATAGATGAGCCCCTTATCCCACATCTGCTTTATGGCCCACCAGCCGCTCTCAATGTAGCTATTTTTCATGGTGACGTAGGGGTGTTCCAGGTCGACCCAGAAGCCGATACGCTCGGTCATCGCCTCCCACTCTTTGAGGTAGCCGAGAACACTCTCCCGGCAGAGGGCATTGAACTTATCAATACCGTACTCCTCAATCTGTGCCTTGTTAGTAAAACCCAGCTTGCCTTCTACCTCTAGCTCAACCGGTAGTCCGTGCGTGTCCCAGCCGGCAATGCGTGGGAGATAGCTACCCTTCATGGTGCGATAGCGGAGGATAACATCCTTAAAGACCCTAGCTAGCACGTGATGTATTCCGGGACTGCCGTTAGCTGTGGGCGGCCCTTCATAGAACACGAAACGACCCCTCCCCCGACGAGTATTAACGCTCCGCGTAAAGGTGTTATTCTTCTGCCACACGCCTAAGATGCTCTTCTCGAGCTGTGGGAAGTTAACCTGGCTCGTTACGGTACGGAACATGATGAAGACCTTTCCTGTTTCTATATAAAGAATCCCGCCCACTGGGGCGGGACCGCACAATTAAGGTAACCACGCCTCTGCAATTCAAAAGTTATCACACTCTAGGCAATAAATCAATCCTGGCGGTTACTTCTTCGGTCGAATAACTACCTTGCGGGCCTCGCCCTCACCGGTACTCTCGGTGGTAACATCAGGGTGGTCAGCCAGAGCTAGGTGAATAATACGCCTCTCGTAAGCCAGCATCGGCTCTAGGGTAAAGGGTGATTTCCTGGTACGCACTTGCTCCGCCAAGCGCCAGGCTAAAGCCCGCAATTTTTCGGAGCGGCGCTGCCGATAACCCTCAACGTCAATTGTAATCGGTGCCCAGGTCTTTGTCTGGTGACCAACAATGAGTCTGACGACAAACTGTAGGCAAGCCAGAGTCTGTCCCCGCCGCCCAATCAAAATGCCTAGGTCATCACCCTGAATATCAAAGGCGATGGGCACCTCCTCTCCTTGGTCACTGGCGGGTTGAACTTGAGGCATCACCGAAGCCACAATGTCCATCTTGGTAAGTAGTGTCTCCAAGACGTCTTTAATTACCTCGGTGACGCTGCCTCTCTCCTCAGTCACCAGCTCCACCCTGACCCGAGCTGGCTCGCCACCCACCCCCAGGATGCCGCGTTTACCTTCACTAAGAACGGTGACCTTTGCCTCTTCCCGAGTGACGCCTAATTGATCTAAGGCTTGCTTGATGGCCTCCTCCACGGAGTTGGCGCTTGACTCCATACTCTCCTTCATCTACTCCCTCCTCTGGAGTAGAACTTGAATCAACGATATCAGCCTCGGTAGCTGTAATCTTGGTCGTCTCGGCTTCCGCTTGGACAATGCGTCGCCTGATTTCCTTTCCCCCGGCTTGCCTTCCGGCCCCACCTCTAGATAAACCACCCCAACCTCCAATAACAAAGTATTGGACCGCTATGCTGAAGATGTTGGATACTATCCAGTAGAGAGCCAGACCGCTGGGTAAGCTCATGGCGATAAAGCCAAAGAGGAGAGGCATCATCCACAGCATCATCTGGCCCTGGGCTTTTTGCTGGGGATCGGTAGTATCAGGAGTTACCATCTTCTGTGAAAGCCACATGGTAACACCGACCAAAACGGCAACGCCTAAGTTACCAGAAACTAGGTCGAACCAGAGGAAATGGCTATTTAAAGGCAGGGTTGAATACAGTATGGGCCAGGACCAGAGATATCGCGACAGACCCAGCAGCTCCTCGGGAGTTACCCCTAGAGCCTTGATAATCGACTGATAGAGCGCTATCCAGACAGGGAGCTGGATTATCATGGGCACGGCGCAGCCGGCTGGGCTCACCCCGGACTCCTTATACAGCCTCATCTGCTCCTGAGCCAGCTTCTGCTTGTCCTTGGCATACTTCTTCTGGAGTTCAGCTATCTTGGGCTGGAGTGCCTGCATAGCCCGGCTGGAACGAAGTTGCCTCAGGGTGAGGGGGAGCAGGCAAGAGCGAACAATAATGGTCAAGACAATAATCGCCAGCCCAAAACTGCTACCTAGATAGCTAGATATCCCCACTAAGCTATTTAGCATCAAGGCTACCGGGCCGGCGTTCCACCATTCCACGAATTAATCTCCCTCGCTTATTCTTCTTCGCTTGAATAGACTTTACTTAAATCGAGAGGATCCCATACGGTTTTTCCTGTCTCAATATTGACCGCGTATAATGCATCCGCGCTTGGCGTCTGGGCCCTAATATAAACCACTCCGTTATCAGCACTCAGCGGAGCATATATCTTTCTGTCGATCCTTTCAGGAACATCCCCAAGTTCTTTTGTTACATCAAACAGCTCATCATACTGGTGGTTCATGGTGTCCAGGGAATATACCTTACCTTCTTCGGTGGCGATGATGACCTTATCGCCAACTAATACTGGGTCTGAGCTAATCGGGCTTCCCAGGTCAACGGCGCCGGCAACCTCGCTACCATCCTCGGCATTAAGAATGTAGACCTTGCCGTCAAGGTTCGGGGCATAGATTACGTTATCATGGGCTACCGCTTTAGCCCAGAACCACTTGCCCCCCTCAACCTTTGACTGCCATTTTTTGCCGCCATTGGTAGCATCTACGGCCCAGACGTATCTGTCGAATGAGCCAATGTAAACGGTGTTGTCGTAGATTAACGGAGTTGTAACAATAACTCCCCCAACTTCATCAAATACCCATTTTAGGCTACCATCGCTAGTGTTAATAGCGTAGAGCTTTTTATCGAATGAAGTAACATATAACGTCTCCCCGTCAATTGTCGGGGTTGACCAAATCTTCCTCGGTTTTTCCCCAGACTCAAACCCAGCGGACTCCCATTCCGTGGGCTCAAACCTCCAATTTAAACGGAGCTCAGCTGCATCCAGAGCATAAACCTTTCCGTCGGAACAGCCAAAGTAAATGTTGCCCTGAGATGCTACTACTCCTCCTATTATCGGCTCAAGTTCACTCTCGGGGGGATAGACCTCGTCTTTAGCACCATCGTCAGCAACAAAGGCGTAGACCTTGCCATTATAGCCAGCAACATAAACCAAATCTCCCGCTACTGCCGGAGTGCCGTAAATGGCTACCTTTGATTCCGCGGTTCCCAGCATGCCGGCTTCCTCATCGGGCCAGAGAAGGCTACCGTCGGCTTTATTTAAGCCCACCAGCCGCCCCTCCAGCGAGCCCACAAAGATACTGTCACTAGCTACGGTGGCTCCGGACCAGCCCTTGGGCTGACCTCGACCGTAGCACCCGGAGAGAATCACCCCCATGCTAAGGAGGATAGCCAGCAGCAGTAATATCCGGCGTAGCAAAACCCTATTACCTTTAAGTGGCACTAATAGTTCCTTTCCTCAGAAATGTTGTTAATTGGGTACTGGATCATAACCACCGGCACAGCGGGGGTGACAGCGGGCTATCCGCTTCATTCCCAGCCATACTCCCTTGAAGACCCCGAACCTTTCAATCGCCTCGTAGGTATATTGGGAGCAGGTCGGAAAGTAGCGGCAGGTGGGTGGTCTCGCCTGCGATATCGTTCCCTGATAAAGCCTAATTAATCCCAGAGCTAACTTCTTCATAAGCTAAAACTTAAGTCCCGCCCTCTTTGGCGCTAACCGGTGCTGATGATTGTTCCGCCTTAGCTTTCTTCACTAAACCAGCCTGCCCTAACAAACCGGCGACTGACTTCTTAAGGCTGGCATAATCGGTGTTAGCTAGCGGGCGGGCAATAAGGATAATATCCCATCCCGGCTCAAGTGGTGACAGGCGTAGGATTTCGCGCAGCCGGCGCCTTATCTTGTTTCTGGTTACGGCTTTACCCACTCTTCGGCTAATCGATAGGCCGCACCGGGATAAATCAAGACCGTTAGGCAAAGCCTTCATCACCACTAAACTATCTGCCCACGACCTCCCCTCATTATAAACTGAGGCATACTGCCTTGACTTTCTGAGCCACTGGTTACCCCGCATCCCCTTACTCCTAACCAATTTACCAAGAAAGCGAGCATTTATCAAGGGGGAGTTAGAAAGGCTTTACTCTTTAGAAGACATTTCCTTCCCCCGACTCTAAACTGTGAACCGGGAATCTTAGGTTATAAACCCTTAATATCTTCTCTCAAGTTAGGGAGAAGTAATAAGGATAAGGTTCCTCACAAAAGCGGGGACAGTCAATGGTCTTGGCAGCGTAGTACTGGCGATATCATACTACAGTTAATCTCTTACGACCCTTGAGCCGTCTGGATTTCAAGACAGCTCGCCCACCCCGGGTGCTCATTCTCGCTCGAAAGCCGTGCTCACGCTTCCTGGGAATCCTCTTCGGTTGATAAGTCCTCTTCGGCACGCTGACTCCTAAAACGGGCTAGAGTATTATACTTACCCGACTTCTTTACTGTCAATCTGAGGTAGGGGGTGTCAAGGTCAAACCAATGGCGAGTCACTATAGCTGTGCTCTTGGGCTAACTACTGCCTAAAGCCGAGCCAAACATGAGGCTTTGTCATCAAGTGCTGCCGGTCTTTTGGCGAGGTTAAAGCTTGGCTAGTTAGTTAATTACCTATGAACTTGCCGTCTTGTAGATATGCTCAGGCACATACGGTAGTAGAGCAATGTATCTTGCTCTCTTTATGGCTACGGCTAAAGATCGCTGATGCTTGGCACAGACACCTGTTCTACGGCGCGGCTGAATCTTCCCTCTATCTGAAATGTAGGATTGCAGCTTTGCGGTGTCCTTGTAATCTATCGCTTTAGCCTTGCCCACACAGAAGGCACAAACCTTGCGCCTCGGTACGTATCTCCCCCCTCCCCACCTTCTCCTCGGCCTGTGGTTACTCCCGCTATTAGATCTTGCTTCCGTCACTATCTATAGATTCCTCACTAGAGCTTGGATTTAGCTGAAAGGGATATCCTCTGGATTTACTTCACCGGCCTCATCTTCCTCAGTTCCCTCTTCGGGTAGAGCCGCTGCTGCCTGCCGGTCCAAGAAGGTTACCTTATCAGCCACTATCTCGTTACGAAAACGCTTCTCCCCATCCTGGCTCTCCCAGATGTGTGACCGTAATCTACCCTCAACGTAGACGAGCCGCCCCTTAGTCAGAAACTGATTACACTGTTCCGCTAGTCTATTCCAGGCGACTACGGTAAACCACTCTGTTTCTTCTCTTCGCTCTCCCTGACTAGTGGTATATCTCCAGTTGGTAGCCACACGGAATGAAGTTACTGGATTACCGTTTGGAGTGAAGCGCATTTCGGGTTCACTACCCACGTTGCCTATGATTATCAATTTATTAACGCTTGCCATCGTCCCAAAACTCCTTGTATTCCCCGCTAAAGGTTAACTACCCAGGTTTATAAGTAGATGTCTGAGAATCTCCTCAGAAATTCTCAGACTTGCTTCGAACTCCCGACACAATGCTGGCTCAAGACTAAGTTTAATCAACACATAATGTCCCTCCGTGAAATGCTCTATGGGGTAGGCTAACTTCCGCTTGCCCCATGGTTCTGTAGAGGAAACGACGCCACCTCTTTCGGTAATAGTCTGACTTATCTTGTCAACTCTACTCTCTAACTCCTCATCCATAACCTCTGGACTAATAATTAATAACAGCTCGTAGTCACGTAGCTGCCCCGCTTCTGTCTTCAATACTTGCCTCGCGGCTCCTTTAGATACCATTTGCTCTCCACAAAAATTTTGTGATATATTATAACACAACTAAGGAATATCAACAATACACAGCTGTTGCGTTAAAGCTTTTATCATTGCTTGACACTCTATCTCACCGCTGATAGACTTTGGCTGAATAGTCTGTTACTAGCTTCGTGAGCCTAGAGTGCTAGCGTGGCCCCGTGGTGTAGCGGACTAACATGCCACCCTGTCACGGTGGAGATCGGGGG
>CAYYLM010000011.1:0-9505 GCA_964472625.1 uncultured Dehalococcoidales bacterium
TCGGTTCCGAAGACCGATGCTCTGTCCGCTGAGCTATAGGCGCACTAGACAAGTCAAATTATAACTAAAAGCAGAGCAGGGTGCAAAGGCTTTCAAAATAGAGCAGCAAGTGGTTAAGTCAGAAATCTTTGGTGGGAGCATGGTTAATCGCTACGCCTCGTTGGTAAAGACCGCTTCGGGTTTGACTGGATAAAGTGGGTAGAGCGCACCGATGTTAGCTAGGGTTGGCTGGTGGGGTGAGTGGAGGGATTTGAACCCTCGATCTCCAGGGCCACAACCTGGCGCCTTAACCGCTGGGCTACACTCACCGCTGGAAAGCATAAACATTATAGCTAAAAACCCGTGTTCCTGCAATCTGTTAGGGAGTGCCTTTAAGCTTACGGTTGTCTAATCTTAACTCTAGGTTAGCTCTACTATGGTAACTCCGTCTCCTCCCTCCCCATAACCACCGGCCCGGTATGATTTTACTAGGGGATGCTGGGCAAGATATTCTCTGGTTGCCTGCCGTATGGTTCCGGTTCCCTTACCGTGAATTACCTTGACCTGGTTTAGACCAGCCATGAAGGCGCTATTCAGGTATTTATCCAGCTTTATTAGCGCCTCGTCTACGGTAAGTTGGCGCAAGCGTAGCTCGTTGCTTATTGGGGTGTCTTTCTTCCCATGCATTGTTAGTACCCTGATTTTATGCTCGGCTTATCTCATAGCATGATAAACTTTCACTCCAGCATGTCTTGCAGGTGCTGGCGGCTGGTTATCGTGGCAGCTCTATTGAGAAAGTCCTTTAGCGAAGCGCTCTGTTCTCTCAGTTCCTCCAGCTCAGATCCGATGGGGCTAATCGAGGTCGGGCTATCAGCATAGGTGCCGTAAAAGGCAAAGTAGGCTTGGTTAAGCTTCCGAATGTAGTAGCCGTTATCGGCTAGATATTGCCGTTTCTGTTCCATGAAATCTTCAGCCGGATCGGTCTCTCCTTGAGCCAGGTACTGGTCGACCTGCCTTCTTATGTCTCTCATCTCCCGGTTAAAATCAAAACCCGAGTCCTCCTGGCTTGGCTGGGGGGTGTTTTGGTACTGGGAGTAGTATTTCTCATAGATGAGGCTGCCGATTTCCTTACTCGCCATACTGGCTACGGTCTCATTTATGGTGGCGATTTCATAATTAGGGGCAAGGCCGGTTAAATCCAGGGCATATAAAAGCCCCAGCGGCCTTAAGAATAGATATTGGTGCAGCCATTCTTCGCAGGCGGTATCGATGGTAAAACTCAGGCTTGCCTCGTTGGTGACGAAGCTGGGATAGGTCGCCCCCAGACCACCAAGCTCCACTACCAGTGACGAAACCCCGAGCTTATCAACCTCGTTCTCTATTGTTGTCATCTCCTCAAGGCTGATATCCTGCTTGAGGGTAATCTCTCTTATGCTCTCTATGCGGTCCCGTGGTGAGACTACCAGCAGGTGGGGTGGCTTCTCCAGCCTGAAGTTCAAGGGGGGAAGGTTAATCTTTATTCTCAGGTAACTGTCCAGTGGATTAAATATACCCTGCTCAGCGAGCACTGCCTTTATCTGCTTTTCCAGTATCCTCTCTACCTTGTCCTGGTTAGCTAGCTCTTGCTCCTCTAGCTCGGCTAATTCTTCCTTAAGCGGGGCTAAGTCTCCGGACAGCGAACCTTGATTTATGGCTTGAATCTGAGCCCTGAGGACTCTTATCTGCTTGACGACGGCAAAATGGCTAGTGACTAGCTGAACTTCGTCTGTGCTCTTGCCAAGCCGGCTGAAAATCAGCTGGTTGAGTTCGTGGGGGACGGTTTTTATTTCCCAGGCTATCGTGCTGAAGTCATAGGGTTTCATTATTGCCCGCAGATTCTGGTCGAAGTCCGGCGTCGTGGTACACCCGGTGCCGCCTAGGCCTAGCATCAGCAGGATTACGCCCAGAGTGAGAACAGCTTTTTTCAATTTGACCCTTAACACTCAGTCAGAGTGCGGAGCTAGTAGCAGATTCTGCTCGGGGTTTGGTGATACCGGTTTCGGTTGCTATAATAGATGATTGGTCACCGTGGAGAGAGATGAAGACCGTGTTGGGAATATATTACACTTAGATTATATCACGATATGGTATTAAGCACTAAGTAAAGGGCGGCGATGAAAGATTACTATCGAATACTGGGTGTCTCCGAGCATGCCAGCGAGCAGGAGATAAAGAGTGCCTACCGGAAGCTAGCTTTCAAGTATCATCCGGATACTAATCCCGGTAGCGAGAAGGCAGCCGAGGCGGAGTTCAAGAGAATAAATGAAGCCTATTGTGTGCTCGGTGATAGGGTAAAGAGGCGTCAGTACGATGCTGCCCGTCGGGGGCAGTTCGCCGGTGCCGGCTACGGAGGCTCCCAGGGCTTTTCCTATTCGCAGCAGGATATATTTCAGGGTATGTTCTCCGGCCAGGCGACGTTTAGCGAGCTGGAGAGGATGTTCACTCAGGCGGGGCTTAGATTTGACCGGGACTTTGTGAGCCGGGTGTTCTTCGGAGGCAAGGGTTTTACCGTCTATTCCTTTAGCGGCTCGGGCGGTGCTCAACAGGGAGCTTCTGAGCCGACCGCAGTCTCTAATTATAAGCCGGGTTTGATGGAGAGAGCCTTCTCCAAGATAGTAGGTTCACTGGGCCGCTTCGTTCTGAAGAGAGTCTTTGGTCTTCATTATGTAGCGCCGAGGGCTAGGGAGAGCCTGAATGAGCACCTTGAACTTGAAATCTCTGCGGCTGAGGCCATAGCCGGGGGCGAGAAGCTGGTCGCCTATAAGCGTGGCCGGCGGAAAAAGAGGCTGGTGGTGAAGATACCCAGCGGGGTTAAGACAGGCACCAAAATCAGGCTTAAGAATATGGGTAAGCTCAATGGTAAGCAGGCTGGAGACCTCTATCTCCATGTGAAAGTCACGAAGTAATTCTGATCAGGTCTTAGTTGCTTTGCGGGCTGTCTAGTCCACTCTAGCGGCAATCTTAGCCAGTTCCCAGGAATACTCGTATAGGTGCAGTCCCTTGCTGGAGGCGATAATCTCGCCGTCATCGACGCCTATCTCGCTGGCCATGTATTCCTTTAGGAGCTGGATGGCGGCTAGATTGGAGGGAAAGCCGGCCCACAGGTCCCAGGAGCGAAAATAGGCGACGAAATTGAGCTGGCCGTTGCGGATTCTGGTATCTATGGCGCGGAGGCAAGGGGGGTCGGATAGAAAGATAGACTGAGCATCACCAACCGCCATAAAGGCCTGGTTGGTGTTGTGCCCATCTTCCTGATACATCCTGATTACTTCGGCGATCTGTTTCTCCAGATACTGGCCGTAGGTATACTGTTCCCCCTTGGCTCGATGGGCGGTCATCAGGTAGGGGAGGTAGCTTTCGACGTATTCCATAGTAGTCGGTGGTGGCACGCCCTGGGGAACATCGGGGGTTAGAGGTCTGGTAGCGGGGCATCTTATCTGGATAACCACAAAATCAAGCTCCTTACGGCGCTCACCGGCATAGCTCCCGCGCTCAATCTTGTACTCATGACCCTCGGCTAAGGTCTTACGCAGGCAGAGAAACCAGGCCTCAGAAAGGTCTCTGGCTTCAATTAGAGAGATCTTCACAGTACTAGCCCCTAACCAGTCTTCTTCAGCTCTTCCAGCTCTTTATTTACTTCTTCCAGCTCAGCCTTTAGCTCGCGTTGGTAGTCCTCGAGCATGCGAATATATTCGGCACGGCGCGGGAAAAACCCAGGACCTCGGAACCAGAAGCCAAAAGGAGGCAAGCCAAAGCCAAACCGATGCCAGTGGCGGTACATTTTCCCCTCCTGTGTAACCTGGTAGCTACCTTTTCCTGAAAAAAGCGCTAGTGTTTCTTACCGAACAGGGCAAAGAATCTGTCCTCGTAATCCTCAAACAGGTTCCAGCGGTCAAGCTCTTCTTTTAGCTCACGGGGTTCACTTTGCCCCATGGTCACCTTTCTAAAGAGTTCTTCAATCCTGACCCTGGCATCAGCCGGGACGCCGCTTGAGTCTACGTTTAAGAGACCCCTGGTCCCCAGCTGCCACAGGTTGTCCTCGATTGAGCTTCTGGTTATTTCGTAGATGAACTTCAGTAATGACACGTCCCAGAGCTCATCCTCCCCCTTGATGATGGAGGTCAGTGGGTCGCCCTGCTTATCAATCTGAGCGTTGAGCTTGGCGACTACCGAGCGCAGACTATCGGAGACAATGGAGAGCTCTTTAGGCTCATTCCGGTAACTGTAGAACAGTCCCGGGGCGTTAGCGCCGTGCTGTTTGGTGAGGGTGTCAAAGTATCTCTTCGCCTCGGTGCTGAATCCCTGCAGGCGGGAGAGGTAGTAGGGGGTTACCACCCGGGGTCTCTGGGCAATTACCCGCCCCTCTCTAATTACCGTCTCAGTGACATTCGCCACCAGTTCCTTGTAAGCTGGTTCGGTGACCAGGTAGTAGTAGATATTGGTCGTGCCGAAGGTGGCTAGACTCTGTTTCGGCAGCCTCAGTGTCTCGGTATGTCTCACTGCCTCTCTGATTCTCTCATCATCAATGTCCACTTAAGTAACCAACCTCTAAGAGATAGCCGCTAGCTCCTGCTTCAGTTCGTCCAAGAGTTTAAGGTACTGGGCATCCAGCTGAGTCTGCCGGCGTCGCCACTCTGCCTGAAATTGGGGCTGCTTCTCCACATCTATCCGAAACTTGCCCAGTACCCCCAGCTGCTGCTGAAGTGCCTGCCCTACCTGGGCCTCAAATTCCGCCTTTAGCGCCTGGTATGCCTGCCGGCGCTGCTCGGCACCTTGCCCTAAATAGTGGTCGAAGATGCGTCTCATCTGACTGTAGGCATTCTCCAGGGCTATCTGATTACTCTTCACCAGTTTCAAGCCGTCCATAGCTCGTTTATTATTTCTTTTGGCTAGGTCGCTATCGGGCAGGCCAATGCTTCTCACCAAGACGTTAGCCACCCCCATAGTGACATATTTTCTTACCCCTTCGTCGTACTTGCCTAGTTCCAGCACTAGGTTAGTGCCTTCCGAGATGTATCTGTTGGCTAGCTTTTCCCCCTCGGGGACATGCTTCCACTCCAGGCGTTCTTCCTCGGTTGCCTCGCCTAGCTTGGCCACCTTCTCCGCCGCTATCTCACGAGCACTCTTTATCTCATCCATATTAGCCACCAAAGATAATACTTACTTGTAATTAAGATTATATCAAATCGTGATAAAAGCATAAACTTATTGAAGCGCTCTAGTTTTTGTATTTAGCAGAGTAGTGTTATAATCTATCTGCAGAGTGTGCCTGGCTAATGGTGACCGTGGTGGGTAAGGATTTTGAGGTTATTAACCATACCGCTGACGTTGGCGTGGTTGCCTATGGGGCTAATCTAAGCCAGGCGTTTGCTAATGCTGCCCGAGCCTTATTCAGCTTGATAACCGAGCCCGAATCGGTCGAGGAGACCTTGAGCTGGGATATAGAGCTTAGAGCCCCTGACGAGGAAAGCCTGCTGGTAGAGTGGTTAAATGAGCTTATCTACCTTTTTGATACCGAGAACATTCTCTTTAAGCGGTTTGAGGTTAGTGAGCTTGGTGGGGGCTGGCTCAGGGCGCGAGGCTATGGGGAGAAGGTTAATCGCTCCCGTCACCAGCTGAAGACTGGCATTAAGGCGGCTACTTACCATATGCTCAGCGTTAGTCAGGATGAAGATGATGTCTACCGGGTAAAGGTAATATTTGATATTTAGAGGTGGTGACGGCTGATGGCAGCACCCTGGAGAGGGAAGGTAAACAGGATAGACGACTATCGCTGGGAGATCCCCACAAGCTATAAATCGGGGATGAGGGTGGCGGGTCTAATCTATGCCAGTGAAGCTATGCTGGAGCATAGCTGGGAGGAGCATGTTTTTGAGCAGGTGGCTAATGTCGCTTTCCTGCCGGGCATTGTTGGCCGTTCCTTGGCTATGCCTGATATCCATTGGGGCTACGGCTTTCCCATCGGTGGCGTGGCGGCTACCAGGATGAGCGACGGGGTTATCTCGCCCGGCGGCGTTGGTTTTGATATTAATTGCGGTGTCCGGCTTTTACGCACCAACCTTACCGTAGATGAAGTAAAACCTAAGATCGAATCGTTAATTAATGAGCTTTACGTGAGCGTTCCCTCCGGACTCGGTTCTGAAGGTAAGATAAGGGTTAGGGAAAAGGAGCTAGATCAGGTTTTAGCGCAAGGTAGCCGTTGGGCGCTGGAGCAGGGTTTTGGCACTGCCGAAGATATCGTGGTTACTGAAGAGTCGGGCCGTATGAAGCAGGCTAACCCGGACAAGGTCAGCACTAAAGCCAAAAAACGGGGCATTCCTCAGCTGGGAACTCTGGGTTCTGGTAACCATTTTCTGGAGATAGAAGTGGTAGATGAAATCTACGAACCTGAGTCGGCTAAAGCGATGGGTATCAGTGAGGTGGGGCAGATATTAGTCCTGATTCATACCGGCTCTCGAGGTTTGGGACACGAGGTCTGTGGTGACTATGTCCGGTTGCTTGGGGAGGCAGTGAGGAGGTATGGTATTGACCTCCCTGACCGCCAGCTTGCCTGCGCTCCGGTAAGCTCACCGGAGGGGCAGGCTTACCTGGCGGCGATGGCGTGTGCCGCTAACTATGCCTGGACTAACCGGCAGTGCATTGCTCATTGGACCCGGGAGTCCTTCGTTAAAGTTTTGGGTAAGAGCCAGAGGGAAATCGGTCTGGAGCAGGTCTATGACGTGTGTCATAATATCGCTAAGATAGAGGAACATACCTCTAATGGCAAACGCAGGGCGCTGTGTGTTCATCGTAAGGGGGCAACCCGGGCTTTCCCGGCAGGGCATCGCGACTTGCCCGACAGGTATCGTGGTATCGGTCAGCCGGTTCTCATCCCGGGTGATATGGGGCGTGGTTCCTACATTGCCCTGGGCACCGAGAGAGCTATGGCCGAGTCCTTCGGTTCTACCTGTCATGGTGCCGGGCGGGTACAGAGTCGGGCGGCAGCTAAGCGTAGCCTGAGAGGGGTTGAGGTTGCCCGGCAGCTAGCCAGCCGGGGAATTACCGTCAAAACCGGTAGCCTGAGTTCACTGGCTGAAGAAGCCTCCCAGGCCTATAAGGATGTAACTGAGGTGGTTGAGGTAACCGATAAGGCAGGTATCTCGCGCAAAATTGTCCGGGCAACGCCCATCGGGGTAATTAAGGGTTAGGGGGAACTAATGTATTTCAAGGACAATATTGAGGCCCTCGGGCATACCCCGCTGGTGGAGCTAGCTCACTTGAGCCCGAGTAAGAGGGTGAGGATTCTGGCCAAGATGGAGGGGCAGAGCGTGGGGGGAAGTGGTAGTATCAAGGACAGGATCGCTAAATATATGATTGAACAGGCAGAAAAGAGTGGGCAACTGACTCAAGATAAGACAATCATTGAAGCCACCAGTGGTAACACCGGGATATCTCTGGCTTGGCTGGGGCGGAAGAAGGGTTACCGGGTCACCATCGTCATGCCGGATAGCATGAGCCTGGAGAGGCGCAAGCTACTCCGGATATTTGGTGCTGAACTCGTGCTCACTGACGGTACTTTAGGCATAAACGGGGCGATTGAGAAAGCCTGCGAGCTAGTGGCTAAGGACAGGAAATACTTTATGCCTGACCAGTTTAATAACCTGGCTAATCCCCGGGCGCACTACGAGACCACCGGCGTCGAGATATTAGCAGATTTTCCCTACGAGCGGATTAGCGTTCTGGTTTGCGGGATTGGTACCGGCGGCTCAATATGTGGTATCAGCCGTCGGCTGAGGGAGAAATACCCCGATATCAAGGTGGTTGGGGTTGAGCCATACCCCGACGACCCCATTCAGGGTCTGAGGTGCCTAGACGGTATTCAGATCCCCCCCATAGTTGATTTGAGCTTGATTACGGAAAGGGTTAGGGTTACCAGCCACGCGGCGGCTTCGGCAACCCGGCAGTTGCTGAATCGGGGGGGGATCTTTGCTGGCTTGTCCTCAGGAGCTGCAGTTCATCAGGCCATCAAGATTGCCTCTGAGATGGATGAGGGCGATATAGTGGTCGTGCTGCCTGACGGAGGCTGGAAATACCTGAGCCTGGACTGTTGGACTGAAGCTGGGGGTGAGGTTAGTAATAGATAGGAACCAACCGTCACCAGTTTACCTACCCGAGCCGAACCCAAAGGGGAGCCTGTCCTTAGAAGAGGCTATTGCTGGCAGAAGGTCGGTAAGGGATTTTTCCTCGGCACCCATCACTCAGCTAGAGCTATCCCAGATACTGTGGGCGGCTCAAGGTCTTACCGCAAGGGGGTGGGGTTTAAGAAGCGTGCCCAGTGCTGGCGCTACCTACCCGCTGGAGGTTTTCGTTGTCTGTGGCCATAACGGCGTGGTGGGCATAGACGAGGGCGTTTACGGCTACAACGTAGCTCAGCATTCCCTCACTCTTCACTGCGAGGGTGACCGGCGCTTGGAGCTGGCTAGAGCGGCATTGAATCAGGAATTCATCTATGAAGCCCCGGTGGATATCGTTATCTGTGCCTTATTCCAGCGGACAACACGGGGTTATGGCAGCCGTGGTGAAAGGTATGTCTATATTGAAGTGGGACACGCCGGGCAGAATATCTACCTCCAAGCGGCTACTCTGGGTCTGGTGACGGTGGCTATCGGTGCCTTCCGTGACGAACCGGTCAGGGAGGTCTTGCAGCTAGACGTAAAGTGTCAGCCCCTGTATATTATGCCGGTGGGTAAGCCGGCGTAAAGGCTTAGTCATCCTTCTCTCGGGGCTTCTGGTGTATAGCGCACCCTTTTATTCTGACCAGAAAGGCTCTTCCTAAATGCCCGAGGTGGGATTTTCTGGTAATTACTGGGCTATAAAGAAATAGGGCACCTATTTGGTGCCCTATTTATCTAATAAGTCGCTCTGTAGCTTCAGGTTTGGCTTTTTTGTCGTCTGGTGGTAAAGAAGGTAACCAGTCCGGCTCCTACGGAGCCAGCTATGATGCCAATGATGCCGGCATTGATTCTGGTCTGGGAGAAATTGGCGGTGACAACCTTATCAGTACTTATGACAACGGTGGTGGTGGCTAGGTCAGGGTCAGCTACCTCACCGCTCCAGCTATCGAAGCGCCAGCCGCTACCGGGGGTAGCAGTAATGGTGACCTCAGTTCCCTCGGCATAGCTATGGGCACCGACTTCGGGGCTGAGGATACCGTTACCAGTGGCGTCTAGGGTGAGGGAGTGCATTATCTGGGAGAAATTGGCGGTGACCGTCTTATCGGTACTTACGACTATGGTAGTGGTGGCTAGGTCGGGGTCAGCTACCTCACCGCTCCAGTTATCGAAGCGCCAGCCGCTATCGGGGGTAGCGATAATGGTAACCTCAGTTCCCTCGGCATAGCTGTGGGCACCGATTTCGGGGCTGAGGATACCGTTACCATTGGCGTCTAGGGTAAGGGAGTGCATTATCTGGGAGAAATTGGCGGTGACCGTCTTATCGGTACTTACGA
>CAYYLM010000011.1:9605-43415 GCA_964472625.1 uncultured Dehalococcoidales bacterium
AGGGAGTGCATTATCTGGGAGAAATTGGCGGTGACCGTCTTATCGGTACTTACGACTACGGTAGTGGTTGCCAGGTGAGGTTCAGCTACCTCACCGCTCCAGCTATCGAAGCGCCAGCCGCTATCGGGGGTAGCGGTAATGGTAACCTCAGTTCCCTCGGGGTAATCGTAAGTACCGACTGCCGGGTTGGTAGAGCCGTGACCATTAACCTGGATAAGCAGGGGGTGTATTACGTTGGAAAAGATGGCGGTAACCTCCTTAGCTGAGTCCATCTCAATGGTAATGGGGTTCTCTCTGCCGGATAGGTCCCCACTCCAGCCAACAAACTCGTAGCCGGCCGTGGGCTGCGCTTCAAGCTTAATTACGGTATCCTCTATGAAGGCACGGGATCCCGGATAAGAGGATTGGGGGCGGCCATTTACCTCAACGGTACCCCCCTCGTGTGGGGTAACGTCCAAGCTGATTTTCACGATCGTCAGATCTGACGACCCGTCACTACACCCTCAGGTAGCCTCAACCGGCTTAGCGGTAAACAGCATCACAGCTACCAACGGTAGGGCTACTGAGAGGATAAAGCATGGCAGGGCAATTTTGGGTAATTTCATTCCGTGTCCTTCCCTTTCAAAGGTTGGTAATCCCGGCTCTCGGTGTAACTCTCGTTCATTTTCATCTCTATTTTACATCTTTACGGCGAGCTTTTGAAGTATGGTGTCGGTGTTATCCGTTAAATTTAGTCACGGCTTCTTGCCCGATGAGCTTGGTACCTTAAGCTTACCCCCGGTGTTTCTTAGCGTACTCACTTGTCGGATAAAATATCCCTTTGTGGGAAGAAGCCCTTTGTCCTCCGGCAAAGCCACACCAAGAACAGCATGAATGGAACTTCAGTCAGGACCCCAACTACCGTGGCGAGTGCCGCTCCAGAGGCTAAACCAAAGAGGGTGGTCGCTACGGCTATGGCTACCTCAAAGTGATTGCTGCCAGCAATAATGGCCGTCGGTGCCGCATCCTCATAGGGCAGGCGCATCAGCTTGGCTATTCCGTAGGCAATACCGAAAACGAGAAGAATATTAAGAAATATGGGGACGGCAATCATGCCCACCACCGCCGGCTGTTCGGCGAGTACTTTACCCTGCATGGCAAAGAGTATCACCAGGGTAGCCAGCAGGGCTACAATTGACACGAGGCGCAGTCTGGGAACGAGCCTGGAGTTAAACCCTCCCATCCCCATAGTAGCTAGTGCCCGACGCCGGGTAAAATAACCGGCTATCAGGGGGACGACGATATAGATTGCCACCGAGAAGGCGATCGTCTGCCAGGGTACAACAATTCCGGAAATACCGAGCAGTAGCCGGGCTAGAGGCGCATAGAGAGCCACCATGGTGAGCGAGTTTATGGCGGTCATTATCAGGGTATGTCCCATATTCCCTCGCGCCAGGTAGCTCCACATCAGAACCATGGCGGTGCACGGGGCAACGCCAAGAAGGATGACTCCTGCCTGATAGGACTGGGCAATATCAGGGGTCAAAAAGTTCTTGAATACGACGAACATGAACAGAGAACCCAGTGCTGCCATGGTAAAGGGCTTAATTGCCCAGTTGGCAATAAGGGTAGCGGCGATTGGCTTCGGCGTTTTACCGGCTCTTATCACCTGACCGAAGTCTATCTGCACCATTATGGGGTAGATCATCAGGAAAAGGCAGATTGCTACCGGTATGGAGACATTGGCGACCGCTAGTTCCCCTAATCTGGAAGAAAGCTGCGGGAAGGCTCTCCCCAGCCCGATACCACCCCCGATACACAGTGCTACCCAGAGGGTAAGATACCTTTCCCAGATTCCCAGTCTTCTTTCCTCTGTCACGCCTTTTCCTCCGCCTCTTGCTAATAGATTTTTCTAATTACCCTCTACCCTTAGGTAGAGCCTGCCCATTGCTCTCAGTCTTCTTGCTTATATGCGCATTAACGCATTAATCGGGGTAAAAAAATTACCCACCAAGCTTCTTTCGCACGCAGGCCGGGCCGATACGCTCCGTCATCTTAAGACGTTCCCGGTCCTGAGAGGCTTCCTTGTTACCCGCTAGTGCCTTCTTTGCCGCGTTAACTATCTCCGAGAAGTATGCTGGTGCCTCGTCTTGGTTTAGGGAATAGAGCGACCACAGCCCCTCTTTTCTCAGCTTAAGGAAACCAGCGTCATATAGAATGCTTAGGTTACGGGATGCTCTTGTCTGGGAGATATTAAGTACCTGCATCACCTCGCAGACACAGCACTCCCGTTCCAGGAGTAGATTCAGTATCCGGAGCCTGGTCTCATCGGAGAGCGCCTTTACGGCTTTTAGTAAATCACGCATGGTTATTCTCTATATGCGCATATATGCTTATATATTAGCTCCTTTTATTGATGCTGTCAACTATGCTTTAAGGCGTTGATTGCAAAAATGTTATTATCTGAGGGGGACATTTGCTGCTTTAGGTGGTACTGAATAACGGAGTTCACAGGGGATGATTTAGGGTTAAGAAATCTTGACAACCAGAGTGTAATGGATTATAGTTTCCGTCCCACTGGCGAGGTTAGTTAGGGAAAACTTTACAGATTGGCAATTTTTGATGGATACTAGAGTAGGTAGTTTTTGATTTCTGTGGGTGATGCCCGATAGAGATATCTAGGTAACGGAAGGAGACTAGTTATGGAAGCTGAGCAGGATAAGACTTTGCGGGCACTTCGGGTTGCCATTCAGATGGAAATTGATGGCAAGGAATTCTACCTGAAGGCGAGCCGGGAGAGTGGTAATGAATTGGGTAGGAAGCTGCTGGAGTCCTTGGCTAGTGAGGAGGATGTTCATCGGCGTACGTTTGAAGAGATATACCGGGCGCTAGAAGAAAAGAAGGGCTGGCCTGAGACTGACTTTAGGCCGGACGGGGGCAAGAGTCTGAGAACCATATTTGCTAACGCAATTGAAGCCGGTTCGGAGATGAAGGCTCAGGCTAGCGAGCTTGACGCGGTGAAGACGGCGATGGCTATGGAAAACAAGACCTATGATTACTACAAAGACCAGGGCCAGACGGCCACCTATGATGGGGAACGGGACTTTTATCAGGCTCTGATGGCACAGGAGAGGGAGCACTATCTGGTGCTGCTTGATTATTACGAGTATCTCAAGGACCCGGCCGGCTGGTTTGTTCAGAAGGAACACCCATCGCTGGACGGCGGATGAGTGGCGAATGGAGACAAGGGGGACAAAAGTATGCTCGAGATTAAGCATTTAACGGTAGCGGTGGAGGACAGGGAGATCCTGCATGATGTGAGTCTGACGATAAGCATGGGCGAGACGCATGTCCTGTTCGGCCCGAACGGCAGTGGTAAAACTACCCTGCTGGCGGCCATAATGGGCTTTCCCAAGTATCGCCTAACTAGCGGCAGCATTGCCTTCAGGGGAAAAGACATAACTAGGTTGTCGCTGGACGAAAGGGCGCGGCTGGGTATCGGTATGTCTTTCCAGCGGCCGCCAGTGGTGCGTGGTGTAAAAACACGCGATATGGTTACCGCCTGTCTTAGGGGGCGGGGGGATGGGGAAATTGTCAGTGAGCTTGCGGCCAAAACTGACCTCGCCGACTTTCTGGACCGGGAGATAAACTATGGGTTTTCTGGAGGTGAGATAAAGCGCTCTGAGATGATGCAGCTCTTGGCGCAAAAACCGGAGCTAGCCCTGCTTGATGAGCCTGAATCCGGGGTTGATCTGGAGAATATCGCTCTCATTGGTGAACTGATAAATGAGCTACTGGAAAAAGAGTGTCCCATAGTTGACCGGCAGTGCATGGGGCTGATTATTACCCATACCGGGCATATTCTGGACTACGTGGATGCTCGCACCGGCTACGTCATGTGTGAGGGCAGAATCGGCTGTGAGGGAGACCCTCATGAGATCTTGAAAACCATTAAGCAAAAAGGCTATGGGGAGTGTAGTCGATGCTTGGTGAGAAGGATTCATTGATGGGTGAGGTAAAGGCTTCTAAGACATATCGGGATAGAGCCAAAGCTGCGGTGGATAAGCCGGCGGCACTGGGTGAGGATATTGATTTAAGTAGCTACGTGAGCTCGGCTGAAGAACTGCCGTATCAGGCCGACCCGTCGCAGCTTCCCACCCGAGCCAAAGAGCAGATGCTGGGCGCTGGGGTTATGCTGGATGATTTGAGTCAGAGGTCGGGGACCTATATTCAGATGGACAACACCCCGGTTCATAGCTCGGTTAGGGAGGAGGGGGTGGAGGTAATGCCGGTGAGTCAGGCTCTGGGGAAGTACGACTGGGTGGCGGACTACTGGTGGCAGGAAGTGGCGGTGGATACTGATAAGTATACCGCTAACATAGAGCTCGAGCAGTATGATGGTTACTTCATAAGAACTCTACCCGGCTATAAGACGATTTTTCCGGTTCAGGCCTGTCTTTATCTGTCACAGGCGCAGCTTAAGCAAAATGTGCATAATATTATCATTGCCGAGGAAGGTTCAGAACTACATATTATTACCGGTTGCACCACTGCTTCCGGGGGAGAACCCGGCTTGCACCTGGGGGTCTCGGAATTTTACATAAAGAGGGGGGCCAAGGTTACCTTTACCATGATTCATAGCTGGAATCCTGAAGTGGCCGTGCGCCCTCGTACTGCTGCTGTGGTGGAAGAGAATGGTCTGTTCCTGAGTAACTATGTGCTTATGAAGCCGGTTCGCTCGTTGCAGATGTATCCGACTGCCCGGTGTGTGGGTGAGAATGCTACCGTCAGGTACAACAGTATTCTGGTGGCTGCTAGTGGCTCGTTGCTGGATGTGGGCTCCCGGGCGATTCTCGATGCCAAAGGGGCGCGGACAGAAATTATTTCACGGGCGATAACCACTGGGGGTAACATCGTTGCCCGGGGTTATATTGAGGGTAATGCTCCTGAGGTAAAGGGGCACCTTGAATGCCGGGGACTGATTCTGCAGGGTGAGGGCATGATCCATGCTGTCCCAGAGCTTAAGGGTAATCTGGCGGGCATTGACCTCTCTCACGAGGCGGCGGTGGGTAAGATTGCCGAGGAGGAGGTGGAGTATCTCATGTCCCGGGGCTTAAGCCGCACCGAGGCGACGGCTACCATCGTTAGGGGTTTTATCCGGGTTGATATTGAGGGTCTGCCCCCGATGCTCAGCACTGAACTCAGGCGGGCGATTGAAGCCAGCGAGAAGGAACTCATGTGAGGGATAATTGTAGGGCATTTACAGGGCTCTAGGAGGCTCAGAAGATGGATCTCACGGCGTTACATAAATTAAGCTACGGACTTTATGTGGTCGGCTCAGGAGGGGGAGACCGGCGCAATGCGCAAATAGCCAATACCGTTTTTCAGGTAACCTCGGAGCCGCCGGTTATTGCCGTAAGCATCAATAAGAATAACCTAACCCACGAGTTTATTCAGCAAAGCCGGGTCTTTGCGGCTTCTGTTCTTCGTAAGACCACCCCACTCTCTTTTATCGGTCGCTTCGGCTTTAAATCGGGGCGGGATAGTGATAAGCTCAGCGGTATTAACTATAAGATAGGGGAGACTGGGGCTCCGGTGGTTCTGGATAACGCTGTCGCCTATCTTGAGGCCAGGGTGATCAAGGAAGTTGACGTGGGTACTCACACCATTTTTATTGGCGAGCTGGTAGCTGCGGAGGTTCTTACTGAAGAGGAATGTATGACCTACGAATACTATCATCGGGTTAAGCGTGGTACTACGCCTAAGGCTGCCCCAGTCTATATTAAAGAAAAGTAAAGAACGAGGTAGGTGAAAAGATGGCAAAATATGAGTGTACCGTTTGTGGCTACGTCTATGACCCAGAAGTGGGCGACCCAGAGGGTAACATTGCTCCCGGGACACCATTTGAGGAGCTCCCTGATGACTGGCTGTGTCCCGTGTGCTTGGCAACCAAGAGTGACTTCGAAAAGATAGAGGATTAACGGGGGTAGCATGATAGAAAACCTGAGTCAGGGGCAGCTACTGGGGATACTAGAGACGATACCGGTGGATATCTCTTTCGTTGATGAGGATGATTTAGTCAGGTTCTGGAATAAACACGAGACGAGAATTTTTAAGAGACCGCACGGTGTGCTCGGGAAATCGGTTCAGAAGTGTCACCCCCAGCACAGCGTGGACAAGGTAAACCAGATACTTTCCGATTTTAAAAGCGGCAAGCGGGATTCGGCGGAATTCTGGATAGACCTGAGGGGAATGAAGGTATATATCCGGTATTTTGCGGTACGGGATAAAAATGGTAGGTATCTGGGCACACTGGAGGTAGGCCAGGATATCACCGGGATAAAGAAGATCGAAGGTGAAAAAAGGCTATTGGATGCCTAGGGGGAGAAGAGGAGCAATATTTGCCATTCTGCTTAGTAACTCTTTAGCTTAAGCTATTGATTTAGAAGAAAGGACGTAAAAGGGGGCACAAAATGACAGCTAAGAAGCAGATTTACCGGTGTAACGTCTGTGGTAACATTGTTGAGGTGTTACACGCCGGGCAGGGGGAACTGGTCTGTTGCGGGCAGCCGATGGAGCTGCTTCAGGCAAAGACGGCTGACGAGGGTAGGGAGAAGCACGTTCCGGTCATAGAAGCGAGCGACAAGGGAGTCAAGGTTAAGGTTGGCGATGTCCCTCACCCCATGGAGGAGAAGCACTACATCGAGTGGGTTGAGGTAATTACCGACGGTGATGGTTGCCGCCAGTTTCTCAAGCCAGGGGATAAGCCAGAGGCAGAATTTGACATGAAGTCCAAGAAGGTAGCCGCCCGAGAGTACTGCAATATTCATGGCCTGTGGCAATCTGGCTGAGGTTACGGAGGATTAAAATGGATAAAGAGAAAGTTATTGCGCTACTGAACGAGGACCTTGAGGGTGAGCACGGCGCTATTATTCAGTATCTCACCCATGCCTATGCTATGGGTGAGGGTGAGATGGCTTGTGAGATTGAAGCCATTGCCCGGGAGGAGATGCGCCATCTGGACTGGCTGGCGGAGACCATCGTTGAGCTGGGTGGCGTTCCCAGTCTCAAGCGGGGTAAGATGCGCAGCGGAGGCACTACGGTGGCTGATTGGATGGCAAAGGATGTGCTGCTGGAAGAGGATGCAGTTGGTCTATACCGGGAACATATCAAGAAGATTGATGACCCCAGGATAAAGCGGTTACTTAAGCGTATCCTCTCCGATGAGGAGTCACACCATGGTGATTTTGAGCACTTTGTGGACAAGGCTAAGCGGGAAGGGGCTAAGGATGTGCGGGGTAGTCGTACCGACAAGGTAATCCGGACTCTTAACTGGGGTGTCGAGCACGAATATACCGTTATCCTTCAGTATATGTTCCAGTCATATATGACGACTAATGAAGAGGCGAAAAAGGAGTTAGAGGATCAAGCGATTAATGAGATGCAGCACCTGGGCTGGCTAGCCGAAAAGATAGTCGATATCAGTGGCAATCCGGTAATTGAGCACACTGAGGTTGATAAATCAACTAAGACGGCTGATATGCTCCGGGCTGATATTGATATTGAAAAGAAGGTAGCAGCGGAGTATGACCGCGCTGCTAAAGAGGTCGAGGATCCTAAGCTGAAGGAATTGCTTCTGCGCCTGAGAGACCATGAACTATATCATGCTGATGTCTTCGGCGACCTTCTCAAGGAAGAAGAGAAGAATCCAGAGTAGAATATACCGTAAGCTGTGGTATTCAATCAGCGGGCAGGGTAGCTGGGGGAGAGGAATCTTCCTCGCTACCCGCTTTTTGTTGGCTGGTCATGAAGCGGTGTCTCATGCGCACCAGTAGGACGATGGCTACGACCAGCACAACTAAAGAGATAATCTGTGACTGGCTTAAGCCTAGTGGTGTGAATTGTAGGTCGCTACGTAGGTAGCCAATGCCGAAACGCCATGCCGAGTACATGATGAGGTAGACCATGAATAGCGCCCCCTCCATCATCTCAAGCCCCTTCCTCAATTTAAGCAGCACGGCGAAACCTATGAGGCAGAATATAATTTCGTAAACCTGGGTGGGGTGGACTGGTACTCCTGGGACAGCACACTCAGTGTTGGGGTGGGTATAAACCACGCTCCAGGGTAACCAATCAGGTGCTGCCTTTCCGTGACAGCAGCCGTTTATCGTGCAGCCTATTCTGCCGATGGCTTGAGCCAGGATAATGCCCGGGGCTACCAGGTCGCTAAAGAAGCCGAAGTGCTGGTCTTTCCGCTGACGGCGGCTGAGCTTGAGGTATATCCAGATACCCAGGGTAGCCCCGAGGACACCGCCGTATATTGCGAAGCCACCGCCGCTGAAGACCGCCGTCGGGTTTTGACTATAGTAGTCCACTCTCTCCAGAACGTGAACCAGTTTGGCGCCAATGATTCCCGAGATAATGCCGACTGGGGCTACCACAATGTCGGGAGGAGCCGGCAGGTTAGGCTTTCTCTTGTCTACCTGTCGTATCATCCACACGATGACGGCGGCAACCGCTATGGCGATGAGGATGCCATACCACCTGACCTCTAGCGAGCCGATGGTGAAGGCGACCGGGTTCATGCTTATGACGAACATTGCTACCTCAATATTCAGGCTATCAAGCCACCTGAAGTCATTTTCTCGGGCACATGAGAGGGTGCCTGGTTGGGTTCTAGCTTCTTCGGGTCTATCTCTTTAAAGACAAGAGCCCCTCGAGCAAGAGCTGGGCGGCTCGTTTATCCAGAGGCTCGTTGTTGTTGCCACACTTTGGCGATTGGATACAGCTGGGGCAGCCTTCCTGACACGGGCACTCCTTAATGGCTCTAAGTGTAGTCTGCCATAATTCTGTGATTAAGTCAAAGCCCTTCTCGGCGATGCCCACGCCGCCCGGGTAGGCGTCGTAGATAAATATCTGGGCTCTCCCAGTGTCGGGGTGGAGGGGGGTAGACACGCCACCAATATCGTTACGGTCGCAGAGGGCAAATAGGGGCAGCATACTGATAGCCGCATGCTCGGTAGCGTGTAGTCCGCCGGCTAGATCCAGCTGTTCCCGGTTCACCCGGTCTATGGATTCGGGGGGCAGGTCAAACCAGACGGCTACCGTGGGAAAATGCTGCGGTGGCAGAGTTAGCGGCTCTTCCCCGATTACTTCCTCAGTGAACTGAGCCTTTTTTTTGAAACCGACCACGGTGTTGGTTACCTCGACCTCACCGAGGTAGACCTTTACCAGTCCGCATTTTCTATGCCGGACCTGCCTCACGATGTGTAGCTCATCAATCTCCTTGGTCTGAGTGTAGTAAGAGGCGTCCGTCGGCTCAGCATAGGCCGTGTGACTAGTAAGGTCGAGCCGGGTAACCAGGTAGGACTCTCCCTGGTGGAGGTAGATCGCCCCGGGGTGTACCTGGAAGAAGGCAACGCTTGCTTCCACCGTCTCCAGCCGGGAACCAGTAGTGGCATCGATAACGGTGTAGCTTTCCCCGGAGGCAGCCCGGATGTTGATGCCCTGGGCAGGATAAACTAATATCGGCGAGAGGTACCACCTTCCGTTACGCTCCCGGAGCAAACCCTGTCTTTCCAGCTCAACTCGTTCCTGGTTTAAAGCTGAGCCAAAGAGGCTCTCATCGTCACTCGTTAGGGGCAACTCCCAGGCAGCGCACAGCAGGTGGGCTCTTAGGATGTAGGGATTAGAGGGATTAACTAAGGCATTCTCCACGCTCTTCTCAAAGAAGTAGTCGGGATGACGCATAAAGTACTGGTCTAGAGGATTATCAAGGGCGATAAGAAAACTGAGCGCCCCCTCTCTACCCCGCCCGCTGCGGCCGGCCTGCTGCCAGGCACTAGCCATGCTACCAGGATAGCCGGTGAGCACCGTGGCCTCTAGGTCGCCAATATCAATACCCAGCTCTAGAGCGTTGGTGGCGACTACTCCCAGGAGCTGGCCGCTAAAGAGTTCCTGTTCTATCTGGCGGCGGTCTTGAGGAAGGTAGCCAGCCCGATAGGGTTTTATCCTTTGGCTCAGGTCGGCACTGGCTTGAGTAAGCCGCTTTCTGGCGTAGACATAGATGAGTTCCGTCAGCCGACGGCTGCGGGCGAAGGCTAGACTGCGGACACCCTGACTTACCAGCTCCGCAAAGAGGTCAGCCGCTTCGCTATTAGCACTGCGCCGGGTGCTCTTTACCTCATCGACTAGCGGGGGATTCCAGAGGACGAAATCCTTCGTACCCTGAGGTGAGCCGTCACTATCGACTACGGTAAAGGACAAACCCACCAGGCTCTCGGCATGCTCCCCGGGGTTGGCTACCGTAGCTGAGCAGCAGATGAACTGAGGATTTGAGCCGTGGTGCTGGCACAGACGGTGCAGGCGGCGCAGCACGCCGGCAACGTGGGAACCAAAGACACCGCGGTAGGCGTGGGCTTCGTCAATGACCACGTACCGTAAGTGACGCAGAAACCGGGACCAGGACTGATGGTTGGGTAGGATGCCGAGGTGCAGCATATCAGGGTTGGTAAGTACTATCCGGGCCCGTTTTCTTATCTCGGTTCGCTCAGCTTGAGGGGTATCACCGTCAAAGGTGGCTAGTTCGTCTGACTTGAGTAAGGCGGGATAGGACATCTCCCGCAGGTTACGCAATTGGTCCTGAGCCAGTGCCTTGGTCGGGAAGAGGTAGAGGGCGCGAGAATACTTCTCGGTTAGGACTGCCTCCAGAACAGGGATGTTGTAGCACAGAGTCTTACCGCTGGCACTTGAGGTTGACACCATCACATTCCGGCCCGCCCGGGCGTGGTTTACAGCCGTAGCCTGGTGGGTATAAAGCGGGAGTAAGCCACGCCCCTCGAGGCAGCCCTGAAGGTTACTAGTCAGAGGCTTATCGAGTTCAGCGTAACTTGGCGGGTGGGCGGGGATATGCTCGATGTGGGCAATCTGACCATGGTAACTTACCTGGGCGGTGAGATAATTAAGAAAGGCTTTAGTATCCATCTCAGGTCTTCACAATGTAGGTAGGGCCTCAAGATTATTTCTAAAAGACCGACAGGATTTCAATTTCGTAGTCAAGTAGCTCTGCCTCAAACCGACTGTTAGCCATGAAGTTTACCACCTTGGACAGGACTTGGTTAGCATGCTGTTTACTGTTGCTGACGCAGCAGACCCCGATGGTGGCTATTTGCCATAGGTCGTGGTCATCGACCTCAGCCACTGAGACGTTAAACTGGTTTTTCACCCGGCTGGTAATGGATTTCACTACCTGTCTCTTACCCTTGAGGGATAAGTTTTCCGGCAGGCGAAGGGTAATCTTACATACGCCGATGTTCATGATTTGTAAAGCCGTTTACGATATCAAAGCCAAAATTAGCCGAGCACATATTAGCGGCTACATCCGCTGGAAGAGAAGGGTTTATAGCCCTAGCTTAACCTAGTTCCCCTATTGCTAATTCCTTGACAGCACTGAAACAGGGTACGGACTCGCCTCCACTATAATCAAGTTGGTTTTTAAAGTCAATGCCAGAGTAGTTATCTAAGAGGTTGTTGCCGCTATTATCTATTTCTGAATTTACAGCTACCGCAGCGTTATGTTATAATCTCCTAGTTTTTAGTAAGACATATCGATAGCAAAGTTGCCTGTTATTTCAGGAAAAGGGGAACATATTTTGGATAAGGTTAAAAAAACAGAGATCATAGATCAGTTTAAGCTCCATGAAGGTGATACCGGTTCCGTTGAGGTTCAGGTAGCGGTGCTTACAGAGCGGATAAACCAACTGACCGGGCACATGGCGGCTAACCGGCATGATTATCACTCGCAACGTGGCTTGCTTAAGCTGGTAGGACAGCGAAGAAGGTTACTCGCTTACATTGCTAAACAGGATACCAAGCGATATCAAGACCTAATTTCGCGGCTTGGGCTGCGTAAGTAAAGCCTTCATGGGGGATTACGATGAGTTACCTTTTTGAATGTGAAGTAGGGGGAAGAAGGCTTATCATCGAGGCAGGAAAGCTTGCCGGCCAAGCCGAGGGGGCGGTAACTGTCCGCTATGGAGATACCGTGGTTCTGGTTACGGTTTGTGTTGGTGATGAGCCGCGGGAAGGGGTAGATTTTCTTCCGCTCACGATTGATTACGAAGAAAGGCTGTATGCTGCCGGTAAGATTCCCGGTGGTTTTATCAGAAGGGAAGGGCGTCCCAGCCAAGAGGCGATCTTAGCCTGCCGCCTTACTGACCGTCCCTTGCGTCCTCTCTTACCCAAGGAGTGGCGTCGCGACATCCAGGTTATCGTTACCGTTCTTTCCGCTGACCAGGAAAATGACCCTGATGTTCTGGCAGTTATCGGCGGTTCTGCGGTATTGTCGATGTCGGAGGTGCCCTTTCATGGCCCGGTGGGTGCGGTTCGTGTTGGCTATCTCAATAACGAACTGGTTTTGAACCCGACGTTGGCCCAGCTTGAAGATAGCCAACTTGACCTCGTGGTGGTTAGTACCAGAGAGGCGGTGGTGATGGTGGAGGCTGGGGCCAGAGAGGTTCCTGAAGACATTATTATGCAGGCAATAAGATTCGGGCATGAAGCCAACCTGGAGATTATCAGCCTTCAAGAACGGCTTCGCGAGGCTTGTGGCAAACCCAAGTCGGAGTTCCTGGCGATTAGCGTTGACCCAGAACTGGAGTCCCGGGTTTCGGAAATTGTAGGTGGTTCGCTTAACCAAGTTCTTAATGAACCTGATAAATCGCAGCGGGAGAAGGTTGTTAGTGCTCTGCGGGAGGAACTCATTGAGCGCTTGGGAGATTCGTTCCCGGAGAAAGATTTAATCTCCGCCCTTGAAGATAAGATGAGGGCGGGGTTAAGGGCTACTATTCTGGAGAGGGCACAGCGGGTAAGCGGCCGCAGTCTTAATGAGATTCGTCCCATAAGTTGCGAACTGGAGCTTCTGCCCCGCACCCATGGTTCTGGTCTGTTTACTCGGGAGCGAACCCAGGTACTGACCATTACCACGCTGGGTTCAGCCAGGATGGAACAGCAGCTTGATGGTCTGGGTATTGAGGAGGCCAAGCGTTTCATTCACCACTATAATTTTACGCCCTTTTCCAGCGGGGAGGTTAAGCGTATTGGTACCCCCGGGCGTCGTGAGATTGGACACGGGGCTCTGGCGGAGCGAGCTATCCTACCGGTACTACCAAAACATGAGGACTTTCCCTACACCATTCGCCTAGTATCAGAGGTCTTGAGCTCTAGTGGTAGCACCTCGATGGCTAGTGTCTGTGCCTCAAGCCTGTCCCTGATGGATGCCGGGGTACCGATAACCAGAGCTGTGGCCGGAGTAGCTATGGGTCTGGTTACTGATGAGAAGGGTAGCTACGCTATCCTGACCGATATCGAGGGCATTGAGGATGCCTATGGTGATATGGATTTCAAGATAGCCGGCACCGCTGAGGGTATTACCGCCCTGCAGCTGGATATCAAGCTTAAAGGCGTTGCTTTTGAAATCCTGAGAGAGGCGCTGGAGCAGGCCCGCGAGGCTCGGTTAATTATTCTGGATATCATGCAGCGGACGATTGCTTCCAGCCGGGTGGAAATCAGCCGCTACGCCCCGAGAATTTACAAGGTGAAGATCAATCCGGACAAAATCGGTACCGTCATCGGTCCCGGGGGTAAAACAATCAGGGCAATTACCGAGGAAACCAAGGCCACCATTGATATTGAGAACGATGGCACGGTGTTAATCGGCTCGCCCGATGAGCAGTCGGCGCGGAGAGCTATCGAAATCATCGAAAACCTGACCAGGGAGGTAGAGGTTGGTGAGATATATACTGGAAAGGTAACCCGTCTCATGGACTTCGGTGCTTTCGTAGAGGTGCTACCGGGTAAGGAAGGGCTGGTTCACATCAGTGAGCTGGCCGACTATCGGGTGGCTAGGGTTGAGGATGTGGTTAAGGTGGGTGATGAAATTACGGTCAAGGTAACGGAGATCGACCGCATGGGCCGGATAAACCTGTCACGCCGGGCGGTGCTTGACAACCTGTCTCGAACGCCGGGGGCAAAGGTAAAAGACCGAGCGACTTCGGGTTATAAACCCAGGAAGCAAGGTGAGTTTCACCGTGACCGGGGCAGAAGTATCCCCAGGCGTCCTCCTGGTAAGAGGTATTAGCTATGGAGACTATCAAGGTAGTAGTTCATGGTGCCTTGGGCAAGGTGGGGGGAGAGGTGGTAAGTGCCCTGGGCCGGGAGCCGGGGATTAGGCTGGTCGGTGCCGTGGACCTTAAGGCTAAGGAGGATTACCTGCGTAAGCCTGATGGCTCTGGTGCCGTGCCCCTTGCCTCTGATCTGGATTACATCCTCGGAAGTTGTCAGCCGGATGTGGTGGTAGATTTCACCATTGCTCAAGCCACTATGCCAGCGGTGCGCATTGCCACGCAAAGAGGTGTCAACTTAGTAATCGGCACCACCGGACTCAGCGCTGATGAGATCAAGGAGATTGAGCAGCTTTCACTAGACCACCAGGTGGGGGCAATAGTGGCACCTAACTTTGCTCTCGGCGCGGTGTTAATGATGCACCTCGCCAAGCTGGCGGCCAAATACTTTGACTATGCTGAGATTATAGAGCTACATCATCACCTTAAGGCTGATGCCCCTTCCGGAACGGCTCTATCTACCGCCCGAATGATGGCTGAGGCTAGAGGCAAACCATTTGATGTCCCAGAGCAGAAGCAGGCCGCAAATAGTCGTGGGGAGCAGGTTGAGGGTATTGCCATTCACAGTGTGCGCCTCCCCGGGCTTCTCGCTCATCAGGAGGTGATTCTGGGCGGGCCGGGGCAGACGCTACGCATCCGGCATGACACTATCAGTAGAGAATGTTTTATGCCCGGTGTTATAATAGCGATTAAAAAAGTAATCGGGCACAAGGGGCTAGTCTATGGCCTTGATGCCTTGCTTGGACTGGAGAGAACATGAAGGAGTATAAGGTCGCTATTGTTGGGGCTACCGGGCTAGTCGGGCAGGAATTCATCAGGGTTCTGGAGCAACGTGATTTCCCGATAGCTTCGATTAATCTTCTCGCCTCAGAGCGTTCTGTGGGCAAGAAACTGATGGTTAAAGGGAAGCAGGTTGAGGTCAGGGAGGCTACCCCAGAGTCTTTTCTGGGGATAGATATTGCTCTATTTTCGGCTGGCGCTGAGATTAGTCGTCACCTGTCGCCGCTGGCAGCCAAGTCGGGAGCCGTGGTTATTGATAACAGTGCCGCTTTCAGAATGGAATCTACGGTCCCGCTGGTGGTGCCTGAGGTTAATCCTGAGGACATCAAGTGGCATCGGGGTATCGTTGCTAATCCTAATTGCTCTACGATTCAGATGGTAGTTGCCCTCTATCCTCTGCACCAGGTTAATCCCATTAAGCGTATTATCATCGATACCTATCAGGCGGTTTCGGGTACTGGTGCGGCGGCCGTAGACGAACTGACAACTCAGGTTAAGCAGGTCTTGAACGGTCAGAATACTATTCCTCATGTTTACCCTCACCAGATAGCCTTTAATGTCCTGCCCGAGATAGATGTTTTCTGGGATAATGGTTACACCAGGGAGGAGTGGAAGGTGGTGGAGGAGGCAAGGAAGATAATGCACGCTGATGATATCGCTATTTCAGCGACCTGTGTTCGGGTGCCGGTGTTTACCGGGCACAGTGAAGCGATTCATGTTGAATTCTCTCGCCCGGTGTCTCCTGATGATGCCGAGCGTATCCTGGCTGAGGCTCCCGGGGTCAAGATACTTGATGACCCAGCGATAAGTCTTTACCCTCAGCCGTGGTCAGCGGCAGGCACTGATGAGGTGTTTGTCGGCCGTATTCGTCGTGATGTCTCTCATCCTAGCGGGTTGGTGATGTGGGTGGTGGCGGATAACCTGCGCAAGGGAGCGGCGCTCAATGCGGTGCAGATTGCCGAGGAGATGGTTAGAAGGGACTGGGTAAAACCCGGGGAGGCGAAAAAATGAATCGGCTGGGAAGGCTGCTGACGGCAATGGTAACCCCCTTTGATGAAAAAGGGAGTGTTGATTATGAGCAGGCTAAGAAACTGGCCTTAGCCCTCCTTAGCTCAGGGAGTGACGGAGTGGTGCTCGCCGCCACCACCGGTGAATCCCCCACCCTACTTAAGGATGAGGAAGGGCGCCTCTTTTCTGAAGTGAAGTCGGTGGTGGGTGGTCGTGGTTCCCTGGTCGCCTATACCGGTAGTAACAGTACCGCCGAAGCCCTGGAAGCGACCAAAAAAGCGGAGCAGATTGGGGTTGATGCCTGCCTATTAGTGGTTCCCTATTATAATAAGCCGACTCAAGAAGGTCTTTACCAGCACTTTAAGGCGGTTGCCGAAGCCACTAGCCTGCCCTGTATCCTCTATAACGTGCCGTCGCGCACCGTGGTTAACATGTCGGCGGACACGGTGATACGCTTAAGCCAGCTTGATAATATTATCGGTATAAAAGAGGCCAGCGGCAATCTAGCCCAGATTTCTCAGATTATTAGTGGGGCTAAAGATGGCTTCCTGGTCTGGAGTGGTAACGACGGCGATATTCTGCCGCTGCTTTCCATCGGCGGCTACGGTGTTGTCAGCGTGGTCTCGCATCTAGTGGGAAAGCAGATTAAGGAGATGATGGAGAGCTACCTCGGCGGTAACACTGAGACAGCCGCCAGGATTCACCGGCACCTCATGCCCCTGATTAACGCCATGTTTATTATCGCTAACCCGATTCCCCTCAAGTATGCCCTCAACCATATCGGCTTCCGGGTGGGCAGTCCCCGCATGCCCCTTACTGAGCCCGATGAGAAGACTGCCGCCGTTATTCGGGAGACCCTGAAGCACTATACCATTGACCTGCCGGTATAAAAGAGGGGATAGTCTGCATTTTCGTAAGCCGTAGCAGTAGTACGGCCTCGCTTATTCATAGGTAGATGCAGCAATCTTGGTTAATTCTTTTATTGGCATGCCCTTGCCTGCCCTGAGTACAGCAGCATAACCTCTTGACCAGTATAAAGCGTTGGTTTCATCTCCTTTTACGAGAAGAGCCGAATGACCTGTTTTCTCTAAATCTACCTTCTCTGCCCAGGGCATCTTGAAACCGCCGAAGAAAAATCCATATATCGTTAGCTTTATTTTACACCGAAACGACCCATCGAAATGTTCTATCTCACTGTCGGAGATAAGGAACACTATTTTCCAGTCCACAAAGTCGCTTTCTTCTGGTCCGTCATATATATACACTTCCTGTATTTCGTAGCCTTTGGGGAGATAGGTAGGTATCGGTAACGGCTTTTCCCACGTTCTGCTATAGAGTTCTTCCAGGGTGGTTTTCTGGAAACCGTCATCACCCAGCTTAATGGAGCTGGTGAATTCCTCTGGAGCCTCTGGTGGGCGACAACCTAGCAGAATTGCCGCCATAATGCTGAGCCCGAGACCTGTTGCCAGTAGAGCGGAGCCTCTTTTATTCACCCTAAGCAAAATCACACTCCAGATAGGTCTCTGCTTCGCTTGCCTTTCTGGGTTGGGTCTTGAGTATAGACCTGTTGCAGAGGGCTGTCAATGCCTTGTAGTTGTGGGGACTAATCGGGAAATTGCCCGTGCAGCTTATATGATAGGCGTTTTGTGAATGGTCTGCTCCCGCCGGGCACCCACCGAGATGATGCTGACCGGGCAGGAAATAAGCCCTTCTAATCTGGTGATATATTGCTTAGCTTGAGCCGGTAGCTTCTCATAATCTCTGATGTCGCTGGTGGGAGACTGCCAGCCGACTAGCTCTTCATAAATGGGCTGGCATTTGGCAAGGGTGGTGATACTCCCCGGGAAGTGGTCAATCGTCTGCCCGTCCAGTTTATAGCCGGTGCATATCTTGATTTGCGGCAGGGTATCGAGCACATCAAGGCGGGTTAGAGCGACGTTGGTTAAGCCGTTCACCCGACTGCTATAACGAGCCGCCACGCCGTCAAACCAGCCGCAGCGGCGAGGTCGGCCGGTAGTGGTGCCGTACTCATGGGCACGCTCCCGAATCAAATCACAGGTTTCGTCCTTCAGTTCGGTTGGCATGGGGCCGCCACCCACCCGGGTGCAGTAGGACTTAAATACCCCCAGGACGCGGTCAATTCTGGTTGGCCCCAATCCTGCCCCCACGCAGCCGCCGCCCGCCAGCGGGGAGGAGGAGGTGGTGTAGGGATAGGTGCCAAAGTCGGGGTCAAGCAGTGTCCCTTGGGCTCCTTCCAGGATAATAAGCTCGTTTCTATCCAGGGCTTCAGCGAGCATTACGGTTGTCTCCCGAATAAGGGGTAGCAGGTGCTCCCCATAATGGCAGTACTGCTGGTATACTTCGTCCAGTGATAGTGGTGTCGCCCCGTATATTTTGGTCAGGATAGTGTTCTTGTATTCCAGAATGGGACGGAGGCGCTCCAGGAAGGCTTCTGCATTAAGCAGTTCCCCGATTCTGATGCCTAGTCTGGCTGTTTTGTCGGCAAAGGCAGGTCCGATACCCTTGCGGGTGGTGCCGATTGCCTTCCCGCCCCGTGACTGTTCCTCCAAACCGTCAAGCAGGGTGTGATAGGGCATGATCAGGTGAGCCCGGTCACTGATGAAAAGGCCGCTGGTATCCACCCCCTTACCCTGAAGCTGGTCTATCTCGTCAAGCAAGACCGCCGGATTAATGGCTACCCCGTTACCAATGATGCAGTTAACCCCGGGGTAGAAGATGCCGGATGGGACGAGGTGCAGTCCAAACTCGCCGTGGTGGTTAACGATGGTGTGCCCGGCGTTATCACCGCCGGAAAAACGCACCACTACCTGGGCTTTTTCGGCAAGGAGGTCAACTACCTTGCCCTTGCCCTCATCTCCCCATTGTGCTCCAATAACCGCAATAATTGGCATTGTGTCTCCTCTAGACTCACTAAATATTTATAGCGTAGTCAGCCTCGCCGATAAAATGGCGAGAATCTAATCTCGTGTCATGGTGATTTCCTGGTTTGTTTAAGCACATAGTGAAGTCTCTGGCCGGCAGTGATAAAACTGAAGAGAGCGATAATAGCTAGGGCCGTAACCAGGGCGTAGCTAAAGTGGCTGGCGAGTAGCCCCACGGCCAGCACGATCACCCGCTCCGCCCGAGTAAATAGACCTATCTTGCACTCAAGACCAATCGTCTCGGCTCTGGCTCTGACGTAGCTTACTAGTGGTGACCCGATTAAAGCTAGTCCAGTAATCAGTATCCCAACGGTGGGGTGATTACCAGAACTCAGGTAGAATATTAGAATAGCCAGGAGCAGCACTGCCTCAGATACGCGGTCGAGAGTCGAATCAAGGACAGCCCCGAAAGGGGTGGCCTGATTACTGTGCCGAGCTAGGGCTCCATCCAGCATATCAAAAAACCCGCTAGCCAGTACCACAAAGCCAGCCGGGAAAAGGTGCCCGGTGGCAATGAGAACGGCAGCCCCGAGGGAAATAGCAAAGCCTATCCAGGTTATGGTTGTCGGGGTGATATGCCGCCTCACTAGAAGCGGCACTAGTGGCTCGGTGATATGGTAGGCGGACTTACGAACTTGGGTCAGTTTTGGCATTAGCTCTTACTTTTTTAGAAAACAGCTTGCGCAGGTCTTCGGCAATCATTCTTCTTAAGGAAAAGGTTCCCCTCTTTTGAGATTCATTAAGTACCTTGCTGTATAGAGCCTCTACTCGCCGGGCAACGTTTTCCCAGTCAAACTCTTTTGCCTTGAGTATCCCCTTGGCTCCCATTTTCTGTCTCAGTTCCTCATCATTGAGCAGAGAAGTCAGGGCTTGAGCCAGGCTTTTCTCATCCTTGGGTGGTACCAGTAGTCCTTCCGCACCGTGGGTTAGGATGCTGGCGTAGCCATCTATATTTGAGGCCACGATTGGCTTACCTACCGCCATCGCCTCAAGCAGAACGATGCCAAAGCTTTCCCAGCCGGTAGCCGGGGCACAGAAAACATCGGCTGTCTTATAGTATCTGGGTAATTCTTCATAATTGGTATAGCCCACGAAAACGACATCCTTTAGGCTGTGCTTCTTAACCTGCTTTTCATATTTACCACGCAATCTGGTGCCCGGTCCCACGATGATGAGCCGTGAGTTGGGGATATCGCGTTTAACCTGCTCATAGGCTTTAAGAAGGTAGTCAGCCCCCTTACGTTTCTCAAGACGACCGACAAACAGGATGTTTAGTTTTCCGTCACATAGCTCCTCAATTGGGGCTACGTTGGGGGAAAAGTGTCGAGTATCGATACCGTTGGGGATGACGTTGTAGTCTGCCGGGAAGTATTTGTTGACAAACTTCTTAGCTGGTTTTGAAACGGCAACGTGACCGTCAAGCTTACTGAACCATCTCTTGAAGAGTATGGGTCCGAAAGGCCTGGCGATGCTATATCCCTTGCCGTTAAAGGCGTGAAAGGTGCCGACGTTGGCGGTGCGTGACATACGAAGCACGGTAGTACACAGCATGGGCATCAGCGGTTCATGGAGGTGGACGATATCAAATTTCTCCTTCTCAAGCATTTCGGTTATTCTGGTGGATAGCCGGGGGGATATGGTCACCCGGGCAACCGAGCCGCTGACGGGAATGGCACGCGGTTTACCAATATGGATGAACCGGTCACCGAGGGTAGTAATCGGGCTTGAAGCCGGGGCAATGAATTTCACCTCATGACCCATCTGGGTCAGGTGACTACCCAGTGACATAATGTGATTGACGACGCCACCGGGGTAAGCAAAATCGTAAGGTGAAACTAAAGCTATTTTCATGGTATTGCCGTTAAGCCTTTATCAGCTCACTTTTCAATCACTCGGCAGAACTAGCTTTCTTTTTTGTTTGCTTACAGCTGGTAATAAACTCCTCCACCTTACGGCGGGCTTCGTCGTCGGTATACTGGACGGGCGGCGATTTCATAAAATAGGCCGATGGGGCCACTAGTGACCCTTTCAGCCCACAGTCCAGGGCCAGTTTACAGCACCGTATGGCGTCAATGACTACACCCGCTGAGTTAGGACTATCCCAGACTTCCAGTTTCAGCTCCAGGTTCAGGGGAACATCGCCAAAGGTACGTCCTTCCATCCTGATGTGGCAGAACTTGCGGTCCAGAAGCCAGGGGACATAATCGCTGGGACCGACGTGGATATCATCTGGGTTAAGCTGATAGTCTAGCTGTGAGGTAACGGCGTTGGTTTTGGATATTTTCTTGGACTCAAGGCGTTCCCGTTCCAGCATATTCAGGAAGTCGGTGTTACCGCCGAAGTTCAGCTGATAGGTTCGCTCCATTTTAACGCCGCGGTCTCGGAAAAGTCGGGTGAGCACGCGGTGAACAATGGTAGCGCCGACCTGAGACTTTACATCGTCGCCGATGACCGGCAGACCCTTTTCTTCAAAGCGTTTCTGCCAGTACTTCTCGCGAGCAATAAAGACGGGAATACAGTTGATGAAGCCACATCCGCTAGTTAGCACCTGCTCCACATACCACTTGGTGGCTTCTTCGCTACCGACGGGCAGATAGTTGAGCACCACGTGAGTCTGGGTCTCTTTAAGGATTCTCACGATGTCGGCAGTGGAGCCGGGGGCTTTCTGTATCTTCTGGGCTAGATACTTGCCGAGACCGTCGTGGGTCATGCCTCGCTCTACCTTAACCCCGGTAGCTGGCACCTCGGTAAACTTGAAGGTATTGTTGGGCTGGGTAAAGATTGCCTGGGCGAGGTCCTTACCCACCTTGTTCTTATCAATATCAAAGGCAGCCACAAAGTTGATGTCACTTATGTGGTATCCCCCCAGGTTAACGTGCATCAGTCCCGGTACAAATTCAGTCTCTTTTGCCTTCTGGTAGTAGTGAATGCCCTGCACCAGTGATGAGACGCAGTTACCCACGCCAATGATAGCTACATTTATTTTCCCCACCTTTGACCCTCTCTCCTTTCCAGTGATAACGGGCAGTTAAGAAAGGCTTGATAAACAAGTCTACCTCACCCGATTACCCCTGTCGAGTCTTTAGCACGGTAGAGCTGACTAATGGTTAACCCTGACCGATTCTAAATACTTTAGTCCCGCACGACGGGCAGACGCCTCGTACCGCTGGCTTGGCATTCTTCAGGGTGATATGCTCGTGGTTCTTCATCACGACCTTTTTTCTACATTTAACGCAGTATGCCTCGTGATTCTCTCCCACCTTGTGTACCCTCCTTTTGGATACCTTACGGATAAGCCGTCGGCAGTCCCCCAGCTTTGCCCGCTGTTCGCGGGAGGGTTACTTCCGTCAGCGGAATACCTTCTCCGGGTGCCACCTCCGACTTTCCGGGTGGAAGCGTAGCACACCGAGGAAGCAGCCGTCAAGGTCATAGACACGGCAGTGATTTCGGGATGGAGAGTCGGCTAAGGAGTACTCCGCGGGACAAGCGGTTTCCCGGCCACTAGTCTGGCTCACCAGTGCTAGGGACTGCCCGTTTCTTACCTGCTGTTCCGTCGTCTCATTGACCACAATCGCCGCCCAATCTAAAAACACGGTGTCTAGGGGATAGACGAGCTTATGCCAGTAGCCGTGGCGAGCGGCATCTTCAAGCTGGGTTAGTGAGATGGCATCCCCGATACCGAAAAGACCGCACCGCAGACGGACTAGGCTTTTCAGGTTGGCACCACAGCCCAGCACCTGCCCCAAGTCGTGGGCTAAAGAGCGGATATAGGTGCCCTTGCCACAGACCACCTCTATGGTGATGAGCGGCGGTTGCCAGCCGGTAAGCTCCAGACGGTCGATTCTAACCAGTCGACTGGGCCGCTCGACCTGGATGCCGGCTCGTGCCAGTTCGTAGAGCCGCTTACCACGATATTTTACCGCGCTGTACATCGGTGGTGTCTGTTGTATCCGGCCCTGAAAAGCGGCCAGCGCGGCTTTGAGTTGTTCCTGGCTGATTCCCGATGGGTCTCCCCGCTGGGTAGTCTGGCCACTTGAGTCATAGGTATCGCTGGCCCTACCCAGTTCAATCTCGGCATGGTAGACCTTGGTGGTATCCGCCAGGAATCCGGTAATCTTTGTCCCCTTGCCCAGGCAGATAGGCAGGACCCCGGTAGCCTCGGGGTCGAGGGTACCGGCATGTCCGACACGCCGCTCGCCGGTCAGTCTCCTTACCGCGGCTACGGTGCCAAACGAGGTCATGCCCTGGGGCTTATTAACGTTTAATATACCGTCCACAGTAAATCTTGGTGCTAATCGGGATTACTACCTTGATGACCCGGCTTGGGCTTCAAGGTGCTTCCTTAGCTTGCTCTTCAGGCTGGGTAGCCGGACTGTCCTTGGTGACCTGGTCAATTAGCTTAAGGATATGGTCACCTCGTTCCAGCGAGTCATCCCAGCAGAAGCTTAGCTCGGGGATACGCCGCATCTTCAGGTGTTGGGCTAGCTCTTTACGCAGAAAGCCTGAAGCAGAGCCGAGCACCCTCAGTATCTCTTGCTTTTCTGCCTCACTACCGAGGTGACTGACGAATACCTTAGCATGTCTCAAGTCGGTAGAAGTATTAACCTCAGTCACGGCTACAAAGCTATCAAGTCGAGGGTCTTTGACTTGACGCTGGAGTAGGTCACTGAGTTCGCGGCGGAGGAGCTTGTTCACCTGCTCAATGCGATGCGACATGCTCGTTCCTTGTTCTGATGGTGCTTACTATTTTTCAATCTCTATCCGAAGGAATTCTAGTATGTCACCGACTTGAAACTCAGAAAAGTCTTTAAGGCCCACCCCACACTCGTAGCCGGTGGCTACCTCCTTTACGTCGTCCTTAAAGCGCCTGAGGCTGCTAACCGTAGATTCACAGACTAACTGCTCACCACGCCGTAACCTGACCGAGACGCCGCGGCTTATCTTACCTTCGGTGACATAGACACCAGCGACCTTTTCCTTCTTACCGACCGGGAAGATGTCTCTTATCTCAGCCCGTCCCTCAATAACCTCAACGTAGGTCGGCTCTAGCATACCCTTAAGAGCGCTACCTATGTCAGTTAACAGGTCGTAGATTACCTTATAGGAACGGATGCTTACCTTTTCTTTCCCGGCCAGTCGCCGGGCGCCGGGCTGAGAACTGACACCAAAGCCGATAATTATCCCCTTGGAGGCGATAGCCAGCATAACATCACTCTCGGTGATATTGCCCGTGCCGCTGTGGATAACCCTAACCTGGACTTCCTCGGTGCTTAACTCCTGCAGGGAATTCCTTATCGGTTCGATGCTGCCCTGAACATCGGCTTTGAGAATAATATTAAGCTCCTTGACTCGTCCAGCACTGATCTGGTCATAGAGATTACTGAGGTTAACTGATTCTGGCCCCTGCTTGCTTTCTTCTCGTCGCTTTTGTATTAGTTTCTGTGCCTGAGTCTCACTAGCCACTGCGTTCATGATATCTCCCACTTGGGGGACACTGCTTAGGCCCAAAATTTCAACTGGAGTCGCTGGCTCAGCCTTCCTGAGCCGTTTACCGGTATCATTAAACATAGCCTTTACCCGCCCCCAGGTAGTGCCGACGACTATGGTATCACTCAGCCTTAAGGTTCCTTCCTGGACTAGTATAGTAGCTAATGGTCCCTTAGTCTTGTCCAGCTTGGCTTCGATAACTACCCCAGCGGCTGGTCGCGAAGGATCAGCTCGGAGCTCTTCCATCTCAGCTACCAGCAGGAGGTTCTCCAGGAGTTCCGGGATGCCGGTCTTCTCTTTAGCTGAAATTGAAACGCAGACCACGTCACCGCCCCACTCCTCAACCAGTAGGCTGGCATCAGCCAGCTGTTGTTTAACCGCATCGGGGTTAGCATCTGGCTTATCAATCTTGTTTATGGCCACTACGATCGGGACACTGGCAGCTTGGGCGTGGTCAATGGCTTCCAGGGTCTGCGGCATAACTCCGTCATCAGCGGCGACTACTAGAATAACGATGTCGGTTACTTGGGCGCCACGAGCCCGCATCGCGGTGAAGGCTTCGTGTCCCGGTGTGTCTAAAAAGGTGACCTTATGCTCATTGACCTCTACCTGATAGGCACCAATGTGCTGAGTTATACCACCGACTTCGGCGGCCATGACATTGGTCTCACGAATGGCGTCCAGAAGTCGGGTCTTGCCATGGTCGACATGCCCCATAATAGTGACCACGGGGGGGCGTGATTTCAAACCTCTGCCCGCCTCACCCTGGAGATGTTGTCCTTTCTTAAACTCGATAATGGCACTGGATAGTTTGCGGGCTGCTTGGGGCTTTGGGCGTCCCTCATAACCAAAACTGGCGGCTACCGTGGCGGCGGCCTCATAGTCAATGGGCTGATTAATGTTGGCCATAATGCCATTTCGCATCAGCTGTTTGATAATGTCTATGGCACTAACCTGCAATAGTTCTGCCAGCTGTCGCACACTTAAGGTGGCCGGAATCTCAATTGGGTGCGGCTTCACTGACCGAGAGCTATCTCGCGGCTCTCTGGTTGTCGCGCGTGGGGCATCATCTGAATTACTGGCCACTATTTACCCTCCCAACAAGTTCTCTACCTTGTCTCATAAGCTGCTCTCGATTCTCTCTGGTAAGGGTCGTCTTTAGAGCATGCTCCAGTCGGTTACTCTTCAGTCCGGCCTGCCAGCATTCCTCGTTCATACATAAGTAGGCACCACGCCCGTCCCTCTGGCTGCCGTAGTCTATCTCTACCCAGCTATCGGCAGTGCACGCTAGGCGGATTAGCTCCCGTTTGGGTCTTACTTCTCGGCAAGCCACACAGCTCCGCTTTGGTATATGGTGACTAGTACTCTTCATCATAATCGGCTATAGACTGTGATGCTCGGCGGAGTTTCTTGATCCTGATGCCGTCCTCAGCCTTTTCTTTACCCGTAGCCCCCTTCTTCTTTTTCTTCTTCGGCTTAGCTCCCGGTTTGATGGGAGTGGGCATGGTAATGTCCTCAGCAAACTTGAGTTCAACCTTTTCCTTGGGGGGTGGTGGTTCAAAGGTAATCGGGGTGGCAGGTTCGGCTTCTTCTCCTGTCTCGGTTACCTCAGTGGTCTCCACCGAGACCAAGGTCGGCTCCTCAGTAGTCAGTACCGCCGCCTCTGGTGTTTCCACTGGAAGCTCCTCATCGACCGTAGCCGGTTCCTCTGCGGCGGCTAAGGATTTGGCTTCTGCCTCAGCTTCTGAGGCGCTCTTGATGTCAATTCGTAGCCCAATAAGTTTAGCCGCCAGCCTGACGTTCTGTCCCTCCTTACCGATGGCCAGGGAGAGTTGGTTATCGGGCACGACTACAGTGGCGGTCTCCTCCTCGTCGTTCACGGTAACACTCAGTACTTGGGCGGGGCTAAGGGCGTTGGTGATAAAAACAGACCTATCCGGGTGCCACATGACAACGTCTATTTTTTCACCATTTAGCTCGTTAACGATATTTTGTATCCTGATGCCCCTTAGGCCAACACAGCAGCCAACTGGGTCAATACCTTCTTGACGTGCGGCGACAGCTACTTTACTCCGATAGCCAGCCTCGCGCGCAATTGATTTTAGCTCGACAGCGCCGTTAAGAACCTCCGGAACTTCTAGTTCAAAGAGCCGGCGCAACAGGTTGGGGTGAGAGCGTGACACCAGCACTCGGGGCCCCCGGTTAGTCTGAATTACCTCTAAGAGGCAAACCTTAAGCCGCTGCCCAACACGGTATCTTTCATTATGTACCTGCTCAGCGGCTGGTAGTATTGCCTCTGTCCTCCCCAGATCGATAAAAATCTGCCTCGGCTCGATGCGACGTACCAAGCCGGTGAAAATTTCGCCTTCCTTATCAGAGTATTCCTCAAATATGGCACTATGCTCCGCTTCGTGGAGTCGCTGGAGGATAACCTGTTTGGCAGTTTGGGCGGCGATGCGCCCCGCATTATGGGGGGTGGCTTCTACTTCTATCGTGTCACCGAGTTGCGCATCTGACTTAATCTGAAGCGCCTCATCTAGTGAAAGCTCACGGTGTTGGTCCACGGGGTGCTCAACTACAGTTTTCTGAGCCCATACTCTAACGCCGCCGGTATTGGGATTGATCTTAACCAAGATATCCTGGTTAGCCGTAAAGTTATCCTTCTTATAGGCTGATACCAGTGCTGCCTCAACGGCTCTAAGAACTGTCTCCTTGGGCAGGTTCTTCTCAGCTGAGAGTTGGGTGATAGCGAGCATGAAGTCGCTTTTCATCTCACATTAACCCCCCGTTTCATTATCCCGGTAGAATAAAAAAGTGGGTATTTCTCCCACTTCACAACTCAATCTTCACCTAGTGAGATTATATCATAACCAGATTTTAGGATGCAATAGTTGGCATGTAACTAAGGGAAGAGTGTAATTCTGACTTCGGCGAAGCCATTTCCCGCGATCCTCATCCTGGTCGTTAAGCGTCTTTAAGTGGGACGTGATGGGCGATAAGGAGGTCTTTATCATACTTGATGGCGGTGGTTTTGCCGCGACTGTTTTTGTATCTATTGACAGGCAGGGAAATTCGTATTAAATTTGCATAGGTTAGCTTAATCCAGTAACATATGAATAGCTTGGGTGCTACTATAGTAAGCTAGGTCAGGGTAAAATATGGCCTGATGCCACAAAATAGTGGTAGAAACCTCGAGGAGGGAAGAATGAAAAAGTTTATTATTCCTCTGCTGGCAACAGTCATAGCGGCTAGCTTAGTTGTTGCTAGCTGCAGGCCGGAACCGCCGGAGATACCCCCCTATCCTGAAGAGATGCCCTGTGGTATAATCGTCGATTTAAGCGGCCCTAACGCTGAAATGGGCAAGAGGCTTAGTACTGGCGCCGAGGTCGCCATTACGCAAATGAACGAGTGGGGTGGTATCAGGAACATGCTTTCCATGGACCTCAGGCTTATTGTGGCTGATGACGGTGGTTCACCCGTACAGGCGGCTGCCGAGGCAGAGAGGTTGATTACCGAGGAGGAGGTCATCTATCTCATCGGTGCTTGGCCCACGGCGGAGGCGATTAGCGAGGTTGCTGAGGAGTATGAAGTACCTTTTATCTGTGTCCTTGATTTCGAACCGATTACAGAACTCGGTCGGGAATACACGTTCCGTACTACACCTAGCGCCGAAGGTGCGGCTGGGCAGGTAGTGTCCGTGATGACCCAATCTGCTGAGGAAGCCGGGCTACCCCCGCCTGAGAGTTGCTTCCTGATGTATGTCCCCGATGACCAAGGCACGACTGTGGCTGAAATCTTTAAGGTGGAGGCGGAGGCGGCCGGTATTGAAATAGTGGGTGAGGAGCTTATTGACATAACCGCAACTAGCTTCGCCTCTCAGCTTGCGGCTGTAGAGGCGGCGGCACCTGACCTCTTGTTCACCTGTAACTATACTGATGATGCTATAATCCTTTACCGGGAGATGATGGAGCGGCAGACCTATCTCCCATACGGTGTCTATTCCTGGGGGTGGGGGCTTGAGGACCCTGCCTTCTACGAGGCGCTACCACCAGAAGCCTATGAATATAGCTTTGTTCATGAGAGTGCTGACCCAGTGCCGCCGAAAAGGAATTATTACTACTGGATTAACGGTGCTGTTGAAGCGCAAATAGGCGAGGCTTGGAACGACCCTGCCATAGCTGCCAGCTACCATGCGGTTTGGCTGCTCAAAGAGGGCTTGGAGCAAATGACGCCAGTCAGAAGAGTATCCCGGCCGGGTGTCCACACAGGGATGGAATTTTCCCTTGACCTGGATAAGTTCCGAAGTAACCTTCAATATGCCCTGAGCAAGCTATCGATAACACGTGCTGATGTGACGAAGGTTCAGCTACCAGACGGTTCACCATTCCTCCCTTCCCTGGAGGTGCTGCGTTTTGACCGGGTTGAGTTCGATGAGAATGGACAGATGATTTATGATATCGGTGTGGTAAGCCAGAATATCGATGGTACGCGCTGGCCCATGTTTCCCGTAGCGCAAAGAGTGAAAGGTTCACCATCGCTTGTCCTGCCGATACCACCTTGGAGTGAGCGGTAGCTAATCCGGTAATCACTGTGATTCTAAGCAGCTATGCCATTATTCACGAACCGGGGAGATGAGGCTTTTACTCAACGCTTGAGGTGTGGTGTCTGTATTGAAAGAGGGAGAACATTTCGGTTTGTGGTGTGGTTAGCTGATTTTTGTGACTGATGACGTCTCATATCGTTGCTCTTTGACTGTAAAACTGGTGCAGCCCCTATTGACAAGTGGTGAAAACTGGGGTATAAAGGGATAGCAATCTGACGTAACCGGTTGGCAAACACCGTGACTCAAGTCCGATCTGCTGGTTCAGAAGGGCAGGTATCGTGGCCGAAGTATTGGCAACACCGGAGCGTCCCAGTAGTACCGCTAGAAGAGTAGGGCGGTACATCATAACCCACGAGAACTTTGCCATCGGCATCGCTCTGGCAGTCGTGATGGGCTTGCTGGGCGGGATCTCTCGAGGGGAGACACTCACTCCCACCAACCTGGGGAATGTCCTGCTGCAGAGTTCAGTTCGGGGTGTGGCGGCACTAGGTCAGGCATTCGTTATCCTCACTGCCAATATCGATCTATCGGTTGCTGGCGTAGGCGTGATGACCATGATGCTGGGAGCGGCGATGATGACCACCGAGTGGCAGAATATCGTCGTTGCTTTTCTGGGACATCCGGCTTCTCCTGCGCTAGCCCTTCCAGTTATGTTGATAGTCGGTATCTGCTGGGGACTGCTCAACGGCACCTTGGTCACTCGCCTCGGTATTCCCTCACTGATAGCAACCTTTGGCGTCTGGCAAATAGGTTACGGGGTTGCCTACTACATAACCCGGGGTGAAGCCCTCACCGAGTTGCCCAGGAGTCTGGCGGTTTTTGGGTCTTTGCCGGCGGCACCGATTATCTTCTTCTCAGCGGCAGTGGTCGTCTATCTTGTCCTTAATCACACCGGTGTTGGTCGTAATATTTATGCCGTTGGTGGTAATCCCGTTAGTTCTTTTCTCTCTGGAATAAATGTAAAAAGAACGCAAAATTTGGTTTTCATTATCTCGGGTTTTCTGGCCGGATTGGCTGGCCTTGTGTTCATGTCCCGCAGTATGGCGGCTTCGATCGAAGGCATGCGGGGTCTTGAGTTAGATACCATAGCTGCGGTTACTATCGGTGGTGTCAGTCTGTTTGGTGGGCGCGGAAACATAGTTGGTGTGGTAATTGGCGCGATACTAATTGGCGTGGTCAATAATGCGATGAGTATCATGCAAATGGGGCATGCTGGCCAGTTTATTGTCAAGGGGGTAATAATCCTAGCGGCGGTGACGATTGATATTTTACGTCGGCGTGGCCGCTAGGAGTAGCATTATTACTGGTAGAGTTTAGCTATGGCTGAATTGGCAGAACAAAAAGGGAAAACTAGCTTCCGAGATATTGCCCGACGTGTCGTAAGGCACGAAGACGCTACCCTTGCCTTCGTTTTAGTGGGCATCATACTGGGCATGGGGGCAGCCACCGGCTGGAGGTCAACCGCGGTACGTAATATCAAGCAAGTGGTAGTAGCCACCGCGGCCACCGGGGTATCAGCCATCGGTCAGTCGTTTGTTATCCTAACCGCGGGCATTGACCTGTCAGTTGCCGGCGTGGCGTTCGGAACCTCAGCTCTAGGTGGTGCATTGATGACCGACATGTTAGTGCGAAATATTATCGGTCATCAGGCTCCTATGTGGCAGGGAATACCGGCTATGCTGGCCATGGGAGCCGGCTTTGGGGCGATCAGTGGTCTCGCGGTATCGCGTATTGGTATACCACCGCTGGTAGCCACCTTGGGTGTATGGCAGATTGCCCATGGAACAGGATTCCAAATAACCAGAGGGTTTACCATTACCAGAATGCTGGAATCTCTCAGGCCCATTGGGCAGGGGGATGTTTACGGTTTTCCGGTGCCGGGCATTATTTTGATCGTAGTTGCCGTGGTCAGCTACTTTGTTTGGAACCATACTACCTATGGTAGGTCGGTCTTTGCCGTAGGCAGCAATCCGGCAGCGGCCTACCTTAGCGGTGTAAAGGTTAAGAAGATACTGCTTTCGGTATATATTATCTCGGCAATATTATTTACACTGGCAGGTTTAATATTTACGACCCGTGTTATGTCGGTTTCGTATCAAAGTTTTTCCGGTATGGAACTTCAAAGCATTGCGGCGGCGGTGGTTGGTGGCATGAGCCTATTTGGGGGCAGGGGAAGCATAATTGGTGTCGTAATCGGAGCCTTTATCATTGGTGTCATTACAAATGGCATGAACATACTAGGCGCCGATCCTTTTCTGGAAGGCACGGTATTGGGAGTGCTGGTACTAGTTGCTGTGGGCATTGATTTCTGGCGTAGGAGGTGAGGCTAAAACCGATTTTTCAAGGCTACTGTTGTTTTCTTAATAATAAATTAACATTGTTATGCTAGCCTTCTTCTAAAAGGGGTATTCTAATTACAGCAGCTCTTGACGACAAAATGTAAATGCGATGCTTATGTAGTAGCCTCTTGTTAATCCTGGAAGCTATGTCAGCAAAAGGAGGAGAAAGCCTATGGAGCAGAGCAGTCAGGGTAATGAGCATTGCGGAGTTTGATTGTATGAGAACCTATAAGGAGGGAGAATAAGGAATGAAGAAATTCATGGTACCACTACTAGCGGTAGCCGTGGTAGTGGTTTTGATTCTAGCGGGATGTGCTGCCCCGGCAGCGCCGACAACGCCGACAACGCCGACAACGCCGACAACGCCGACAGAACCGACGGGACCGGTGTACGCCAAGGATTTACCCGAGCTAGCTGACCTGATAGCCAGAGGCCAAGTTAACGGAGACCTCCTGTACAATCCTTTTGAGGGCCTGTTAATCAAGCCTGATGGCTCACCCTACAAGGTAGCCTACACTGGCGCTACGTGTCAGGTCGAGCCGATTGCCCAGGCGGTATACATGCTGGAAGATTGGTTCCCCAGGCAGGGTATGCCTGACGACAGCTGGACTATCTTTTGCGCCCGTTTTGACTTGGATGCGCAGATAGGCTGGTACGAGGACATGATGGCCACCTTCAAGCCGGACTTCATCATTAGCCACAATGTTAGTGCCGAGCTGATGATTCCAGTCTGCGATAAGGTCGTCAACGAGGGAGGCATTCCGGTCTTTACCTTCGACTGTGGCATAGACAGCGATGCTGTTACCTCATTCATTGCTCACAAGTTCGAAGGCCCGGGTGGTACCGATATCCTCGCCGAGTGGCTGTTAGATGACCTTGAGGCAAGGGGATATGGCCCCGAGAACCCGGTGGTTGTTGGTGAGTTGTGGGGTATGCGCGACATGAAGACCGCTCAGCTACGCAGTGAAGGGTTCCACAAGGTGATCGATCGTGAGGCCTGGATTACCGTGATACAATCTGCGGACACTAACTGGGCTGAGGAGCAAACGGCGACCATCACCGCTGACCTTGTAACTGCCCACCCCGAAATCAGGGCCCTCTTTCATCATGGTTGCGGCGGTGCTGGTATGGTTCCTGGGCTTGAGTCAATAGATTTGCTCCTGCCACTGGATGACCCGGACCATATCATAATCGCTTCTAATGATGCCGAGATCGCCATGTGGGACAACATTGCGGAGGGTAAAGCTGATACCTGCTCAACTCACGGCGGCGTGGAGCCGAGTGATATCGCCCTACAGGTGGCCTACACCAGTGTTATCTTGGGGCAGCCAGTCGAGAAATTCTACCAGTGCCCCTTCATTATGGTTGATGCTTCCAATATTGATACCGTTCAGATTGGTGGGGTGCCGCCTTATCCTGGCTGGCCGAGAGACAGGTGGGATACCTGGGTACCAGCTGATCCCCTAGAAGATTACGGATTCCCACAGCCTACAGTAGAACTGAGACAGATATATCAGGGCTACTAATACACTTGGGGCTCAGGGGTTGGTGATTTAGAAAGACTACTACTGATGTAGTCAGAGGAAAGGGCTACTGGGAGCTGGTTTAGTCTTAATGGCTGAGCTCTCAGTAGCCCTAATGTGTTGAAAAGCTGTTAATTTAAAAGAGATGCGGACAAATTATGTGAAATAGAAGGAGGTAAGTCAATGGGCAGACTGGATAACAAGGTGGCCATAATTACTGGAGCTGGAATGGGAATGGGGCAGGCTGGAGCGACTCTGTTCGCCAAGGAAGGGGCCAAGGTGGTGGTGGTTGACTGGAATGCTGAGGCGGGTGAGAAGACGGTCAGGACGATCAAGGATGGCGGTGGGGAAGCGATCTTCATTAAGGCTGATGTGTCCAAGGCCAAGGACGTAGAGAACGCGGTCAAGAAGACTATAGCTACCTATGGGAAGCTGGACATTATCTATAATAATGCGGCGATTATTGGCCGACCGGCCTTTACCGAGGACGTTACCGAAGAGGAGTGGGAGAGGATCATGGCCATAAACCTGAAGGGTGTCTGGCTGGGGATGAAGTATGCCATTCCCGAGATGCTGAAGAGGGGGAAAGGTTCGATCATCAACACTGCCTCCCAATGTGGCGATCGAGGGACGCGCAATCTATGTGCCTACTGTGCGGCAAAAGGTGGGGTGCTGGCTTTGACCCGGATAACGGCGATGGAACTGGCGAAGAAGAATATTAGGGTGAATGCCCTTAACCCGGGTATTATTGGTTCCCCGATGGTGCTCACGATGCCTAAGGAAGAGATAAGGGGGTTTGAAGAAATAATCCCGCAGGGACGGCTGGGTAAGCCGGAGGAGGTTGCCTATGCGGCACTGTTCCTGGCGTCTGACGAGTCCTCCCACGTAACCGGTCACACCCTGGTTGTTGATGGTGGTATTGAGGTTGACAATCACCAGGTCATAAAGCCCGTGCCTCTAAAAAAATAA
>CAYYLM010000012.1:0-42642 GCA_964472625.1 uncultured Dehalococcoidales bacterium
TAGTACGAGAGGACCGAGAGGGACAGACCTCTGGTGTGCCAGTTGTTCCGCCAGGGGCATTGCTGGGTAGCCAAGTCTGGTTGGGATAAGCGCTGAAAGCATCTAAGTGCGAAGCCCATCCCAAGATTAGATCTCCCATCCTTCCCCTTCGGGGGAAGGAGTAAGACCGCAAGTAGACTACTTGCTTGATAGGCGGCAGGTGTAAGCATGGTAACATGTTGAGCTAAGCCGTACTAATGGTCGAGGGCTTGACCTGCTTCAGAATTGGTATTAGATAGAATATGACAAAAGAGGGGGCGAAAAACACCTCTTTTTTGTTTTGAAATGGAGTGGGGGTAGTTATGAAAAACTGGCGGATAATACTGCTTACTGTTTGTTTCCTTGTGGTAAGCCCTCTGGTCGTATCCTGCCAGCCAGGCGGCCCGGAGACCGTGCTTTTACAGGGTGCGGTGACTATCGGCCCGGTCTCTCCGGTGGAGGGCCCGGGTGTAAATCCCGTGGTGCCGCCTGAGGTATTTTCCGCGCGAAAACTGATAATCTATGATGCCTCCGGTGAGCATCTGGTACGTGAGGTCTACTTCACCCAGATAGGTACGGGGGCGACCGGCTACTACACCGCCCAGATAGCGCCCGGTACCTATACGGTGGATATAAATCACATAGGCATTGATACCGCCGCCAACCTGCCGCAAAAGATAACGGTATCGGCCGATGAGACAGTTACCATTGATGTGAATATAGATACCGGCATACGTTAATGGGTTGAGAGGGCTTGACCTGCTTCAGAATTGGTATTAGACAAAAGGAAAACCTACGGTGGTGCTTTGGCTGCCGTAGGTTTTTGGTTTTTAGAGAGAAGATAGCAAAGAATTAACTTTTCCAGGTTGTCTGGTGAATGCCTACTTACCATCTTTGGCAGATAAATTTGCTACATGATGTATAATTATACGAGGTGTAAAAATGGAAACAAATGGTCTACCTTGGTGTCCTTGCGGTTCCGGGAAGTTATATGAAGAATGTTGTTATAAGAAAAAGGGAGCCGACGGAGAGCCTTTGTTTTTTAAGGGTGCTTTTACCAGTAGTGATGGAGGAAGCACTTGGCATCCTATTCCTAATGTCAGATTTGCAGCTACCATTGTAGGTCAATCTATCGATAAATACAGAGAGTATGCAAAAGAATTGCTGAACAAATCAACACTCTCTGAAAGGCATCACGAAGATTTTATAAATTCTTATGGATTGTTTTATCAATCATATGAAAAGTTGCTGGAAACATTGGAAGAGCCCAGCGGTAAAGGGGTCTTTTTCCAGACGGATGCCCTTGAAGTGCGAAAACACTGGAGAGATTTTTTATTTAACGGCAGAATATTACTTGATTTTATAGGTTTACACTCCAGAGAAGTTCTGGGATTAAATCAGGACATTGGTGGCTTGAATAAAAAGAAGTATGAGTTATTATTGACTTCCCTTGATAAGCTGGGAGCTAGAGATAATAAATTTCTAGAAATAAAAGCAGAACTGAAACCACTAAGAAATGATATTGTCGTTTTTATTAGTTTTAGAGACCAAGAAAAAAATCAGGATACCATTGTTGAGTTTCCAACTATTGATAGTGAGCATGGTTTAGTTAAAGATGGGAAGGTTAGTGTAAATGGGAACACTTTCGATATGATCAGGTTTATCAAGAAATCTTACGAGTCTATATACAAATTGACATTGATTTTGTTGGGTATTAATCAGTAACCAGAAAAACATACGCACGACTGGTAAACACCCCGGTATCTACGTGGACGTATTCACCAATATTCTAATAAGGTATAGGTATATCGTGCTCATGCATTGAGAGGGGCACTTCGTCCCTCTTTCCTTTTCTTCCCTCTCGTATTCTTTTTCCCACCCACCCGCCCTCGGGGCATCTGAGAAGGGCTTAAGTTGCATTGCTTATGTGGCTCGGCTTATAATAGACTGATTTTTGGGTTTGGGGTGGGGATATGATGCAGATAAATGTGTCCGGGCTGCTTAAGTCCGCTTTGGGTTCAAAACTTGATTACCAGGTAAGCGATGTCATTAATATCTCGGGCAGTGACTGCCCGGTTCAGGGTGAGGTCTGGCTGACGCGAACCGACCGCGGTATCCTGGTTAAGGCGAGACTGAATACCGAGGTCAAAGCTACCTGTAGTCGCTGCCTGGGGATGTTTAGCTACCCGGTGCCCGTGAATTTCGAGGAGGAGTATTTCCCGGTTATCGATGTGGCCAGCGGTGGTTCGCTACCCCCGCCCGATGAGCCGGGGTGTTTTACTATTGATGAGCATCATATTCTGGATCTGACCGAGGCGGTGCGGCAGTATGCTTTACTGGCTATCCCCATGAAGCCACTCTGTCGTCAGGATTGTGCCGGCTTGTGCCCGACTTGTGGTCGTAATCTTAATCAGGGAGGCTGTGACTGTCCGCCTCAGGCTCTAGAGCCACGCTGGTCGAAACTGGGTAAGTTGCTGTTGACTGATGACGGTTAGTTAGCCGGGGAAAGGAATAGTTATGGGAGCTCTACCAAAACGAAAGTATGCCAAGGCGCGTCAGGGTAAACGACGCCGCCATATCAGGCAGGCGAGTCTGCCGCAACTAAGTACCTGCTCGCAGTGCCAGAGCCCTAAATTACCGCACCATGTCTGCCCTACCTGCGGTACCTATGATGGTCGGGAAGTCATCGAGATTAAGGGCCCGAAAAAGAAAACTAGCAGTAGTAGCTAAGAGGGGGGCTATTTTATGCTCAAGACAGCAATTTGTGACCTTTTCGGTATCAAGTATCCCATCATTCAGGGAGGAATGGCTCATGTCGCCACGGCGGAACTGGTGGCTGCGGTGTCGGATGCTGGTGGGCTGGGGGTTATCGGTGCTGGTGCCAGTGAGCCAGGCTGGGTAAGAGACCAGATACATAAGACCCGGAAGCTGACGGACAAGCCTTTCGGGGTGAATATTCTGCTGATATCTCCCTTTGCCAAGGAAGTAATCGAGGTGGTTCTGGAAGAGAAGGTGGCGGTAGTGACTACCGGAGCCGGTAATCCCGGTCCCCATGTTCCCCGATTTAAGGAGGCAGGGATAAAGGTGATGCCGGTGGTGGCCAGCGTTGCTCTGGCCCGGCGTCTGGAACGAGCCGGGGTCGACGCTTTCGTGGCTGAGGGTATGGAGTCGGGGGGAGAAATCGGTCAGATAACGACCATGGCTTTGGTACCTCAGGTGGTGGATAGTGTTAAGGTGCCGGTGGTGGCTGCTGGCGGTTTTGCCGATGGCCGGGGGATGGTAGCGGCTCTGACTCTTGGGGCCCAGGGTATTCAGATGGGGACGCGTTTTGTGTGCAGTGAGGAATGTATTGCTCACCCCGCCTATAAGCAGGCCCTTATTGAGGCCAGTGACCGGGCCACCATTGTCACCGGGCAGAGTACCGGCTATCCGGTGCGCTGTCTGGAGAATAAACTGGCCCGGGAGTTTCTGACCAAGGAGCAGGCTGAGACCTCTATCGAGGAGATTATGGAGTTTGGCGTGGGCAAGGTGCGTTTGGGCTTGATTGAAGGCGACCTGGAGTGGGGTACGCTCTTAGCCGGTCAGATTTGCGGTATGATAAAAGATATCAAGTCAGTCAGGGCGATTATTGACGATATCGTAGCCGGGGCTGAGGCGATAATTAGTCAGCTGTGCGACAACAGGGGAGGTTAGTTAAAATCTGAGCCTATGAAGGTAGCCTATGTCTTTCCGGGTCAGGGTTCTCAAAAGGTGGGCATGGGGCGTGACCTTTATCATAATTTCTCTTCTGCCAGAGCCGTCTTCAAAAAGGCCGATGAAGCTTTAGGCTTTTCCATTTCCCGGTTATGCTTTGAAGGTCCTGATGATGAACTCAGGCAGACCATTAATGCCCAACCAGCGCTGGTAGCCACTAGCTTCGCCTGCCTTGCCGCCGTTAATGAGGTGAATAGTAGTGCCCTGCCCCAACCGGATTTTGTGGCCGGGCATAGCCTTGGTGAGTATACGGCACTGGGGGTAGCTAGGGTGCTCGATTTTGCTACCGTTGTCTACTTGGCTCGGGAGCGGGGGCGCTTGATGCACGAAGCAGGACTAGCCAAACCGGGTGGTATGGTGGCGGTGATCGGCTTTGATGAGGCGCTACTGGCCGAGGTATGCCAGGAAGCCAACACCTGGCTCGCCAACGTTAACTGCCCTAATCAGCTGGTAATCAGTGGCACTCGTGAAAACCTAACCAGGGCCTCGGAACTGGCTAAAGCCAGGGGGGCTAAGCGAACCGTTTCCCTGCCTGTGAGCGCTGCCTTTCATACCCCGCTGATGCAGTCGGCGGTAGACGGCATGGCCCAGATCCTTGAGGCTATTCCTTTTCGTGACCCCATCATTCCTGTCGTGGCCAACACTACGGCAGAGCCAATGACTAGTGGCAGTGAGATAAAGGCAGAGCTTCTCCGACAGTTGTGTCATGGTGTGCAGTGGCAGCGTTCTGTTGAGTATATGATCGAGTCTGGCGTGGCTTCCTTTATTGAGATAGGCTCCGGTGAGGTACTTAGTGGTCTCATTAAAAGGATAAATAGTGATGTCCAGACGGTGAATATAGGTGATGTGGCCACGGTTAGCCTGGTCGCGGGAGGCGAGGGCTCGTAACAGGTGATTTGCTACTTAAGACTTTGAACCGGGATAGTCTGTAGATTTAAAAAGTAAGATTGTGGCTTTGGTGATTATGGTTGGGGTACGGCGAAAAGCCAGGATACTGGCTCTCCAAGCACTTTACGAGACCGATTCAGTAGGGCATGAGGCGGTATTAGCCTTAAGCCGCCTTCTGGCTAACAAAAAGCTATCGGAAGAAGGCGCTGCCTTCGCTGGTGAACTGCTGCGGGGTGTTATCCGCCATAAGGAAGAGATTGACCAGAACATTCGGCGCTATGCCCCGGCCTGGCCTGTGGAGCAGATACCTACCATTGACCGGAATATCCTGAGGCTGGCGATATTTGAGATTCTATTTGATAAGAAGGTGCCGGTTAAGGTGGCCATAAACGAGGCAGTGGAACTAGCGAAACAGTTTGGTGGTGATAATTCACCAAGGTTCGTTAATGGGGTCTTGGGCTCGGTTAGTGGTCTTGTGGTGGGTGAATAGTGCTTGAGCTAAGTAGTAGTTGTCTTAGATAGATAAAGGCTTTTAGGGAGGAGCAGCAGGGTGGCTACCATTTTTGAGCGGCTAAAAAGGGTGGTTATGGAGCGGCTGGGGGTGGATGAAGACCAGGTAACGCCCACTGCCAGCTTTATACGGGACTTTAATGCCGATTCTATCGAACTGGTTGAGCTGGTGATGGCCATAGAGGACGAGTTCAGCAATTCATCCCGTAAGATTGAGATACCGGATGAGGCTCTGGAGAAGTTAGCTACCATCCAGGATGTGGTTAGCTATCTTAGGGGTCTGGGTGTTAGTGATGATTAAGGCAGTGTTCTTTGATTGGATAGGCACCCTAGCCCACCCTGACCCTGATAGGCATGAGCTATTTGCCCAGGTTGCTGGGGAACTGGGTGTTAGCCTGTCCCCACAGCAGTTAGTAAAGGGTATCCATATGGCGGAAAGCCAGGTGCCCGCCGGTGCCCCACCACGGTGGCGGGAGGGGAAAGACGAGGCTCCCTTTATCCGCTGGTGGGAAGTGCTGTTAGCTGAAGCCGGGGTTCAAATGCCCAGAAAGGTAATGCTGGAGATTACCAAGCGAGCCAGCTCTCAAGCTAAGAGCGCTAGGTGGGTTCTTTATGACGATACGCTGCCCGCTATGAAAACACTAAAGGAGCGGGGGTTAGTCTTGGGGCTGATCTCTAATATCATCGTCGGCAAGGCCGGAGGGGGCCTGGAATCTTACCTAGACCTTGTGGTTACCTCTAAGGAGGTCGGAGCCGATAAGCCTGAGCCGCCTATCTTTCTAGCTGCTTTAGAGCGGGCTGGGGTAAATGCTCGAGAGGCGGTCTATGTCGGTGACCAGTATCAAACCGATGTGCTCGGCGCCAGGGGGGTGGGTATCAAACCGATACTTATTGACCGTTTTGATCTAGAACCTGAGATTAGCGATTGCCCGCGGATTCACAGCCTAGTGGAGCTACCTAGTTATCTTTAGGGCTAAGCTGGCTCCCCGTTCAAGACCTTTAGCTGCCTTTCCAGCAGGGAATCGTCAACCTTGAGCTTTTTGACCTTCTCGTAGACCTTACGGAAGTGAAAACCCTGGGCCGCCAGGGTTAGAGCTATACCAATGAACTTCGGGTATTTCCGCAGGGTGGAAAAGACCATCTTCCAGTAATGGATTCGTGCCCTGTCCTTGATGCCTAGGAAGATGGTTACTTCGAAGAGCGCCCGTAGTTTGGAGAGCTGGAGTTTGAATCCCCGCCGTATCTTTTCATTGGGCTTATACTCTTTCAGGAAGGTGTGAATTCGTTCGTAGTATTGCTTGGGCGCATAGATTTCGTGCAAGACCTGTTTATAGCCGTTAATGAGGACATCAAGACGCATCTTGGGAATCATGTTTGACGTGCCGTCCGTGTTATCACCACTGCCAGTGGGCAAAAGACGGTTCTCTTTCTCCAGCCGACGCCACAATTTGGTTTCCGGTGGGGCATTCAATATTCCGACCATAGCGGTAACGATGCCGCTTTTCTGGATAAAGCTAATCTGATGCTCAAAGATAGAAAGCGGGTCACTGTCAAAGCCTAGGATAAAGCCACCCATGACCTCAAAGCCATAGTTCTGCAGTTTCTTAACGTCGGCGACTAAATCACGGTTCTGATTCTTGAATTTGTTGCACTCGGCCAGGCTTTCTTCATTCGGGGTTTCAATGCCCACGAATACCCGGGTGAAGCCAGCGTCGCTCATCATCTGGCAGAGTTCATTATCATCAGCCATGTCGATCGAGGCTTCGGTAAGGAACTTAAAGGGGTATCCCCTCTCTTTTTGCCATTCAATCATCGCCGGCAGTATCTCTAATTTCAGCTTCTTTCTATTGCCGATGAAGTTATCATCAACAATGAATACGGTGCCCCGATAACCGAGACCGTATATTGCCTCCAGTTCGGCCAGTATCTGCTCCTTAGTCTTGGTGCGTGGCTTACGACCGTCCATAATAATAATGTCGCAGAATTCGCAGTCGTAAGGGCAACCCCGGCAGTACTGAATGGTAACCTGGCTGTATTTGTCTATCTTAGCCAGTGAATACAGGGGGACCGGTGTCTTGGTTACGTCAGCTCGCTCATCAGACTGGTAGAGGTGTTTGGGGCAGCCATTCTTCAGGTCTTCAAGGAAAAGCGGTAGTGTGACTTCTGCCTCGTTGCGTATGACGTAGTCTATCTCATCACAATTAACCAGTGTGTATCCGGTAGTGAAAAGTGGTCCTCCGGCCACCACCTTGGTGTTAAGCTTCCGGCAGCGCTGGGCGACTTCCATGGTGGATTTCTGCTGCACCACCATGGCGCTGATGAAGACATAATCAGCCCACCTTATGTCTTTATCTTTCAGTTTAGCTACGTTCAGGTCAACAAATCGCTTCTCCCACTCGGTGGGGAGCAGGGCAGCTACCGTGAGCGGTCCCAGCGGGGTATTCAGTGCCTTCTTACGGCTCAATCTCAAAGCATGTTTAAAACTCCAGAAGGTATCTGGATACTGAGGATAAACCAGGAGTATTTTCAATCTTTTGCTCCTTTAACCTAAGTTTAAAAATCTAATAATTTTATATCATTTCTGTTGAGAAGTCAAATATTGTTCTAAACGCCCGTCGATAAGAGCTAAAAAATTGAAGGTGCATTTAGAGTGTGATAGAATTTATGCCGTTACTAAGACGCTATTAGGAAACAATCAGACAATAGTCGAATCGGGTTTAAGATGGATTTTTCATTAACAGAAGACCAGAAGATGATCAGAAGAATGGTGCGGGATTACGCAGAGAACGAGCTGGAGCCAATTGCTGGTCAAATTGATGAGGAGGCAAAGTTTCCTGCGGAGAGTATCAAGAAGATGGCCAGTATGGGGCTTATGGGTATCCCCTTTCCTGAGGAAAGCGGTGGTCAGGGGGGTGGTATAATCCAATTTATTATTGCCGTCGAGGAGATATCACGCGTCTGTGCCGCTACCGGTATAATTTATCTGGTCACTGCAGGTCTTGCGGGACTACCTATATATCATTTTGGTAATGAAGAGCAACGGCAGCGCTTTGTCGTTCCTATAGCCAAGGGGAAGAAACTGGCCTGTTTCGCCCTAACTGAAGCTAATGCAGGTAGTGATGTCGCCTCCTTAGAAACTACTGCCATCCGAAGAGCTGGTGGCTATGTCCTCAATGGAACTAAAATATTTATTACAAATGGGGCTGAAGCTGATATCATCCTTGTTTTCGCGACCCTAGATAAAGCACAAAGGCATCGGGGTATTACTGCCTTCGTTGTGGAAAAGGATGCTCCCGGATTCTCAGTAGGCAAGCTAGAGCATAAATTGGGGATAAGAGCATCCTCGACAGCAGAGCTGATATTTGAGGACTGCTTTGTACCGGAAAAGAATCGATTGGGCGACGAGGGGGCGGGTTTCAAGGTAGCCATGAAGGCAATTGATTCGAGCCGAATCGCTATAGCTGCTCAGGCGTTAGGTATCGCTCAGGGTGCATTTGATAAATGCTTAGATTACGCTAGGGAGCGCAGACAATTTGGTCAGCCTATTATCAACTTTCAGGCAATCCAATGGATGCTGGCCGATATGACCACTCAAATCGATGCAGCTAGGCTACTAATCTACCGTGCTGCTAGTCTTGAGCAAAATGGCTTACCGTTTGTAAGGTGCGCCGCCGAAGCCAAGCTTTTTGGGGCGGACGTGGCCATGTTTGTCACTACCAAGGCCATGCAAATACATGGAGGCTACGGCTATATCAGAGATTATCCTTTAGAGAGATACTTTCGTGATGCTAGAGTTATCGGGATATATGAAGGTACCGATGAGATGCAACGAATGACCATTGCGAAAGACCTTATTAGGGAAATTGATTACTGAGAGTGGCAAATTTTGACCTGCCCCAGTAGTGATACCACTTCTTAAGTCGTTGCCGTTGTCAAGATAGCTTCAGCCTGCCAGAACCTGTCTGTTATCCCTTGAGTCAATAGCCGCTACTTATTGACCTAGTTTTATCCTGCTTACCTTATTCCGGTAAAATAGGAGTTTTTACAGTATTTATAGTATTATTAGAGAGGAAGCGACAGCATTCTCATAAGGCGAAAGGAGAAGACGGATGGCCTTGATGACGCCGGAACAGTTTGAGGAGAGCCTTAAGAAACTTAAACCAAGGGTTTTCATGAACGGAAAGAGGGTAGAGAATATCCTAGAGAACCGGAACACCCGGACGGTGGTTGAGGCAAACAAGGCAAGCTATGCCTGGGCTCTGGACCCTAGATACCAAGATATTATGACGTGTTATTCACCACTGATTAATGATGTGGTCAACCGTTATACTTATGTAAGTGCCAGCATTGAGGACCTAGTGAAGAAGGCCGAGGCGGGTACCTTTACTGCAGAGATGCTGGGAACGTGTATCTACCGCTGTGTCGGCTACGATGCCTTTCACGCTTTAGCTAGTACCACCTGGGAGATGGACCGGGACCTGGACACTGAGTACAATCGTCGATTTATCGAATACCTGAAGATGGTGCAGACCAAGGACCTTTCCGTGGCGGGTGCCCTCACCGAGCCTAGGGGGCTAAGGAGTAAGCGGGTCTTAGACTGGTCGGATCCGTATCTTTCCTTGAAAGTAGTGGAGCGAGGCGACGATGGTATTGTGGTGCGGGGGGCGAAAATCAATATCAGTGGTGCCTATGCCAGCCATGAATTAGTGGTGCTGCCGCAGTCGGCCCATTTTCAGGGTGAAGAAGACTACGCCGTGGCTTTTGCCACCCCGGTAGATGCCAAGGGCATTACATTCGTCTGCCAGTATACCCCGTATTCTGCGGAACGAGATATGGCTGATGACCTTGAGGAATTGGGTAACCCTGTTTTTGGCCAACGTGAGACTTCAATGGTGATCTTTTCTGATGTCTTTGTTCCCTGGGAGCGGGTCTTTCACTGCGGCGAGTATCCCTACTCGGCTAAGCTGGTGACTCGCTTTGCAAGGACCCACCGAATGACCTGCGGCGGAACCTGTAAGGTGGGGTTTATGAACCAGATCATCGGTGCGGCGAAACTGGTCCAAGAATATAAAGGTCTGGAGAAGGCGGCTCATATCAATGAGCAGCTGGCAGAAATGGTAACCTTGAGAGAAACCGCCCGGGCTTGTGGGTTGGCGGCGGCACAGCGAGGTTCCGAAGAACCCCCGGGCTCAGGCGTCTTTTTGCCGGATGAACTAATGGGGAACGTTTCCAAGCTCAATGTCTGTAACTCCTTCTGGCGTATAATGGCGCTGGCGGGGGATATTGGCGGTGGCCTAGTGGTTACCATGCCTTCACTCAAGGAGTTGAAGAATCCTGAGGTTAAGGATTATGTCGAGGAGTTCTATCGCTTCGGTTCTGATGAGCCAACCGAAAACATCATGAAGGTGCACAAACTCCTGCAGCACTGGACGGCGGGACTGCATGGCGTGGGAACCTGGCATGGTGCCGGACCTGTCATGGCTCAGAAGATCATGCTGCAAAGAATAATCAACTACGATCATGAAAAAGAACTGGTGAAGCGGGCTTTAAACCTTAAGGAGAAAGAGGGGAAAAGTTCCTCCAAAAACCGGAAGGCTGTCCGCTCACGCCGGCGGACATAGAGGAATAGGGGTGGCCACTACTAACACAGAGTCTGCGGTTTAGGTCTAAGAGTTAGCTTAAAGAGGGACTGAGAAGAGACCCGTTTGAATAGCAAAGATTAGCAGATCGGTGCTATTTCCTTGGCTTCTTACTAGGCTTCTTACTACCGATGATGGAAATCTCTACCTCACTGCCGCAGTGGGGGCAGGTTATGTTAATCGCGATCGGCTGGTTCATTACTCGCTCAGCGACGGCACTGACTATCGAGTCGATGTTGTCTAGGCGCTGGTCCAGCATGTCGAGATGCCGTTTAATATCTTCAACTTCCAGGGCTGATTTCTGACTATCCTCTTTTGCCAAGACTCACGTCCTTAACTGGTTATCGCCAAACTAATTATAGGCGACAGGTGGTGCAGTGTCAAAGTCTTCTCCCGAGAGTATTGTTTCTTTAAGGTGCCGAGTTGACAGCCGAGACAGAAGGATTATAATAGGCTTGTCCCGATTGTTTGGTATCCGTTAATGGTCTATACTTGGGGTAGCAGTATAAGCCAATCTTAGGGAGGTGAGTTAAGTGGCAGCAAAGGCTTTTATTCTTATTGAAACTGCAGTGGGTAAGAATAAAGAGGTGGTGGCTCTTTTAAGTAAGCTGGAAGGCGTAAGGTCGGTTGACATGGTAACCGGGCCCTATGATATTATTGCCGTCGTCGAAGGGGATAGCCTGAATGAGATCGGTGACCTGATTACCGGTAAGCTTCACCCAATCCCCGGCATCAATCGCACGGTAACCTGCCTGGCCATAAAAGCTGCCTAAACTGGGTTTACCTCTCTAGTTTCGATTCGGGAGATTAGGTTCTAGTCTATCGAGTGGATGGTATGTTTTGAAGGTTGTTATCGCCCCTCAGGGCTTTAAGGGGAACCTTACGGCGCTTCAGGTATCTCGGGCTATCGATGACGGAGTTAGGCGTGTGGTTCCTGACATAGTGACGAGGCTGGTGCCGATGGCTGATGGTGGGGAGGGAACAACGCAGGCTCTGGTTGATGCCCTTGGTGGGGAGATGATACCGGTAGCGGTAACCGACCCGATGGGGGCACGCGTGCTGGCTCACTGGGGGTTTTTGAGCGATGGCATCACTGCGGTCATTGAAATGGCGGCGGCTTCCGGCCTCGGCTTAGTCCCTCCCCAGGAGCGTAACCCACTTTTGGCTACTACCTACGGTACCGGCGAGTTAATTTGCCATGCCCTGGAAAAAGGCTGTCGGAAGTTCATCATTGGTATCGGTGGCAGTGCGACTAATGATGGCGGTGCCGGCATGGCTCAGGCTTTGGGGGCTAGATTACTCGATGCGCAAGGGGAGGCCATCGCTTTCGGTGGCGCTGCCTTAGCTAGCCTAGAGCATATTGATATTTCTACCCTGAACCCACGCCTGGCTGATTGCGAAATTCTCCTTGCCAGTGACGTTGATAACCCGCTTTGCGGTCCTCGCGGAGCCTCCTACGTTTATGGTCCCCAGAAGGGAGCTACTAGAGAAATGGTGGCCCAGCTTGATAAAGCCCTTTGTCATTATGCCGATGTTATTAAGAGAGACCTCGGTATTGACATCAGAGATGTGCCCGGGGCCGGGGCGGCTGGTGGCCTGGGGGCCGGACTTATGGTTTTTCTCAAGGCCAGGCTACAGCCAGGCGTAGAGGTCATTATCCAGGCGACCGGTCTTATCGAGCACCTGAAAGGGGCGGAACTGGTCTTTACCGGCGAGGGTAGAATTGATAGCCAGACGGCCAGTGGTAAGACACCAGTTGGGGTTGCCCGGCGGGCCAAGGAGTTTGGCCTACCGGTCATCGCCATCGCTGGGGAGATAGGCGATGGCTACCAGGCAGTCTTTAAGCAGGGTATCGACTCTGTTTTCAGCATTGCTCGCGGGCCGATTAGCCTAAGCCAGTCGCTAAGCATGGCTGAGGAGCTAACGGCGGATACTGCCGAACGCATCATGCGGCTGTTCATCTGCGGGCGGCAGCTCCAGGTCAAAAAATCTAAAAGGGGGCAAGATGTCTTCAATTAAGCTACCGCAACTAGCCTGGTACGGGGCGAAAGAGCTTGAGTTATCCTTCCCCGACGGTTGGCCGGTGAAATGCTATAACTTTGCCGGCGCAGACAGGCCGGCGATGAAGCCAGATGAGATTAGGAAGGCTATCGCTGACCCTAGCGGCTCATCGCCCCTCAGGGAGCTGGCCCGGGGTAAGAAGGAGGTGGTCATCATCTTTGATGACATGACCCGCGCTACCCGGGTTTATGATATGGTTCCCTTTGTTCTGGAGGAGCTGGCTAGAGCCGACATTCCCGATAGCTGCATCCAGTTTATCTGTGCTACCGGCTCTCACATGGCCTGGGACAGAACCTTGCTGGAGAAGAAGCTCGGCCGTGAGGTCTTGGCTCGCTTCCCGGTCTATAATCACAACCCCTTTAATAAATGCACCTGTGCCGGGACGACAAGCTACGGAACCGCCGTTTACGCCAATGGGGAGGTAATGAAGTGCGACCTCAAGATTGCCATTGGTTCGGTAGTTCCCCATCCCCATAGCGGCTTCGGGGGCGGGGGTAAGATTGTCCTGCCCGGCATCTGTGCTATGGAGACGATTGAGCATTTTCACTGTCAGGATTTTGAGTTTGGGGAGAAATACTCTGACAAGCGGCTTACCGGCATGGGGGCCTTTGATGAGAACCCGCTCCGACTTAATATTGAAGAAGCGGCGGCTCTGGTTGGTCTTGATATGCTGATAAACTGCCTCATTAATACGTGGGGCGAGACAGTGGCTATCTTTGCCGGCGCCCTCAAGCCAGCCTACGAAGCTGCCGTCAGCGCTGCCAAGACTCATTACCTGACCCCCAAACCGAAGACCGAGAACATCATCATCGCCAACACCTATGCTAAAGCTAACGAATCAATCATGATCGGCTTAAATACCGCCTTTAAAGTGGCTAACCCTGAGGGTAGCGACGTGGTTCTTATCGCTAATGCTCCCGACGGTCAGGTTGCCCATTACCTGATGGGCACCTTCGGGAAAACGACCAGGTGCAATATCGTTCTGTCAGCCAAGATTCCTCAGAACATTGATCATGTGATTATCTACTCGGAATACCCCGACCTTGCCGGCCGAGCCTATATCGAGAAGTCAGATAAGGTTCTATTTATGGATAACTGGGGCGACGTCCGGGAGGCTCTAGAGCAGTTTCATCCGTCTGGAGCCAGGGTGGCTGTGCTCCCCGGCGCCGAGATTCAATACTGCCGGTAGTGTTAAAGGTGAGTGTAGGGCTATTTAATGAGTTCTTGAGAAGCGGCGATACGCTTCGGGTGTATCGCCAGGGGAAAATGGTCTTTAATTCGGCTAAGCCGGGTATCCTGCCGCTACTGGGGTATGCCGCTAGATCTGCCCGATATGAAAAGAATGTCACCGTCTTTGACCGGGTGGTCGGTAATGCCGCTGCTTTGCTTTTAAGCCGGGTATCCTGCCGTGAGGTTTATAGCCCCTTGGGTAGCCAGCTAGCTGAGGAGACGCTGCGCCGTGCCGGCATTAGCTATTACTTTACGGAAACCGTGCCCCTTATTCAAAACCGGCAACAGGAGGACATGTGCCCGATGGAGAAGCTATCGCTGGGTAAAGACCCTGAGGAGTTCTACCAGGCGTGTCTCTCCCTGGGGCTAGGTGACAAGCTTTAGCCGGGCGACTACCTCGTCTATGGTCTCATCAGCGGTGGATGCCCCGGCGGTTATCCCGATGTGGTGCTTACCTTTAAGCCAGGAGGCATTAATCTCATCGGCAGTCTCGATGAGATAGGTTTTGGTGACCTCGGAGCATAGCTGAGCTAAGCGATTGGTATTAGCGCTGTTATGCCCGCCGATAACCAGCATTAAGCTGGCTCTATGGGCTAACTTGAGGGCTTGCGATTGTCTCTCTCTGATGTCGTGGCAGATGGTATCCACGATACGTAACTCGGAGTCCTTACCTAGGGTGTGGCCAATAAGCTGTTTTGTAAACTCGTTAAAGTGGGCTGGTATCTGGGTCGTCTGGGATAGGACTCCGAGGCGGCGTGGGAGCGGTTTAAGCCCGGTGACCGAACTTACGTCCACGGTAGCAATACCTGTGTCACCGGCCCAACCCAGTACCCCCTTAACCTCAGGGTGATGGGCGTCACCGTAGACAATAACGAAAAAGCTGGCTTTAGCCAGTCGGCGCGCCGCAATCTGGGCTCGGTGAACAAAGGGGCAGGTAGTGTTAATAATGTTAATGTGGTGTGACCGAATCTCCTGCTCTATCTGCGGGCTGACTCCGTGAGCGCTAATCGCCACCACGTTGCCCTGGATATCGTCCACCCGGCTGGCAATCCTGACCCCGATGCTACTCAGTCTGTCGAGGACCGGCTGGTTATGCACAATGGCCCCCAGCGTTTCTACCATCCCGTGCTCATGGGCCGACTTTTCTAGAGTATTAAGGGCTCGTCTCACCCCGAAACAGAACCCGATTCCCTTGGCTTTTTCAATCCTTAGTGTCATGTGACTCTGCTCTCTGGGCATAGTGTCCCCGGTATTCCGGGGGCAGGAGTTCAGCGATACGTTCCATAATGAAGTCAGACAGCTCGCGTAGCTTTTCCTTGGTTATCGTGTCTTTTTGTGCTGGCAGATAGAAGGGGCGGCCAATATTGATACGAACGGTTAGTTTATGGCGGCGGACAATCCACCAGAGGGGTCCCTTCCTGACATTTTCCAGGCCGATAATACCAATGGGAAGGATGGGGATACTGTTATTGAGGGCGATCAGCGCTGAGCCGGGGAAGGCTGGTTGCAGCTTCCCGTTCTTGCTCCTCGTTCCTTCGGGGAACATGAAGAGCGCTAGCCCACTATCCAGAACCTGGTTTGCTTGGCCAAGTGACCTCCGGTCAATGACGCCGCGACGCACCGGAAAGGCACCGAAGGCCTGCACCAGAAGGCTGATAGGTCGGTGGCGAAACAGCTCCTCTTTAGCCATGTACATCATTCGGCGCTTAATATTAACCGCAATAAAATACTGGTCAGCCATACTGATATGGTTGGCGGCAACTAACAGGGGACCATGCTCGGGGACATTGTCCCTTCCCTTAACCTCACGGCGGGTTAACAGGAAGATAAGTACCCGGCACAGTAGATGTACCAACTGCCTTGCGATTCTTTGTGTCCGTGTCTGGTTGATGGTGGTCATGGTCTCTAATTCTCTAAAGGGGTGAGATTTCGTTTGGAGTTATAACTCAGTATAACCCAGTGGTAAGAATGAAGACAATAAACCGGCGTGACTAGTCGCTGATTCTCAATATCTCACCAGTCTGACCGAGCGCATGCTTGCCCTGGTTCTAGGTGGGGTTTAGCCCCAGCTCGGTGGCAGCTTCTCGGAGGGCTAGAGAATAGGCATCAAGGGTCCTGGCATCAAACAGTACGAACAGCACCTCCCTGATGGAGGTAGTGCCCTGGTGCAGGAAGGTGATTACGGCATCGATAGCTACCCGGGCGGCTTGACTGGTGGGATAACCATAGACGCCGGTGCTTATCGAGGGGAAGGCGATGCTACTGAGTTTATGCTCGGTGGCTAATTTCAGGCTTTCTCGATAAGCACTGGCCAGCAGCTCTGGTTCTCCGCTGCTCCCACCGTGCCAGATAGGGCCAACGGTGTGGATCACATATTTTGCTTTAAGATTACCTCCAGTGGTGATGACTGCCTTACCGGTGGGCAGCCTCCCTTGTCGGGCAACAATCTGCTTGCACTCCGCCAGGATGGCCGGACCGCCGGCCCGGTGGATGGCACCGTCCACCCCACCACCACCCATGAGGCTGGGATTGGCGGCATTGACAATGGCCTCGGTAGCCTGCTGGGTGATGTCCCCCTGAAGTAAGCGCAGTCTGGTCTGGTTAATGGTAACTTCATTAGCTTTGCCTTCCATAATCTTCCCCCCCGTCGTTTTTAATATATTAGCCTCCCGACAACCCAAATTATATCGGTAGAAAGGGCTCTTGACAAATACTATATATTGTGTTAGTGTAACTCTGCTATACTATATGGTGTGGAGTATGTGTGTGAAGTGCCCCTATTGTGGTTATGTTGACTCCAAGGTGATCGATTCTCGTGAGGTGAATGAGGGCATTCGTCGTCGGCGAGAGTGCCTCGGCTGCCGGGCGCGCTTTACGACTTACGAAAGGTTACAACCGGCTGGTCTCTTCGTAATCAAGAAAGACAAGCGCCGTGAGGAGTTCAGCCAAGAGAAGCTGCTTTCCGGAATTCACAAGGCCTGTGAGAAACGCCCCCTACCTACTGGCGCCATTGATAAGCTGGCTGAAGATATAGAGGCCAAGCTTTATCAGTCGGGTAGGTCCGAGATACCCAGCAGCGTAATTGGTGATATGGTGATGGCGGGGTTGAAGAACCTGGACTACATTGCCTTTATTCGCTTTGCCAGTGTCTACCGGGATTTTGCCGATATTACTGACCTCAAGCGGGAGGTGGATACCCTGCTCACTGGTGGGGTGGCATTATCGCCGTCAACGAGTCAGCTGCCCCTAATTCCCGATGAACAGTCGGTGGGGTTAGCTAAGAGTGGACGGAGGCGGCGGTGATGAATAAGGCAAACGAGTCAGAAAGTAAGCGACTGGTTAATCGTACCCAGATTGCCCGGGCGGTCTTTAATGCCGCCGAGTCTATGGGTATCGCTGACCGAGAGATAGTCGAGAGGATCACCGGTCAGGTGATTGAGCGTCTGGAAAAAACTCAGGCACTGCCCGGGGCGGAACAGCCGTTACCCGGCATGGAAGACCTGGTGTCTACAGCCCGGCGCCAGCGGAAACGCCTGCCGACGGTATCAGAGATTCAGGCTATTGTGGAGGAAATCCTGGCCAGCAAGGAAATGTCCCAGCGAGAGGAGGTTAAACCCAAAATGGAGACTGCTAAAGTTAAGTCTAGGGTGAAGTCCGGGGGCAAGGTCGCCCTTAGTGAAAATGCTCTCCGCGTCCTGGAAAGAAGGTACCTCAAGAAGGATGCTCAGGGCCAGGTTATTGAAACGCCGCAGGAGATGTTCCGCCGTGTGGCCGAAGTCATCGCCTCGGCTGAGTTAGGGTATGATGCTAAAGCGGATGTTAAGGCTCGGGAAGAAGAGTTCTATCAGCTGATGGCCAGCTTGGAGTTTCTGCCCAATTCCCCTACCCTGATGAATGCCGGGCGGGAGCTGGGGCAACTTTCTGCCTGCTTTGTCCTTCCCGTTGAGGACTCAATGGAGTCTATTTTTGATGCCGTCAAGAATACTGCCCTGATCCATAAGAGTGGCGGCGGTACCGGGTTCTCCTTCTCCCGATTGAGGCCGGAGAGCGACCACGTTGGCTCCACCGGCGGGGTTGCCAGCGGTCCGGTCTCTTTTATCCGCGCCTTTGACATTGCCACCGATGTCATTAAACAGGGGGGCATGCGCCGCGGCGCTAATATGGGTATCCTCAGTGTTAGCCACCCCGATATTATGAAGTTCATCACGGCTAAGGATGACCCGACGGTGCTCACCAACTTCAATATCTCCGTAGCCGTAACCAGCGAGTTTATGGAGGCGGTTAAAGCCGGCACCGACTATGACCTGGTAAATCCGCGCACTAAAGAGGTGGTCGGTAGGCTCAATGCTAAAGAGGTGTTTGACAAGATGGTGGCGATGGCCTGGAAGACGGGTGACCCGGGCGTTGTCTTCATTGACCGTATCAATCAGGATAACCCGACTCCTCAACTGGGTAGTATCGAGAGCACTAACCCCTGCGGGGAGCAGCCGCTACTTCCTTATGAATCCTGTAATCTGGGTTCCATCAATCTATCGCTTATGGTACGAAGTAAAAATGGGACCGCCGAGATTGACTATCCCAGGCTGGCGGAAGCGGTAAAGGTTACGGTCCGGTTTTTGGACAATGTCATTGATGTTAACCGGTTCCCCCTGCCGCAAATAGAGGAGATGACCAAGAAGTGCCGCAAGATAGGGCTCGGGGTGATGGGCTTTGCCGATATGCTCATCAAGCTGGGTATTCCCTATAATTCAGAGGAAGCTCTAAAGGTGGCTGGGGATATTATGAAATTTGTCACTGGTGAGTCCATTAAAGCCTCACTGGAGCTAGCCCGGGAGCGGGGTGGCTTCCCGGCTTTTGAGGGCAGTATCTATGATAAGCCTAGCGCCCCCAAGGTAAGAAATGCCTCGTGCACCACCATTGCCCCCACCGGCACCCTGAGTATCATCGCCGGCTGTTCCAGCGGTATCGAACCCCTCTTTGCTCTTAGCTACAAGCGTCATATCCTGGACGGCGATGAGTTTATCGAGGTGAACCCCTATTTTGAGGAGGTGGCGAAAGGGGAGGGCTTCTACTCTGAAGAGCTGATGCGTCGGCTGGCGGAGGGGGTTAACCTTCAGGATATAGAGGAGGTACCGGACCATATTAAGCGGGTCTTCGTTACCGCTCACGAGATAACCCCTGAGTGGCATGTTAAGATGCAGGCGGCTTTCCAGCGACATACCCATAATGCTGTCTCCAAAACAGTCAACTTCCCCAGGGAGGCTACTCCGGAGGACGTGGCCAAGGTCTATATGCTGGCTTATGAAGAGGGAGTCAAGGGGATAACCATCTATCGTGACGGCAGCCGTGAGGGGCAGGTGCTCACCACCGGCAAGACGGTGAAAGCTGAAGGTGCCGTGCTCAGCCCCAGAAAGCGGGCTAAGACAACCTCAGGGTTAACGGAGAGGGTAACCACCGGTTGTGGTTATATCTACGTTACCGTGAACTCGGATGATGCGGGGATATGCGAGGTCTTTTCCACCCTGGGTAAAGCCGGGGGCTGTGCCCAGGCACAACTTGAAGCCATCTGCCGCCTCATCTCTCTGGCACTCCGGTCTGGAGTGGATGTTGCCTCGGTGGTAAGGCAGCTAAGGGGTATCCGCTGTCCGTCTATTGCCTGGGAGGAGGGCAAGTCCATCCTCTCCTGTGCCGACGCCATTGCCAGCGTGCTGGAAAAGCACACCACCGGCTATGAGGGTAAGCCCCGGGCTGAGGACTACGGGCTGGTGAAGAACCTAGCCGGGCAGTGTCCCGACTGCGGCAACCTGCTCGTCTATCAGGAGGGGTGCTTTGTCTGCCCCAGCTGTGGCTATACCAAGTGCTAGTATATAAGAATCAAGTGATGGGAGGATAATAAGAATGGCGGAACAGCCGGCTAAGAAAGAGATAAAGATTACCTTCCCGGAGAGCCTCCGGGGTGGCGCCTATGCCAACAGCATGTTCGCTACCCACACCAGGGAGGAATTCATTCTTGACTTCGTGATGATGACGCCGCCGGTGGGCACGGTGACGGCGCGGGTTATTACCAGCCCGGGGCACATGAAGCGGATGGTCGCGGCGCTTGCCGAAAACCTGAAGAAGTATGAAGCCAAGTTTGGCAAGATTGCCGAGGCCCCCGAGCCACCCCGGCCCTCCATAGGCTTTCACACCCCGGAATAGCGAGCTAGCTTCTCTTTATGTCTCGCCTGACAATCGTCCTGCCTCATTTTCACTGACTGTTTCTCTACATATTCGCAATTCTGCTCCCCAGGCGGTATAATGGATTTAAGGTATTAGTATACATAAAGTGTAACAAGATAGAAGGTGATGTATGGTGGATAAGAATGAGAGGGTGATGATCTTTATTGACGGCAGTAACCTCTATCACTCCCTTAAGAGTTTCTTTAATAGAACCGATATCGACATCGGTAAGCTGTCTAGGAAGCTACTGGACAGGCGCCGTCTGGTCAGAATCTATTACTATAACGCTAAGGTGGGGCTTAAGGAGGAGCCGCAGCGATACCGGGATCAGCAGGCATTCTTTACCAGCGTCAATGCTATTCCCTATAGTGAGCTGCGCCTGGGGCGCCTCGTTTACCACAATTGGCCCAACAGTCCGCCCTATGAGAAGGGGGTTGATATCCAGTTGGCAACTGACATGATAACCCACAGCTTTAAGAATAACTATGACGTGGCGGTGCTGGTGGCGGGCGATAATGACTTTGTGGGGGCCATCCAGTCAGTCAAGGACAACGGGAAGAATGTTGAGGTTGCCCTGTTTGGTAAGGAACGGACTTCCTACCGCTTAAGAATGGTGGCTGATAAGGTAATAACCATAAACTCCAAGTTTCTCAGGGGCTGCTGGAAGTAAAGACCTTATGGGTTGGGACGCAGTCAAGAAAGCTAGACGGCGACTTTCCCGGGAACAAGGCACCATTATCAAAGATTGGGGCGGTAGGCTGCCCATCGCCCTTATCTACCCCAACTCATATTACGTCGGTATGTCCTGTCTCGGTGTTCATGCCATCTATAGCCTTCTAAATAGCTATGAAAACGTTGTCTGTGAGCGAGTCTTCTGGGAAAGAGAGAACCAGACTCCAGAAACACCTCTCATAAGCCTTGAATCTCAGCGTCCGCTTGCCGACTTTTCCGTCCTTACCTTTTCCCTTAACTACGAGGTTGATTATCTCAATGTAGTACAGGCTCTTAAAGCCAGTGGCATCCCTCTCTATGCTGCGGAACGTGACGAAGGGCAGCCGCTGGTGATGGCGGGCGGTCCCGCTATCACCGCTAACCCGCTGCCCCTGGCCCCCTTTTTTGACGTGCTGGGTATCGGTGAGGCAGAGCCAATACTGCCCAAGTTGCTTTCCCGGCTGTTTACAGGTATTGGAGAAGGACGTAGTAGTCTGCTAAAGGCGCTGGCCTCACTGCCCGGAGTCTACGTCCCCCAGCATCACTTGGGGGCGCCGCTAGTTCGTCAGTGGCTTAAGAGTCTGGATGAATTTGCCACTGCCTCCAGTGTGTTTACCCGGGACACCGAGCTGGGGGATTTATACCTGATTGAGGTGGGGCGGGGATGCAACTGGGGGTGTCCCTTCTGTTTGGTGAGTAGCGCCTTTAGCCCGATGCGCTTCCGTTCCGTAGCTAGTCTGGTTACCCAGGCAGAATACGGGCTTAGGTACCGGAAGCGGCTGGGACTGGTGGGTCCAGCGGTTACCACTCACCCTGAGATAGAGGAGCTTTTACTTAAGCTAGCGCAACTGGGGGCTGGCTTGTCAGTGAGCTCGCTACGTATCAAGCCTCTTTCGCACCTGGTACTGGAGACGCTGGCTAGAGGAGGAGCGCAGACTATATCTTTGGCCCCGGAGGCTGGTTCCCAGCGGCTGCGCCGGCTGACCAAACAGGGTCTCTCTGGCGATGATGTCCTGGAAGCGGTGAGTGTCGTTAGCAAGCTCGGCGTAAAGCAGCTCAAGCTCTACTTCATGATTGGTCTCCCCTCGGAGACTACTGAGGATGTGGCGGAGATTTCAAAACTGGCCATTAATTGTAAGGGTATTCTTGATCAGGCTCGGAGCGGCACCCGTCTGGTGCTGAATATTACCCCCTTTGTGCCCAAGGCGGGCACCCCGTTTCAGCGACTACCGATGGCCTCACTGGCTACCCTGAATCAGCGGCTGGTGTGGCTTAAAAAGAGCCTGGCGCCGAGGGGTGTCAAGCTTAAGGTCGAGAGCCCGGCCTGGAGCGAGGTTCAGGCAGTCCTGAGTCGTGGCGACACTAAGGTGGCTAGGGTACTGGCTAGTATCGAAGAAGTGTCACTGGCTGGCTGGCGCCGGGCAGTAGCCAAGTGCCAGCTGGATGTTGACTTCTATGCTCACCAGAGGTGGGATGACGTTCAGAGCTTGCCGTGGGCGGCTATTCATGGGCTTGAGCCAGATGAAAAATGAGTATTTATAGCTTCTTAGCCCAGCTCACCGCATTTTGGAAGACCTTAAAGCCGTCTCCGTACTCTTTAGTCCCCTCTCTGGTCCAGCGGGGGTGCTGGGTGCCCCGAATGTGGCGCTCGGGGTGAGGCATCAGGGCAAAGATGCGCCCCGAGCTATCACAGATGCCGGCAATATCTCCCACTGAGCCACTGGGGTTGTGGGGATAGCCGGCGCCGGTGTTTCCCTCCTCGTCAGTGTAGCAGAGGACGATATTTAAGTCGGCTAAAGCCTCGGCAGTGGTGACGACCTTACCCTCGCCGTTAGCCACCGGCAGATAGAGACGACTAATTCCTTGGGTAAAGAGGCAGGGGCTTTCCTGGTTCACCGTGAGATATACCCAGCGGCACTCAAACCTACCGGAGTCATTGGCAGCTAGAGTTACCTTGGGTTCTTTACCGTTGTGCTTCCCCGGCAGGATACCAGCCTTGACCAGCACCTGAAGACCGTTACAGATACCCAGTATTAGCCCGCCCTGGTCGACGAAGCTCCGGATGTCCTCGCCCAGCTTTAATCTGAGCTCGTTAGCCAGCACCTTACCGGCGCTTATGTCATCCCCGTAGGTGAAACCGCCGGGAACAACCAGTATCTGGTAGCTGGAGAGCGACTCTTCGTGGCGGATGAGCTGGTTAACATGAACCAGAGACGTCTCGGCACCTGCTTGCTGAAAGGCAAAGGCCGTTTCTTGATCACAGTTTGTCCCGGGAGCCCGCAGTATCAGGGTTCGTACTTTAACCATCTTACTACCACCTGAGTGGCTTCTGCCACGCCTCCTTTAATTCACCAATTGATATCGACATAATCCGCTGGCTGTTAAGCCCGTATATCTCCAGCCTCTCCGAATCGGTAACCTGGCCGATAATAGCACAGTTAGTGCCCCTCATCACCTCTCTGAACTCCACCTCGTTCTCCGGGGCGATTTCCACCAGGAACCGGCTGTTTGACTCCGAGAAAAGTATAGCGTCATCCCGGCTTATCGGCTCGCCCAGGGGCACCGATTTTAGATGCGCCAGTGCCCCCAGCCCTCCGGCGAAGGCCATCTCGCTTATGGCGACGCCGAGGCCACCCTCACTCAGGTCATGGCAGGCTCTGACCAAGCCCTTACCGGTAGCCAGACTTAACCTTTCCATGATTCGTTTTCCCTGATGTGGGTTCACCTTGGGCACAGTATTACCGGTAAAGCCGTGAATCCTGTAGTACTCCGAACTGCCGAGCTCGTTATGGGTTGCGCCGACGATATAAACGAGGTCGCCAGCCTGCTTAAAGTCCATGGAGACGGCACAGCTCACGTCCTCCATAACACCGATCGCTGAGATAAGCAGGGTATGGGGGATAGAGATGACCTTACCCTCGTATTCAAATTCGTTGTACAGGCTGTCCTTTCCCGAGATAAACGGGGTTTCGTAGATAAGCGCCATATCGTAGCAGGCTTGGGCGGCTCTCACTAGGGCACCGAGTATCTCGGGCTTGCGGACATCACCCCAGCAGAAATTGTCCAGCAGGGCTACCCGTGACAAATCACCACCGACGGCAATAATCTGTCTCAGGGCTTCGTCGATAGCTGAAGCAGCCATCCAGTAGGGGTCTATCTCTCCGTACCTCGGATTTATGCCGCAAGCCACGATAGTCCCCATCTTCGAATCTAAGGCTGGTCTGATAATGGCGGCGTCGCCCGGGCCATCGTTTTCCTTGCCCACCAGGGGCTTGAGGACGCTGCCTCCCTGTACCTCATGGTCGTACTGGCGGATGACCCACTCCTTACTGCATACGTTCCAGGAACCGAGGATGCCGAGCAGAGGCTCACTCAGGTCTTCAGGGCAGGCAAAGTCAGGCTCAATGTGCTGTGGCGAAGTCCAGACCGCCTCCCGGCTAACTTGTGGGATACCGTGGTGCAGGAATTCCATGTCGAGGTCAGCCACCTGATTTCCCTGATAGAAGAGCCTGAGATGCTTATCATCGGTAAACTCGCCGATAACCACCGCCTCGACATCTTCGCGGGCAAAGAGTTCTAGTATTTCATTAGCCTTTTCTGGTGGCACCGCCAGCACCATTCGCTCCTGAGATTCGGATATCCAGATCTCCGTGTAGGAGAGACCAGCGTACTTAAGGGGCACCTTATCTAGGTAGACCCTGACTCCGGTATTTGTCCCCATTTCGCCCACCGCTGAGGAGAGCCCCCCACCGCCACAGTCAGTTATCCGGGAGTAGAGACGGCGCTCCCGGGCTTGAAGCAGGGTGTCAATCACCTTCTTCTCCACAATGGGGTTGCCAATCTGCACGGCGCTATAGGAAGCGGAGCTTGATTCCTCGGTGAGTTGCTCTGAAGCGAAGGTGACGCCGTGGATGCCGTCGCGGCCGGTTCTACCGCCAACCAGTACCACCAGGTCGCCGGGCCTTTGCTTACCTCGCGGCGCCAGTTCCTTGGGCAGTAGCCCCAGTGTGCCGCAGAAGACGAGGGGATTAGCCAGATAGCGCTCGTCAAAGAGGACAGCGCCGTTGAGGGTGGGTATTCCCAACCGGTTACCGTAGTCGGCGACTCCAGCCCGAACCCCCTTAAAGATGCGCCGGGGGTGGAGCACGCCCTTAGGCAGCTTTTCGTGGGGGAAATCGGGGGGGCCAAAGCAGAAGACGTCTGTGTTCAGTATTGGCTTGGCGCCTAAGCCGGTGCCCAGCGGGTCCCGAACTACGCCGCCGATGCCGGTGGCAGCACCACCGTAGGGCTCGATGGCTGAGGGGTGATTATGGGTCTCAACCTTAAAGCACAGTGCCCACTGACCATTAAAATCGATGACCCCGGCATTATCGCTGAAGACCGAAAGGCACCACGGTTTCTCTAGCTCCTCGGTTACCTTCATGATGGTATTCTTGATCAGGTTATCAATGACCCGGTCGTTAAGCCTAATCTGGGCCTTGAACGTCTTATGGACGCAGTGTTCCGACCAGGTCTGAGCCAGTGTCTCCAGTTCAGCATCAGTGGGGTTACGCCCCAGCCTTTGGAAGTAGGCGGTAATGGCTCGGAGTTCATCTTCGGTAAACGAAAACTGCTCACCAGCCTCACTTATTGCTAGCTCTCTGAGAGCAAATTGGTACTGGGGATTTTCCGGGAAGGCTACCGGCTCCGCTCGGACTACGTGTTGGATGATGGGGTTCACCAGCAGCTTATCCGATATCGTCGCTAGCTCGGGACTGTCTAACCCACCTTCAATAAGGTATCTCCGGGCGGTTTTAACGGCTCTTACCCCAGCCACCCCCAGGTCACTAATTGCCTTGAGGATGGTGGCCTCAACCGGGTCGGTAACCCCAGCATTATAGGCTACCTCAATGCTGTGATATCCAGCCTCTACGGTACCATCGGAGCCGTGGTATGGCTGATCATATTGGTATTCCTGGGTTACCGGGTCAGCGAGCACCTGCTCGCAGATGAGCTCCAGTGTCTCAGGCGTTAAACGGGCATCCAGCCAGTAGATATCGACCACGCGCACCTTGGATACCGAACCTATGCCCAGGTCACGGATATCCTTTACCAGACCTAAACCCCTGGCATCAGGCAGCTGCTCTTTTAAACGTACCTCAATGCTATGCATTACTTCGCCTGCTCACTTGCGTACTTCACTCTATATCAGCGGCTAGGCCCTCTTAAGTAAATTTTAGCATAAATTATAAGAGGGGCACTGGCCCCTCTATCTTGACGTTACTTTCCTTAGACTTATGGTAAGTCATGCTACGTGCCCAATAGTTCAGTGACTACCTCGTTTATCTCTTTCCCGTCGGCTCTGCCCTTAAGCTTGGCAATAAGCTGAGGCATAACCTTGCCCTTGTCGCGGGGTCCCTGGGCACCCACTTCGGCAATAACCCGCCGGGCCTCGGCAATGACTTCCTCTCTGGTCATTGGCTCCGGCAGGAATTCCTGGAGTATGGCTAGCTCGGCTTCTTCCCGGGCGACCAGGTCAGCACGGTTTCCCTGCTTAAAGGCTTCGATACTCTCATGGCGCTGTTTTACCTCCTTAGTAATAACCCCAAGAATGCCCGGGTCATCTAAGGTGGTTTGCTGGGCGATTTCGGCGTTTTTGATAGCTGCCATCACCAGTCGGATAGTAGATCGCCTGACATTATCTTGTGCCCTTATTGCCTGCTTTAGGTCAGTTTCTAGTTTCTGTTTTAGATTTGCTACCACTTTAACCCCTGGGGTCAGTAACTCAAGCGTTGCTCAATTCCCCGGGAACCTAATAACTTCGTGATGCCCTGGTAGACTTACGTCTCTTGGCGGCTCTCTTCCGCTTGCGTCTAACACTGGGCTTCTCGTAGTGCTCATGGCGACGCACCTCGGACAGGATACCATCCTGTTGCACCCTCTTATTAAAGCGCTTGAGCAAGCTATCAAAGCTCTCATTCTCGCCGATGACTACATTAGCCAAACAGCATCAGCCTCCTTTTCGCCCACCGAATATATCGTGGTATTTATGATAATAAGACGTGGAGAGGATTTGCCTCTTCAGCGTCGCTTTGTTCTTCCTTGAAAAAGGGAGTATGGCCTTAGATTAACTGGCACCCCTATTTTAATGGTCACGGGCTAGCCTGTCAAGGAATGGCAGATAGATTATGCCCTCCTCCCGGTTGAGGTGAGCTTAGTGCCTACCCCTCCGCAGTATCTCACGGGCAGCCACTACCCCCGAGGCTGAGGCCTGAATTAGGCCCCGACTGACCCCGGCGCCATCACCGGCGGCAAACATATTTTTGACCTCAGTTTCGAGATGGGAGCTGAGGTGCGGTCGGCACGAATAGAATTTAACCTCAACACCGTAAAGGAGGGTATGCTGGCTAGCCACCCCGGCGGCCAGTTTATCCAGTGCCTGAAGCATCTCCAGGATGCCGGTAAGGTGGCGATAGGGGAGGACGAAGCTAAGGTCACCCGGGGTCGCCTCCCTCAGGGTGGGCTTAACGATACCCCGCTCGATACGGGCTGGGGTGGAGCGGTGACCCTCCATAAGGTCACCCAGGCGCTGTACCAGGACCCCGCCGCTGAGGATATTAGCCAGTCTCGCCAGATATTTGCCGTAGGCGATGGGCTCCCGGAATGGTTCCGTGAAGTCGGTGCTCACCAGCAGGGCAAAGTTTGTGTTCTGACTCTTGGAGTTGGCGTAACTGTGCCCGTTAACTGTGATTACGGGGTCGCTGCCGCCGGTTGTCTCCATAGTGACCTCACCGGCCGGGCACATGCAGAAGGTCCTGATCCGGTCATCGAAGCTTTGGGATAGAAACTCCAGCTTTGCCTCATAGAGCACGTTGGTAAGCTCCGCCATCACCGCTACCGGCACCTCGACCCTGATGCCGACGTCAACCGGGTTGTTATTCAGGGTCAGCTTGAGCCGTCTCCCCTCAGTCGCCAGCCAGTCGGCTCCTTCCCGGCCGGGAGCTAGGATGAGATAGTCACAGTCCAGCCTCTCTCCAGTCTCAGTTTTGACGCTTCTGACCCTGCCGTTACTGGCGGTAACGGTAACGGCGGTAACCTCAAGCCTGAGTTCTAGGCGTGAGATAAGGTAATCTCGCATTGCCTTGAGCACTGAGCGGCAGCGCTCGGTGCCCAGGTGGCGGAGCGGTACCGGTAGCAGGCGTAGCCCGGCGAGCGAAGCCCGACGGCTTACCTCGCTAATCTCATCACCCACCCCGTAGAGCTTATTGGGGGCGCCGAACTTGAGGTAGGTATTGTCAACATGCTTTATCAGCGCCAGAGCCTCAGCCTTACTGAGGTAATCCTGGAGTCGTCCACCCACCTCCGGTGTTAGCGTTAGCTTGCCGTCGCTGTAGGCGCCGGCACCACCCAGCCCGCAGACCAGGTTAGTGCGCTGGTCAATATCCTTCCCCTTCTCAATAAGTAAAACTTTGAGCTCCGGACTCTGGGACAGCTCTAAAGCGGCGAAGATGCCGGCCGGACCACCACCCACAATAATAACGTCGTATTTCTTGGTCATTTTAGGCAGTGTCATTTTATAACCCTTGACTCTAGCCGTCAAGGAACAAATTTTAACAAAATTTTAATGCCATTTTTATGAGATATTTAGTGCCAGCAGTCTATTCTGAGGGAGACATATTGGCGAAGAATATGATACTATCTAGCTATTGGAGTCTCTTGCGTGGAGGTTATAATTCAGATATGAGTCGTAATATGCGGAATGATTTAGGCGAGATCATCAGGCGGCAGAGGGTTATGATGTCACTAACGCTGGTGGAACTCGCCGAGCGCTCAGGAGTCTCGGCATCTCATCTGGGCCGCATTGAGAGGGGGGAGCGTTTCCCTTCAGCCCGTATCTTGCGTCGACTTGCTCAACCTTTGGGCGTTGAAGAGGGTGAGTTAATGACCTGGGCTAATTACCTGTCCCCGGCTAGCGTAGCTGAAGAGAGCCCATCCTATGCTGGTGACCGGCGGCTAGACCCTCATGTTGCCCGGATGTTATCCCAGGAGCCGGTTGATGTCCAGCGAGCTGTCATCGGTATCCTGAGTATCTTAAAGAGCATCGCGGCCGGCATGACCCAGAAGTGAGATTGGCGGTAGACAGAGAAAGCTAGCTATAGACGGCGATGACGACTGCCTCTTTTGGGTTATGCTCGTCAAAGAAAAGTATGGCTACCTTCCGGCCCAGAGCCATTTCCGCCGTCGGCAGATTTCTAGCTACGGTAACCCCCTTCAGATAAGCCTTATAGCTACCGGTAAGTTGAACCGTAGCTTCATAGTCTGTGGGGTTAAAACTCTTTAGCACCGCTTTCCTCAGCTTCATCAGCTGGCTCCTCCATTGGTAAACTTGGGCTATACTGCTCCCAGTAGTAACCGCTCCTCATACTCCCCACGGAGGGGATTATAGGTTAGGATTATCCCCGTTACCCGCTTTTTAACGCTGCTCAGTCCCGCCCGCTGGTCGGTGATAGCGATGACGTCGTATAGCTGCTGACCACAGTTGGGTGGTATGCGAATCGTACCACTGGTTGCGGCTATCTCGGCGTGGCGGAGGTAGGCTTCGCCTCTCTGCTCTGCCTGAGAGACACTAGCTATGTTCCGGTCCTCAAGCCGCTCTAGTTGGTCATAAAGCCTCTCTATCTCACTCCAGCAGAAGGTATCAACGATTACTGCTTCTTCATTTACCGGGTCGTAGCCTTCAACTTGGATGCGATTAGGCTCCCAGGCTCCTCTCCGGTATCTTCCCTCCAGTATGGGATGGTCTAGACCATAGGAGTAGCTGGCACTATCGCTGGCGGTAGGGTGCACCACATAGGCTCTACTGCCTTCAATAAAGACAACATCGGGGATGAATGAGAGTAGTCTCCTGATGACGGCATCCCCCTGGCTAGCGGGTTGAATACTAAAATCAGGGTAGTAGCTATCCAAAACCGACGATTGAGATTTGACCTCAAGCTTTAGTCCGCATCTCCCCAGCACGGAGGCCAGCATATCCTTGACGCTCATCTCGCTGGTGGTCTGGTTCCAGCGGAACTGGTGCCGGGCACACCAGTCTCGGCTCAGATTCCAGCCGTCTAGGGCGTATAGAGTGAGACTGGCTTTACCTGCCGAGCTGGTGTGCTCATAGGCGCTGATCTGAAAAGCCAGCCCCGGGCTAGCCTCGTTGCCTTGGGGAGTTATGTAGCCTGGGCTGACCTCTAACTGACAACCGACGTCAAGGACGGTAAGCTCGCCCTCTCACTCCACTTCGGCTAGAGCGGGTATTAAGCTCCTTATTCATCCTGAGTATGGTTTCTCTTTCTTCCAGCCAGCGGTTAAACTCCATCTCTGGGTCTTTAACCCCGACCTCGTCCATGGCTCGTCTCCGGGAGTGAACCCCATTCTGAATCAGTATCTGTTCGCTGGCTACCAGCCGCTCCATATCCTGGGGCAGTACCGGACTCCAGACCACTCGCAGCTGGTTATCACCAAAGCTCTCATTCTGGTATTTCTCCACGAGTTTCAGGATGAGCCGGTTCCGCTGGTTATAGACGGCGGTCCTGATGAGACGCTTCCGTTTTACCTTCTGCAGCAGGGGCTGGAGTTCAATCTCCAGGGCAACACCGGATAGGCTGCGCTCGGTGCCGCCGAAGGCAGAGCGTGGTGATTCTGAGACGTCGTGCAGAATGCGGTACAGCAGGTTGACGTAGTCTATGTGGAGGCTGACACCACCACCTTGAAGCAGGTCCAGCAGGTAGGCTCTAGCGTCCTCAGGTAGATTCCAGACCGCCCCCGGTCTAACGGCAATATCCTCGGACTCTTCCACATTCTCCAGTACCGCAATCGGGTTACCGGAAAGCTCCAGTATCTTGGAGAGCTGGCTCATGGCTCGATTAAGCTCTCGCTGGGGCAGCATAAGCTGACCTAAATCTGATATCCCCCAGAATTTCTTGGGCTCTCTCAGGTTGGGGTAGATGATAAAGGGGATAAAGCCGTAGGGGTTGGGTTTCCGCTCCACCAGGGCACTGTCCAGCCAGAGTTCAAAGTCCTGGGCAGTCCATAGCTCAACGATAGTGGCTAGCTTGCCCTTAGGTTCTACTTGGTGGCGGAAGGCTGCTTCTTCGGCGGTCAGGTTATATTTAGAAGCCACTCGCCACACCCCTGAGGTGTCGTCGCCCAGCCACCAGGCATAGATACCCTGGACATCAGGCGCGGTAACCTTGACCCCTTTCGCCTCCGCATCCCAGATGACCTTAAAACAGCCATCACCCAGGATGGCACAATCAATCTCGGTCTCAAAATCAAGCTGGGCCAGGTTGTTGTCCTCATACACCCGGTACAGGGCTTGCTCGGCTCTCTGGGCACTGGCCCTTGCCTCAGCAGAGTCCACAGCTGGGTCAACGGCGAAGGCAAGGCCGCTCATTAAGTATGAGGTAATCTTGTCGATGATCACCTTGGCGTAGTTAAAGGTAAGGCGTGTCTCACCATACCGCGGATAGCCTTCCCAATGCTGCCCGTGGTAAAAATTGAGCAGCTCCCGATAGCTCTGGAGGCGGTCAATATCACGCTTGTCTAGCTGTGGTGGGGAAAAACCTTCATTCATTTTTCACCCTCTTTAGTGCTCTCTGTACGGTTCGCTGGCTTACGCCAAAGGTTGCTGCCAGCTCTTTTATTTCCTTTCCGTCAGTGTATAGCCTTAGCATTTCTTTATTGCGCAGGTCTTTGATAAAGCGCTGTTTTCCGCCGGGCTCGTCATAGATGCATCGGGGGAAGGGACAATTAAGGCAGGAATCAGCGAACTCGCAACCTTCATCCGGATAGTGGCAATACTCAGGGGGCAAATCTGGTTCATCATTTGGATTCTCGGGGAAGTAACTATTTCCTCCGGGCCTAATAATCTCTGGCTCTAGCTCCATAACTCATCTGTCCCAAAGCTCTCAGTTCTAACCTAAAGGCTATCTTCCAGGAGGTCTAGTGATGCCATATTAGCACAAATGTTCTAATATGGTCAATACTATTTTGTCATGATTTTGGCGCCCTGAGAGTGGGGTTAAAGCTACTTCGTCTTGTGTTGCTGGTGGACTTGACAAGACTGGCGGTTCGAGTTATTATTGTTTTAATAAAGTAATACATGGCGCTAAGATAGATTATGGCACTTCTGGATGATTACTATAATGTGATTGAGGCTAGTCGCCGGCTCAAGATTCATCCCGAGACGGTGAAGCGGCTGTGCCGGCAGGGGGACTTGCCGGCTACCAAGCTCCATAATACCTGGCTGATTAGAAGAGATATTCTGGACAACTTCGCGGCGACCTATGTCCCTCGGCCTGGTGCCCGGCGAAGATTGTTAAAGTAAACTGGAAGGGAGTCTTTGAGGAAAGGTTAGTAAACAAATGAAAGCTAGTAGCATCCTACGCATTTTGGTTATCGCTTTAGCCCTGTCCCTCTCGTTTGTACTGATACCGGCTACTCCGGCTTTGGCGCTACCCGAGATTAGCCTTTCTCCGGGTTCCGGTTCGGTGGGCACCCGGGTTACCGTAAGCGGCACCGGCTTCGAGTCCTTTGCGGGTACGGATATCAATATCTTCTTCGATGGTGTTGAGATTGCCGCTAGCCCCCTAACTGTGCCGGAAGACGGCACGTTCACTGCCAGCTTTGAAGTTCCTGATGGGACGGAACCGGGAACTGCCTATGTTAAGGTCACCACGGTGATTGGCGGTGAGGTAAGGAAGTCGTTTATTGTCGCGGAGCCTGAAATCGAGCTGGACATCGATGAGGGTGCGGTGGGCACTATGGTAACTGTCGAGGGAAGGGGTTTCTATGCCGGTGGCACTATCGACCTCTACTACTACCGGGATGGTAGCCGGGTTAGTGTCGGTGATGAGGTAGCTGGTGATACGGGTGAGTTTACCTACACCTTTTCGATTCCCAACAGTACCGTCGGTAAGCATGAGGTTAGGGTGGAGGATGTGCTGGACAATTCGGCGGAAGCTAACTTTGAGGTTATTCCCGCCATTACGGTGAGCCCGTCTTCCGGGGCTATCGGCGATGAACTCATGGTGAGGGGTGCTGGGTTTTCCGGTGACAGTGAGGTTACCATCTACTTCAATAATATTATGATGGCTGAGGAGTCAGCTAATAAGTACGGTAGTTTTGAGGTCGCCTTTAGTGTACCCACCCTCCAGTCAGGTACCTATGATATCGAGGCGGAGGACGCTGAGGATAATAAGGCTGAGTTAGCCTTTACGGTAGCCGCCGGGGCGAACCTCAACCCGGCTACCGGTTTTGTCGGTGCTCCGGTTGCCGTCAGCGGTGTTGGCTTTAAGGCTGGGGTTCTGGTTACCATTACCTACGATGATGAGGAGGTGGCTACTGCGATTGCGGGTAGTAGCAGTACCTTTTCGGTAAACTTTATTGTCCCGCCCAGCAGTGGTGGTAATCATAACGTAACCATCACCGATGGCACCAACACCGCTACCTGTATCTTTACCATGGAGACGAATTCACCGCCCGCGCCGGTACTAATCTTCCCTGAAGACAACACTAGAGCTGAGGCAAGGGCAAGCTTTGACTGGGAGGACGTTAACGATGAGAGTGGTGTCACCTACACGCTTCAGGTAGCTACCAAGGATAGCTTTGCCGTCTCTAATATCGTGCTGGAGAGGACGGGGCTTACCGATTCTGAATATGATGTCGCTGAGGGGGAAGAGCTGGCACCAAGTAGTAAAGAAGCCCCTCACTACTGGCGGGTGAAGGCGGTAGATAACGCCGCTAACGAGGGTGAGTGGTCAGAGGTCGGCTCGTTCTATGTCGGCTCCCGGTTTACCCTGTCCGAAACGGTTAAGAAGGTGCTGATTGGTCTCGGTATCGCCGGGGCTGGCTTCTTTGGCTTCTGGCTGGGGCGGAGGACAGCCTATGCCCGGCGGCCGTAGCTAAAACTTTTACAAAATATTTGGGCTTACCTTATAATTAGTGAAGCAAACTAGTGGAGGTGGGAATATAGCATATCTTGTTTCGGTAGCCTAACTTCCTTTAGATTTTGGCGTTATAATTAAGGAAAACAGGAGGTGAGTTTTGATGAAGCGCACAAAGTTATTCCGAATGCTGGCGATAGGGATTATCCTGTCGCTGCTGGTGCTAGTTATACCGGCTACCCCGGCCCTAGCGGCTAGGGAGATTGAGCTTGACCCTAATGAGGGGAGAATCGGCGACGAGTTTGACATTGATGGTACGGACTGGCCGGAACCTGATCCCGGTGCTATACCTCCTTATGAGCCGTCGGTTGACATATTTTTTGTTTACTATGAGGGCGGTGATGTGGAGACGGGGTGGAATATCGGCGATGAGGTAGAGTCCTGGGAGCGCCTTGATAATGACCTTGAGATTGAAGTTGACGGTGAATTCAGTGAGACATATGAAGTGCCCGATAGGTTGAACGACGGGGACGAAGACCATGATGTCCGCAGCGGTACCTATTATATCTGTGTTACCATGGGCGACCAGGACTACATCAGGGCGGTGGCTGAGTTTACGGTGGAGGGGGGAGAGATTACCGATTTTGATCCGACTCACGGTCCGGTCGGCACCGAAGTGGTGGTTAGCGGTGAGAACTTCGGCGAGGATGAAGAGCTCACCATCGAGTATGACGGTACCGGCATAAGTATCGAGAGTGGTGACGAAGAGACCGACAGCCGGGGTGATTTCGATTGCACCATTATCATCCCGGAGAGTACCGCTGGTGACCACACCATCACCATCATGGACGAGACCCTCACCGAGCTTGAGGAGACTTTTGAGGTCGAGCCGGAGATGAGCTTCACTCCGAATCACGCGCCGCCGGATGCTACCGTTACCGTTACCGGCACCGGTTTTGGCGACCGGGCCGATGTAGATATATTCCTGGGCACCATGGCGGCGGGCAGTGGTCAGGCTGACAGTGACGGCAGCTTCAGCATCAGCTTTAGCGTGCCCGATATTGAGGAGGGCACCTATGACCTGTTGGTTGAGGACGACGAGGGTAACGATGATAGCGGTAGTTTCCTGGTTGAGATAGGTATCGAAATCTCAATCAGTGCGGCTACCACCCCCGGTTCCCCCGGTTACGTCGGCGATAGTGTTACCCTAAGTGGCGTTGGCTTTGAGGCAAACTCAACCATCACCATTACCTACGCCACTGAGCCTCAGGTAGTCGCCACGGCCACCAGCGATGCTAACGGTGATTTTACGGCTACCTTCGATATCCCCAAGAGTGCGGCTGGAGAGCACACCATAACCGCCAGTGACGGCACCAACTCCCTTGAGGTTCTCTTCTATATGGAGGCACAGTCACCGGGAAAACCGCAGCTACTGTTACCGGAGACGGGTACCAAGGCAAAGTCAATGACCGAATTTGACTGGGAGGCTGTCGAGGATCCCAGCGGGGTAACCTATGACCTTCAGGTAGCCACCAGTGAGGACTTCGCGGCGGCTTCTATAGTGCTGGATGTAGAGGGGCATACCGACTCAGAATATACCATTACAACTAAAGAAGAGGCCCTTCCGTCAAGGTCTGAGGAAGAGCCCTACTACTGGCGGGTAAGAGCCATCGATGGTGCCGCTAACACCGGTGCTTGGTCGGACGTTAGCACCTTCCATGTTGGCTTTGCCTGGCCCGACTGGATTATCCACCTGTGGTGGGGGCTGGGTGTAATCGGGGCGGTACTCTTTGGTTACTACCTGGGTAAGCGGCGCGCCTATTACTACTAATTTAAAGAACTAGCTACCTCTGGCACTGCGGGGGGAGTACTGGTTAGCGGCTTCCACCAGCAGTGCCAGACTCATTAGGAAATCGTCGTGCCCCCGGGAAGGGTCAACGTAGAAGTTCATCGTCTGGTTGGGGCGGTAGTGGCTCTGGGCTCTCTCCAGCTCAAGCCAGAATTCCTGGTATTCCGAAGAACCATCGCCGAGATACATCTTAAGCCGGCCCGAGTTAACTGTAGCCAGTAACCTGAAACCCAGCTGTGATTTGGACTGGGCGGTAAAGGTAAACGGGGATACTCTTGAGCCCAGTGACTTTCTGAGGAAGGAGCTTACCGGCTGCCCGACTCCAGTGGCATCGACAACCACCCTGCGGCAGTGCCACACGTTCTTGAGAATATCAACCAGCTGCGGGTAGAGTTCGGAGTGTTTCTTGCCCGTCCACCAGAAGTGCTCAATGACCCTGATAAGGGGCTCCCTTACCATCTGGCTACCCATGGAGAAGTCCAGTTCGCCGATGGTAACCACGGTGGCATCCCGGTGGGGATTAAGGGGCTTTAGCCCAGCTTCTTCCTCGGCCTCTCCGGCTAGGTCAATACCGGCGACATAGACCTTATCACCATCAGGCTGGTGCTTTCTAGAGTGCTGCCCGCTTATCTGAGCCCGCTGCTGACAGTCCAGAAAGCCGCCCCCACTGTGAATTGGCAGAAGCCGATACTGGGTAAGGAAGAGCGGGTGATTTTCTCCCAGCCGCTCCCGTTCAGCTTCGACGTAGGCACGGTAATCAGCGTTATACCGGGCTACTTCCTGCCAGTCGTAGCGAAAGTGGCGTCTCTTACCATCTTTTCTCTCCAGTTCTAGATTGGTCTGCTTTATCTCCTCCAGGAGGGTAGCATCGTCCCAGGTCGTGCCGTAATGCACCGTAGTCACGTTGGTGGTGGCCCCCATCGGCTTGAACTCTTTGTCATATTTTTCCTGGTTCACATCCTGAGACTCATCTATTTCCAGCAGGAGGTGAGCGGTATTGCCGACCACATTAGCCGACTCATCTGCCGAAAGGAATATCGCCCGGGCATTACCGAGCCTTATGATGTAGCCCAGCTCAGCTACCCAGATGCCGTTAAAACCAGCATCATTCAGCCGGTCCTTAAGACGCATCATGGAGATAACTGTTTGCGGCTTGAAGGTGGGAGAGCACTTGACCAGATTTTTGGGCTCGGTTATGTGCAGGGTTAAGAGCAGGAGCTCAAGCTGAGCCGAGAGCTCGTTCTTACCCCCCTGGCGGGCGATTTCTACTGAAAAGGTAAGCCCCTTCCTGGAGAAGACGCTGTCCAGTATGGCTAGGGCTACCTCTCGCTGGTAGGGTCTGAGTCTAGCTATGCTCGCCCGGGAAGGTGACGCTTTATCTGGTCCCTGCCGACTATTTGTTGAGGGTGGCGCCGATGCCGATGCCGAGGGGCAGGGCGATATCTCTGAGGACATTACCAATCGCCTCCTTCAGTCCCTTCTTGTCCTTCTTGCTGATGTTATACCGCATTCTGACCAGCCGGGCCAGGGTGTTGGTTGCCTGCATAATGAGCTTGATGTTATTCGGGTCATGGGCGAGGAGCGACTTTATCTTGACCCTGAGAAGGGCAATCTCATCATCAATACCCTCTACGCTGGTGGCATATTCAAAGTCTAGTCTTTCCGCCTCAGCAAGGACCTTGGAGTAGAAGCCATGCTTTCTAGCATTCTGATTACCCTTGGGGGCACCTCTTTTTCTCTCTTTCTGAGCTGGGCATTTGGTCTATCTCCACTCTGCCGCTTATTTTTCTGGTGTCGGCGACTCAGCACCCGTGCCGAGGCAAGGACAATGACGTGGGCAGCTAGGTCCCACCGCTGGTTTTCTAGAGCTAATTTAAGGAGTCTCATAACTTCCACTCCTGGAAAAGTAGCCTCTTTATAATAGCACATATGTTCTATTCAGGCTATAGAGTTTTGTCCTATTTTGGTTTGCGACGGAAAAAATATGGGAATTGATATTGTAGTGCCGCCATTATAAAATGGGGCAGAGTTCAAAATGAATGTCGCCAAACAGCTTTACGAACTGCAGGAGGTGGACCTGGCGCTTGAAGCTCAGGAGCGAGTGCTGAAGCAGGTAGCCAGTCAGCTTGGGGAAAGTCAGGCAGTGCTTAGCGCTCGCAGTAAGCTTACCTCGGAAAGTCAGCGTCGAGAAGAACTAGGGCATACCCAGCACTCACTGGAGTGGGAAATAGATGATATCACCTCCAAGATAACCAAAGCCGAAGAGGAACTTTACAGTGGTCGGACAAAAAACCCCAAAGAGCTAGCCAACCTCCAGCATGAGCTTGAGATACTAAAAGCTAAGCGTAACGAACTGGAGGATAGGGTGATAGAGGTAATGGAGCAGGTGGAGGAGGTGGGAGCCAGTGTTGATACTTTGAAAAGTGGGCTTAAAACGCTGGAGGCTGAATGGCAGGACCAGCAGGGAAAGCTGAAGGCTGAGAAGGAGCGTCTGGAGGCTGAGCTTGTGAGTCTCAGGCAGAAGCGTGAGGTAGTAGCAGCCCAGGTTGACTCCGAGGCAGTCGATTTTTACGGTGAGCTTAAGAAGCAGAGGGGGATGGCGGTAGCCAAGGTGGAGCAGGGGGTGTGCCGTGGTTGCCGCATATCGCTATCAAATGCTGAGCTGCAGCGGGCCAGGGGTGGTGACTTAATTCAGTGCAGTAGCTGTGGGCGGATACTTTTCCTGGCTTAAGGTGGCTGAATAGAGGCTAGATATCAACGAAAAGTAGAGATGCGAGCGAGGCTAGCGGGAATATATAGCCCCTTGTTAAGGGAGTTTTAGAGGGATAGGGTTACCAGATTTGGAAGTGAAAAGAGTAATACTCCACGCCGACGGTGTCTCCCGGGGTAACCCTGGTCTAGCGGCTATCGGGGCGACGATAAAGGACGGGAGGGGACGGCTCCTGGCTACTGTTTCGCGGAGGATTGGCCGGGCGACCAACAATCAGGCGGAGTACCGGGCGCTCATCGCTGTTCTGGAGGAAGCTCGCAGACTGGGGGCTACTGAGGCAAGCATATACCTGGACTCAGAGCTGGTAGTGAGGCAATTAAATGGTAGCTACCGCGTGAAAAACGCTGCCCTGAAAACTTTACATAGTGAGGCAAGGGGGCTCCTGGGTCGGCTGAGGAGTTTTAGCATTACCCATGTGCCGCGTCGGCAGAATGCCGAGGCTGACAGGCTAGCCAATATCGCCCTGAAGTGAGGCTTCCCGTCTCTTGCCCCTAATTGATAGGTGGCAGGTATCGCTTAAGATTGACTTTAGTGCCCTCTGGGCATAGTATAAAAGTGGGTCAAGTAAACCGGGTGACCGCTCGCTCTAGAGCGGGAGGAAAGTCCGAGCTCCACCGGGCAGGATGCTGGGTAATACCCAGGAGGGGTGACCCTACGGAAAGTGCCACAGAAACATACCGCCCCGAGGCACTCGGGGTAAGGGTGAAATGGTGAGGCAAGAGCTCACCAGCGGCTGGGTGACCAGTCGGCTGGGTAAACCCCGTCCGGAGCAAGACCAAACAGAGGGACATAAGGACGCCCGGCCTGTCCCTGGGTAGGTCGCTTGACCCTGGTGGTAACATCAGGGCTAGATAGATGGTCACCGCTCCGAGGATTCGGAGTACAGAACTCGGCTTATAGGTTTGCTTGACCTACCTTTGCGTTTTCTGCCTTTACCTCACTTCAATTATTAGAAGACTTCTAGTAAGATATGAGTAGTTACGCAATATCGCTTTTGAGGGAATCTAGGGGTGGATCTGTTAGAACGAGAGTATCAGAAAGGCTGTAAGACGCAATGTTCGATGCCACTAAGGTCAACGTCAACGTGGGTATTCCTGTAATGAAACAGATAGCAATATCAATGATCCTGAGTTTTCTGGCAAAGCGGTTAAGATGAGGCTAGGTCTAATCAAACAGGCAAGACAAAAGCAAAGGAGGTAATTATGGCATTCACACGTAGTGAAATCCTTGGGCGGTTGAGGAAGAATATTGAGGCAGGGCTTCCGATTATCGGTGCCGGCGCCGGAACTGGTATCAGCGCAAAGTTTGAGGAGGCAGGGGGAGTTGACCTGATTGTGATTTATAACAGCGGGCGTTTCCGCATGGCAGGTAGAGGCTCACTTGCCGGCCTGATGCCATACGGGGACGCCAACGCTATTGTCATGGAAATGGCTGGTGAAGTGCTGACCGTTGTCAAAGACACCCCGGTTCTTGCCGGAGTGTGTGGCACGGATCCTTTCCGTCAGACGGACGTCTTCCTTAGGCAGGTTAAGGAGATCGGCTTCTCAGGAGTCCAGAACTTTCCCACGGTTGGCTTATGTGACGGTTTGTTCCGGCAAAACCTTGAAGAGACCGGTATGGGATATGGTCTTGAGGTTAACATGATTCGCAAGGCTCATGAACTGGACCTCCTGACCACACCATATGCGTTCAATGGTAAGGAAGCAGAGGCAATGGCCGAAGCCGGTGCTGACATTGTTGTCGCCCATATGGGACTGACTACCAAGGGGGCAATAGGGGCTTCGACGGCACTGTCACTCGAGGAAGCAGCAGCGAAGGTACAGAAAATCTGCGACGCGGCAAAATCGGTAAATCCAGACATCATTGTCTTGTGCCACGGGGGGCCAATATCCATGCCTGAAGATGCTGATTACGTTCTCAACAATACGGAGGGCGTGCACGGGTTTTATGGTGCATCAAGTATGGAACGCCTGCCAACCGAAGTCGCCATAAAGGAACAAATGCAGAGGTTCAAGTCGGTCCGATTCAAGAAATAGCAGTTGAAACAGGGGATGGGAGTGATAAATTAGAACTGCCCGCCAAAAGCTTTAATGGTATCAAGAAACAGCACCCCTTTAATAGGGCTCCCTGAGTATGAAATCAGTATTAAGCTCAAGATTCTTGTTCTGTATATAGAAAACAAAGATACTCCTTCAGGATTTACCTCAGCGGTAAATCCTGAAGGAGTATCTACCTTAAGGGTTTAGCTAATGCCTACAACAAACATCAACCTCGATACATCAGGGCGGGCAGCAACAAGCTAATCGCAGGGAAGGCAATCAGCAGAGCCATAGTTACCGCCTCCGCCGCCAGGAACCAATAAGCGCCGCTAAAGATTTCCCCTAGCTCAAAGTCGGGGCGCACAATCTTAAGCATATAGCAGTTCAGACCCACCGGCGGAGTAAACATCCCAATGGTTGCCATCTTCACCACCAGCACACCGTACCAGATGAGGTTAGTCCCTATCGCCTCCATGGCTGGCGCCAACAAGGGAATGGCCAGGAACAGCACGGAGAACGGGTCAAGAACACAACCCAAGCCGAGAAAGATAAACATGGTGATGATGACCACACCAACAGGTGGTATAGCCAGACCAGTGACCGCATTGGTCATTGTTGCACTGATACCGCTCAGGGAGAGAAAGCCGGTGAAGAAAATAATCCCACCCATAACAATGAAGATGATGCTGGTGGTTCGGGCAGTCAGCATCAGGGCGTCGCGGACGTTTTGTCGGTTGAGCTTCCTTAACGCAAGGGCGATGATGAACATGCCGGCAGCACCGACAGCACCGGCTTCAGTTGGGGAAAATAGACCACCGTAAATGCCCCCGATAACTAGTACCACCACGGCTATCATTCCCCAGACTCCTCGAAGCAGGCGCCATCTTTCCCGCCACGGCACCGGTTCTATAGGTGGGCATAAGGCGGGGTTGGCTCTCAGCCTGACAGCTAACATCGCCACGGTAATCCCGACACTGAGTAGACCGGGGAGAAGACCAGCCATAAGGATCTTGTGAATGGGGGCTATGGCGAGGAAGCCATAAATAATAGCGATTACGCTGGGAGGGATTATCGCTGACAAACCGGCTGCTGCTACCACAGAGCCTGCTGCCAAGCGACGGTCGGTCTTGGCCTCAAGCATCTCGGGGATAGCCACCTTACCGAACACTGCTGTTGCTGCGGTGGGCATGCCACAGGCAGCTCCAAATCCGGCGTTAGATATGGTGGTAGCTATCACCAGCCCACCTCTAATCCCTCCTAGCCATGCCGAGGCTGCCTTGAATAACCCTTCACCAATGCCGGAGGCAAAGGCAATCTCCCCCATGAGGACGAACAGAGGGACCGTAGTCAGCAAATATTGGGTGCAACCAGAAAATACTTTTGTAACGAGGTAGGAAAAAGCGCTATCCCAACCCCTCAGGGCAATGAATCCAAAGAAGCCGATGATGAGGAAGGCATAGCCAACAGGGAACTTCAGCACTATGAGTACTACCAGACACACCACCATGATGATGCCGATAGTCAATGCGTCCATGGCTTTGTCTCCTTAATCATCATATCTCCCTTCTTATCGCTTGAACCAGCTGGACTGCGAGACGCACGGTAGCTATGGATATGCCAATGGGTATACCCATCCGTGACCACCAGGTCGTGACTGATACCGCCCCCAGAAGTAAATCCCCCGTCTGATACGCCCAGACTGTTTTCACCACGCCTGACCAGGTGAGCTGAATACAGATGAATATCCCTAGCGAAAGGAGGACACAAAGAACAATGCGTTGATGCTCTTTTGACATCCGGTCAAACACAATCCCCAGTGACAGATGCTCCCACCGACGCTGGGCATAGGAAACGGCAAACATTATCGCTAAGACAAAAATTAGGGTAACATACTCTGTGAAACCCTTTACCGGCGTACCGGCGTAGCGGCTCGCCACCCCCACCACCGTGTATCCCATCATAAAGAGAACTACCCCTGCCCCGGCATAAGCTAACCCATCTTCCCCTCTGGATAGGTATTTCTCGAACTTCGCGAATCTTCCCA
>CAYYLM010000013.1:0-5112 GCA_964472625.1 uncultured Dehalococcoidales bacterium
TATCGTTTGAGCGTGAGCCGCGGAGGACTCGAACCTCCAACCGGCTGATTAAGAGTCAGCTGCTCTGCCAGTTGAGCTAGCGGCCCATTACAGGTGAGTTTAGCAAACAATTCATCTGTAGTGCAAGTCAATATATCTTTTTGGGTAGCGAGTAACACCTTAGCAAAAGGCATTATGTAGGGGCAAAGATATATGCGCCGGGGAAACGAATTTCTAGTCCCTGTCGACAGGGACTAGGAGGCTAGCAACCTGTCAAGCTGGGTCTGATTAAAGCCGATGAGGACTTCATCATCAATAAGGATGACTGGGACGCCCAGCTGTCCTGATTTCTTTACCATCTCCTTAGCTGCGTCTCGATCTAGGGCTACATTGTGTTCAATATATGGTACTCCTTTTCGGGTAAGGTAATCTTTTACCCTCTTGCAGTAAGGACAGGTAGGCGTCGAATAGATGACTACTCGTTTGTCTGTCATTCTCTCATCTTTTGCTTAAGAACCTGTAGATTATTACTCCTATAAATTGTAACGAGTGAGAAACTGTTTGGTTGTTCTTCACCTCAGGTTTTCAAAAGTTCTGTTCTGAGATAAGGAATCAAGCAAAGTTCAGTCCTCTACCGATTGGATAAATTCGCCAATTACGGGATTGCCACATGTGGGGCAGCTAGCCACTAGTGGCACTTGGCAATTGGGGCATAAACCGGCGACCTCAGATTCGTAACCACATTCTGGGCAGACATATTTGACGTTCTTCATCGACTTTAGCCTCCAGTTTGCTTGTGGTGAGCTTACATCTTCTTATCGTAGCCGTCAAGTCATCTCAAACAGGAAATTCAGAGGTTGGGCCAATAACTAATGTGTTATAATTCGTCCGCAGGGAGGTATTTGCTTAAGGAAGCTACTGCGGAGGAGAGTTACCTTGTTACCGCCTAGCGCTGCAGTTCAGATTCTAAGGCAATCGCTTATTTTCTCCAGTTTAAGCGATGATGAGCTTAACGAACTGGCTAAACTAGCTGTGGAGCGTAGTCTTACGCCCAACGAGTTCATATTCTGGGATGGAGATAGTCCGGAATGGTTCTACCTTATTGCTGAGGGAAGAGTCAAGGTTCTCAAGCACTCCTCGTCAGGGAAGGAGTTTGTTATCGCCTTTTTTGGTGCCGGTGAGATGTTCGGCGAGGTGGCTGTTTTTGAGGGCAAGCCCTATCCGGCTTCAGCCCAGGCCGTGGCCGAAACCAGAGTAGTGGGGATTAGGCGGGAAGACTTCTTAGCCTTCTTGGCCAGTCGCCCTCAGGTAGCCCTCAGAATTATCAATATCCTGGGGGAACGGCTCCGGGATGCCCAGAGCCGCCTCAGAGACCTGGCTGTGGAGAGAGTTGAGCCACGTTTGGCCAGTGTCCTACTTAGGCTCTCTTCAAAGCTTGGCCTTACCCTCCCCTTCACCCGCCAGGAGATTGCCGATATGGCCGGAACCACTACCGAGACCGCAATCCGGGTCATGAGCCAGTTCAGGGATAGGGGTATTGTCAGTTCTACCCGCGGTAGGATAATTATCCGTGATAAGGAGAAACTCAGGCTGCTGAGCGAGGGCCCACCAGAGGTATAGGGCTCAGAGCGGCGGGACCTCCTATTTATCCACAAGTGGTCTTGACACCCCCGATAGTCGGTGGTTTTCTTGTTTATATGATTTAAATCATGGTTAATCAGGTTAGTTAGTCCTATTATAGAGTAGGAGGCGAACATATACTGCTGGAGAGGGAGGTATTGAGATGTACAGTCGGTGTCCGGGACAGGATAGCCAGAAATTACGGGCCGAGCTGCATAAATGCCCCAACTGTGGCCACGAGGTTGAAATCTTCTCTGACGAAGTCAAGGTGAAATGTCCCCAATGTGGTAAGAATGTCTACCGGGAGAAAACACCTTCCTGTATTGAGTGGTGTGCCTCGGCCCGTCAGTGCCTGGGAGAGGAAAGGTGGCGAAGGCTTAGGGGTGAGGATTAGAACCGCTCTGCGGAGGTTAGGTTTGTAAAGAGAGGGTAAAATGACAAACAGGGTTACCAGAAAGATAATTAGTATCGATGAGGAGAAGTGTAACGGCTGTGGAGCCTGTGTTCCCGCCTGTGCCGAGGGGGCTCTGCAGATCGTTGACGGCAAGGCAAAGCTCATCAGTGAAACATTTTGCGATGGTCTGGGCGCTTGCCTCGGGGAATGCCCTCAGGGAGCCATCACCATTGAGGAGAGAGTTGCTGAAGGCTTCGACGAAGCGGCTGTTAAGCGCCACTTGGAAAAAGAGAAGCTGGCACAAGAGCGGCTCCCCTGTGGTTGTCCTTCGACTACGGTGACCCAGTTTGCCCGACGGGAGAAAAAGGAATTCGTCGGTACGGAAGAGCACCTGTCATCAGGGCTTAGTCACTGGCCGGTTCAACTTACCCTGGTGCCACCTAACGCGCCGTTTCTTCAGGGAGCTAGGCTAGTACTGGCTGCGGACTGTGTTCCCTTTGCCTATGCTGGCTTCCACCAGAATTTCTTAGAAAATCATAGCCTGCTAGTAGCCTGTCCCAAGCTGGATGACTTCCAGGCTCATCTGGATAAGCTAACCGAGATTTTGCGCCGCTCCGAGGTAAAGAGCTTGACGGTGGTCCATATGGAGGTGCCTTGCTGCTCAGGGCTAGTACACCTAGCAGGGCAAGCACTGAAGCTAAGTGGTAAAACCATCCCCCTTGAGGAAGTAACCATTAGCATCAGGGGCGAAATTCTTGAGCGGCTAGCCTTAATAAGCCCGGCTGAACGCAAATGTCCTAGCTATAATCTGTAATGAGCTGAAGGTCATTTCTTAGCAGATGGGTAGGGTCTCTATTGGGCGTCGGTGCCACTCTTACGCACCATGAGCCTAAGCCCTTGCTGCCCAATTACGGTGACCTCCTCACCGGCATCTATCTCACGGTCAGTTGACTCCGCCTCCCAGAGCTCACCGCCAATTTTGATGGTACCCCTCGGGACTAATGGCTCGATCACGGTACCCTTACTGCCCACCATATCCGTAAAACCAGCTAGCGGCTTTTTCCTAAGGGCTCGACTGCCCAGTCGGTAAGAAAAAACACCGTAGGTTGCCAGCCCCGCCATCATCGCGATTAAACCACCCAGAGGTACGGTAACCCCCAGTCGGGGTAAGCCTAAGAGGACAAATAGCGCTAGGGCTATTTCCTCACCCAAGGTGGCGAAGATAGCAAATACAAGCCTAGACCTTCTCATGCTGCCTTTGCTGTTTATTATATCAGGATTACCCCGTTTGCTGGTAGGCAAACGGCGGTGCTATAATTGACCAACACAACGATGTTTTGGGTTAGCTAATGAGACTTAGCCGTGAAGAGGTACTACATATTGCCCGCCTGGCCCGACTGGGTCTAGATGAGACCGAAATAGATAGGTTTAGCCAGCAACTCTCTAACCTCCTTGAGCACTTCCGGGTTCTGCAGCAGGTAGATACCACCGGTGTTCCACCCACCACCCAATCTATTACTCTCCAGAATGTAATCCGAGGCGATGAAGCTCAGGCCTCCCTGCCCCCAGATCAGATTCTGGCTAATGCCCCGCAGAAAGAGGGCGATTTCTTTAGGGTGCGAGCCGTGCTCGGCTGACACATGACCACGTCTCTTTACGGGGAAAGAGGCTGAGGCCATAAATAGAAGCGGGGGAGTTATTCTGATAAACAATCATAACCGGCCGACCATCCATGAAGCAGGTCAGTTACTTAAGACTAGGCAGCTCTCCTCAGTTGAATTAACTAGGTCCTGTCTGGCGCGGATTCGTGAAGTGGAGCCGAAGCTTCATGCCCTGGTTACCGTTACTGACGATTTGGCGCTCTCGCAAGCCCAGGAGGCCGATGCCTTAATAGCCAGTGGTGAGGCTAGCCCTCTTACCGGTATTCCGGTACTCGTCAAAGATAACATGTGCACCAGAGGAATACGCACCACCTGCTCGTCAAAAATGCTGGCTAGTTTTGTACCACCGTATGATGCTAGGGTGGTTGAGAAGCTAAATGAGTGCCATGCGGTCATCCTGGGCAAGGCAAATATGGATGAGTTTGCCATGGGCTCGTCCACTGAGAACTCCGCCTTTTACCCCACCTGTAACCCCTGGGAGCTGAGCTGTGTCCCCGGTGGCAGTAGCGGAGGCTCAGCGGTCGGGGTAGCCAGCGGTGAAGCCATCTACTCCCTGGGCTCGGATACCGGCGGCAGTATTCGTCAGCCGGCTGGTTTCTGCAGCGTTACCGGCCTCAAACCAACCTACGGTAGGGTAAGCCGATACGGCCTGGTGGCCTTTGCCAGTTCCCTTGACCAGATCGGGCCGCTAACTCAAGATGTTACTGATTGTGCCTTAGTGCTAAATGCCATTGCGGGTTATGATCCCCGGGACGCTACCTCAGTCCCTTATCCGGTACCTGATTATACTCAGTGCCTGACGGGTGACACCAAGGGTCTCCACATCGGTATCCCTAAGGAGTATTTTGTTGAGGGAATGCAGGCTGAGGTAGCGGTGGCTATACGAGCGGCTATCAGTAAGCTTGAGGAACTGGGTGCCAGCGTAGACCAGGAGATGTCACTGCCCCATACCCCTTATGCCCTGGCTGCCTACTATATCATCGCGCCGTCAGAGGCATCAGCCAACCTCGCCCGCTACGATGGGGTCAAGTATGGTTACTCCTATCAGGAGACTGATAGCATGTGGGAGGCCATGGAGAAAACGCGCCAGTATGGTTTTGGCCCCGAGGTGAAAAGGCGTATCATGCTGGGGACCCATGCCCTATCGGCCGGCTATTATGATGCTTGGTACCTCAAGGCCCAGAGGGTGCGTACCCTGATAAGGCAGGAGTTTGACCAGGCCTTTAGCCGGTTTGATGCCCTAGTTACACCTACCTCACCCACCGCCCCCTTTAAGATTGGGGAAAAGGTAGATGACCCCCTTCAGATGTACCTGAGCGATGTCTGCACCCTGCCGATAAACATTGCCGGCCTGCCGGCTATCTCCATCCCGGCTGGTTTTGCCGACGGCCTACCCATTGGTATGCAGATTATCGCTAAGCCCTTCGCTGAGGAGACTATCCTAAAGATTGCCCATGC
>CAYYLM010000013.1:5212-39431 GCA_964472625.1 uncultured Dehalococcoidales bacterium
CTCTCTAAAGAGGGGCTAAGATGCCCTTTCAGCCGACGAGGACGCTAACGGCGTATATTATGGGGGATGCCCTGAAGGAGGCGGTGGGCTGGGCGCCATCCCTTCTGGGTTTGGTTAGATTTGGCGGGCTAAAGCTTGAATACTTCCGGCTCATACGGATATGCCTGGATGCCTACATCAAGGGGACCGCCGTGGGCTACACCTTTAGAGATAAATACGAGCTTTTGTTATCAACGATGATTGGACCAGACAAGGTCGGAAAGTACGCTGGATACCTTTCTGAACTGGCCCAAGAGCGTATTAATTCATATAACCAGGAAATAACCTCAATCATTGATTTTGTTATCGCTACCGAACTGGCTAAGGATAAGCTTAGCTTTGACAGTTTTCTAGAGCGAGCCAAGAAGAAGGTAAAGATAGACTCTGCCGCACCCAGGCTGAAGCTCATTTTTGAAGAAGGCACTGCCTTTGGGGCCAGCTATCCTGATATAGTTGCCAAGGTAATTTCAGTAGAAAAAAGGACGTCATCTTTTGATTGGGAGCAGGCTAAGCTGATGGGGCTTACTTTTGATATCAACAATCAAGAGCTGGACCTAGCCTTCCTCAAGAGATGGGCAACCCATAATCTAGGCATGTACTGTCGAGAGTGCTTCCCCGAACTAATTGCCCCTCTCAATGTATAGTCTGGCTGAGTACTACCTTTCCCCAGCCCCTTTTGAGGAGGCGATAAAAGGAAATGGGTTTAGCTGAACTTGAAGTTAGTTGCTATTCAGGGCACACCTATGCTGAGCGCCCAAGGTCTTTTGTGTGGCAGGGCATAGCCTATGAGGTGGTGGCGATAGAAAAAACCTGGCAGCAACCGGGGAAGCGGTGCTTTCAGGTCAGCGCCGGGGATAACAAACTATTTAATCTTTGCTATAATGAGACTCAACACCAGTGGTCGCTAAGTGAAGTAGCCAGGAGTTAAACATGTTAACTGAAATTCTTAGAATACTGGAGAGCGATGCCCGAACTACCACCAAACAGATTGCCGCGATGACGGGCATCTCTGCCACCGAGGTTACCAAGCTCGTCAAGCAGGCTCAGAGAGACCGAGTCATCCTAAAGTACAAGGCAGTGGTTAACTGGGATAAGGTGGAGGACGAACGGGTGTGGGCGCTAATTGATGTCAAGGTGACCCCCCAAAAGGATGTCGGTTTTGACGCCATTGCCGAGCGTGTCTACCGCTTTCCGCAGGCCCGTTCTGTCTACCTCGCCTCAGGCGAGTATGACCTAGCTGTGCTAGTAGTCGGCAAAACTGAGCATGAAGTGGCTAATTTCGTGTCTCAAAAGCTGGCCACAATTGAAGGTGTCCAGGGTACTGCCACCCACTTCATCCTAAAGCGGTACAAGGAAGATGGGGAGATTCTGGAAGAAGTGGAAGAGGTTAAACGGCAGCAAGTGGTGCTCTAGAAAATTACCCGGAGGGCTTGATGATAATCAAACCTTGTCGTGAGTCTAAGAAGAAACGGGGTCTTATCTCGTCGCCGGTAAGCCGAATATCGCCTTCCGGCATCAGGAAGTTTTTTGACTTACTGGCTTCCATTGATGGGGTGATCTCACTTGGGGTTGGTGAGCCTGATTTTGCCACTCCGTGGCCTCTTTGCGAGTCAGCTATTCGCTCACTAGAAAAGGGCTACACCATGTACACCTCCAACCTGGGAATGCCAGAACTGCGCGAGAGGCTGTCACAATATCTAGAGGATACCTATAGCCCCAAATACGACCCCGCTAGCGAGCTGCTAGTAACTGTTGGGGTAAGTGAAGCACTGGACCTAACCATGAGAGCTATCCTTGATGTGGGTGACGAGGTCATTATGCCCGACCCTCATTACGTTTCCTATGATGCTTGCGTTATTTTGGCAAGGGGTATCCCGGTTATGGTACCGACTACTGAGGAGAATGATTTTGAGGTTAGCGCGGCCGATATTGAGGCTAGAATCACCAATAAAACTAGAGCCATTCTGCTTGGTTACCCGGCTAACCCCACGGGGGCAGTAATGCCCCGGGGTAAGCTTGAGGAGATAGCCGAGGTGGCCCGGCGCCACCAGATACCTCTGATTTCTGATGAAATCTATGCCCGACTCATCTACGGCGTGGAGCATACCTGCCTGGCGGCGCTGCCCGGGATGAAGGAAAGCACTATCCTGCTGGGGGGCTTTTCTAAATCCTATGCCATGACTGGATGGCGCATCGGTTATGCTGCAGCTAGTAAGGAGATTATTAGCGCCATGACCAAAATTCACCAGTACACCATAATGAGTGCCCCAACCATGGGGCAGGTGGCGGCTATCGAAGCGCTAAAATCAGGTGGGGATAGTGTCATTAGTATGGTTGAGGAATATAACCGCCGACGGCTGGTCATAGTCAAAGGGCTGAATGAAATCGGCCTCCCCTGTTTTGAGCCAAGGGGAGCCTTCTACGCCTTCCCATCAATAAAATGTACCGGTATGACCTCAGAAGAGTTTGCGGAAAGGCTGCTCGTTGAAGAAAGGGTAGCTGTAGTTCCGGGTATCGCCTTCGGGCAGTGTGGTGAGGGGTATGTCCGCTGCTGCTATGCCACCTCGCTCGGGGAAATTGAAGAGGCTTTGTCTCGGATGAAGCGATTTGTGGATAGACACCGGGTCGCTTAGCTTGAAACTGTGGCTCGAATCTGCCTTTGTTAACATTTGCTGCCCGCCAAACTGGCGACCCGGCGCTGGTTAGAGCAGCCCCATCCTTTGCTTGACCTCTTTCATTGTTTCCCGAGCTATCGCTCGGGCTCGGGAAGCGCCATCGTTAAGGACATCGGTTATGTACCGAGGTTTACTCGCCAGGGTGGCTCGCCGCTGCCGAAAGGATTTGAGGGTATCATTAATCTCCTGGGCTAGCTTTTGCTTACAGTCAACGCAGCCAATCTGAGCGGCACGGCACTGGCTAGCTAAATCCTCTTGCTCAAAAGGACTGAAATAGCCATGCAGCCGAAAGACATTACATATCTCCGGGTGTCCCGGGTCATCACGGTAACGGCGCGCCGGGTCGGTAACCGCCTCCATGACTCGCGCTATGGTCTCTTCATCGGTTAGCGCTAGCTCAATATCGTTACCCATCTGTTTACTCATCTTTTCCTTACCGTCTAGCCCCAGCACCAGTGGGAAGCTAGTCAGCTTAGCTTCAGGCTCAGGAAAGGTTTCCCCGAAAAGATTATTAAAGCGGCGGACTATCTCCCGGGCTAATTCCAGATGGGGTAACTGGTCTTCGCCAACCGGGACAGTCTCTGCCTTATACAGCACAATGTCGGCTGTCTGCAGAACCGGATAGCCCACCAGCCCATAGTTTACGTTTTGCGGTTGAAGCTTGACCTTCTCTTTAAAGGTGGGCACCCTGAGCAGCCAGCTTAGCGGCGTGACCATGCTGAGCAGGGTATGTAGCTCGGTTACCTCAGGGACGTGGGACTGAACAAAAAGGATGCTTCTCCCCGGGTCAAGACCAGCCGCCAGCCAATCAAGCACCATATCATGGATGTTCTTCTGCAGCCCACTGGTATCCTCTAGGCTGGTTAGGGCGTGGATATCAACCACACAGTAGATACAGTCATACTCGCTCTGAAGGTTTACCCAGTTCTGTAAGGCTCCCAGGTAGTTTCCTAAATGTAGACGCCCCGTAGGACGGGCTCCAGAGAAAATGCGCCGTCTCATTTATTCAGTCTCTCCTCTAATCATTTTCAACCAACTACACGTTGGGGGGTCGTTATCTAGCTTAGCGGATAATTTCCCCTCACATCTTATCCGGGGCGGTCATGCCCATGAGATTAAGGGTCTTAGCCAGAACCAGCTTGGCGGCCATCACCAGCTTAAGGCGGGCTTTGGTCAAGGCTTGGTTATCTGAAACAACCCGGCACTGTGTATAGAAGCCGTGAAACACAGTCGCCAGGTCCTGAGCGTAGTAGGTGAGATGGTGAGGCTCATAGGTAGTGGACACCATCTCAATTATCTCTGGCAGGAGCAGCATCTTTCTGATCAGGCTAAGCTCAGGCTCGGTGGTTAGTAAGGAAACATCGCCGTCCGGAAAGTTAATGTCTCTTTCTTTAGCTAGGCGCAGGATGCTGGCAATTCGAGCGTGGGCGTACTGCACGTAGTACACCGGGTTATCAGCCGATTGCTTCTTGGCTAGCTCTAGGTCGAAGTCCATCTGGCTATCCGCCGAGCGGGACAGGAAGAAAAAGCGACAGGCATCAGCCCCAACTTCTTCGACCACCTCGCGCAGGGTAATGATATCACCGCTACGTTTCGAGACGCGCACCAGCTCATCGCCGCGGCGCAGGGTTACCAGCTGGGAGATTATCACCTGGAGCCGCTCCGGGACGATACCAAAGGCGCTGGCTACCGCCTTCATTCGGGACACATGACCCTGGTGGTCCGCCCCCCAGATATCGATTACCTGATCAAACCTACGCTCAAGAAACTTGTTATAGTGGTAGGCGATATCAGCGGCAAAATAGGTGGGCGAGCCATCACCCCGCACCACGACGTTATCCTTATCTTCTCCCAGCGCCGTGGATATAAACCAAGTAGCTCCTTCCTTATCACCGATATAGCCCCCGTCACGCAAAAGTGACATTGCCTTCTGGTACTGCCCGTTGTCGTAGAGGCTCTGCTCGCTAAACCAGACATCAAAGATAACGTCCAATAACTCAAGGTCAGCCTTAATCTGCTTTATCATCTTGTCTAGCCCGATTTTGCCTATCCCTGAGACTGCCTCTGGCTCGGGAAGCTTTAAAAACCTGTCCCCTTCTTCCTCAATGATCTCTTGTGCCAAGCTAATCATGTAATTACCCAGGTAACCGTCACTCGGCATCTCAGCGCTGGTGCCCAAGCCCTGCTGATAACGGGTGTAGAGAGAGCGGGCAAAAGCATCTATCTGGCTACCAGCGTCGTTAATATAGTATTCCCTCTCTACGTTATAGCCGGTAGCCGTGAGCACGTTGGCCAGAGCGCTCCCCAGAATAGCACCACGACCATGTCCCACGTGAAGCGGTCCGGTGGGGTTAACGCTAACAAACTCTATCTGTACCTTAGCGTCTTGCCCCAGGTTACTATCGCCGTAGGTACTACCCGCTTTTAAGATTTCATCTACCTGTTTGGTGAGCCAATCACTCTTAAGGGTGAAATTGATGAAACCCGGTGGTGCCACGCTAATGGTATCAATCTCAGGGGTAGGTGGCATGAACCTGACAATCCCCTCAGCAATAGCCAGTGGCTTAGCACTGGTAGCGCGGGCTAATTTCAGGGGCAGGCTTGAGGCGTAGTCTCCATATTCCGGGTTCTGAGGGTGTTCCACCGCTACCGGAGGCAAAACCACTGCGGGCAGCTCGCCCTGCTGCTGAGCTTCGCTGGCGGCTTGCGTGAGTAGCTCCTCTATCTTACGTTTAATCACCAAGATGCTTTTTCGTCTCCTATTTAGAAGCTAGATTTTAATGCCTAGATTATAGCACAAAGCTAGCGAGAGAGGGTAGCTCATTCACCAGCTATGGAGTTTCCTCGCCTGATTATTCAGGCAGGCTAGCTCCACTCACCAGCTTCCTCCGGCCAGATCCGAGCCAGTTCTTTCTTCAGTAGCTCATGCTCCGGCTCCTCTAGGTTAGGGTCTATCTCAAAGAGTCTTATTGCCTCGCTGCGGGCCAGCTCCAGCAGCGGCACATCGGAGAGCCTTGCCATCTTCAGGTCAGGCAGCCCGCTCTGCCGGGTGCCGAAGAACTCTCCCGGCCCGCGTAGCTTTAGGTCTTCCTCGGCGAGCTGGAAACCGTCTTGAGTCTTCTCTATTATGTCAAGTCGCTCCCTACCCACCTCAGAGGGGTTCTGGGCAAGTAGCATACAGTAGCTCTGGTCTTGCCCCCGCCCCACCCTACCCCGGAACTGGTGTAGCTGTGAGAGACCAAAACGGTCAGCACTCTCTACCAGCATCACGGTGGCGTTGGGCACATCAATCCCCACCTCTACCACCGGCGTGGAGACCAGAATATCAAGCTCCCCAGTACGGAAACGCCGCATTACCTTATCCTTCTCCGCAGCCGCCATGCGGCCGTGAATCAAGCCCAGCTCGAGGTCGGGGAAGACCTCGCGGGAGAGGCGCTCGTATTCAGCGGTAGCAGCTCTGGCTTGAATAATCTCCGATTCCTCAACCAGAGGGCAGATAATAAATGCCTGGTGTCCCTCACCTACCTGGCGGTGCAGGAAGGCATAAGCACTTGCCCGCTGACCAGGTTTGAGCCACTTGGTCTTCACCACCTGTCTTCCGGGAGGTAGCTGATCGATAACTGAGAGGTCGAGGTCACCGTACAGAGTCAGGGCTAGAGTGCGTGGGATGGGGGTGGCGGTCATCACCAGAACGTGCGGGTTAAACCCCTTCTGGCGTAGCGCCGAGCGCTGGGCGACGCCAAAGCGGTGCTGCTCATCAATTACGGCTAGCCCTAGCCGGTGAAATTCCACTCCCTTCTGAATGAGGGCATGAGTCCCGATAACGATATCTACCTCACCCGCTAGGATGCGCTTTTGGAGTTTCTGCTTTCTTTTTTGGGTAATGTCGCCGATAAGCAGGGCGACGGTCATGGATTGCGGTAGAGGGCCCGAGTAGCGGTATATAGCATCCTCCTCTTTCTCCTCGTCTCCGATTGGGGACAGGAGCTTACGGATAGTAGTGAAATGTTGTTCGGCCAGTATCTCGGTCGGGGCCATGAAGGCTCCCTGGTAGCCGTTGGCTACTGCCATCAGCAGACAGGCGGTGGCAACTACCGTTTTACCACTACCCACCTCACCCTGGAGCAGCCGGGACATCGGCTTGGGCTTGGCTAGGTCAGCCAGCAGTTCAGCGAGCACCCGCTGTTGCGCCGGAGTGAGTTCAAAGGGGAGCGAACTTAGAAAGGTATCGAGCACCTTCTTTTTGAGGCTGAGAGGATTACCGGGTTGAGTCTCCTGCCAGTCACGCTTCTTACTCAGTACCCCCAGCTGCAGAAGAAAAAGTTCGTCAAAGGCGAGCCGCACCCTAGCCTGCGTTTTCAAGGTTTCATTAGCGGGGTAATGGGCCTGGCCTATCGCCTGGGATAGCTCTAGGAAGTTGCGGCGTTTCTTCACCCCTGCCGGCAGGAAATCTGTTATTGACTCTGCCCATTGGCCAACAACCTCTTTCATCAGCTTACGTACCTGACGCGGGTGCAGTCCCTGAGTAAGCGGATACAGGGGCACCAGACGCCCGGTATGAATCAGGTCCTCATCCCCAACCAGTTCCCACTCCGGCGACTGGAAGACATGACTTCCTTTGAACAAACCTACCCGACCGCTGATAACTATTCTGGTATTGGTAGTAAGCTTCTTCGCTAGGTAGGGATTATTAAACCAGACTACCCGAACATTACCGGTCTCGTCGCCAACAATAGCCTCGGTGCTGCGTCGGCCACCCAAGTAGACCTCCTGAGCCTGCCACACGTTGGCGATTATAGTCTCCTCTTCGCCCTCGGCGAGCTGTGAGATGTACTTTCTCTGACTGTAATCAAGGTGACGGTTAGGGAAAAAGTAGAGCAGGTCGCGAACGGTGCTTACTCCGAGTTTGCTAAACTTGGTCGCCAAGCTTGAGCTGATACCCTTAACTACCGTAATTGGTGAGTCAATAGGCTTGATGCTCACCGGTTTTTGTCTCTTCGGTTTCGTGGCCGGCTGAGTCGGTGGTTGGGGTAATCCAACCTCCCCTATTCCCTTTTCTGGGCGCTCCAATTCAGCCAGAAAGGTAAGCACCTCTCTTACCCACTCTTTACGCTGCGCTTCGGTCAGTGAGGCATAGCCAGAGTCAGTCAGGCGGAGGCGGTGAAACTGTGCCAAAAGCTGAGGATTAGTTATCGAGGCTTTCGCCTGAGCTACCCACTTGTGGAGAAATTTATCTAGGCCACCGATGACTGCTGAATTGAGATAGCCTTTCTGGCACTCGAGCTCAAGAATCTTCCGTAGCGGTTTAGTATCTACTGCCAATACCTTACCCTAACTCATTTGGTGAACGTTAGAGCAAACAAAGTTTAACTTTGGTATAGTACCGGGTGGAAATTAGCTATTCCAGGTTTATAAGACTTGGCTTACCCGTAATTTTCAGCTTTGGCTTTAGGCTAGCTATGTGGTAGTTATCGCAGCCCTGCTCTCAGTTCCTCCGGATGGCAGGCTACCTGACCTGACAGGCTATATTCGGGCTCCCATTACTCTACAGAAGCGATATAGTTATAATGAGGTTGTCCACCTCTAACAAGCTCAATCTGTAGCTGAGGGTGCTGCTCACGGAGACGAGCCATAAACGGTTCTACTTCGGACCGTTCCGTATCACCCTGATGGTAGATTGTAATTACCTCAGCGGCGTCCAGATCTGCCTTGGCTAAGGTGTTAGCCAGAGCATCAATAACGCTATCACCGACCGCTACCAAATCCCCGTCCAGAAAGCCGATTGGTTGCCTTCTGTTGACGCTCAAACCACCCACCCGGGAAAAGCGGGCGGCTCGGGTAACGGCGATAGATTTTACTAGCGACATTGCTTTCTTCATTGCCTGGAGGTTTGTTTCTAATTCCATCTCACTATTAAAGGCAAGCAGGGTAGCGATCCCTTGCGGGATTGTCTGCGTGGCGACTACCTTGACCGTCTTATCAGTCAGCGATCGAACCTTTCTGGCGGCCGGAATCACATTTTTATTGTTGGGCAGAAGAATAACCTGATTCGAAGCTACTGAGTTTACTGCCTGGAGCAAATCTTTGGTGCTTGGGTTCATAGTTCGCCCCCCGGGGACAACCACCGCTACTCCGAGGCTGGCGAATACGTCACAGAGTCCGTCTCCACACGCCACCGCTACCGTGGCTATGTTGACTACTGGCATCCGCTCCCGCTGCATTTCTAAGAAGTCCTGGTGCTGCTCATCCATATTCCGAATGCTGACCTGATGCAGGGTACCCAATGAGGTAGCTAGGCGGACGACACTACCTGGGTCTAAGGTATGGATATGAACCTTAACCGCAGTTTTGTCCCCGACTACGATTAACGACTCGCCTTTCTTCTTTAGCTTGGCTCTAAACCTATTCGGGTTAAGCTCCTGTCCCTTGATGATAAACTCAGTACAGTAGCCGTAGGGCACCTCATCGGCCGCCACCATCTGTGCGGTTCTAGCGGCTACAGGGGTATTACCGATAATTATCCCCGGTCTAGTTAATCGTAGCTCCTCAACATCGCCCTTAAGGTAATGGAGCGCGCCTTCCAGGATTGTGTACAGACCCTGTCCTCCGGCATCAACTACCCCGGCCTCCTTCAATACGGCAAGGAGATTAGGAGTATTAGCCACCGATTCCCTAGCCACGTTAACCGTTTTTTCAATAATTGATATCAGGTCATCCTGACCGCTATCAGCCTGGGCCTTAGCGGCTTCGGCAGCTTCTCTAATCACTGTGAGGATGGTTCCTTCTACCGGATTATCTATCCCTTTGTAGGCCTCTGTCGCCGCCAGCAGCAAGGCACTAGCCAGCTCTCTACCGTTAAACGTCTCTTTCTCCTCTAGCCCTAGGGCCAAACCATGCCAGATCTGAGACAGGATTACGCCACTATTACCCCGTGCTCCCATCAGAGCTCCCTTGGCGATAGACTTAGCTACTGCCGCCGTGCTGTGGTCAGGAGCCCGGTAGGCTTCCTCCAGGGTAGAACGCATGGTAAGCAACATGTTAGTTCCGGTATCCCCATCCGGCACCGGGAAAACATTCAAAGCATCAATTTCAGAGGAATTCTTCTCTAGCCAGTCAGTGGCTACCATAAACATATCCCGCAACTCTTGCCCGCTGAGAGAGTCAACTTTCTTCATGTTACACTCTCCTTCCTTGCCAAGCCCAGCTAGCTATGGTAACATTATAATACTTCACATCGCAATGAGTGCCTAACTCACTGCATTAGAATTCTACATCAAACTTATTCAATAGTAAAGGGGTAGACATAAATAAATATGAAATGTGATCTATGCGGTAAATCACCTCAATTCGGTCACAATGTCAGCCACTCTAAACATCGTACTAACCGCCGTTGGCTGCCTAATATTCATCCAGTTACCATTACCATAGATGGAAAGGTAAAGCGACTTAATCTCTGTACCCGCTGCCTGCGAAACCAACACAAAACCACTAAGGGAACTACCGCCTAGCTAGTCCAGGCCGGCTCGTATCCTTTCCCGGGCCTGGAGCACTGTTTTACGACCCTCCCAGTATCTTCCTAGCCGCGGCTAGTGCCTGGGCTACCTGCTTCGGTGCCGTGCCGCCTTTAACATCTCTAGCCGCTAGGGATGACTCCACAGTGATGGCGTAAACGTCCTTCTCAAATAGTGGGGAAAACTCCTGATACTCGCTGAGGCTAAGTTCACGGAATGATTTACCCTTGGCAATAGCGTGGCCTACTAACTTGGCTACTATATCATGGGCCGTGCGGAAGGCTGCCCCTTTCCTCACCAAATAGTCAGCCAGGTCAGTAGCCAGAATATACCCTCGCTTAACGGCTCGCTCAGTATTCTCAGATTTAACCCGCAGGGTAGCGACCAAACCAGTAAATACCTCTAATGTAGCTAGTAGCGTGTCCGCGACATCAAAGAGGCCCTCTTTATCCTCCTGCAGGTCTCGATTATAGGCTAGGGGCAGCGCCTTCATAGTAGTTAAGAGCGCCATAAGGTGCCCGTAGACCCGCCCGGTCTTACCCCGGGCTAGCTCGGCAACATCCGGGTTCTTCTTTTGAGGCATGATGCTCGAGCCGGTAGCATAGGCTTCGTCAAGCTCAATGAAGCTGAATTCCTCCGAAGACCAGAGGATAATCTCCTCCGCCAGTCGCGACAGGTGCATCATACAGAGGCTGGCAGCGGCTTCATATTCCAGGATAAAATCCCTATCCGAAACAGCATCAATGCTATTCTGGCTTATCTGGCTAAAGCCCAGTTCCTGAGCCAAGAACTCTCGATCAACATCGTAGGTAACCCCGGCTAGGGCGCCACTACCTAGGGGCATGACATCGGCTCGCCTAAAGCAGTCACCAAATCGCTCGCTATCACGCCTGAGCATCTCAAAATAGGCTAAAAGATGGTGAGCCAGTAGCACTGGCTGGGCTGGCTGTAAGTGGGTGTAGCCCGGTACCACTACATCCTTATTAGCCTCAGCCAAGCCAACCAGCGCCTGCTGGAGGCTTTTCAAACTGGTTAGAGCCTTAGTGACTACTTCCTTGGTAAAGAGACGCAGGTCTAGGGCTATCTGGTCATTTCGAGAACGAGCCGTATGGAGCTTACCCCCTACCTCCCCTACCTTCTCCAGTAATCTAGCTTCAATATTCATGTGAATATCTTCCAGCTCCGCCTTGAATTGAAACCTACCTTGCTCTATCTCCTCACGGATAGATTCTAATCCCTTGGTAATGATTTCGGCTTCCTCGCGCGAGATTATACCCTGCTTAGCCAGCATCCTGGCGTGGGCAATACTGCCGGCGATATCATAAGGGTATAATCTAGTATCGTAGGGAATGGCGGTAGTGTATTCCGCTACCAGTTTATCGGTAGCCTTTTGAAAACGACCCCTAATATGGCTCATCCTACTAACCCATCCTTAAAGCTTTATTATGTTAATTGTATTAACCTCTTTTTCTTGCGCTAGTCATGTTGCCTCTGAGCCTGTGTTTTAGCTGGTAGTCCCCAGATGTGAATAAAACCGGGTGAGGCATCCTGGTCGAACTCGTCGCCCTCATCATAGGTGGCAAGACCGTAGCTATATAGTGAAAACGGTGATTTCCGTCCCACAACACGATAGCTCCCCTTGAATAGCTTAAGGCGTACTTCTCCGGTAACGAAGCGCTGTGAAGACTGAATATAGGTAGCTAAGTCACAGCGCAGGGCGGTAAACCACAAACCGTTATAGATCAGGTCAGCATACTCCTGAGCCACCATCTGTTTAAAACGTAGCTGGTCTCTGGTCAGGACTAGTGTCTCTAGGGCTCGGTGAGCCGTAAGCAGTACCACTGCTGCCGGGGCTTCGTAAACCTCGCGGGATTTTATACCCACTACTCTACTCTCTAGGTGGTCAATTCTGCCTACCCCGTGTTCCCCGGCTAACTCATTCAGCCGCTGAATCAGGCTAACGCCATCCATCTTTTGCCCATCAAGAGTGACCGGGGTGCCCCTTTCGAAACCGATCTCCACATAGCCCGGTGCCTTGGGTGCTGCATCAGCTGATTTTGTCCAGTTGAATACTTCCTCGGGCGGTTCAACCCAGGGGTCCTCAAGGACACCGCACTCAATACTCTTCCCCCAGAGGTTTTCATCGATTGAGTAGGGGCTGGCAATGGTAATGGGTACGGGAATACCATAACGCTGGGCATAGTTAATGGTTTCCTGACGGGTCATGCCCCATTCCCGGGCGGGAGCAATGACCTTGAGCTCCGGTGCCAGAGCGCTAATGCTTACCTCAATCCTTACCTGGTCGTTTCCCTTACCAGTACAGCCGTGAGCCACTGTGGAAGCCTTTTCCTTTTGGGCTATATCTACCAGTAGCTTGGCTATCAGGGGCCGGGATAGGGCCGTTGCCAGGGGATACTCCCCTTCATAAAGAGCATCTGCCTTAAGAGCCGGGAAAACATAGTCGTTAACGAAGGTATCCTTGGTATCTACTACCAGCGCCTTTATGGCACCGGTGTTTAGTGCTTTTTCCCGGATAGCTGATAAGTCCCGCTCATTGCCCACGTCAGCAGTAACCGTAATGACATCTAGGTCATACCTCTCCTTGAGCCACCTGATGGCAACTGATGTATCTAACCCTCCGCTGTAGGCTAAGACAACTTTATCCGACATGACGAACCTCCCCAAGATAGGTAACAAACCTCAATAAGTTTCCAAGAATTCTATTACCGCTTCATTAAATTCGGCAGCCTTTTCAAGATGGGGACAGTGGCCACAATAACTGAGTATCTTCAACCGGGCACTAGGAATAAGCCTCCAAGCGTCCCGGGAAAGCTTGGTGGGATGAATTTTATCCTGCTCACAGTGGATAACTAGGGTGGGTGCTTTAATCAGAGGTAGGCGATCCATCAGGATTGCCTCGGGACGCAGGCCATGAGCATCTACCCAGTTGTGCATGATATTCAGCATCACTCGCCTTGCCTCAGGCATCTGCATAAACAGGTAACTCCGCCCCACTATTTCCTGGGCAACAAAGTCAGGCTTATAGAACTCCAGATTTATTCTCTCTTTCAGGGCAGTCCTTTTCCCTTGGCTATTAGTTTTGGCTAGAACTGGGACACTGCATAGTTTATGGAGTAGAGATATATCGTTACCCAGACCAAAGCTGGATTCTAGGATAAGCCGATCAACCTTCTCGGGAAAGCTGGTGGCGATACTTATACCGATGGCCCCACCAAAGGAATGCCCAATTAAACTAGCTCGGTCAATACCTAGAGCCTCCATAAAGCTGACGGTGAAGTCAGTGAAGAAGGCAATAGTGTAATCTAGATAAGGTTTATCTGATAGCCCGTGTCCCGGTAGGTCCATAGCATACACCCGGTAGCGCTCACCCAAGAGACGTAAATTAAAGTCCCAGGTCTCTAGAAACTCACAAAAGCCGTGAAGGAGGAGCAGGGGACGACCGGAACCCCTCACCGCGTAGCGGATATTCATCCCATTTATGGTGATATATCTTTCAGATCCATATTCCATCGGGTGTTCTAACTCGCTAAATTTCATTCCCGGTTCTCTCATTATAGCTCACACTGCCAACTAAGGTATAGATAGCCTCAGTTACCATCTAAGAATTCCAGCGCTACCTTGTTGAACTCTACAGCCTTCTCGATATGTGGGCAATGACCGCACTGGTCAAATATCTTTACCCTGGAGTTAGGTGCCATACTGAATGCGTCCCTAACGTGCTCGAGGGGGAAGACTCTATCCTGCGCTCCGTGAACAAAGAGGGTGGGTACCTTAAGCTGGGGGAGGCTTTCAATCAGAAGTGCTTCGGGGTGTGGCCCCCTGAGCCCTACGTTTTGTCGTATTATCCTTATTAGGGTTTCCCTTACTCCAGGCTGAGATGAATTTTTTAGGATGATGTCTATCATCTCCTGGGACAGCGCTGGCGAACTATAGAACAACCTCTTGATGCTGCGTTCCAGGGTTGGTTTCACTGCCAGCGACATTAGAATTTTACCTAAAACTGGTAAGGAACTCAGCCGATAGAGCCAGGGTAAAGTTCGTGACAGACCGGCACAGTCTATCAGGATAAGCTTGCTAACCCGTTCTGGAAGGCTCAGGGCGATATTTACACTTACGGCTCCACCTAAGGAATGCCCTATCAGGGCAGCCTGGTTAACTCCTAAGGCTTCCAGAATGTCGTTAGCGGACTCAATAGCGAAGGCAGTAGTATAGTAGTTTTTGGGTTTATCCGATAACCCGTGCCCCGGTAGATCAATGGCATAGACCCGGTAGCGTTTACTTAGCGGCGGCAGATTAAATGCCCACGTCTCCAGAAAGCCGCCGAAGCCGTGAAGTAGTAGCACCTGAGGTCCGGAGCCCATGACGAGATAGCGAATCTTGATTCCCCCTGCAGTGACGTATTCCTCATACCCCCGCTTTCTTACCTCTTCTATCTCGCCGATAATCTCGTCGATATCCATGTCCCACCCGATTCAATTATCGATGCTGGCTAATGCTGTCTCCAGGATGCCTAGTGCTTCATCAACCTCGCTATTACTGATAATTAGCGGGGGCATAAAGCGCAGGGCATTGGATTTAAGTTCGTTCACCAGTAAACCATGCTCAAGACAGGCGTTTACCACCGATTGAGCGATATCACGCCTAAACTCCATGGCCGCCAGAAGCCCACGCCCTCGGACGTCGCTAACGAAAGTGAACCTTTGCCCTAGCTTTCTAAGTCCAGAAGCCAGATACGCTCCTACCTGGCTAACATTTCCAGTAACATTGTTCTCAATGATGAACTCCAGCGTGGCATAGCCGGCAGCACAGGCTAGCGGGTTACCACCGAAGGTGGAGCCGTGCTCCCCGACCGAGAATACTGAGGCTCTATCCTTAGCCAAGACAGCAGCGATAGGGAAGCCGCTAGCCAAACCTTTAGCTAGGGTCATGATGTCAGGTTCAATTCCATACTGTTCGTAGGCGAAGAGTGTTCCGGTACGCCCTAGGCCAGTTTGAATTTCATCCAGAATAAGCAGTATGCCCTTCTGGTGGCACCAGTCCCGCACTGCTGCCAGGTAACCCTCATCCGGGATATTGACCCCACCCTCACCCTGAACTGGCTCTAACATCACGGCACAGGTCTGGTTGGAAGTGGCGGCTTTTATAGCCTCAACATTGTTGTACTCCACGGTGATAAAACCAACCGGTAATGGGGTAAATGGCTCCTGAAATTTAGCCTGTCCCGTAGCCGCTATCATAGCTAGGGTACGACCGTGGAAGGAGTGATGAGCGGTAATGATTTCATAGGCTCCATTAAGGTGGAGTTTCCCGTAGCGCCGAGCTAGTTTCACGGCGCCCTCATTTGCCTCAGCCCCGCTATTACAGAAGAAGACCCTATCTAAGCAGCTATTTTGTACCAGAAGCTCAGCCAGTTGGACTTGGGGGATGGTATAGAACTGGTTTGAGGTATGAATGAGAGTCTTTACCTGCTCGGTTACCGCTTCGGTTACCGCCGGGTGACAGTGCCCCAGGCTATCAACCGCCCAGCCAGCCACGAAATCTAGGTACTCTCTACCCTCCTCATCCCATACCCTAGCCCCCTGCCCTCTTACCAGGGTGATCGGGGTACGCTTCACGGTCTGCATATAATACTTGCCTTCAAGCTCCTGCCAGTGACTCATTTTGCCCCCATAAGTGAGATTCTTAGTAACCTTACTCTATCAATTGCTATTAGGGAGATAAGGGTGTCCTAGGGGTAAAGCTCCCTATTACACTTTCTATTTACCCTTTATGGTCGTGCCTACACCACCATCCTCAATCTCTCTAAGCAGCGCATGTGGCTTTCGTCCGTCGATAATGCGTGCTACTGTGCCATGAGATAGCGCCCTGAGGCAGGCCCTAATCTTGGGGATCATCCCCCCTGAGACAGTACCGGAGGCTAGCAGTGCCTCAGCTTCGTTGGGCGATAGCTCGGTTATCAGCTTCCCGGACTGGTCCTTGATACCAGCCACATCAGTGAGAAAGATGAGCCTTTTTGCCTTAGTAGCCGTGGCAATCTCACCAGCTACCGTGTCACCATTGACGTTAAGCATCAGGGGCGCTCCATCCGGCTTATCACCTGAGTGCATACTAAGTGGTGCCACTACTGGGATGAAGCCAGCCGATAGCAATGCCTCGAGGAGGGTGGTGTTTACCGCAACTATGCGGGCTACGTAGCCTAACTCCTTATCCCTAACCTTGCCCTGGAGCAGGGTTCCGTCAATGCCAGTGGTACCTGCTGCTTGGCCTCCCAGGCTATTAATATTGGCGACAATCTCCTTATTGACTAAACCCCCCAGCACCGCAGTCACCATCTCAAGCGCGGCTAGGTCAGTTACCCGGTCGCCATGCATAAATCTAGTGGGAGTCCCCTGCCGCCTTAGCCATTCGGTAACTACTTTGGCTCCACCATGGACGATGACCAGTAACTCGCCCTGCTTTTGCAGTTTAACTACGTCCCTAATGACGGTGTCATGACTACCTAGGGTAGCACCACCAATCTTGACAACGGTAACTTTACTCAATACCCGCCCCCTTCTCAGAAAAACACGCTAGGTCGTATAGGCACTGTTAATAGTGACATATTCCTCAGACAGGTCACAACCCCAGGCGATAGCCGATGCTGTACCCAGGTTGAGCTCTAGGCGCACCGGCACCTCGCTACTAGCCAGCACCCTTATCACCTCCTCTGGATCGTAAGCTAGTGGCAGACCAGCCGCTAGTAGGCAAGTGCTACCAATATAAAGGTCAATCTTTGACTCCACTACCTCTACGCCACTCCGCCCCACCGCCGCGATAATTCGCCCCCAATTGGGGTCGTTGCCGTGCACCGCTGCCTTCACCAGAGGTGAGGCTACAATTGTCCTAGCTGCCAGCCTAGCCGCCTCGAGGCTGGATGCGCTGTTAACCGTAACCTCAATAAGCTTGGTTGCCCCTTCGCCATCGCGGGCGATGCCCTTAGCCAGATAGATGCAGAGCTCGCTGAGGGCTCTTTGAAAGCTATCAGCTAATGTCCCACCCTCTGAAATAGGCTTATTCCCCGCCTGCCCGTTAGCCAGAAGTAGCACCATATCATTAGGGCTGGTATCCCCGTCAATGGACACCATGTTGAAGGAAGCCGCCACTGCCTTTTTAAGTGAGTGCCTGAGGAAGTCTAAGCCAACAACGGCATCAGTAGCTAAAAAGCAGAGCAGGGTGGCCAGATTAGGATGAATCATCCCTGAGCCTTTGGCGATGCCGCCAATGGTGAACTCGCTCCTGCCAGCCGTGACGGTAACTGCCCCCTCTTTGGGAACGGTGTCCGTAGTCATTATGGCTCTTGCCAGCTCATGCCCACCTTCCCGGGAAAGACTAATCTGCCCGATACTTCCTGCTATAAGCTCCATCGGTAGCCGCTTTCCGATTACCCCGGTACTGGCTACCAGCACATTCTCCGCTGATACTCCTAGCCGCCGGGCAGCTAGTTCTGACATCTTTATGGCGTCGTTAAGCCCTGGCTCCCCAACCGAGGCGTTGGCACAGCCACTATTTATCACCACCGCCCTGGCTTTCTCCGATGGCAATCGTTCTTGTGCCAGAACCACCGGGGCTGCCTTAATCTGATTAGCGGTGAATAAACCCACCGCCCGGCAGGGGGTTTCTGAATAGAGAAGGCCAAGGTCTGGGACACCAGCTTTCTTTATGCCAGCATCGGTAGCCCCCGCCAAAAACCCACGAGGTGAGGTAACTGTGCCCGAGCTGGTAAATAAAACTCTAGCTTCCACCATGCATAAAATATACCATAGGTGGCTTGAGCTAAACAACGAGTTTTTAGGCGCTGGGTGCTGATGTGTATGACAGTGTCCGCCCTTCAATGGTAGAATAAATTAACTACTAAGAGGGAGGTTTGAGATCAGAAGTGGAATCGAGAACTGTCTACTTTGAGCATCCAGGCGTTGAGACCACGGAAAGTACGCTCCAGATTGCTAAGCATCGCGCCGAGGAACTGGGTATCAAGGAGGTGATAGTGGCCTCCACAACCGGCGATACTGCGGTCAGGGCGATGGATATCCTTAAGGGACTTAGGGTTATCGTGGTCACCCACGTTGCCGGTATGCGTGAACCCAACGTTCAGGAATTTACCGAGAAAAACCGACAAATAGTGGAAAGTAAAGGGGGTATCATGGTGACTGCCGCCCATGCCTTCAGTGGGCTGAGCGCGGCTATGCGCCACAAGTTTAATACCTATGTTATCGGGGACATCGTTGCCAATACCCTGCGTATCTTTGGTCAAGGGGTGAAGGTTGCCTGTGAGGTTACTCTGATGGCGGCTGATAGTGGGCTGGTGCGCACCGGTGAGGACGTTATTTCAGTTGCCGGTACCGGGCACGGTGCCGATACTGCTCTCCTATTGACCCCAGTCATTAGCCGTAACTTCTTTGACCTAAAGGTTAAGGAGATTCTGTGTAAACCGCACCACTGAAACGCTTTTTCCTCAGATAGGTGAGGTGATTTGTGACTTTGCCCCCGGTGTCCCCCTCTCCTTGGAGTAAGGGAGGGGGGGGTGTTTTAAGGGGGGCTAGCTTTCCTTGAAATTCGCCAGGCATTAAGGAAGAGTACCCCGGAAGCGAGAAACGGTAGCCCGACCATTGCCCAGACCAGGGCATGATTTCTGCCGGCATAGACGGCGATGTGGGCACCCATGGCGGCGGATACTGCAACCAGCATTATGCCCGCCAGTTTCTCCCATCGCCAGGACAGAATCAAGCCAGCCAGGGCTACCAGTCCAATCACCACTAGGAGAACCCCGGCTAGCTCAGGCGGAACAAAATCCCCCTTACGGAAGGCGCTAACTGCCTCCCCGATTAACATAGCCCCACCAAACCCGACCATGACAAACCCGATTATCCGTGCCGCTAGTCTCAAACGACCGGCTAATTGATGTCGCTCGTTCTCCACACCAGTCTTACTATCCCTCCCTGGCTTTTTTCTGTAGCTCGTAGAGCTTGGTGAGCGCTTCCAGCGGCGTTATTGAGTTTATGTCAAGTTTCTCCAGCTCGTCTAAAACTGGTGGTTTCTGCCCGAAGAATGATATCTGCTGAGCTTCTTTCTTCCGCTGGCGGGTTTTTAGTTTCTCCCCCCTCCGGCTATCCCCCTCCAGTTCTTCTAGCACCTCGCTAGCCCGGTGCACCACTGATTTGGGTAACCCGGCTAGCTGCGCCACATGGATGCCGTAGCTTCGGTCAACTCCACCCGGCACAATCTTATAGAGGAAGACTACCCTGCCAGCTTCTTCGGTGACCGCCACGTTAAAGTTCTTTACCCGGGGCAGGACACTGGCCAGCTCAATCAGCTCGTGGTAGTGGGTGGCAAAGAGGGTCTTTGACCCCAGCCCGGCGGCATTGTGGATATACTCAGCCACCGCCCGGGCAATAGACAGCCCATCATAGGTGCTGGTGCCCCGCCCGATCTCATCCAGGATAATCAGGGAGCGCGGGGTGGCATTATTCAGGATATTGGCGCTCTCCACCATCTCTACCATAAAGGTTGACTGGCCGGCGGCGATATCCTCCCCGGCACCGATTCGGGTAAAAATGCGGTCTACCAGACCAATAGTCGCCGCATCAGTGGGAACAAAGCTGCCTATCTGTGCCAGAAGCACGATTAAGGCTACCTGCCTCAGGTAGGTTGACTTACCCGACATATTGGGCCCGGTGAGAATGATAATCTGGTTATCATCATTGGAGAGATGGGTATCGTTAGGTACAAAGCCCCTCTCCGGCAAACTCCGCTCGACTACCGGGTGGCGCCCCTGAGTAATGATGATTTCATCACCGGTAGTTAGCTTGGGGCGAACATATCCGTAGCGTACGGCTACCTCAGCCAACGAGGAGAAAACATCGATGTTAGCCAGGGTGTTAGCTACCGCCAGAATTGGCTCACTGGCAGTGGCTATCTGTTGGCATACCCGCCGGAAAATATCAGTTTCCAGCTCGTTAATCCGATCCCGGGCATTCAAAATCAGGGATTCGTATTCCTTAAGTTCCGGGGTGAAGAAGCGCTCACCACCCACCAGTGTCTGCTTTCTGATGTAGCTTTCCGGCACCTGACCGAGGTTGGCTTTGGATACCTCAATGTAGTAGCCGAAGACCTTATTAAAGCCCACCCTCAGCGATTTTATGCCCGTTTTATCTCGCTCCTGGCGCTCCAGATTGGCCAGGTACTGCTTAGCATTCCTAGCCATCAAGCACAGGTTATCCAGCTCCTCGGAGAACCCCTGCCTGATGACACCACCATCACCCAGGGATGATGACGGCGATTCGGCGATTGCTTCAGAAATCAGACTAACGACGTTCTGACGGGGTTTGAGCTCTTCCTTAAGCCAGCTAGTGGCTTCACTTACCTGACCATTTTCAATGGCGGCGCTAATCTTGGGGATGACTTCCAGGCTACGTTTCAGGCTCACGAGCTCTCGAGGGCTAGCCACACCACTCCGCACCCGGTTAATCAGCCGCTCTAGGTCAGCAACATCATTAAGCAGGGCGATCACTTCCTTTCGTGCCAAGGTGCTGCTATAGAACCAACTAACGGCGTCTTGCCTTTTGCTTAGTAACTTTATGTCAAGCAGAGGCTGCCCTAGCCAGCGCCGCAGCAGTCGGCTGCCCATCGGGGTTTGGGTCAGGTCAATCACCGAAAGCAGCGAGCCCTCGCTGGTTCTCAGGCGGCTGGAGTGGAATAGCTCCAGATTTCTCTGGGTCTGCATATCCAGCGCCATAAAGGAATCAGTGGCGTATGTCGAAAGGTGCGTTAGCTGTCCTAAAGCCCCCTTCTGCGTTTCCTGAAGATAGTGAACGATAGCCCCGGCGGCACTGATTGCCAGAGAAAGGTGGCTACAGCCGTAGCCGTCAAGGACAGCCACCCCAAAATGCTTGAGCAGTGTCTCCCGGGCGGTCTCCAGTTCAAACCAGTAGTCCTCAAGACGCGTTATGGGTACCCCTAGCTCGGGTAGCTCATAGCTCTCCGCGACAATAATCTCCGAGGGCTTGAGGCGTTCTAGCTCGGGAAAAGCGCGCTCAATTGCCACCTGAGTAACGGCAAACTCACTGGTGGTGATATCAACATAGGCGATGCCGGCCAGGTCACCACCCAGAACTAGGCTGACCAGATAGTTATTGGTCTTGCTGTCAAGGAGACCCGGCTCGATTACCGTACCCGGCGTTACCACTCGAACTACATCACGCTCCACCAGACCTTTGGTCTCGCCGGGCTTGGTTACCTGCTCACAGATGGCGACCTTGTGTCCCCGGCTGATAAGCTTGGCTAGGTAATTCTCTAGGGCGTGATAGGGGATGCCGGCTAGGGGCACCCGATGTCCCTTGCCCATCTCCCGGGAGGTGAGGACAATATCGAGCTCACGGGAGGTAAGCTCGGCGTCCTTGTCAAAGGTCTCGTAGAAATCTCCCAGCCTAAAAAAAACGATAGCATTAGGATAGCGGCGCTTTATTCTGAGGTACTGCTGGCGGATGGGGGTTAACGGCTCCTTCACTTCAGGGCTATTTTACTAGAATTTTGGCTGAAAAGGAATAAGGTTTTTATTTACCTTACCCCTTTCTACTTCTTCTCACTATTTTTTTCAGCTTCCTCTTGGTTCTTCTTTGCCTCGGCTAGTAGCTTCCCCAGGCTGTCATGGCTTCCGGCAACTATCAGGATGTCATCGGGTTTAACGACCTCATTCTGGCGCGGGCTAACGATGGCTTCGTCACCGCGCATGATGAGAAACACGGCTATTTCCCACTTGCCCTCACGGACAAAGCCAAGCTCATTTAGTTTCCTGCCCACAAAGTATGGCGGTGCCGCTAGTTTGCTAACCCCGTATCCCGGAGTCAGCGACATATAGTCTGAGACATCGAGCAGGGTTACCCCTTGAGCTACCCTGACGCCCATCTCGCACTCGGGGTAAACGACCCTATCGGCACCGATCTTTTCCAGTATGCTCCCGTGCAGTTCACTATCCGCCTTGGCAATAACATAGGGGACGCCAAGTTTCTTCAACAGAATGGTGATTAGCACGCTGCTCTCAATCTTCGACCCGATGCCCACGATAGCGATATCAAAGCTACCAACCCCTAGCTCTTTGAGCAGAGCCTCATTGGTGGCGTCAACCTGAACGGCGTGAGTTACCTGCGAGGCTACGTTCTGGACCTCCCGCTCGTTCCTATCCAGGGCCAGAACGTCATGACCGAGACAGGCTAGCGTGGTCGCTAGGCTGGTTCCAAACCGCCCTAGGCCAATAACTACAATCTGTTTTTTCATTTCTACCTCCTATCCAATCCTTACCGTTTCTTCAGGGTAGCGATATTGACTCGGTTGCTGACGCTGCAGCAGGGCTAGTGTCAGGGCAAGCGGTCCTAGTCGACCGAGAAACATGGTAACGGTAATAATTATCCGGCCGGCCACTGACAGATGAGGGGTTATCCCGGTTGACAGTCCAACGGTACCAAATGCCGAGAACGTCTCAAAAAAGAGATTAATAAAGCTGGTTTCCTCATGTAATGCCATCAGAAAACCGACTAAAGCCACTAGCCCCAGGGAGAGCATTACCACCGCTATGGCTCGGTAAAGCTGCTGGCCGTTGAACTCCCTACCGAAGGCTCCGGCGTGCTCCCGGCCTCTAATGGTACTCCATATCGTCGCCGCCAGCATACCAAAGGTGTTAACCTTGATGCCGCCGGCCGTCGAGCCGGCAGCTCCGCCGACAAACATGAGAAACATGGTAAAAAAGAGGGCGTACTGGCTTAGCGTGCCCACATTAACCAGGGTAAAGCCGGCTGTCCTGGCGGTTACCGACTGAAAAAAGGCAATGAGCACCTTTTGTGGTAGTGAGACATTACCAAATGTGGCCGGCTCAATGAATTCGGTGAGCAGCATCACCACCATCCCGGCCGCCAGTAGCGACACAGTGGTGACCAATACCAGCTTGGTGTCGAGTGACAGTCTGGTTAAGCTCCGGGTCCGGAAAACATCCGCTATCACCAGAAAGCTAATACCACCGAGGAAAATGAGAGCCGCCGTAGCTAGCACTACCAAGGGGTCCCCACGATAGTTTGTCAGGCTCTGAAAGTTACCGAAGATATCGAAACCGGCATTGTTAAAAGCGGAAATAGAGTGAAATGCCGATTTCCAGACGGCTAATCTCAGTGGGTTTTCTACCGAGAAACGAATAAAGAATACGGCGGCGCCGATACCTTCCGCGAGCACGGTGAAGATTGCCATGTTCCTGATAATCCTGACCAGCCCGCCAAGCCGTGAGAGTCCCAGCGATTCTCCGATGAGTAGCCTCTCCCGAAGCCCAATTCTGCGCCCGAAAGCCAGCATCAGCAGCGTGGCACTGGTCATGAAACCAAAGCCCCCGATTTGGATGAGAGCCAGAATCACTCCTTGGCCAAACGAACTCCAGTAGGTTCCGGTATCGACCACGACCAGGCCGGTAACACATACTGCCGAGGTCGCTGTGAAGAAGGCATTGACTGGAGAGGTCGCTTGTCCCGCGGCACTCGATACGGGCAGCATGAGCAGAATGCCGCCAATGACGATAAGCCCAGCAAAGCCAAGTATTAAGGTGCGGGATAGCGAACTACCGGTTCTCTGCCTAGGTAGCATTGGAATGCGTGCTCGCCATGACCGCGCTCGGGGGATGTGGAATCCCTGCTCGGCTCGCTTTATGGCACTGCCACCCTTTTCATCCATTGGCTAAACAACAGTTAGAATTGAGAGACTGGAATTTCCCTTTTCCGATTATTTGGTTTCTGTAACTTGCTATTATAGTTCTACTTTGCTCTCGTGTAAATCGTCTGCCCCCAAATTAGTCTGGTGCGCGCCAGTAATTACCCTTCCTTGGAAATATCGTGGGGGAAAGAAAAAAGGGGCTTTGCCCCTTTCGGAGTAGCTACTTTCAGAGCTTAGATTAAGTGGGCTATAGCTATTGCCCCCTCAAATACTCATCAATATCAGCGGCGGCTCGCTTACCAGCGCCCATGGCGCTAATAACGGTAGCAGCACCAGTAACGATATCACCCCCCGCCCAGACCTTGGCTTTCCTGGTCTGGCCGCTAACCTCGTCGGCGATAACGGTTCCCCACTTACTGGTCTCCAGACCCTCAGTGCTCTGAGGGATGATGGGATTGGGGCGGGTGCCCAAGGCGGCAATGGCGGTATCTACCTCAATAATATATTCCGAGCCGGGGATGGCGATGGGGCGGCGCCGACCGCTGTCATCAGGCTCTCCAAGCTCCATTTCATAGCACTCCATGCCAGTAACCCAGTTCTGGTCGTTACCGATAAATTGCTTGGGATTGGTAAGTAGCCTAAACTGGATACCCTCCTCCTTGGCATTCTCCACTTCCTCACGCCGAGCCGGCATCTCCACTTCAGAACGTCGGTAGATGATGTAGACTTCTTCAGCACCCAATCTGAGGGCACAGCGGGCGGCATCCATAGCTACATTACCACCGCCGACTACACCTACCTTCCGTCCAACCTTTACCGGGGTATCATACTCGGGGAACCTATACGCCTTCATTAGGTTAACCCGGGTCAAGAACTCATTCGCCGAATAGATACCGTTAAGGTTCTCACCAGGGATATTGAGAAACATTGGCGCCCCAGCCCCCGGCCCCAGGAATATGGCTTGGAAACCATTGTTCAATAACTCATCAACTCTTACTGTCTTACCGACTACTGTGTCCAGCTTAAGATCTACCCCTAAGGAAATAACATAGTCGACCTCGGCTTGAACAATCTCTTTAGGCAAGCGAAATTCCGGGATGCCGTACATCAGCACTCCTCCCGCAACGTGTAGTGCCTCAAAGAGAGTGACATTATGACCTAACTTGGCTAAGTCAGCGGCGGCAGTTAGTCCGGCCGGCCCTGAGCCAACCACCGCTACCTTTGCCCCAGTCGGCTCGGGATGGATTACTGAGGGGTTGGCTGATTCCGCATGAGCCCGTTCCCAATCCGCTACGTATCGCTCCAGACGCCCGATGGCAATCGGGGCCCCCTTCTTATCCAGGGTGCACTTTACCTCGCACTGTGTTTCCTGGGGGCAGACTCGTCCACAGATGCCGGGCAGGCTATTCTTGTCCTTAAGTATTCTTACTGCCTCAGGCATGTTATCGTCACGGATGGCCGTAATAAAACCAGGGATATCGATATCTACCGGACAGCCCCCAACACAGGGGCGCTTGGGGCACTGAATACAGCGGCTGGCCTCAGCTTTGGCCTGCTCAGCACTGTAGCCCAGGGCAACCTCATTAAAGTTCTTCGCCCTTAGTTTTGGGTCTTGCCGGGGCATGGGTATACGGTTTAAATCAAGCTTGGCCATAAGTACTACTCCAGATTCTTACTTGGAACCTCCGCAACACTGATGCTGCCACTCTTCAAAGGAGCTTTTCTCTTCATCAAGGTAAATCTTCTGGCGAGCCAGCAGTAAGTCCCAGTCTACTTTGTGTCCGTCAAAGTCGGGACCATCGACACAGGTAAACCTGGTCTGCCCGTCAACGGATACCCGGCAGCAGCCACACATTCCCGTACCGTCAACCATTATTGGATTCAGGCTGACAATGGTCTTGACCCCAAAGGGTTCCGTGGTCTTGGCAGCGAACTTCATCATAATGCTGGGGCCAATGGCGATAACGCGATCAATGCCACCAGCCTCAAGTAACTCCTTTAGTGGCTCGGTTACCAGCCCCTTACGGCCGTAGGAGCCGTCGTCAGTAGTCACAATTAACCGGTCGCTAACACTAGCTAACTCTTCTTCCCAGAAGATAAGGTTCTTAGTCCGGGCCCCCATAATGGAAATGACCCGGTTACCCGCTTTTCTCATGGCTCGAGCGATGGGAAATATAGTAGCTACGGCAAATCCACCGGCGACGCAGGCTACTGTGCCAAATTCCTCAATGTGAGTCGGTAACCCTAAGGGACCGATGAAATTGGCAATACTATCCCCCGCCTTTAGCAAGGCGAGTCTATGGGTGGTCGTGCCCACCTCCATAAAAACGACACTCACGCTACCCTCGTCACGATTCCAATCAGCAATCGTTAGTGGAATGCGTTCACCCTGCTCGTCAATCCTGATGATGACGAATTGCCCCGCCCGAGCCTTCCGGGCTACATTGGGGGCATTAAGCTTGAAAAGATGGATTTGGGGGACTAAGTCATCTCTTAACAGTATCTCATACACCTGCCTTTGCCCTCCTCAGAGTCATCAGAAATTCAGCGGCAGCACAATGGATAGCGGACGCGGCTTAAGAAATACAATTTATGTAGGCCGCTCTACATTTAACCATAAAATTAGTGCCTTATTCAAGTCATACACGGTTGCGTAATCACTGTTAACGGTATAAGATAGTAGCATCCATGTAAATTTTAATCTTTGAGGTGGTGATAATGACTATGGAGCCAATTCATATAGGTTTTGGTAATATACTAGCTGTTAATCGGGTTATTGCCATCGTTTCACCAAACTCAGCGCCTACCAAACGCACCATCCAGGAAGGGAGAAACAAGGGGCTACTGATTGACATGACTAACGGGAGAAGAACTAAGGCCGTTATCATCACTGACAGCGGGCATATCATCCTGGCGGCTCTAGCCCCAGAGACTATCGCCGGACGATTACAAGTAAGCCGAGACAGCTCACCAGTAAGATTCGAGCAAGGCGATGACAAAAGCGAGCCACGAGACTAGTCCCCAGATCAACCGTCTACCTGCCCCACTGCTAATTATTCTTTCCGGCCCTTCGGGAGCTGGCAAGGATGCTCTCCTAACTCGTCTGAGGGAAACAGACTACCCTCTTGAGTATATCACCACCCTAACCACCCGTCCCAAGCGGGCTGAGGAGAGTGACAACGTAGACTATCACTTTGTCTCGTCGGCTAAGTTTCAGGAGATGATTGAGAATAATGAGCTATTGGAGTGGGCTAATGTCTACGGAAATTGGTATGGTGTCCCCCGAGCGCCCGTTAGAAAAGCACTGGCGAGTGGACGGAATACCATAGTCAAGGTTGACACCCAGGGAGCAACCACCATTAAGAAGCTGCTACCGGAAGCCGTGTTTGTCTTCCTTATGCCACCGTCCCTGGAGGAGCTTACCACGAGACTCACCCAGCGTCGCACTGAGTCACCCTTTAACCTGGCCCGGCGTATTAGGACTGCCCAGCAGGAGATAGCGCAACTACCCCTGTTTGACTACGTCGTAGTGAGCAACCGGGACGAAATTGACCAGGCGGTTGCACAGATTAAGGCAATTATTACCGCCGAGGAGTGCCGGGTAAGACCAAGGCAGATCACTTTATAGGCTTACCTAGAATAACGGCCGTAGTAACCGTGCCAGCCCGTAGCCAATCCCCCCGCAGACGGGGAAGGTTATTATCCAGGCAGCCACAATGCGACGGGCAATGCCCCAGCGCACTGCCGAGAGCCGTCTGGTCGCGCCTACCCCCATGATGGCGGCGCTGGCACAATGGGTGGTGCTTACCGGAATCCCAAAATGTGAGGCCCCCTCAATAACCGCCGCCGCTGAAAATTGGGCGGCAAAGCCCTGAACCGGCTCCAGCGCGGTAACCCTTATGCCAACTGTGCGAATAACCCGCCAGCCACCGATAGCAGTGCCAACGCTGATTGCGGCCGCTGAGACAACTATGATCCACCACGTTTCTGGGTTCAATATGGAGAGACGGTCCCACAGACCACTCTGCCCGGTATGAATCACCAGCGCCATAGTAATAATGCCGATGGGCATCTGGCCATCGTTCTTGCCGTGGCTGTAGGCCAAAAAGACCGTCGTCAGCCACTGCAGGCGGCTGAAAATAACCCGAAGTCTAGCCGGAAGGCTGCGCCGGAATACCCATAACAGGATGACCATCAGGACAAAGCCACCGGCGAAGCCAAGGGCTGGAGCCGCCGCCACTGATACCAGAATACGTTGCATAACCCGCCACACCACTGCCCCACTACCAGCCACAGCTACCCCAGCTGCCGCTAGGCCAGCCACAAAACCATGAGTTAGACTTATCGGCACGCCATAATAGGTGGCAATGGAACCCCAGATAATAATGGCACCCAGAGCAGCAATCACCGTGAGATAGCCGAACTCTAAGATGACCCCTTCGGCTAAGATACCTTTACCGATAGTCTGGGCTACTGCTGTGCCGGTGGCAGCGCCGGCAAAATTAGAGAAGGCGGCTAGAATGATGGCGTTTCTAGGGGAAAGAGCTCGGGAGCCAACTGAGGCGGCTACAGCGTTGGCAGCATCATTAAAACCGTTAACTACACCGAAGCCGATTGCCAGAGCAATGATTGCGATGAGCAGCGGCTCAGGCATGTTTCAGGGCTACCCCTTCTAGGACATTAGCCACATCCTCACACCGGTCGGTTGCCGCTTCCATATACTCATATATCTCACGCCATTTGATGACGCTAGCGATATCTATATCATCATCAAAAAGCTCGCCCATAGCGGCGCGAAACACCCGGTCAGCCGCGTTCTCCAAACGATTAATCTCTACACAGGTGGGAAGGATTTTCTTAAGCTGCGCACGATGCCTTAGTTGTGGCATCGCCTTCTCCACCTCGACTGCTGCCTGGACTATGATGTCCGCCAGCTCTATTGCCCGCGAGGTGGGACAGTCTACTTTGTAGATGAAGATGGCATCAGCCGCAGCATGGATAAAGTCAGTCACGTCGTCCAGACTCTTAGCTAGAAGCGCTATGTCTTCTCGGTCAAAGGGGGTAACAAAAGTGCGGTGCAGCTGAGCGACAATCTGGTGGGTGATCAGGTCCCCCTGATGTTCCAGTTCGGTTATCTCAGCCGCATTCTTAGGGACGTCACTGCAGGTATCAACCATCTGCTGCAGCTTCTCAGCCGACCTGACCATATTCTGAGCACTCTGCTCAAAGAGCCCAAAGAAGGCTTGCTCTCGAGGTATAAAGGGAAGTCTGGGCATCGCTAATCCTCCTTGGCTGGTAACAAGTCATCATACCTGTGGTAGCTTGAGAATAGAAGCACAAAGCTGGGAAACCTGACAAATTAATCATTCCCTACAGCGTGAGTTTAAATAAGAAAAATCTAATTGTCAAGCAACCCTCAGTTGACAGATGATGATAAGGCGAGTAAAATTTGCAAATTGTGATATTGAATAGTCGCCCTAAAGTAGGCTTATGGACTTGACCCGCCCTTAAATCGGTGTCATTATTATGCTTATGACTCAAGAGTGTTTCAATGGTGGGGGACTCTAGATTAACAAGAGGTTTTCCGGAATGGAGAAAAAGGAGCAGTTTGAGGAAATACCTACGGTTCGACCCGGTGACCGGGTGCTGCGCCGGCAGCGGAGGCCTCATGGTCTAAGGCACCTTATTTCGCAAAGACTATCAGCCTTACGCAGGCATAAAGCTAATAAGTAGCGGGGGACAAGAGAAGTGTATATCATCATCGCCGGTGCCGGGGTAGTTGGTTTTCATATCGCCTCCTTGCTGGCTAAGGAACACCACGAAGTAGCGGTAGTGGAGCAATCCGAAGAGGCCCTTGAGAATGTTAGCCGCCAGCTCGATGTCAGGGCGATCCTCGGTAATGCCGCCATACCTAGAATTCTAAAAGAGGCTGAGACACATCGTGCCGATTTAATCATCGCGGCTACCAATAGCGATGAAACCAACATGATTACCTGCTTTATGGCTAAAGAGTTGGGGGCTAACACCACCGTGGCTAGGGTACGTAATCCTGAATATTCAGGCTATTTTATTGGTGCCGCTAGCTCACCATCAGCTCCCCGGAAGGTGATCAGGCCCAAAACCTTTGGGGTAGACCTTTTCATCAACCCAGTGGCTGAAGCCGCCCGGGAAATAGTCACCATACTTTCCAGTTTTTACTCCACACCGATAGAGACCTTTGCCGATGGCCTAGTTCAGATAAGAGAGTTCCGGGCAGAAAAAGAGACCGTAGTTGATAAAGCAGTGAGCGATATTGTTTTTTCTAAGCCAGGTACCATCGTCGCCATTCTCCGCGCTGAAGGCACCTTCATACCAACCGCTAACGAAGTAATAAGGCAGGGTGACCGCGTCTATGTGGTTGCCCCGCGAGAGTTCATCGATGAAATAGGTAGGATGTTTGCCGAGCCACAACGTCCGGCCAAGAGTGTGGTTGTTGTCGGCGGTGGGCGGGTTGGTATTCTGGTTGCTGAGGGATTAAGAGAATATGGAATTTCAGTTAAGATTATTGAGAAGAGCCAAAGTCGCTGCCAGGAGATTGCAGCTAGGTTAGAGGGAATCGCTGTGGTGCAGGGTGATGGTACCGACCATGATTTTCTTACCGAGCAGGGAGTCCCCATGGCCGATGCCTTTGTCGCCAGTACCGAAAGTGATGAACTTAATATTCTCTCGGGCTTACTAGCCAAGAATTTAGGGGTATCCCGAAATCTGACCCTAGTTAACAAACCGGGAAATATCTCTCTGGCCGAGGCAGTGGGGGTTGACGTAGCCGCATCTCCCCCCTTGCTGACAGCGCGTAAGATCGCTCGCTTTGTCCTTCACGGTGGTGCCATTTCGATAGCCTTACTTGGTGGCGAACAGGTACAAGCCATCGAATTTGTGACCAGCCCGACGGCACCGGTAGCCGGACGGAAGATTGTTGAAGCAGGCCTGCCTAAGGAGGCAGTAGCCGGGGCTATCATTCATGATAACACAATCACTATTCCTCCCAATGATAGTGCCGTGCATGCCGGCGATCATGTTATCATAATATCCCCTCTCACCCTCACCCCAGCCGTGGAAAGGCTTTTCATATAAAAAATAGATTATGAGAATAAAGGTTGTTCTCCACTACCTAGGGCTACTGGTGACCGGTCTGGGATTAACTATGCTCTTCCCACTAGGCTGGAGCCTTTATTACGGAGAGCCCACTTCCTCATCTTTCGCTATCTCTGCTGGTATTACTGCCGGCGTGGGCCTGCTTCTCTGGCGCTTAACCCCAGGTGGTGGGGGAAGATTCAGCCGGCGAGAAGCATTATTGCTAGTCACCGGCGGATGGGTACTGGCCGCGGTCTTTAGTGCCATACCGTACCAACTAGCCGGGACCTTTCCCAGCTACCTCGATGCCTTTTTTGAGGCTATGTCCGGCTACACCACAACCGGAGCCACCGTGCTTACCTCAATTGAGGCTCAAGCCCACAGTATCCTCTTGTGGCGCAACTTTACCCAGTGGCTGGGGGGCATGGGGATAATAACCCTCTTCGTCGCCCTCTTCCCCCTCTTTGGCATGGGAGCCGCTCATCTGGTCGATGCTGAGCTACCCGGTCCGCAGACGGAAAAACTAACCGCCCGTATCCGGGATACCGTGAAGTCACTGTGGTATTTATACGTAGGCTTTTCAGTGCTGGAGTTTCTGCTGCTCTGGCAGGCAGGGGGCATACCCGCCTTCGACGCCCTGACGGTAACCTTTGGCACCATGCCTACCGGGGGCTTTACCGCCACCAATTTGAGCATCGCTGCCTACAATAGCGTAATTGTGGAAGGTATTGTTATCGCCTTCATGACCATTGCCGGCATAAACTTCGGACTGTATTACCTCTTCTTGGTCAGGCGTCAGCCGGGTCATCTCTTCCGCAACCCCGAATTCCGGCTTTATCTAGCGCTTCTTGTCGGGGCTTCAATTTTGATTGCTATAAACCTGATAAACGGCATTGGACTACCAGCCGGTGAAGCCTTCAGGCAGGGCGGCTTCCACGCTGTCTCTATTATGACGACCACCGGGTTTGCCACTGCCGACTTCAATCTCTGGCCATCATTCGCCAGAGCAGCTTTGCTTGTCTTGATGATAGTCGGGGCTTGTGCCGGTTCTACCGGCGGGGCGATAAAGGTTACCCGGCTTCTGGTGCTGTTTAAGTACACCTTCCGCCGTATCTCGCTTGCCTTTAACCCACAGGCTGTAATACCAATTAAGGTCGGTGGTAATGTATTGTCGGAACGGGTTATCTCCGGGATTATCGGCATGGCGGCTCTCTACTTTGGCACTATGATCGTTGGTACTCTGATAATGAGTGCTTTGGGTTTGGATATTATCACTGCTCTATCTGCAGTCCTGGCTACTTTGGGAAATGTTGGCCCGGGGTTAGGCTTGGTCGGTCCGGCAGCAAGTTATGCCTTAATCCCGGCTGGTGGCAAGGTTGTTCTCATCATATGCATGCTGGCCGGACGTCTTGAACTGCTAACCGCATTTTCCCTGCTGGCACCTTCTTTTTGGAGGTGGCGCTAGCCGGAGTAAATCTCATAACCGGTCGTCGCCGGTTGGCGGAGTTGCTGGCCATTGACAAGAGAGAGTATAATTAGCGGTGTTCGTTGATAGACTGAGATAAAAAAGAATGAACTTCACTCGAATTCTGGTGCCGGTAACCGGGACTCAAGCTGATGAAGAGGCAATTGAACTAGCGTGTCGGCTGGCGAGGCAGGACAAAGGTGAAATCCACGCCGTTTATATCATTACCATGAAGCGCGACCTACCACTAGATGCCGAGATTGAAACGGAAATTCAGAAAGCAGAAGACATACTCGCCGGTATTGAGAAGGTTGCTGCTGGAGAGAACTACCGGGTAGATACTGAGGTGCTCCAGGCTCGTGAAGCCGGACCAGCAATTATCACTGAAGCCGCCGAACGGGAGGTCGACCTAATCCTAATGGGTATCGCCTACAAGGTTCGCTTTGGTGAGTTCAGTCTGGGTGAGGTCGTCCCCTATGTACTCAAGAATAGTCCCTGTCGTGTTATACTATACCAGTCGTCTTATACCAAACCATCAACGCCTTACCTAACTGAGTGAGAGCTTGAATTATGAAAGTAGTTATTATGGGCTGTGGCCGGGTTGGTGCTCGATTAGCTGGGTTGTTAGACAGCGACGGGCACTCGGTTACTATCCTGGATACGGAAGCCGATAGCTTCCGTAGGCTTCCCTCTACCTTCAAAGGTACGGCTCTGGTCGGCAACGGCCTCGACCAGGAAGCGCTTAAAAGGGCCGGGATAGAGGAGGCTGACGCCTTTGTGGCGGTAACCCAGGGGGATAACCGGAATGTTATGGCGGCCCAAATTGCTAAGCACATCTTTGAGGTGCCCAAGGTAGTTTGCCGCATTTATGACCCGCTGCGCCAGGAACTATACAGCACCCTGGGACTGGAGACCTTGGGACCAACTACAATATTTGCCCAGATGCTGAGGGAAAAACTGGAGAGCTGAGAGTAAAGATGTATATCGTCGTCATTGGTGGGGGAAGGTTAGGTTATTATTTGGCTAAAGCCCTGTTAGATGAGGACCACGAAGTCGTTATCGTGGAGAAGAGTGCTGACTTCTGTAAAATCATAAATGATGAGCTGGGCGGCGTTTGCATCTGTGGTGATGGCTGTGAGACGACCACCCTAGCCGAAATAGGCACCGGGCGGGCTGATATGTTCATTGCGGTCACTGGTGATGATGAGGATAATTTAGTAGCCTGTCAGGTAGCCAAGCATAAGTTTAACGTCCCCCGCACTATAGCCCGCATGAGAAATCCCCAAAATGAAGCCATTTTCAAGAAATTGGGTATTGATGTTACGGTGAGTAGCACTAACGTTATCCTGGAACACATACAGCAAGAGGTGCCAACACACCCGCTAACTCATCTGCTCACCATTAGAGACCGAGGACTGGAGATTGTAGAAATAAAAATCACGCCTGAGGCAATCGCAGTGGGCAAACGAGTACGGGAACTCTCTTTACCAGAGGGAAGCCGGCTGGCTTTAGTCATTCCCGAGAAACAGAAGCCCCGTGTGCCGACAAGCGATACTGTCCTTCAGGATGGAGACAGGGTGATAGCAGTTACCCCCCCTGACGCAGAAGAGGCACTACGGACTGCCCTGATGGGTAGTTAGCATAACTCAAAAATGGAACGGACGCTATTCCTT
>CAYYLM010000014.1:0-38326 GCA_964472625.1 uncultured Dehalococcoidales bacterium
CGGACTGCTTAAACATTCTGTAGCTCTCAATTGACACCACAAAGCCTGGCGGCACTGGGAGTCCGAGTCTGGTCATGGTAACAAGGTTAGCCCCTTTGTTCCCCAGGATGTCTTTGTCTTCGAGTTTATCTGATAGAGAATATATTTTGGTCATGAACGTCCAACCACATAGAACTACCTAAAAACAGAAGCTACATTCGCATTGAGTATAGAATCAATAACTTTCGCTTGTGGCATCTTTTGTTAATCTTAAGACATAGCGAAAACCTACCAATTTAGATTATGTCCTCGTGCCGGCCCCCACTCTGGCGGCCATTCTATTCATTTTGCGAGTCCTGCTTTCCTCTATTTTTTTATTCTACTCCTTTTTAGTATCATGAACAAAATTACACTTAAGTGAGGAATGTCAATGTGTTTTTCAAGTAGTCTCATTGGGAAGGAGATAAAATGGACAATCAAAAGTTAGAGACAAAGGATAGGCAGTCCCCTAATAACGTGCAATTTGAATCTGTTATGCAGCGAGCCATCGAACAGAATATGCGACAAGTTATTGAAGAGATTAAGAATGGCTCTTTTGTTCGCCAGAGTAAGCTATCCCCAGCTAACCTCTCTTACAAACTCTTCTCTATTTCTTTTAGATTTCTTAATCCCTGGATGGCAAGTTCTTCCCCAGTTTCAGTGTAATGTCGCCAAGTCCCGGTAATTTTATTCAACTCTTCAAAGCTGGGGTCAAAGGCTTCAATAGTAATCGGCCCTTCGTAACCAACCTTTTTAAGCGCCGTAAAGAATTCTTTCCATGGCACCAAGCCGGTACCCGGGATGCCACGGTTATTTTCACAGGCGTGGACATATCCTAGGTAATCCTTGCCACATACTTCCACTGCCCTGGTAAAATTCGTCTCTTCCCGCATCATGTGATAGGAATCAAGATGTACTTTAACATTACCGGTGCCAACATCTTTGCAGTATTTCACGGCATCTTCGGCAATATTAAGGAAATGAGTTTCAAATCGGTTCACCGCTTCTAAGGTAAGAACCAAATCACTCTTACTCTTAGCATAAAGGGCAACCTCTCTCATGCCTCCCACAGACCACTCCCATTCCTGCTGCGACCTTGGTTTGCCAGTTAAATAACCGGCGGCGCCAAAAATTTCCCCACCTATTATTTTTGAACCGATTTCAACGTTAATATCAACCAAGTTTTTTAAAGTCTCAATCCCTTTTTTCCTTATTTCAGGATCGGTATGAATCAGATTAGCGTCTGGGGCTCCGGGCCAGATACTTACTACTTCAATTCCTACCTCTTTTACTTTTTCCTTAACCTGCTTTGTGGGGAATCCCTCCGGATTCATAATACCAATATCAATGGCATCAAATCCTAATGATTTTGCCCTCTCAATAAGTGGTAAGTCTTTCTCCGAAAAATATTCTGACCATATGAATGTATTTACCCCAAATTTAAACATAACTCTTCCTTTCACCAAACAATATTTTTCTTGTAATGAATTTTGAAAACCACTTTATTATTTCCTTATCCACATTATTATTGTCAAGTCAATCTAATACTTTTCTCCTTCTATAAGAGCAAGCGGGCGTAGGTGTCAGGTGTGAAGTATGGCAACCTTATACTAGCCGCCCGCAGTTAGGCGTCGCATATCAGCCATCATCAGAGTAAAAACAGTAGCATAATTGACGCTCTACCCACTATCGTTAGCCACATTAGCGCTGATTTGAACTGACTCCCCTCCTTTAACAACTTCGTCAGGCCTTCTCTTCAGAACTCTCCTGTATCATTTCAATAAGGGTAGGAACGACTGTTTCGGCAAATATAGGGTCATTAATATGATTATCCAACTCCATAACCTTAATCTGAGGTCTCAAGTGCTCTTTTAAAGCTCTAATAAAAGCCATATCTGCTTCTGGATCATAAAGAGGCTCCCCTTTATGACAGTACATATTGAAACCGCCTAAAGGAATAGCTACTACTGTTGGCCCAATTGCCTTATTTAATTTGTTGGCCATAACTTTGGCAGTAGTGACCATTTCCTTCTTGGCTGTCCTCACCATAGTCGCCGCCGAACTGAAGTAATAGACTTTGCGCTTTTTATATTTAGCTGGAAGGCTGTGAAGCGGGCCCAAGAGAAGGACGTCAATACACCCCGGAACGACAAGTTGCGGGATGCCTTTTCTACCGGCAGCTTCTAATCTATCGGCTATACCTCTCGCAGAGTCACCAAATAACTCACCGGTTACTTCGTGGGGGGTCATATCTAAGACTGCGGTAAAAACTCCCTGTTCTATGAATTCCTCCATTGCCCTTCCCCCGGTTCCATTAGGATGGAATACTACTACTTCATATCCCCTTTCCTCAAGAAGTGATTTAGCCCTCATGACCGCCGGGGTGGTATTCCCATACATAGTTGCCGCAATCATATTCTTGCCCCGTACCATTTCTGAGCTCACATTAGCCTCTACCATGCCCACAATTGCACCAATTGCAACATCAAATACCTTCCTACTTATTTCATTGATGCCCAGGATATCCGCTACGGAATGCATCATCATTATGTCTTTGGTACCTACATAGTTACCAAAGGGTTCCGTTCCTTGAGCAATAGGAGTGACAATAAGTTTAGGTACACCTACCGGTAATTCCCTCATTCCGCTTGCAGCAAGTAACGCCCCGTCCTGTCCACCGACACAAATTACACCGTCAAATCTCCCAGCTTCATATGCCTCTCCGAGTATTTTTGCCATCCCCCTTGACATTATCTCTGCGGCAGCTCCTCTGCCTAATCTCTTAACTATCTGAAAGGATGAGTCGGCCGCTTCAGCAACGGTTTCCTGCGTGATATCGGGCTTAATCGCTAATGGAGCACCAAGCATACCATCATCTATTACTAAGGTATTCTTTCCTTTCCTCTCTATTTCCTCTTTAAGGTATTTTGCCTCCTCCCCCTTTGTATCTAGAGTTGCCACAATTGCTATTGTCTTATTCATTTTTCACCACCAATAGTTGCTCTCACAGTAATGAGTAGATGGCTAGGTTTTAGTTATTTTCGTTGGTTTCAATGACTGGCAGAAAACTACGTGCACACCTCCATTATGGTTATGAGGTAAACCTTACACAGGTCAGTCAATTCTTTTATAGTAACGTGCTCATCCCTGGTACGTATCCTCATATTGCAGCCGTACCAAACGCAGTCCATCGGCGCTTGGGAATAAAAGGTGATTTCGCCAGAAGCAATATATCCGGCAAGCTTCGGCTCTTTGCCGTGGACATACTTTATAGACCTCCCAAGTATGTCCACTATCTCTGTATCTGAAGATGTTTCAAAAGGAACATTCCCATGGTCGAGATAACATTCGGCCTCCGCTGTGATAGAGGGGTCATCAACTCTAGCTTTATCTATCCATTTCCTGACAAGCGCAACAAATTCTTCCGCTGTTTCTCCTGGCCAATATCTGCTGCCTACCCTCAATCTACACCAAGTAGGGACGGGAATTGCTAATCCGAATGTACCTGGCGCTGGACCCGCTCTCCGCGTAGGGTCGCCCGGACCGTTACTCCCACCTATTATTGGACCTATGTAGAATCCGGCTCCTTCTCCTGGTAATAGGGGGTGCTTCTTATGAAAATATGGCTCCTCGTCTGCCATTCTAAATAGGTAATTAATTAGCTTGTGCATAGAAACAACTGCATTAACTGTTTTCAGACGGAATCTCTCTCCAGCAGCAGCGATTGGGAACTCAGCGACGCCGCTTGTTCTAATTTCGACCTCGACTTTACCCGTGTTACATACGTATATATTAAGAGGACTCTCTGATGCGTCTCCCCAGATACACATATCCGCTTTGACACCACTATCTAGTATCGCTTTTGCCCCACTCTTAAAGCCTAACTCATCCGCTGTAGCCGCAAATATTAAATCACCTTTAAGCTTAACCCCGCTCCTTTTGATAGTATCCATAGCTTCCATGAAAGCGGCTAAATTAGCATGGCTATCACCTGTCCCTTTACCATAAATCTTACCGTCCTCTATCACTCCGTCGTGAGGGTACAATTGACCATCTGCCGGCTCGAAAGTATCTAAATGGGCACCAGTTAATAAGCTCTTTCCTGTACCATTACCTCTAAGGATACCGAGAACATTTCGGCGCTCCGGCGGGTCACCACCGGGTAGGGGCATTTCCACTACCTCCACTCCGAAATTTCTCAATTCATCAGCAACGTAATCAGCTTTGGCTTCTTCTTGACCTAGATAACTTGGAATTTTGACCAGGTTTCTGCAGATAGTGATGAGTTTGAGTTCGTCCATCTGGGAGAGAACCTCATTCCATTTCCCTCTCTCCACTTCTTTGCTAGTCATTTTGTGCCTACCTCCTTTGTTTTATTCTATCCATATCACCGATGCTGACAGCGGAGCTCACCAGAACAAAAATGACACCCGCGTGGTCATCAAGTAAACGGTACTGGTGCCCCTTCCTCTGCCATGTAATCATATGCGATATTCAATTACAAACTTGAATATACCCACGCTAATCGTGATTGTCAATACCACCAGATACGAAGCCTCGCTATTGAAACTATAGCTGTATCATGGTATGGTCTAACCTACGGACTGCGGTCTCAAGTCAAAGCTTTTTAGTACCCCCCATTGACATCCTCTTCTTTGGAGGTTGATTTAGCGTTATTGCTAGAAATATAATCAGTCACACCCACCTAGTATTGAGAATCCCATTTGCCTGCTCTTCTATAAACGGTTAGAGGGTTTAGCAGTACAACTATTAACGGGGTTCAAGACAATAATATGCAGATAAAAAATCCAAAATATGGAAACATACTATTTGTATGTTCAGCAAATGCGTCACGCAGTATTATTGCTGAATATCTATTTAACATGCTTGTCAGAAATACTGTTTTACATGAGAAAGGGATAAAAGCCTATAGCGCCGGAGTTAACAAAGAGTCGGAAGGTAAGAATATTACGAAGGAGACGCGGACAGTACTATTAGAGAGGGGGATTGACCCCCAAGGGCGTAAATGCCAACACATTAACAAAGCACTTGTGGATTGGGCAGATATTATTCTAACAATGGAAATAAAACACAAGCACTATATTACTAATCTTTTTCCAGATGACCATAGCAAAGTTTTCCTAATTAGTGAGTTCGTAGGGGAAGAAGGTGAAGTTGATAACCCTTATCAAAAGGGAATAGAGGCTTATCGACTATGCGCCGAGCAGCTTGGTCGCCTGGTCAGATTAATATTGGAAAAGATTGAAGAAAGATTAGAGCATAACAAATCGACTGGCTAAAATTGCCAAATTACTAGGCGTCATAGTCAAACCCCTCGCCTGCGCACATGCCTTCTTATCTACTGATGGAAAACCTCTAACTGAAAACAGCCTAAAACTCACGTTCGCTAGGTTGGTACCAAGGTCAGGGGTTAAGCGCCTTCACGCACACTTGTGCCGACACGCATTCGCCACGAAGTTCCTCATTAACGGGGGTAATGTATTCTCAAATGTTGTTGTGGCTCATAGTGTTTAGCCTTCGGCGGTCATTCTACTCTCATCCCTTAAGGCTAACTACTATTGGGTACAAGATATCAATTATCCTGTCGACTTCTTCAGCTGTAATTACCAGTGGCGGGCAAAAACAGGCTCTGTCACTAGGAGTCGAGCTAATGTCGGATACCCGTAGGAACATTCCTTTTTCGAGTGCCCTCTCGTGCAACTGCTGCATTATTTTCAGTTTTGGGTCGAATGGTCTCTTAGTAGCTTTGTCGGCGACTATCTCAATGCCAATCATTAAGCCAAGTCCGCTAATCTCACCTACGCATGGCAGTGGTCCGAGGATTTCTTTAAACTGCTCCAAGGCATACTTACCTACCCTTGCCGCGTTATCAACTACCTTGTCCCTTTCATATATCTCCAGCGCCTTGACTGCTGCAGCAGCACATACCGGATGCCCAGAATAAGTGAAGGTTATAAAATTACTGCCTTGAAGTGTGTTCCAAATCTCGTCATTGAAGGCAACGGCTCCAAAGGGAAGGTAGGCACTTGTAATTCCTTTAGCCATAGCCATTATGTCTGGTTTAACATTCCAACGCTCTATGGCAAACATTTTCCCGGTTCTACCAAAGCCAGTCATAACTTCATCATCGATGAGCAGCACATCGTACTTGTCGCATATCCTTCTTATTATCGGCCAGTACTCCCTAGGAGGAGCAATCATGCCTCCAGCGCCTATCTCTGGTTCAGCAATGAAGGCAGCTATATTCTCAGCTCCCTCTTTCTCAATTACTTCAGCAAGAAATTTAGCACATCGTATACCGCAACTAGGATATTCCAGACCAAACATGCATCGATAGCAGTAGAACGAAGGTATATGCATAGAACCCGCCATCAAAGGGGCTCCAGCCCTTTCAAAAAACCCCCTACCAGAACCATTAACAGACAAGCCAGGGCCACCGACCCCATGATACGAATCATATAAACTGATAATCTTATACTTGCTTCTACCTTTGACACTCCAGTATAGGCGAGCCAACCTAATAGCAACGTCTATACTCTCTGACCCTCCGGCGGTAAAGTCAAAATGGTCTAGCCCCGTAGGAACTACTTTGCTTAGCTTCTGGCCACACCTAATAGAAGGCTCATTGGTAAATCCGTAAAAGTGCATGGCATACTGCAGCTTGTCCATCTCCTCTCGTACAGCATCAATAATCTCTTGTTGTCCATAGCCTAAATTAACACAAACTAGTTGAGAAGAGGCGTCAATGTATTCCTTGCCTTCTGTATCTTGGAAGTATATTCCGTAGCTTTTGTCTATCGATATGCCACAATTTCCTCCGATACCCCATTTACTATGTACAATATGCTCCCGGTCCCACCTGAGAAGTTCTTCTGTTCGCTTACTGACCATTTCTTTCCTCCTTGAATTATTATTAATCAACCGCAATCATGACGTTGGAGGCTTTGATAACAGCATAGACCTCCTTACCTCCAGCCAGGGCTAGTTTCTCTGCAGATTCCTTGGTTATAATCGAGGTAATAGTTTCTCCACCAGAAAGTTCCACTACCACTTCTGTATTTACAACTCCAGGCTTCACGCTCTTCACCTTACCCTTTAACATGTTTCTGGCACTGACTTTCATCTTAATCCTCCACACCTATTAGTACGAATACAGAATATGACCAAAACTTTAGGTAGTTAAATAGTTTAAACATTTGCATGAATGGCGTGTTTAATCATAAACAGTTATATAACTTACTTCTCAGACATTCATGCCGCTAATCTGACTTGTCTATAGAATCCTCGACGTGCGAGGTATTTTTCGGACCAGGTAGGCGATGGCGAAGCAGGTCGGGACTATGACAACCGATGCCAGACAGAATTTGGGTAAGCTTGTGATTCAGCGAATGTTGCCGTCTTCTCGGACACCCACCTCTCCAGGTTAAACTAATATTGCTTCAATATACTATAAACTTTTACCAAATTCTACCCCAGAAATGGATGTGTAAATCAATTGCCACTTTCAGTTTCACGAATTCAATGTACATACAGCCTCACGGCACAGCCGTATGCCACCATGAAGATTTAACCAAGAATTAACATACATTTAACACCTGCCTAAGTCTTTTATCGAGCACTCAACCCAACAGGCATTCATACAAAAGTACCATGAATCCTTCTTTAAATTCATACTATTGCGTGATTTATTTTAGAGCTAAGGTGAGTTATGAATACTAATAGTTATGATAGGTAATGTTTGGAGAAGTAAGAATGTAGCGAGCAAACGTGGGCAATTGTCTGTAAATGACGACTGATTTGAGGTCAAAATGTATTGGTTTACAAAAATCAAGCAGCAAGACAAAGAAAGAACTTACGCAATTGCTCTAAGTGAGCCAGAGGCGGAGAGTTATCGGCAGTTACTGGTTAAAAGCGGATATTCTACCGATGATATAAAGATTTGCAGCACCCCGACTTTAGAAGAGGGGATGAATGTAAGTGAAAAGCATAAAAAAACACTTTAGCTATATTTTATTCCGTATTAGATGGCTTCTAATGTCTGATATAGACAGATATTCGTATCTTTGGAATCGCACAAAGGTAATTCACTATTCTGTTTGAGGCAACGCGATACCTTATAGAACTTTAAGCAAGTCTACATAATTATCAGATAGCCCTAAATAGCCTCAAACTCTCCTCAAACCTCACCGACCCCGTATACCTTAATACCACGCTTTGTTAACGATATGCACCCATCAGGTAAAGAACCTTTGCTGAAAGGGAATAAACCCGAGTGAAGACGCAAAGCGCCTAACACACGGTTTGCGTCCCACTTCGTTTACCCAGATGTTTCGTTGGGTACGCTCTCCAAGAGTATACCTAATAAAAAGTAATAGAATATATCAAGGCCATTTGTAGATCTGTGACAGTGAAGGAAAAATGCAAGACAATGAAAGTGTCAAGCAACGTTAAGCAACGAGTTCCGTCGCTTTACAGTCGCGAGGTCAAGAGTTACAATATAGCTGGTCATTCGAAAGGGGAGCGGCTGAGTCCCGGTGGGCTTCGCGGACTTCAAATCCGTCGGGGGGCACAGAATGTCTCCGGTGGGTTCGACTCCCATGCGCTCCCGCCAGCTTTTGACTATTTCTATTTTGCTTAACTTTTTTCATTTCTTAACCCTTTTGGCTTTTATTACGTAGATTAAGCATAATTCTGCCAATCATGTAGTAGCTTCCTGGACTCTATTGTAGCCGCTAGTAAGTAGCTTTGAAGGGAGATACCGCCAAGCTCGGCAATATAACTCTATTTATACCTTTCTATGGTTTGAGCCACAATCCTTCCAAGCGCCCTAGCTTCCGCCATCCCTCGGCTATCCTCTCTTACGTCTCCCTTTTTATCAGCGTAAGCTATGGCACCTCCTGGGGAGGGCATCCTCTGTAGGTTAAAAAAGTTTCTGAATGCACTAAAGGCATGGGTAGCACCAGCTCGTCGGGCAACAACTACAACGCCAGCAACCTTGTTTCTAAGCCTGTGCCCTTCCCTTAATACGAAAGTGCGATCAATCAGTGCCTTTGCCTGAGCCGTTACACCCCAGAAGTAGACTGGTGTGCCGAATATAAAGCCGTCTGCCGCTAAGAGTTTTAAGTAGATTCCTTGCATATCATCATCCAGCCTACACTTTTTAGTCGTAATACAAGATTCACAACCATCGCAAGGAGCAATACTCATGCCAGCAATGGTTATTAGTTCTACTTCAGCTCCACATTCTTTGGCACTGGTTAGTGCTTCATCAACTAAAATCTCGGTATTCCCAGCTCTTCGGGGGCTACATACAATGCCCAGAACTTTCATTTCTCACCCCCTTTTTCCTGTTGACCAGGGCTTTCGTTAGATTCTTTGGCTTTACCAGTAATATTGACTCCCATAGGCATTGTACTTGCCATACCATCTTTTCCCTGCGCCCGTCCCATCAGAGCCATCATCATTTGGGGCATAATCACCGCCATATCAAAGCCTTCCATCATCTGAGGTGTTATTTCCGACATTATCTTTTTCTTGTCCTCGATTGTCATGTCTGCCAAGAACTTGTCCATGATGTCGCCGACAATCTTTTGCTTCTCTTCCGCCGTCATGTCCGCTAAGAACTTCTCGGTCATTTCCCCAATTAGTCGCTGTTTATCCTCTTGGCTCATCCTGGCAATTATCGTTTTCACTATTCGATTTACTAGTCCCATTATTTAGCACTCCGCCTCGGTTCTTTCACTGTGTAGTCTCGGCAGTTTCTTAGCTTTAATAATAACCGATATCAGGTACAGTGGCAAAAAATTTCCGGGGGGCTAACCGGGAGTGAGACCTTGCTCTGAGTCAGTCCGCACCCTCTCGCCATTTAATTTTCACAGGGAAACCTTGGCATCTGGGGGCATTGACTGCCCATCTGGAATTCTAAGCTCATTCTAATTGAGTTATAAACTCACTCTAATTAAACAGAGTACAGCTTATCATAGAATAATTACTGAATTGGTAATGTTGAGGTGTGATTTGTATCACATACAACTAAGTCTCACAGGAGTATCATGCGATTATACTAGAAGTTGACGATAGGGATATAGAGAATGAGAGGAAAGCTATTAGAACCTAAGCTATATAATGAAGCTCCGCAGGTGTGTATAAAGCCTGGATGCGGCTGTACGATATTTATTCCGCACGAAGACGGATGGCAATGTTTCAACTGTATGAAAATAATGTATAAGGCTAATGAGAAGGCGGTAAAGAATAATGTTTTCAAGCGCTACAGCCGTGATAACAACTAGGGGGAAGATATGAGACTGAAGAATTTGATCAAATATATTCTATTTCCAGCGCATAGACGTTCCAGTCAAATAGCGAGATATATCAGGAACGGTTATAGTCATCAAGAAGCTTTAGCCAAGGTCAAAGTAATAGAAGTATAAACCTAGTTTTTCATCGACCTTTTCTTCTTCAAGAATTAACCCGCGGTAAAGAGCAGCCTCGGGTTAATTTATTAAGACAACGGTGCCCGGTATAAGTCTAGGCTACTGCTAAACTGTTCTGTGAATTTCAAAGCTGGGTAGTTCTGGATATTCCTCTATGGGATCCTAAGGTCACCCGGGGAAACACTAGCGCAAAACAGACGTCTTACCAGGATATTTTCTAGTACATTACCCGTTCGTCACCGACGCGGCGGGTCACCTTTGCCCCGTCAAGGTGCTCCAGCAGGGCCACGGCATACTTACGGCTGGTGTGGAACATATCCCGCACCTCGGCTACCGTCACCCGACCCTTAGCCTTGAGATGGGAGGTAACCTTGGCCACCATCTCGTTATAGGCCGAAGCCGAAAAAACCACATCGCCAGCCACCTTGACTACCTGGTGACGGGCGATAAGCAGATTAAGCAGGTCAGGCTCCGGGATAAGGCTAGCCGGCGGAGCATAGGGGTGCTCATTTAGTGAACCTAAAAAGGTCTCGAGGCTCTTCTGCTGAGCCGAAGTCAGCTGAACCTGATGGCTCGGAAGGCGAACCAGAGCCCCCTCCCCGACAATAACACCCTCATCGAGAAGCTTTTGCAAAACTAGCTGGCGGTGAGTACCCATCTTGAGCCGGCTGGAAAGCTCCGCCTGAGGCATACCAGCGCGAGACGGGAAGTTCTGGTGATACCTTTTAATAGTACCAGTTACCTCGCTAATCAGATGCTCCCAACCAGCTACCGTGAAGAGAAGACGATTTTCACCCCGGCCAATGGCAACTACCTTTCCCTGCTCGATAAGAGATTCTAACGCCGGCCCAAGCTCAATAGCGGGCAGGTCACCCTGAGCCAAGAGGGCCGATGCCTCCAGTGGTTGCCTACCCTCCAGTATGGCCAGGATTACCTCTTCGGCACTACCCTGCGCCCTACCCTTAATACTCTGAATAACCTTTGGGGTAAAGCGATGATACCGCCGGGCGTGAGATTCAACCACCTTACCACCCCCCAGAGTCTCCTCCGGGGAGCGGATGATAAAGCGGTCACCGCCAACTAATGCCACCGGCTTACTAAGCGACAAACAGACTAAAGTAGTCTCACCCGGGCTGAGTTCCGGCTTTTCAAGGAAACGGACTCTAGCCAATGCCTGGGTGGTTCCGGTATGGAAGCTAACGGTAGCATTATGCTTCAGGGGGCGACGGAGATACGGAATTAAGCGAAGCTCACCGACTAACCTCGCTGTGGGTAAGAGCCAACCCGGACTGGTGAGGACATTCCCCCGCTCCAGCTCGGATTTGGCGATACCGACCAGGTTGACGCCAACCCGGTTCCCAGGAGGAATACTATTCAGGTGAGTTTTATGGCTCTGTAATCCCCGAATACGTGTCCGTAGACCCGGCGGGATAATCTCCACCTCCTGCCCCACGCTGAGTGAGCCGTCAACCAGGGTCCCGGTGACCACCGTGCCGGAACCGGCTATGGTAAAGACCCGGTCGATGGGAAGCCGCGGCCGTCCGACATCCCGCTTGGGTGGCACTGAGGCAATAATTCGGTCGATAGCCAAAACCAGGTCAGGTAAGCCCTCGCCGGTTACCGCTGAAACGCTAACTACCGGCGCCTGTGACAAGCTGGTTGGCTCAAGTAGTTTCTCAACCTCTGCCTTTACCAGCCCCAGCCAGTCATCACTAACCAGGTCCCTCTTAGTCAGGACCGCCACCCCTCTTTTTATGTCAAGCAGATCCAGAATGGCCAGGTGTTCCCTAGTTTGGGGCATGACCCCCTCGCTGGCATCGACGATAAGGAGTGCCAGGTCGATGCCACCGACACCAGCCACCATATTTTTAATCAGTCTTTCGTGCCCCGGAACATCAACGATGCCTATTTCGTGACCACTGGGCAGCCTTAGCCAGGCAAAGCCTAGGTCAATGGTCATCCCCCGTTCTTTTTCTTCGCGCAGTCGGTCCGGGTCAATGCCGGTCAGGGCACGTACCAGAGCTGACTTACCGTGGTCGATATGCCCTGCGGTACCCAGCACAAACATGGCTCACCCCCCATCAAGTTCTGGCCTTACCGGGGACGCTTAAGGCTAGCGGCGGCATCTTTGAGCGCCTTAAGGACAATCTCGTCATCTTCAGGAAGCACCGAACGCGGGTCGAGAAGCAAGACCCGACCACTAATCCGCCCGATAACGGGTATTTTCTGACCACGCAGGAGTTGGCTCAGGGTTTGAGCTACGTTGGGTTGTCCTCTCTTACCCGCTCCACCGACGGCGACCAGACTGGTGGGCAGGGTACCACCCGGCAGGCTACCCCCACCGACCATTGTCTCCCCCTCGACCACTCTTGCCAGTCCGCCAAGTACCCTCGCCCAAGAGCTAGCCCGCTGCTCAATCTCCCCAAGTGGCGTCGCAATCATGCGCCATACCGGGACTTTACTGATGGCTTCTCCAGCCAGATAATGAACAAGGGTAGCCACTAGCCCGGCTAACCTTACCTTGTCAATACGTACCGCCCGCTGTAGCGGGTGCTTCTTCAAGCGACCAATCAGCTCTGCCTCCCCAATGATAACCCCGGCTTGAGGCCCGCCCATGAGCTTATCACCAGAAGAGAAGACCAAACTGGCACCAGCGCTGATGCTCTCCATAAGGGTCGGCTCAGCACTAAGCCCGAACCTGGTGGTGTCCAAGAGGCAACCGCTACCCAGGTCGTCAAACACCGGCAGGTGGTAACCTTTCCCGAGACTCACCAGTTCCTCAAGGCTCACCATATTGGTAAAGCCCATGAGCCGGAAGTTACTGGAATGAACCCGCATCAGGGCAGCCGTCCTCGGGCTGATAGCCTCCTCATAATCCCTGAGATAAGTGCAATTGGTAGTGCCAACCTCAACCAGCTTGGCACCGCTCTGACGCATTACGTCCGGAATGCGGAAGCCGCCACCAATCTCCACCGCCTGCCCCCGGGAGATAATCACCTCTTTCCGCTTCGCTAGAGCGGTAAGAGCCAATAGCACGGCTGAGGCATTGTTGTTTACTACCAGCGCTGCCTCAGCCCCGGTTAGCTGGCAGAGCAGGCGCTCAAGGTGGCTGTGACGTGAGCCCCGCCGGCCCCGATCAAGGTCGAACTCCAGATTGCAATAGCCGCCGGCGACGCCATCCATGGCTGCGATAGCTTCCCGGCTGAGGGCGGCACGCCCCAGGTTAGTGTGGAGGAGGACCCCACTGGCATTGATCACTGGACACAGGCTCGGGCTCATCAGGGTGCCAACCTCAGCCCAGATTGAGTCCACTATCTCTTGAGTAGAGGGGCAGGGACTACCCGAAGCGATCGCCAAGCGTTCCCCCTCGAGGTGACGGCGTACCACCGCCACGATTAACTCACGAGGGTAGTTCTCCTGAAGAGTCCTAAGCCGTTCCTCGGAGAGTAGTTTATCCACACTGGGCAGGTGCCGAAAGCTGCTGTCCATTTTGCTCTAGCCTATTCTAATATATCTGGAAAGGTTTGCAAAGCTAGGCTACCTGCCCTTAGGTTAGGCACGACTACTTCTCAGTGGACATCAGGCTGACTTCCTGGATTGAGGCACCCACAAAGCCAACATAAGGGGTGTTTAGATTTCATTAAAAATTCGCCAAGTGGCACCAGTCCAAATCGTTGCCTGCTCTAAGCCGGAAATGCTAAAATAACGAGGTTAAGCTAACGACCAGCCTTCAGTCTGTAAAACGGAGGGGCTTGTGGCTAAGAGGATAAACCCTCGTCTCACAGAAAGTGTGCGCGGGGCGGGCTGAGCCTCTAAGATGGGTCCGGGAGACCTGAACAAGGCGATATGTGACCTGCCCCAGATGGCCGACCCCAACCTGATTCGGGGGCTAGCCAGTCCGGATGATGCCGGAGTCTACAAGATAAGCGATGAACTGGCCATCATCCAGACCGTGGACTTCTTCACGCCTATTGTCGATGACCCCTACACCTTCGGTCAGATTGCGGTAGCCAACGCCCTAAGTGACGTCTACGCTATGGGCGGTCGGCCCCTGACGGCGATGAACATGGTCTGCTTTCCGGTGAAGTCGATGGATATCACAATCCTGAAAGACATCCTCCGCGGCGGCGTGGACAAGATACTCGAGGCAGGAGCACTGCTGGTGGGGGGGCACAGCATAGAGGATGACGAGCTTAAATATGGCCTTTCGGTGACCGGTACCGTACACCCCAAACGGCTGGTAACCAATTCTGGAGCCAGGGCAGGGGATAAACTGATACTTACCAAACCGCTGGGAACCGGCATTATAAGTACGGCGGTAAAGGGGAAAATAGCCGGTGAGGAAACGGTCGCCAAGGTAGCCAGCACCATGGCTACCCTAAATAAAAAAGCCTCGGAGCTAATGCAGGAGGCAGGAGTTCACGCCGCTACTGATATTACTGGTTTTGGACTCCTCGGTCACACCGTCCAGATGGCAGAGAACAGCCAGGTGGGCATCAATATCTCTTCGGCTTCGGTTCCCATCTTTTCGGAAGCCGCTGGGTTTGCCCAGAGCGGACTCTGCCCGGCGGGGCTATATCGCAACCGGGACTTTTACGCTACCTCGGTGCTGTTTGACGATAAGGTACCTACTCACGTCCAGGATATCCTCTTTGACCCGCAAACCTCCGGCGGCCTGCTAATTTCACTGGCTCCCGGAAAAACTAAACGACTAATGGAGAGACTTAAGCAGGCTGGCGTTAAAGAGGCTGCCATCATTGGTGAGGTAAGCAGCGCACCAAGGGGCATGGTTAGGGTAAGATAATCCCAGTTGTGGCCTTCCAGGCCACTCCCCTTAGCTTCCTCAGCCAGGCTTCCTGACCCGGATACTTAATGCCCCGCTGGTCTCAGCACCTCGATCATCAAAAACAGTAACTGTGACCGTAATGTATTCCCCACACATATCGGGGGCAGTCCACATCACGGTCGAGCCTTCTCCCGAGATTGCGCCTTCAGCCGCATCCCAGGAGTAGGCTAGCTCATCGCCATCAGGGTCAGAAGCCACACAGGTGATATCGGTGCTGTTACCAAATATGACCACCATATCCGTGGCAGTCAGGCTCTCAATAACCGGCGGCTGATTAGCCATTACGTCTATCACTAGCTGGGCTGAGCTCTCACCACCCCTGCCATCAGTTACCGCAACAGAAATGGTATAGCTGCCCAGTTCAGTCGGAGCCATCCAAGCCGTAATTGAACCCGTCCCGTAGAAGCTGCCTCCAGTCGCTGACCAAGCATAAGCCAAGCTATCGCCGTCAACGTCCAAAGCCAGGCACTCAATGACGATGGCTTCAGCCCGATTAGCCCTGGTTCGCTGCGCCGTGAGGCTCTCGATGACCGGAGGGCTGTTGGATATCACACCCAAGCTCAGCTGCATCTCTGCCTCACCACCCCTGCCATCGGTCACCCTGACGGCAATGGTATAGGTATCGGGACTCTCTGGGGCTGTCCAAATAGCCACTTGACCCTGCCCGTAAATGTCACCCCCGCTGGCTTGCCACTCATAGCTGAGTTCATCCCCATTCGGGTCATGGGCAACGACACGGATTTCACCACTTTCCGCGGTAAGAAGGTAATCTTTTTCCGCCTCCAGGCTATCGATTATTGGCGCCTTATTAAGCAGGGTGCAACTACTAGCTAGAACAGCACCCAGCATCAGGGCGGCCAGACCAAGTAGCCAGGTTAGCCGACCCGGAAGTGTCTTCACAGTGCTCTCCTTTCCCATCCCCAAAACTAAGCGGAGCATGCCAGCACTATGGCAAAATAGCAATATACTCGCAATCACTCTATAATAAGCTGACTAGACTTGTCAAGAATCTTCGAACCCTCACTACCGGTGAAGAAGAGCCTCATACCGAATAATTTGACAACCCCCCGTTTTTGTGGATATATTATATTCATTAGTATAATGATAATATATTTTAACTTCGGCGGGTGACATCATGAACATTTCCACTAAAGGACGCTATGCAGTACGGGCAATGCTTGATTTAGCCCTCCAATCGTCGGATAGCCCCACCCTGATTAAAGACATCTCCAAGAGGCAGGAGATATCGGACCTATACCTGGAGCAGTTATTTAATCGGCTCAAGACCGCTGGACTGTTGAGGAGTGTTCGTGGGCCTAAGGGTGGTTTCATGCTAACCAGACCACCCGTAGAGATAAGGCTTATTGAAATTTTTGAGGCTATGGAGGGGCCAGTAGCTCCGGTAGACTGTGTCAACAATGCCACGCTCTGCGCCCGCGCTGACTCCTGTGTAACCCGGGATGTCTGGGCGGAGATGAAAAAGGCGATGGTTCGGGTACTGGAGTCCACCACGTTACAAGACCTGGTCAAGCAAGAGAACGGGAAAGGCTCGAGCGAGGACAAGAGAAAACAACGACGGAAGAGACTCATAAAAACATGACTGGTAAAATACTTAAAATCAACTGGCTCCGGTTGGTTCTGGCACTGTTATTGCCGCTTACGGCCATAACCCTGTTTACCCCCAAACCGGTTGAGGGTGCCTGAGGGGGCAGTGGTGGGTCGTCAGGTGCGACGACCGGGGAACTTACCGTGGATGTCAGCCCGGCAAGCGGCGGTACTGTAGAGAGAACCACTAAACAGCTAGCCGCCGACGCTCCCTGCTCCTACCCCGATACCGTTAGTGTAGATTTGGGTGATGACATTATCATTGAGGCGGTAGCGGCCAGCGGTTACCACTTCACCGGCTGGAGCGGAGAGCCAACCATTGATGAGTATGATAACCCGGTAGAATTAGTTTTTGTCAACTCACTATCAATCACCGCCAACTTTGCCCCCGACCTTATTGAATTTACCTCTCAAGACGGCCTGCTTAACCTCCTTATCACCGAGGGAACCACCGCCCTAGACGCAGAGGACGAACCACTTACCAGCGTAGAGTTTACCGCCGATGAGAATCCACCATCCCCTGGTGAGGCCAGCATCATCGGGCAAGCCTACAACCTGGAGCCCGACGGGGCTAGATTCGACCCACCGGTAACTTTGACCTGGAGATATACCGCGGCTGATATTCCTGAGGGAGTAGCCGAAGAGAACCTAGTCATCGCTTACTACGATGAGAATGCCGACGAATGGGTGGCACTGGACTCCGTTGTTGACCCAATCGAGGATATCATCAGAGCCTCCGTGAGGCATCTGACCACCTTCGCCATCTTAGCTCCAGCAGCGACATCATCGCTGCCATCTGAAGCAACCTTTACCACCACCAACCTCAGTATCTCACCAGCCGAGGTTAACCCCGGTAGCGAAGTCACTATCAGCGCTCTAATCACTAACCAGGGCCAAGTAGAGGGTAGCCAAGACGTCACTCTCAAAATAAACGGAACGATCGCCGAGACCCAAAATGTAACCCTTGGCCCCGCTGCTTTCACCATAGTGACTTTTGAAGTCATTAAGAACGAAGCGGGCACCTACTCAGTAGACCTCAACGGTTTTACCGGTGAGTTTACCGTGAAAGAAGCGGTTTCCAACTCACCACCGTCAATAACCACTCCACCGTCGACAACCCCACCACCATCAACACCGTCCTCCGGAATTAACTGGCCCGTCCTGGCAGCGATTCTCAGCGCCGTCTTTCTGGCCATCTTCATACCGATCAGGCTGAAAAGAAGAAGAGAGAGCTTCGACTGGTAACACCTGCGAGACCCCTCCAACCCCATAAGACTGGGCCACTTTTGATACCCCTAATAAGCTACTCCTCTTTTCATATAGCGGAGCTTTAACTCTCCAGAACCGCCATGGCCTCCTCACGATAAGCATCCATGAGATAGGGTATCCCAGTGACCTTGGCACATTCTTCGGTCAGGGACATGAGTTCACCCCGGGTAATCGCCGGCACACTGAAGCACCTGGCACCAGCCATAAGCTGCTGCAGACCTATCCTTATCTTTTCACTGTAGCTGTAGATGCCGATGGCACCCAGCGGGATATTCTTTATCTCGCTAGCGCCAACCATATCCTTGACATCCTCATAATTGACAAAGATCTCTTCCACTGTTGAGCCAAACTGCCCCACAGTATTAGGCAACTTGCCATCCTTAAGCCACTGGGCAATATTCTTACCAACCATACCTGGAATCATCAGCGCCCGCCCCATGCACACCGCTTTAGCAAAGGGTGCCCCGAGGGCAAGCGCTTTAAAGACACCATCCTCACTACTGAAGCCACCAGCAAAAGCAATATCAGGGACTCGCTCACCGCTATTGGCCAGTTTCTGGCAAAACTCATAAGCCGCCGCGTGAAGATAAAGACTGGGTATGCCCCACTCTTCCATCATCCGCCAGGGGCTCATGCCAGTGCCACCCGAGGCACCGTCTATCGTCAGTAAATCAATCTTAGCCCTCGAGCCCCACTTAATAGCCATCGCCAGCTCACGCAGACTGTAGGCACCGGTCTTCAAGGTGATGCGTTTGAATCCCAGGTTCCTTAGGCGCTGAACCTCAGCGTAGAAACCTTCCTCATCAATGAAACCAAGCCGGCTGTGACGTTCAAATTCCTTGATAGCGCCGTCCTTAAAGGCTGCCTGGGTAACCGGGTTTGAAGGATCAGGGGTGATGATATAGCCGCGTTTCTGCAGCTCCAGTGCCCGCTCCAAACTGTTGACCTTGATTTCGCCGCCAATGCATTTGGCACCCTGTCCCCATTTTAATTCGATAGTCTCCAGATCATGCTTCCGGTGGACATACTCAGCAACCCCTAATCTGGTATCCTCCACGTTCATCTGGACCAGGATTTCGCCGTAACCCTGATGGTAGCGCCGATAGATTTCAATGCGACGGTCCATATCAGGCGCCAGAGTAACCTTACCGCTAGCATCACGCTCAAGCTTAGGGTCAATACCACAAACGTTCTCACCACAGACGATGGTAATCCCACTGAGGGCTGCGCCAACAGCATAATGCTCCCAGTTCTTCCGGGCTATCTCGGTGGAACCCAGAGCACCAGTAAAGATGGGAATCCTCATCTTGACCTTAATGTCCCAGCCATACTCAGTCTCGGTATTCACCACTGGGAAAATAGCGGTATCGGAGTCACCAACAACGCCGCTGGGTAACCCCTTAGCGCCCAAGGCATATCCCTGAATATTAAGATGTGAGTAATCAACCGGGTAGTTCTTATCGCCCCCAGCCGTGACGTCACCAAAGGGTCCAGGATATATTAGCTCCCGGCCGCGGAAGGTTGCCTTGAATACCTCACAGTTTCCGGTACAGGTATCAATACAGCGAGAGCAGAGACCACTCATGGGCACGACACTTTTGGAACGGTTGGTGGTTCTAGTGGCGTCATTTGAGTTTGGTTGTTGTAGATTCATCTTCATGCTCCTTTCGTTTAATTTAGGGTTATATCCTTACCGCTATACCTTTTTCTCTTAGATATTGCTTGGCCTCAGGTATCGATATCTCGCCGAAATGGAAAATTGACGCCGCTAACACAGCCGATGCCTTGCCGATTACCACCGCTTCGTAGAGGTGCTCCAGCCTGCCGGCACCTCCGGAAGCAGTGACGGGAATGCTAACGGCTTCAGCCACCGCCTTGGTCATCTCTAGGTCATAACCATCCTTGGTACCATCAGCATCCTTGCTGGTGAGGAGAATCTCCCCTGCCCCCAGCTCCTCTACCCTCCTCGCCCAGTCGGTAATCTCGATGCCGGTCGCTTCCTGGCCGCTTCTAACGACTACCTCTAGCCGCGGTAGTCCTTTTCCTGACGGGTTCTTCCTGCCATCAATAGCCACCACCAGCCTACCCTGACCAAACTCTCTCGAGGCTGCCTTCACCAGCTCTGGATTTCTGACTGCCGCCGTGTTGATCGACACCTTATCCACCCCCAGGTCAAGTAACGTTTTCATATCCTCAATACTGGCGATACCGCCACCAACCGCGAAGGGAACCGTGGTCACCTCACGCACCTTTTTAACCCACTCCAGCCGCGTCTTTCTGTTTTCTACGGTAGCGAAGATATCAAGGAAGACGAGTTCATCAGCGCCCTCACGTGAGTAGGCAGCGGCAGCTTCAGCTGGGTCACGGGCATCCCTCAGGTTGATAAATTTTACTCCCTTAACCACCCTTCCCCCCTTGACATCAAGGCAAGGTATCACCTTGACTTCTTCCACCTCACACCTCCTTAAATTTAATTAGGTCCTGGTACTCCATAACCGTGCTCATGGCATGGTTTTCCGCCTCTATACCAGCCTCCTCGGCGGCGGCCACCGGGTTCAAGCCGCCGAGCAGAATCATCCCAACTTTGTTAAGCTCTACCGGTATCTCACACACCATCTCACTGGTATTTCCCATTAGCAGCAGACCGCCCAACCCAGCCTCCCTGAGCCTTGTTATCACCTCCTCAGCTATCGGCCGGCAAACGGCTGGTATCTCCCTAAAGTTAGCCAAAACTCTTCCCCACCCCCTCCGGGCAGCCTCCCGCACCGAAGTCATCTTAGCCCTGATGAATATCTCCGAAGGGTCCAGAGAGCAACCAGTATAGTAGATAATTTCAGAGAAGCGGAGCGGCTTATGATTTTGAATCTGCAGTATCCCACCGAATCGGGAATCCATAGGAACCCCCGCCTTTAATAAGCAGCCATTAATCACGATGCTGCACACCGTGGCCAGCCCTGTGTTTCCCTGCGGAACGACTAGTTCCCCAAGCCGCTCTCCCGCTGAAGCCACCGCTACCAGATCACTTACGCAGAATCCCGCTTCGCAAGCGGGCTTCATCGCCTGGAGCGCCCGGCGGAACTTATCATTGGGGAAAAAGGAGACGTTAACCGGAATCGAGCCGCAGCGTTTCTCGTAGTCGAAGTTTGTTCGGAAGGCAAGTAGCTCAATCTTGGAGATAGCAAAACCGACCTTATCTTTAACCAGCGCACTCTTTACTTCCTCAACACCACGCCCGGTGAGAACCCGCCCGTCACGTCGCCCCACCAGCCTGGTTAGCCCACGGCCGTCCATGAGCTTAAGGTGATACCTCACCGCCCGTTCGCCCAACTCGATGCCACACCCCTTCAAGCGCTGGGCGATTACCTTCCCTCCCATTGGTTCCTGAGAATCGTTCAGAACCTTTAGGATGGCAATAACCTTTCTCTCAACGTCCTGTGTTTCAAATCCCATGGTCGTTATCGGCCTTAGGAAACCGTTTTCCTAGCATAACAAGCCGTAATTACTCCTGTCAAGGGCTTTCTTAGCCTTTTTAAGTGAAACTCAACCTTGCTCCGAATCAGCCTACCACGCAAAAATCAGACTTAACCCAAAATGGGTACCGTATTGATTTAGCTATTGAGATAGCATATACTAAATCTAAAGGGCTGTACCACACGCTATCAAACGTAAGGAGGTGCTCCGATGCCTGAGGTGGTAATCGGAAAAGTAACCGACTTTTTTGCCCGCCCCGTGGTCGCCGGGATTGAGTTAACCGCAAATGTGAAAGTGGGCGACAATATCCACATTAAGGGCCACACCACTGACCTAGAGCTAGCTGTTACCTCAATGCAGATCAATAACGTGAATGTTGACCAGGCCAAAGCTGGAGACAACGTTGGGATTAAGGTCAGTGAGCGGGTAAGACGGGGTGATATAGTCTATAAGGTTACCGACTGAGAGAAACCTTAAATGTTGGCAGCCAAACTGCCAAGGTTAGCTACCCAAAGTGACCGCCACAACCTAGTCCTAATAGCTAGCCGATACCCTTTAACAAGTTAGCCATCTCGAGGGCATGTTCCGCCGCCTCAAAGCCTCTATTCCCCATTTTAGTCCCGGCTCGCTCGATAGCCTGCTCCAAGGTATCAGCTGTGATGACACCACAAATAACCGGTAGCCCAGTCTCCAAACCCACTCTGGCCACACCCTTACTGACCTCAGCAGCAAGGTAGTCAAAATGAGGTGTCCCACCACGAATCACGGCACCAAGGCAGATCACAGCGTCATACCGCTTGGACTGGGCGAGTTTCTTGGCCACCAGCGGAATCTCAAACGAGCCCGGTACCCAAGCAATCTCAATATCTGCCTCATTAGTACCGTGGCGCACTAGAGCATCCTGCGCCCCCTCAAGCAATTTCCTAGTAATGAACTCGTTAAACCGAGAGACAACCAGGCCAAACTTAAGCCCCTTCCCCAGTAACTTACCCTCAAATTGTTTGTTCATTACCGTCTCCTTCCACAAAATTATCTGTGGTCTCTTTGTTAAAAGCTTCGGCTAGCTACCTAATCACCAGGCGTATTCTCTACACCTAAAATGTGACCCAATTTCTCCTGTTTTGCGGTTAAGTAGTCACGATTATAAGGGTTGGGGGACGCGATTATGGGTACCGTCTCCGTAACCTTAAGCCCGTAACCCTCTAACCCAATTACCTTCTTGGAGTTGTTGGTGAGCAGTCTAATCTGGTGCAGGCCCAAATCCGCCAGGATTTGAGCCCCGATACCATAATCACGCAGGTCGGGGGCAAACCCCAGCGACAGGTTAGCCTCCACGGTATCTAGCCCCTCATCCTGAAGGGCATAAGCACGAATCTTGTTATGAATGCCGATACCCCGTCCTTCCTGCCTCATATACAGGAAAACACCCCGCCCCTCCTCAGCAATCGCCTGCATCGCCAGGAAAATCTGCTCACCACAGTCACAGCGAAGACTGCCGAAGACATCACCAGTAAGGCATTCACTGTGAACTCGAACCAGCACCGGCTCTTCAGTGGCTATGTCCCCCATAACTAAAGCCAGGTGTTCGTCAGGGTCGATATCACTTTTATAGGCGATAATGGTAAACTCACCGTACTTGCTCGGTAGCTTAGCCTGAGCCACCCGATGCACCAGCTTCTCATGACGACGGCGGTAGGTAATCAGGTCAGCCACACTCACCATCTTAATTCCGAACTTCTCTGCCATAGCCTCAAGCTGGGGCAGGCGCGCCATGGAGCCATCTTCATTCATGACTTCACAGATAACCCCGGCGGGATAGAGACCGGCAAGTCTGGCCAAGTCAACGATAGCCTCGGTATGCCCCGCCCGCACCAGGACACCACCGTCTCGAGCGCGCAGGGGGAACATATGACCGGGGCGGGCCAGATCCTCAGGCTTGGTCGCCGGGTCAACCATCGCCTTTATCGTTTGCGCCCGGTCAGCAGCCGAAATGCCGGTACTTACGCCATGTTTGGCTTCAACCGATACCGTAAAGGCAGTTGAGAACCTCGAGGTATTGTCGTCCACCATCAGGGGAATCCCCAATTCGTCCAGACGCGTACCTACTATCGGCAAGCAGATCAGCCCCCGGGCATGCTGGGCCATAAAGTTAATGACTTCGGCGGTAATCTTTTCCGCAGCGATAGCCAGGTCACCCTCGTTCTCTCTATCCTCATCATCAACGATAATGATAAACCTACCAGCTCTAATTTCCTCAATAGCTTCGGGAATTTTTGACAGTCCCATCCCTAATCCTCCTCGACTAAAAGAATGACTAACCTGCTAAAAGCCGTGCTCCCTAAGAAACTCGCGGGTTAGTCCCGGGCGGTGAGCTTGGCTGAGCTCAGCCACGTACTTGGCAATAATATCCACCTCCAGGTTAACCAGGTCGCCAACACGCCTCGCGCCCAAGGTAGTATTCTTCTGGGTATAATCGACAATAGAGACCTGAAATGAGCTCACGTCTTTAGTTACCACCGTGAGACTAATCCCATCAATGGCAATAAAACCCTTAACCACGATATAGCGCATCAATTCAAGGGGGGCCGTAAATCCCATAATAATCGCCCCACCTTCCCGGCCAACCGAGGCTACTTTGCCCACATCATCAACATGCCCCTGCACCAGATGTCCCCCCAGCTTCCCCCCAAGAGCCACGGCCCGCTCCAGATTGACCTCATCACCAGCCCGGAGCACACCTAGGTTAGTCCGCTCCAAAGTCTCCGGCATGACGCCAACCACAAAAGAGCTGCTATTGAAACTGGTTACGGTAAGGCATGCCCCGTTAACCGCGATGCTGTCGCCAAGCTCCATCCCCTGAAGCACGCGGCTAGCGGTGATAACCAAGCTACCGGGCTTAGCCTGCGCAATCTTACCTATCTCCTCAGTAATCCCGGTAAACACTACCTTCCCCCGACATAGCCACTAACCATCAAATCCTCATCAAATCTCTCGACACTAACCCGCTCCAGCTTAAGTGAATCCGCCACTCGGTCAATCCCCCAGCCGGCAACCGCCGTTACCGCTTCCCGGCCACCAATAATAATCGGAGCAATGAAGGCGATAACCTTATCAACCAGCCCACTGTCAAACAGCGAGCCGAACAGAATGCCACCCCCCTCAACCAGAACACTGGTAACTTGCCGCTCCCCCAATACCCTTAATAACTGCTCCAGATCCACCCAACCTTCTGGTGAGGGCATCTCCAGTAATTCAGCACCAACCTGAGCAAACGATTCCCTTTCTTCGGCACGAGCCCGCCTGCCCAGAACCACTATTGCCTTACCCGGCTCAGTGAATACCTGGGCATTAAGCGGCGTCCGCCCCTTACTATCCACAATCACCCGAGTCGGCTGCCTTTTCAGCATGCCGCCACAACCACAACACCTAGTCGTGAGCCGAGGGTCATCGGTAAGCACCGTATTTACGCCTGCCATAACAGCATCAGCCGTGTAGCGCAGGTTATGAACCCGCTTTCTGGCCAGCTCACCACTAATCCACCTGGAATCACCACTCCGGGTAGCGATCTTACCATCCAGGCTCATAGCAAACTTTACCGTAATGAAGGGAACACCCTCGGTGATAAACTTAGCATAAGCCTCGTTGAGCTGTTTCGCCTCCGCCTCGTGTTCACCCACGTATACCCTTATACCCGCCCCTTCCAGTTCCTCTTTGCCCCGCCCCAAGACCGCAGGATTAACATCAAGAGCCGCCAGATGAACCTCAGCAATACCAGCGGCAATTATTGCCTGAGTGCACGGAGGAGTGCGACCGTGGTGACAGCACGGCTCAAGGCTGACATACATCACGCCACCTCGAGCCCGCTCGCCAGCCTGCTTCAGGGCAACTATCTCAGCGTGATCCAGACCCGGGGGCTGGGTATACCCCTGCCCCACCACCTCGCCATCCTTAACTATTACCGCACCAACCGCCGGGTTAGGACTAACCTGCCCTAAGGCTAACTGAGCCAGGGAGAGTGCCTGTGCCATATAGCCCATACTACCGCCATTCTAGCACCTAGTCTGAAAAAAGTGCAAACGAAAACCAACCCAGGGTCTAGGAAAGCCTAGATCTACCCCATAATCCAGGCTATCAGTAGCAGAAAAAGGGTAAATAGGTTATAATTGACTGAATTTGGTAAGGAAAGTAGCTCAGCATAAGTAGATGAAATCCCAATTCCGTCAGGTTTTAGCCGTGGTGCTCATCGCCGTCGGCGTCTTTTTTCTGTTACGGGTCACTATCCAGAGTTTTGTGGTCGTGGGCAGCAGCATGGAGCCTAACCTAGAAGACGGGCAGCGGCTGCTGGTTAATAAGGTCGTTTACGATCTTCGCCAACCCCAAAGGGGTGAGGTGATTGTCTTCCAGCCACCCACCGGAAGGAGTGTTGACTTCATCAAGCGCATCATCGGGCTACCCGGTGATACCGTCGAGATAAAGGATGGGGCGGTATATATTAATGACTCAGCCATAGACGAACCCTACATTAAAGCTGCCCCTTCATACACCATGGCTAAGGAGGAAATTCCCGAGGGGGAATACTTTGTCCTCGGCGACAACCGTAATAACAGCAACGATTCCCATAGCTGGGGGCCCTTGCCCGAGCAAAACATAATTGGTAAAGCCTGGTTATCAATCTGGCCGCCGGGGTCTATCCCCCAATATAATTTTCAGGAATAGGACTGAAAGGGAAATCCCCGATTTTCTGGCTTAGTCCAAGAGATGATGAGGAATTTACTGAAAACTATCGGCCCGGTTCTAATCTTTTGTTTCTGGGGGCTTGGTCTGGCGTCTCCTGCCCTAGCCTCCCAAGAAGACTATGCCTGCCTAGTCTATTTTACCGGAATTGGTTGTGGCCACTGCGAGATGACCTCCCCATTAGTGCTCGAGCAGCTACCGAGAGACTACCCTGGTCTGGTGGTAATAGAATATGAAATCTACGGCAAGGAACAAAACACGCTTGTATTCGACGAATACGTTGCTACCTATGGCACAGAGTATAGAATCCCGCTGATAGTTTTTGGCGAGGACCGGTATCTTGCCGACTATACCCCGATCAGTGACAACGTCAGAGCCATGATTGGCGAAGCGGCTGCGAACCCATGCCCCTTAATTGACGGTAGCTCCCAGGACTTCGGTAGTTTGGACCTCACTTCCCTGCCCGCCTATCCCACGATCTGGCACCAGGAGAAGGTGTTAATCAAGACGGGACAGCGGGGCGACAGTGACTTACTGAAGAAGCTGTTAACCAATGACAATCTGGACGACATCCTGAAAGATGCTGAATATGAGCTTATCACGCCAATAGAGGTGGCGGTTCCCGGGAAAGAAATTGAATTTGAACACGGCATCACCATCGATGACTGGATTTTCCAGTGGAACGGTGAGGGTATAGCTCCTCCGGTAGCACCGACTACCCCGGTAGAACCAACTACCCCAGTAGAACCAACTACCCCAGTAGAGCCAGTTAGGCCAACACTAACCCTGCCCAAGATTCTCTCACTAGCCGGAGCCGATGCGGTAAACCCCTGCGCCTTCGCCGTCTTACTGCTGATGCTGGTCTCAATCACCGCCTATAACCCGGGCAACCGGCGGAGTGTACTATACGCTGGTCTGGCATTCATTGGGGCAGTACTCGCCATGTATTTCGTATACGGCTTGCTTCTCGTTAGGTTTTACCAGGAAATCCAGCAGCTGAAAGGTGTTGGCGATTGGATTTATCGCGGCGTGTCGGTAGCCGCCATAGTTTTCGGAGCCTTAAATATTAGAGATTTCGTAAGATACAAGCCAGGGGGAATCGGCACCGAGATGCCACTCTTCATGAGGCCGAGGGTTAAAAAGATACTCAGTAACATAACCTCCACTAAAGGCGCCTTCGTCACCGGGCTAATCGTCACCTTCTTTCTCCTACCCTGCACCATTGGGCCATATATTATCGCCTCCCAGATTATAGCCAGCGTGCCTCTGGCTGAAGGCGTTCCCCTGCTGCTCCTCTACAACCTAGTCTTCATTGTCCCCCTAATCATTATTGTCTCGGGGGTCTACATAGGAACCAGCCGGATCCAGGATTTCTATCTGTGGAAGGAAAGAAATATCAGCAAGATGCATCTGGTCGCCGGGAGTATCCTGCTCGGGCTGGGGGTATTCATGCTTTTGGAAAGCCTGGGAATAGCTGTACTCTGGGGCATAGTCTAAAGCTGGAAAACACCGGACACAGCGAAGGAAGATAGCCCTTATCAATCTGCCCCTAGCTTCTACCAAACTCCCTCTCAAGCTGCGCTAGGCTGAGGTGAATCAGGGTCGGCCGGCCGTGGGGACAGGTATGAGGCAGAGATACCTGCTCCAGCCCGCGTACCATTTCCCGCATTTCGTCGCTGCTGAGCACCTGTCCGGCTCTCACCGCACTATGGCAAGCGATGGATACTGCCAGCCTCTCCTCCCAGCCTTCACCCCCACTACTATCCAATAGCTCCTGTATCACACCACGCCAGTCCTGACCCGCTAGCGGCGCCGGTACCGCCCGCACCAAGAAAGTCCTCTCCCCAAAAGGCTCAATAACGAAACCGAATCCGCTGAGCTTCTCAAGATGACTACCAAGAATAGTAGCCTCTCGGGGACTGACCTCAAAGGGTAACGGCTCAAGCAGCGTCTGAACTGCTATCTCCCGACGCGACCACTCATCTTTAATCCGCTCAAACAGGATGCGCTCATGAGCGGCATGCTGGTCAATAAGGTAGAGCCCGCTGGGCCCTTCAGCAATAATATAGCTCGCTAAGAGCTGTCCCACCACCCGCAATACAGGTAGCGATAGGGCTGGAGTCTGAGAAGCCTCTAGTGGTGGAGGCACAACCCCGCCCTCACTAGCCGCTTGAGACCATAGCGGCGGCCGGGGAGCCGAAGATACCGACCGCCAGCTGGCTACCTCACCAATCTTGGGCACCGGGGTCAGCTCCACCAGAGTCTGACGAACCGCCCTCTGGACAGTGTTAAGCACCATCTTCTCATCACGGAATTTGACCTCGGTTTTAGTGGGATGAACGTTTACGTCTATCTCATGGGGAGAAATGGACAGGTTAACGATGGCTACCGGATGCCTCCCCACCATCAAAAGACCGTGATAGGCCTCCACTACCGCCCAGGCTAAGAGGCGGTGCTTCACCCAGCGGCGATTGACAAATACGCTTAGGTAATCACGGCTGGCACGGCTTACCTTCGGTGAGCCAACCATACCACTCACCGTAAGCGATGAACCCCCGACCTCACTATCCCAACCCTGGGATTTGATTTCCAGCATATTCTGGGCGACATCAAGACCATAAACCTCAGCCACGCTATCCATGAGCCGACCGCTACCCGGTGTCCTGAGGGTTACCCGCCCGTCAAGAGACAGGCTAAACCTGACCTCCGGGAAGGCTAGGGCATAGCGGCTCACTATGCCGGCAATGTGGCTGGCTTCAGTAGCCGACGACTTAAGAAATTTAAGCCTGGCCGGCACCTCGCGAAAGAGGTTACTAACGGTAACCGTAGTCCCCGGCGAGCGCCCCTGGCTGCCCCGGTTAGTAACTTTGCCCCCCTTCACTTTAAGGGAGGTGCCGGCTGACTCACCGACGGCGCAGGTAACCAGCTCCACCTCGGCCACCGCAGCAATACTGGCTAGCGCCTCACCACGAAAGCCGAGGCTCAGGATAGACCCCAAATCCTCAAGACTGCCTATCTTGCTGGTAGCATACCGACTGAAGGCGAGCCCCGCCTCCCCTGAAGGAATCCCCGAGCCGTTATCTACCACCCGCAACTGGCTTATGCCACCTCCCCTGACCTCAACCGAAATCCGAGTGGCTCCGGCATCAAGGGAGTTCTCCACTAGCTCCTTAGCCACCGAGGCTGGTCTCTCCACCACCTCGCCGGCGGCAATCTGAGAGATAACTTTCGGATCTAAGACCTTGATCGGCATGCCTTTACCCCTTACTCTACCCTCTCCAGCTTGGCAAAACTAAGCAGTAGCTTCTTTACCCCAGACCCCCGGAAAGCCACCACCACCTCAAAGTCGCCATCCACCGGCTGAGAGCTTACCACCACCCCCTCGCCGAAGGCAGCGTGGCGAACCCGACTCCCGACCTTAACCTCCGATAAGTCCCCACTACCCTGGGATGGAGAACTGAATTTCGCCGTGCGATTCCAGGCATAAACCGCCGAGGCTATCTGGCTCTCCTCTCCCGCCCACAGACTACCACCCGAAACCAAATGCCGCGGGATATCATCCAAAAAGCGTGACGGCTGGCTGACATTGCTAGCGCCCCGGAAGCTCCGGCGGAAGGCATGCACCAGATACACCCGCCTTTTGGCTCTGGTGATACCGACGTAACACAGCCGCCGTTCCTCTTCCATCTGGGCTGGATCATCGAATGACTTAATGTGGGGCAGGATGCCGTCCTCCATACCGACGATAAAGACCACCGGGAATTCGAGACCCTTAGCCTGATGCAGGGTAATCAGGGTGACCGCATCCACCGTCTCATCAAGCCCGTCAACATCGGACACCAAGGTTACCCCTTCTAGAAAGGTGGTCAAGCCAGCCGGGGACGCTAAATCGCGGTACTGCTGAGCTACGGTGCGTAGCTCCAGGATGTTGTCCCAGCGCTCCTCCCCATCCGGCTGACTCAGTAAATACTCCTGATAACCGGAGTGCTTCACCACCAGATCAAACAGACTAACTACGTTAAGCTCACGGCTACGGGTGACAAATTCCTCCATCATCTCAATAAAGCCAAGTAGCGCCCTAGTGATGTGAGGGCTAAATAGCGGCTTCTCACCGTCTTTAAGCTCACCCAGATGATGTAGCGCCTCATACTGGGAGATGCCCAGAGACCGCGCTAGGCTGGAGAGCTTGGCTAGGGTCTGCTGACCGATACCCCGCCCAGGCACGTTAATGATGCGCAGCAGGCTAACGCTGTCCTCCGGGTTCTGGATAAGGCGCAGGTAGGCAATAATATCCTTGACCTCCCGCCTCTCATAGAAACGGGTACCGGCGACCAGCTTATAGGGGGTGCCAAAGCGAATAAAGGCCTCCTCGAGGGCTCGTGACTGGGCATTGGTGCGATACATAACGGCGCAGTCCCCTAGCCTTGCCTGACCCTCCCCCACCAGCCTCTCTACTTCATTAACCACAAACTGGGCTTCTTCCTGCTCGGTATAGGCCTCAACCAGCGCGGCAAGCTCACCAGCCTCATTATCAGTCCACAGGCCCTTGGGTTTGCGCTCCCGGTTGGCTGAGATAAGATGAGATGCCGTCTCCAGTATATTCTTGGTCGAGCGGTAGTTCTGCTCCAGGAGCACCACCTTAGCCTCGGGATAGTCTTTTTCAAAGCTGAGAATATTCCTCAGGTCGGCAAAACGCCAAGAGTAGATTGACTGGTCAGGGTCACCGACGACACAGATATTACGGTATTTGTCCCCGATCTGCTTTACTAGCTCGTACTGAACCAGATTGGTATCCTGAAACTCGTCGACCTGGATATGCTGGTATCTCTTCTGGTATCGGGAAAGAACCTCAGGGTAGCCTCGGAAAAGCTGCGCCGCCTTCATGAGCAAATCATCAAAGTCCAGGGCGTTACTTTCCCTAAGCAGCTTTTCGTAGCGCTCGTAGACCCGCCCCACCACCTCCTCGAAGTAGCTACGGCTCTTCTGAATATAGTCGGCGGGGGCCTGGGTTCGACTCTTAGCCGCCCCGATGGCTGAGGCGATGGCTCTAGGCGCATACTGCTTGGGGTCAAGGCCAATGTCCTGAAGAGCCCGCTTTAAGAGTCCGAGCTGGTCATCGTCATCATAGATAACGAACCGAGGACTAACGCCAACTGCCTCACCGTCGCGGCGCAGGATACGGGCACAGATAGCGTGAAAGGTACCCATGGTTAAATCCTTTAGAGAAGCACCGACGAGGTGATAGAGGCGTGCCTCCATCTCCCGAGCCGCCTTATTGGTGAAGGTAACCGCCATAATATGACGCGGGCTAATGCCGCAGACCTTGATGAGATAGGCGACCCGATGGGTGATGACCCGGGTCTTACCGCTACCGGGCCCGGCCAGGATGAGCACCGGACCGCTAATCGCCTCCACCGCCTCCCGCTGCGCCGGGTTAAGCTCGGAAAGAATATCCATCCTAGTTAATTATAACACTGGGGCAGGGGGACTATAAAGGAGGCCTAATAACTTCCAGCTATAAACCCTTGCCATCATCAAATAAACTATGTTAAAATATTAGAAAGTCATAGATAGACCTTTAAGCTAGTCCGGCGAGGCTGGCAAGGGAAGTAGGAAGAGATACCAGGAAACCTCTTGCCGGCTAAAGGCAAGGGGTTAATTTTATGTCACGCAAAACCTTGATGACCGCTGAGGATATCCGGCGGACCCTAGCTCGCATAGCCCACGAAATCATTGAGCAGAACCAGGCCAGCCAGGACCTCATCATAGTTGGCATCCAGACCCGCGGCGTACCCTTAGCCAGACGACTGGCTATCCTGATTGAAGGCTTCGAGGGACTGAAGCTACCCGTCGGGGCGCTGGACATCACCCGCTACCGGGATGACATCCCGTCTTCCGATAGACACCCCACCATCCGGCACCGCGACATCCCGAACAGCATCGATAACAAGTCAATCGTGCTGGTTGACGACGTTCTCTATACCGGACGCAGTATCCGCGCCGCCATGGACGCCCTCATCGACCTAGGGCGACCAAAGTCAATTCAGGCCGCCGTTCTCATCGACCGGGGGCACCGTGAGATGCCAATACGAGCCGACTATGTCGGTAAGAACGTGCCAAGCTCGCAAAAAGAGGCAATACAGGTACACCTAGCAGAAACTGACGGCGCTGACGAAGTCGTCATCATAAGTGCCGTTAACCATAAGAAGCACAGTAGTCAGCCGGGGCAATTAAGCCACCGCAAAAGGAGTTACTATGGCGCTAGCCGGTAGAAATCTGGTAACTATGGACGACTTATCCAATGGCGAAATAGAGGCCGTATTCTCCATAGCTGATGAGATGTCAGCATCAATTAAGGAGCAGTTGGAGCTTTGCCGCGGCAAGGTTATGGCCAGCCTGTTTTTTGAACCCAGCACCAGGACACGCCTTTCCTTTGAGACGGCCATGCACCGACTGGGCGGTAGCGTAGTCAGTGCCGTCGACCCCAAGGCAACCTCACTAGCTAAGGGGGAAAGCATTGCTGACATGGCTAAAGTGGTCGGGAGTTACGCCGATATAATTGTCATCCGCCACCCCTGGGAGGGAGCCGCCAAGGTAGTTAGCGACTATGCTGGTATTCCGGTAATAAATGCCGGTGACGGAGGCCACCAGCATCCCACCCAAACCCTCCTCGACCTCTACACCATCAAGAAGGCAAGAAAGACCATTAGGGGCTTAAAGATTGCCCTCTGGGGAGACCTGAAATACGGACGAACGGTACATTCTCTAATCTTTGCCCTAGCTAAGCTGGGCGCCGATATTCTCTTCTGCCCAACTCCAGGGCTGGAGGTGCCGGAGCACATCCTTGCGAAACTGGTCACCGAATATGGCGGCGAGATAGAAAGACCCGAGGCCGCTACCCCAGCCGTAAAGGCAGGGACCCTCCCCCTAGACGCAGTGTATATCACCCCGGGTAGTCCCCACCAGCTGGCCATGATGCCCAACATCAGTATTCAGATTGAGCTTAAGGCGGGGGTTGACGCCCTCTACGTTACCCGGGCCCAGAAGGAGAGATTTGTCACTGCCGAAGAACAGGAACCAGAGGCAAGATACCCAGTGGTGGACAAAAAAATGCTTAAGGAGAAAGGCTTTAAGGAGACCCTGATTATGCACCCCTTACCCCGGGTTGACGAGCTAGCCTGTGAACTAGATGCCGACCCGCGCAGCATGTACTTCAAACAGGCAGCGCTGGGGGTACCGGTGAGGATGGCGCTTATTGCCCTCCTGCTTGGGGTCAAGGAAATTACCCCCCAACCAGCGGCGGATACTACCCCCAAGATAGGCTACCCAATCTACAAACGTGGCTTTGGCGTCCGCTGCCCTAACCCAAGGTGCGTCTCAGTACAGAAAACCGAAACCAAGTATCTTACGCCCGAATTCAAAATAGTAAACTTTAGACCGCTAACCCTAAGGTGTATCTACTGTGAGCATGGCTTCGAGCCGAAGTATGTTGCCAGCACCGACTGGCATGAAGGGCGTATCGACACCAAGAAATACCACAGCGCTCAAAGTCACTGGGCGAGAAAAATCAGGCCAGAACACCTGATTATCTTTGATTCTGAGAAGGAGGCTCAGGCCCACGGCTTCAAACCCAGCCACTATGCCCAAGACCGCCACAAGAAAGATAATGAGTGAGTTTAAAAGCCTACTGATAAAGGGCGGGCAGATAATTGACCCCAGCCAGGGGATAGATGAAACCGCTGATTTACTAATTACCCAGGGAAAAATCTCATACCTTGGCCCGGGGAAAGCAAGCCCACCTCAGAGAGATTACGACGTCCTTGATGGCCGGGGACTAATAGTCTCGCCGGGGTTTATTGACCTGCACTGCCACCTGAGACAGCCCGGGGTTACGGAGAAGGAAACCATCGCCACCGGCAGTCGAGCCGCCGCCAGGGGTGGCTTTACCACCATCTGCTGTATGCCCAATACCAACCCCCCTCTGGACAGCCAAGAAATGATAGATTATGTCAAGACTGTCGCCGCCCAAGAAGCTGTAGTTCGTGTCCTGCCCATTGGCTGCATCTCACGGGGAAGAAAAGGCAGGGAGCTGGCCGATATGGAGGCGCTGGCTAGAGCCGGGGCAGTTGCCTTCAGCGACGATGGTAATCCGGTTCTCAGTTCACGCCTGATGCGTAAGGCTCTAGAAGAAAGCCGCAACCTGGGCATGCCCGTCATCGACCACTGCGAGGACATCTCCCTCAGCGGAGGCGGTGTCATGAACGAAGGCACACTCGCAGCGAGGCTTGGGCTCCCCGGCATTCCCGCCGCCAGCGAGGAGGTCATGGTTGCCCGCGACCTAGCTTTAGCCAAGCTAAACGGAGGACAGCTTCACATCGCCCACGTCTCCACAGCCGGCTCGGTAGAGTTTATTCGCCGGGCCAAGGAAAAGAGAATCAGGGTTACGGCTGAGGTTACCCCCCACCACCTGACCCTGACCGAGGAGAAGGTCGCTGGCCTTGACACCAGCGCCAAGGTAAACCCGCCACTGAGGACAAAGCAGGACACCCAAGCCCTGCTCAAGGGGCTTAAAGAGGGCGTGATTGACATCATCGCCACCGACCACGCCCCGCATACCGAGGCAGAAAAAGGGAGGGACTTCCTTAAGGCACCATTTGGTATCAGTGGGCTGGAAACCGCCTGGGGTAGCCTGATGGGTCTGGTGCACAGGGGCGAGCTAGCCCTAGCTACCCTCATCGCCAAGCTCACCGTTGAGCCCGCCAAGATAATCGGTCCCAGACACGGATATTTAGGTACCCTTAAGGTCGGCGCCCTAGCGGATATCACCATCTTCGACCCTAATATGGAGTGGGTGGTCGACCCGCAAGCCTTCGCCTCCAAAGGCAGGAACACCCCGCTGGCCGGCTCAGTACTCAAGGGCAAGGTGGTAGCCACTATAGCCCAGGGCAGGCTGGCTTACCAGGATTCTTCCCTAGGATTAGAGGTAGTAAAATGACCAAAAAGGCAATACTAGTTCTTGAGGACGGCTCGGTCTACCAGGGCAATACCTTCGGCAGCGAGGCTGATGCCTACGGCGAGGTCGTTTTCAACACCAGCATGACCGGCTACCAGGAGACGCTGACCGATCCGTCCTACGCCGGGCAGATTGTGGTACCGACCTACCCGCTCATCGGGAACTACGGCATCAACGAACACGACTTTGAATCGAAGAGGATTCAGGTGCGCGGTTTCGTGGTCAGAGAGGAGTGTCTTGAGCCCAACCACTATCTTGGCAAAAAGACCATTGACGAGTTCCTCAAGGAGTATCACACCCCGGGCATCTACGGTGTGGACACCCGCGCCATCACCCGCCGGCTGCGCTCCGCCGGGGTCATGATGGGCATTATCACCAGCGATAAGACCCCGGATGAAGCCCTTCAGAAACTAAAGTCGCTCCCCAGCTACGGTTCGGTTGACTACGTGAGAGAGGTGAGCACCGAAGCTCCCTATCAGTGGCCCCTCAACCCCGAAGAAGAAGCCCCCGAAGCATTATGTAAAGTAGTCGTCCTGGACTGCGGGCTGAAGTATAACATCCTGCGCATCCTGAGCCGCCTCGGCTGCAAGGTAACGGCGGTGCCCGCCACCATGCCCGCCGAGGAAATCCTGAGCTTAAAGCCGGACGGCATTCTCCTCTCGCCGGGCCCCGGTGACCCGGAGCTACTGGACTACATCGTGGACACGGTAAAGGGGCTTATCGGCAGGAAGCCGATAATGGGTATCTGCCTGGGGAGCCAGCTTATCGGCCGGGCTTTTGGCGCCAAGACCTTCAAGCTCAAGTTCGGGCACCGCGGCGGTAACCACCCGGTAAAAGACCTCGCCGACGGCAGAGTCCACATCACCGCCCAGAACCACGGCTACGCCACCGACCCCGATACCCTGAAGAACGGACTTGAGGTGAGCCACCTGAATCTAAACGACGGCACGGTGGAGGGCTTAAGACATAAGGAGCTACCCATCTTCTCCATCCAGTACCACTCCGAAGCCTCCCCCGGTCCCCTGGACAATACCTACCTCTTTGATAAGTTTCTCAAGATGGTGAGGGAGGAGAGGTAGAAAATGACACGGAAAGAGCGGATAAAGTCCAACCTTTCGCAGTATAAACATATAAGCAAGTTCTTGGGGAATGCCATTAGAAAAAGGATGGAAATTAGAGGTTATACTCGTGGGATGCTTACCGCTCATCTTTTAAATGGTGAATCGAGTAGGAAAGACCTCGAAAGGTTAGAGCATGCACTCCAGATTGGCGAAAAGCATTGTGCGGACTTCAAACATATTTTCAAAGAAAGAAAGCTACCAAATAAAGACCTTGCTATAGATGGGGAAATAATAAATATCCTCTCTGAGGTGAAAGCGTTTGAAGTTTTGTATAGCAATCATTTCAAAGATGTAAAGAAAATAAAACCTATACAAGAAAAGACAGTTGATTTCACCGCAAGCCAAAAAGGTCAGAACTATGCTGTAGAAGTAATGCGTTTGGGTCTAACTCAATCTAAGAAGAAGGAACCACGTTACATGGTTAACATCGAAAACTCGAAGTTTGCTGTCAAGATAATAAATGGGCAAGATAATATTCCAGTGTTCAGAAATATAATTAGATATGCTATACAACATAAATTCCCTCAAATCAAAGATTTTTGCCAGAGGCAGCAAAAGCAATGGAATGGTATTTTGCTTTTATCGATAGGGCGTGACTACTTCATAACTAATAAATATGCCACTAATCCCTTTAATCTGACTCCGAACCCCACTTTTCAGGCGCTTAAATCAGAGTGGGATTCAATAATACAGAATACACAATATGACTACTTAAAGCATATAATCATCACAATAGGCAAAGATTCGGATAAGATAATTATTCATCCACCTTTGTTCAAGGAGTAATTTTTGAAACCATCTAAAGTCTTGATTATCGGCAGTGGCCCCATCATCATCGGGCAGGCAGCGGAGTTTGACTACGCCGGCACCCAGGCATGCAAGGCGATGCGGGAGGAGGGCGTTACCTCGGTGCTGGTTAACTCCAACCCGGCCACCATCATGACCGACGAGGACATCGCCGATATCGTCTATATCGAGCCGCTCACCGTGGACGCCATCGCCCGCGTGATTGAGCAGGAGCGCCCCGATGGGTTACTGCCCACCCTGGGCGGGCAGACCGGCTTAAATCTGGCGGTAGACCTGGCTGATGCCGGCGTTCTGAAAAAGTATAAGGTTAAGTCGCTGGGCACGCCGATTGAGACCATCAGAAAAGCCGAAGACCGCGAGCTCTTTAAGCGGATGCTCGTGGAAATCGGGGAGCCGGTGCTGGAAAGCGCCACAGCCAACACCATTGAGCAGGCACGGGAGATACTGGGCCGGATAGGTCTGCCCGTGGTCATCCGCCCCGCCTACACCCTGGGGGGGACGGGGGGTGGTATGGCTTACACTCGCGGTGAGTTTGAGAGAATCGTAACCGGAGGCTTGAGAGCCAGCCCCATCCATCAGGTGCTGATTGAGAAATCGGTAGCCGGCTGGAAAGAGATTGAGTATGAGGTGATGCGCGACGGTGCCAATAACTGCATCACGGTCTGTAACATGGAGAACATCGACCCGATGGGGATACACACCGGGGACAGCATCGTGGTTGCTCCCAGCCAGACCCTGACCAATAAAGAGTACCAGATGTTACGTACCGCCAGCCTTAAGATTATCCGGGCTCTGGGTATCGAGGGGGGCTGCAATATCCAGTTTGCCCTTGACCCCGAAAGCAATGATTACCACGTTATCGAGGTAAACCCGCGGGTCAGCCGTTCTTCCGCCCTGGCCAGTAAGGCTACCGGCTACCCCATTGCCCGGGTAGCCGCCAAGATAGCCATCGGCAAGAGGCTGGATGAAATCCCCAACGCCGTTACCC
>CAYYLM010000015.1:0-36690 GCA_964472625.1 uncultured Dehalococcoidales bacterium
CAAAATTCCTTGCTGCTGCCTCCCGTAGGAGTCTGGGCCGTGTCTCAGTCCCAGTGTGGCTGATCGCCCTCTCAGACCAGCTACCGATCATCGCCTTGGTAAGCCCTTACCCTACCAACTAGCTAATCGGACGCAAGCCCCTCCCCAAGCGCCTTACGGCTTTAGTGATGTGGATAAGACCACATCACCACATACGGTATTAACCCTAATTTCTTAGAGTTATCCCATACTTAGGGGTAGGTTACTTACGCGTTACTCACCCGTTTGCCACTATCTTGGTCCGAAGACCAAGACCGTACGACTTGCATGCATTAGGCACGCCGCCAGCGTTAATCCTGAGCCGGGATCAAACTCTCCAAACAAATATAGTGCTTTACTTTGAACCTTCCTTCCGCTATCCAGTTGTTAAGGTGCTATTCCAGTAGTTGTGATATTAGCATAACCTAAAAATTTTGTCAATTTGGTTAGCGTCGGCCAAGTTGTCGGAACATAATTGCCAAGCCGGCGATAACCGCCACGACAATGCCAATACCGGCGGCCCCCCAAACGGTGGGTGTTTGCACTCGTATCCTCATGTCTACCTCTTGTTGCAATCTCGTGTCTGGGGAGTCAGCCCCAACCCTGAGTAGAACGCGATAGTCGCCGGCTATCGTGTTCCGGGGTGGGGTCATGGTTACCTCGGCTTCTACTGACTGCCCTGGTTCTAGAGATTCTATCTTATTCGGGGTGAAGATTGTGCCCCAGCCCTCTGATTTTACAGAAGTAAAGCTAAGGTTGGTAAGGACTCCGCTCCCGGTGTTAGTTATTTTAAGTGGGATAAAATTTTCCTCACCACCTTTTACGGGAAAATCAAGTCGCCCGCTGGTGGTCGCCAGATCTAACTCGTAAGTAAAGGGCAGGTCGGTTACCACGGCTTTAAGCTCGATGCTGTCCCTCAGATCATCTGAAGCGGCCGCAAAGGTTAAGACATACTCGCCTGGTTCTGGCGCATTTCCGGGTAGGGGGGAGAGTTCGATCTGAACCCTGTCTGGGTATTCCTGGTTAGGTTCTAGCATCATGGCAAGTATTGTTGCCTGCTGCTCCTCTGATGAGTAGTAGCGGGTGACTGATACTGCCCATCCCGGAGGTGGGGTTAGGGTGAATTCGAATAACTTTTGCTCAGTGCCCTGATAGTTGAAGGAAACCTCAAACTCAAAGCTGCTGCCGGATTCCCCCTGCTTCACGGGAAACCGGGAGACAAGCTCAAGCCTTTCTATAACCGGCTCTTCAGGTGGGGGCTCTTCCTGATTTGGCAGTGTTGGTGGCGATGGGTTACTGCCTTCCTGGGCGGCGAGTGCCAGTTGGCTGCCTAATAAGATGCTGAGCACCCCAACCAGTGATATAAGGCAGAGAAGATTTTGAGTTCCTTTAGACCTCTTCATGATTTGTCTTCTCCTTGATTGCTAGACTACTCGCCCTTTGGACTTCAGTATCGCGAATAGTAAATAAAAAGCTCTAGGTTAAACCCGAGACACCGCTGCTACCTTTAGGGCAGCAACTGGAAAATCTATAGAGTAGTATATCTGGTGCTTGGGAATAAATCAAGTTTCCTCTCTTGAGCCCGTGGTTAAAACCAACTATAATTTGAGAGGTGTTAATATTAACTGGCTGGCTCGGGGCTTTAACTCAAGCGGCTGGTTTTAATCCCTGTTTTGGGAGTAGCTATGCATTACGTTGGTGTGGATATCGTAGCCATTACTCGCATTGAGAGGGCAATAGCTTACCACGGAGAACGGTTTCTGCGGCGGGTATATACTCGTGCTGAGCTTGAGCTTTGTTGTGGCCACGCCTCGTCCTTGGCGGCCCGTTTTGCGGGCAAGGAGGCGGTGATAAAGGCCCTGGGTGGCTTAAGTAGGGGTTTTCGGTGGCGAGAGATTGAGATACTGTCTGACCCCAGGGGTAAACCTCTGGTTAACCTTTACGGCAGTATGCGAGATAGGGCGGATGGAATGGGTGTGAGTGGTCTGGATATCAGCCTCTCTGATTGTGAAGAATATGCGGTTGCCTTTGTTGTTGGTGGCGAGAAAAAGGGGTAGGTGACGGCTAGCCGGTAAAGGACGGTGCAATGTCACTAGTCAGGAAAGCGGCGCTCGGATTTTTGAGCTTTCTTCTCTTTGTGTCCCTAGCTGGTTTTGGTCTGGCGTTTACTGTTAACCGTACCGTGCGCAACCCGGATTTTATTGTCTCCCAATTGGATACGCTGGATGCCTCCTCAGTGATGGCGGAGGTGATAACAGAGCAGGTTCCAGAAGAGGTGATGGTAATGGTGCCGGCGGAGCTCATCGACGAAGTGCTGGATGCCGTTCTTACCGAGCTTGAACCGTGGCTGAAAGAGCAGATAGCGGGGACAGTCTATACCGTCTATGATTACCTCTGGGGCCGGAGTCAGAGCTTGAGCCTGGTGTTTAATGTGGAGCCGGTGAAGGAGAGCGTGAAAGATGAGCTGCGGCAGGCTTTGCTTATCTCACCACCGGCGGGGCTGGAGATGATACCCCCCGCCGAGTTAGGGAGACTGTTTGATGAGTTCTACGCGCAGGTTTCGGGGGAGATACCGTCAACTCTGGAGATTAACGAGAGCACGCTAAACGAGCTGAGTCCGGACATTATGCCGGCTCTTATTCAGGCAAGGCGGTATGTTGGCTATTTCCAGGTTGCTTACTGGGCGCTGGTTGCGGCTACGGCTCTCCTTATCATGGGAATTATTCTCTTGGACCGGCGGGTCAGAGGCGCTACCCGCTGGATAGGGATACCGTGCCTCATTAGTGGCATTGTTACTTACGTGGGCACTTTTGTCATCAGGAATTTTGCCGGGGGGCTGATAACGCAGGTTGGCCTGCCAGTGCCGCTAGGTAGTTGGCTAGCGCAGCTCGTTAGCGATGCCTTAGCCCCGATGCGGGTTTATGGAATTGTCCTGATGGCGGTGGGGGTAGCCCTGCTTATTGTCTCGTTTGTGTATCGGCGGCATCAGTACGATTATCTGCCGCAGTAATGGCCGGGGTTTGACATCTCCCTTTGACCGCCACTAGGGGCAGTGATAGAATTTAAGGTAGCTCCATTCTGGTTTGGCGGAGGTATATATGTCAGGTCACTCTAAGTGGTCTTCAATCAAGCATCAGAAGGGGGTGGCTGATGCCCGGCGGGGCCAGCTCTTTACCAAGTTAACGCGTGAGATTATAGTGGCGGTGCGTGAGGGCGGTAGTAGCCCGGATACTAATTTCCGCTTGCGCTTGGCGGTACAGAAGGCTCGGGATAACAGTATGCCCTTGGAGAACATCGAGCGGGCGATTAAGCGGGGTAGTGGTGAGCTGGGGGGAGAGACTCTCGTTGAGATGACCCTTGAGGGGTATGGTCCCGGCGGCGCGGCAATACTGGTGCAGGCACTTAGTGACAACCGCAATCGAACCCTGCAGGAGGTGCGTAACATTTTCACGCGTAGCGGGGGTAGTTTGGGGGAAAGTGGCTGCGTTGCCTGGATTTTCGATCTACGGGGGTTCATTACCATAGATACTAACGGTCTGGATGCCGAGGAGCTGTCCCTCAGGGCCATCGATGCCGGAGCCGAGGACGTTATCCCGGGGGATGGTTGCCTTGAGATTTACACCAGACCCGATGAACTGGAGGTAGTGAGAAAGGCACTGGAGGCGCAGGACATACCCATCGCCTCAGCGGAGCAGGGCCTGATACCGAAGACCACGATTAAGCTTGACGAAAAGGCGGCTCTCCAGACACTAAGGCTTTTAGATAAATTAGAGGGCCTAGATGAGGTCCAGCAGGTCTGCAGCAACGTGGATTTTGCCGATGCTGTCGTGGAGAAGTATAAGGCCCAGACCTAGGACAGGGATTAGTACAGGTGTCATGAGAATTTTGGGTATTGACCCGGGTACCATTACCATGGGCTACGGGGTAATCGAGGCTAGCGGCGATAGAATGACCCTGCTTGATTGTGGTGCCTTGGGTTGTCTCGAGCGCTCTCCGGTGGGGGAGCGTTTAAATTTTCTGTATACTGAGCTAAGAAAGATCATATCACACTACCAGCCTGAGGCTGTTGCCATAGAGCAGCCCTTTGTCGCCAAGAATGTAAAATCGGCTCTGGCCATCGGTAAGGCACAGGCGGTGGCTATCCTGGCGGCGGCTAGCGGCAGTACCCCGTCTTATGAATACACGCCGGCCCAGGTAAAGCAGCGGGTGGCCAATTACGGCACCAGCAGTAAGCAGCAGATTCAGGAGATGGTTCGGCTTCAGCTGGGACTGCCCAGTGTGCCCCAGCCGTCTGATGCTGCCGATGCCTTGGCGGTAGCCATCTGCCACTGGCACGAAATGCGTCTGGTGAAACTGCTGGCTGAGCAGGGGTGAAGGAGGGATAATGATTGCCAGTCTGAAGGGCATACTGGATTCACTGGGTAATGATGGTGCGGTGATTGATGTTAACGGTATCGGGTTTCGGGTGTATCTGCCCACCTCCACCTTGAGTTCGCTGGCGGGTATCGGCAAGGAGGTTCACCTCCATACCTACCTCCATCTCCGCGAGGACAGCGCCACCCTCTACGGCTTTGCCTCACCGGATGAACTGAGGCTCTTTCAGACCCTAATCGGTGTCTCCGGGCTGGGTCCCAAGTTGGCGCTGGCTATGCTCTCGGCCATGAGCCTGGAACAGCTGACCCTGGCTATTGCCACCGGCAATAGAGAACTCCTGACGGTAGTCCCCGGGGTGGGTAAGAAGGTGGCGGAGCGCCTTATTCTTGAGCTTAAGGATAAGATAGCCGCTGGCTGGGTGACGCCGCCGGCGGTTGAGTTTGCCGAGGCAAACGTTGATGTCCTGGCGGCGCTTACCGCCTTGGGCTATTCCGCTTCCGAAGCCAGCCGGGCGGTTGCCAGCCTGCCGGCAGATACCGAGCTAAGCCTTGAGGAGAAGGTCAAGCTGGCGCTGCAGCATTTCGGGGGTAGTAAAGCAGGAGGCTAGCATGAAGGCAAGTGAAGGACGTCTGGGGCGAGTTTTCGTGATCCGGTTTGAGGATGGTGATAGGTTGCCGGAATGTATTGAGCGCTTCGCCGAGGAGAAGGGGGTGACTACCGGGCATGTTATCTTGGTCGGTGGTATCGGGAGCGGCCGGGTCGTGGTCGGTCCGGAGAATACTGAGGACAGGCCGCCAAAGCCGATGACTCTGCCGATTAGCGGGGTGAATGAAGTGGCCGGCGTCGGGGTGCTTGCCCCTGATGAGGCTGGTAGGCCGGTGCTCCATATCCACGCTGCGCTGGGGCGCTCGGGGCAGACGCTAACCGGCTGCCTGCGTCAGGGCGTCAACACCTGGCTGGTGGCTGAGGCTATCCTGTGTGAAATCAACGGGGCTCAGGTAAGGCGGGTGATGAGTGAGGAGGCCGGCTTTAGGCTTCTTGAAGTTGAGGGTGGAGGAGAGGATTAGGCTGGTGGTGGGGATTGACGGGGGAGATTATGGCTAAGTATGACAAGCATGTTTCAACGCATTTAATTATTAAGCCGAGTGTTCGCGCGGAATACAGCGAGGCGACGTTTAAAAGAATTGTCGAAGATGCAATTTTCTTCAGTAGAAAATCAATGGGGGAAGAATGCGGCGAAGGGGACAAAAAACGCTATGCGCGGATGGCTATTATATTAACTGCTTTCTATTTGGAATCCTTGTCACATTATATCTTCGAGAAAATGGTGAGTAAGCCATTGGAAGCTATTGACCATCGAAGTGATTTGCCTGAGGCTATAAGAAAATTTAGGGCAGTTCACAAGGAGTATTTTGGGAAGGAATTAACTATAGATATTGATGGTATAAGAGATGTATTCTATATTCGTAATCATATTATTGCCCATCCAGCTGGGCGAACTAGGTTACAAGCTAGCGATGTCGGGTGGACTCCTAAAGATAAATGTGTCAGTTACAATAAATTTACAAGTTTCCCATTTGCCTACTCACATTTTACCCCTGACCACGCGAATATTTTACTTAGCGAGGCTAGGACTTTCGTGACAGAATTTCTTAACCTGATTAAGGATAAGGTAGACCAGAAGCTACTAAAAGAGTGGTGGCCTGAGGAATTAGATAAGTGGAGCCAAGGGCAGTGTCGCTCTTAGGCAAGGTTTTCTTTATTCAGCTCATCCAGCAGCTTAAGAACCTCTTTATTGCTGGGAATATCGCTCATCGCCTTTCCTAGGTGCTTCAGGCGCATGTTACCCTGCTTATCCACTACCACCACCTCCGGCATTCGCCCCAGCTGTAAAACCTTCACCTGCTGTCCGTAGAGGTCGGCTACCTTGTGCTCCGGGTCGGGGACGCCGATGAAGGGCATCTTGTGCTTTAGCCACCAGTGAGTAAAGCTAGCCTCGTCTTCGGGACCGATGGCGATTACTACAGCGTCCCGTTTGACAAACTCGGGGTAGTCCTGGCGCAACTGCGCCATGTGCCGCCGGCAGAAGGGTCAGCCGAAGCCGCGGTTAAAGACCAGGACAACGTGCTTTTTGCCCTTAAAGCCAGAGAGCCGTATTTTCTCGCCCTCGCTATCGGTCATCTCGAAGTCGGGAGCGGGGGTTGGTTTGGCTTTCATAACGCACCTCACTACCGATAGGATAAGGCACAGTTTAGTCAGGTGGTGGGGTTTTGTCAAGGGGTGGGGCTGATTATGAATTGAAGCCATTTATGCAAAGGGCTATACTATCCCTGGGAGTTAGCTATGCCATCCTTTGAAATTGTCTCTGATTTTAAGGCTACCGGCGACCAGCCTCAGGCGGTGGATAAGCTGGTAGATGGTTTACATAAAGGCTATAAGCACCAGACGCTTCTTGGGGTTACCGGCAGTGGTAAGACCTTCACCATGGCTAACGTTATTGAGCGGGTACAGAGACCGACATTGGTTATCAGCCACAATAAGACCCTGGCGGCTCAGCTTGCCTCGGAGTTCAAGGATTTCTTCCCCAATAACGCCGTGGAATACTTTGTCAGCTACTACGACTACTACCAGCCCGAGGCTTATGTTCCCCAGCACGACCTCTACATCGAAAAGGACGCCGATATCAACGAGGAGATTGACAAGCTGCGCCACTCGGCGACCCGTGCCCTTTTTGAGCGCCGCGACGTGATTATCGTGGCTTCGGTGTCCTGTATCTACGGTCTGGGCGAGCCCGAGGAATACCGCAGCTTCGTCTGCACTCTGAAACGGGGTGGTAGCTACCCCCGGCAAAGACTCCTGCGCCAGCTGGTGGATATGCAGTATGAGCGCAACGATATTGACTTTACCCGGGGCAGGTTTCGTATCCGCGGTGACACCCTGGAGATTCAGCCGTCCTACGAGGAGCTGGCGGTGCGGGTTGAGTTCTTCGGCGATGACATTGAGCGCATCGTTGAGATAGACCCGCTGACCGGGGAGCTGCTCCGCGAGCTGGATAGTATCGATATCTATCCCGCCAAGCACTTCGTCACCTCTCACGATAAGTTAATGAGGGCGATTGAAAGTATTCAGGAGGAGCTTGAGGAGAGACTGGCTGAGCTTAAAGGACAGGGTAAGCTGCTGGAGGCTTCCCGCCTTGAAGCGCGCACCAACTACGATCTGGAGATGCTCCGGGAAGCAGGGTACTGCGCCGGGGTGGAGAACTACTCCCGGCACCTCTCCGGGCGCGCGCCGGGGAGCCCACCCTGGACGCTCCTGGACTACTTCCCCGGTGACTTCCTGATGATTATTGATGAGTCGCACATGACCCTGCCCCAGGTTCGGGGGATGTACAACGGAGACCGCTCCCGCAAGGAAACACTGGTGGAATACGGCTTTCGCCTGCCCTCGGCTCTGGATAACCGCCCGCTTAACTTTACCGAGTTTAATCAGCATATTAACCAGGTGCTCTACACCTCGGCGACACCATCCCGCTACGAGTATGAGCACAGCCAGCAGGTGGTGGAACAGCTGGTGCGTCCCACCGGTCTTCTTGAGCCCACGGTTGAAATTAAGCCAACTCATGGGCAGATTGATGACCTCCTTGACCAGATTAAGACCCGGGTTGACCGGGGCGAGCGCTGCTTGGTAACCACCCTGACCAAGAGGATGGCTGAGGAGCTTGCCGAGTACCTGGTGGAGATGGGGATAAAGACCCACTATCTCCATTCCGAGATTGATACCTTGGAGAGGGTGGATATTCTGCGGTCACTCCGTCTCGGGGTCTACGACGTGGTGGTGGGCATCAACCTGCTCCGTGAGGGGCTTGACCTGCCCGAGGTAAGCTTGGTGGCGATTCTGGATGCTGATAAAGAGGGCTATCTCCGCTCCGAGGAAGCCCTGGTTCAGACCATGGGGCGCGCTTCCCGTCACATCGACGGCCACGTTATCATGTATGCCGATACCGTTACCGGCTCTATGTCTCGGGCAATAGAGGAAACGCAGCGCCGCCGCCAGATTCAGGAAGCTTATAATAGGGAGCATAACATTACTCCGCAGGGGATACGGAAGGCGATTCGGGACATCACCGAGCGGGTGCGGGCGGTTGCCGAGCCCCGTGCTCCCTATGCGGCGGCACCGATGGCTAAGGAAGATATCGCCCGGCTGATTAAGGAACTGGAAGCGCAGATGAAGACCGCGGCCAGAAATTTGGAGTTTGAGAAGGCGGCCCTGTTGCGCGACCGCATCATTGAACTACGGCAGGAAGTTGACTACGCTGAGATAAGGAAATGAGCGAAGAAGGTATTGAGACGAGGCAGAAACGCCGTGAGCAGAAGCTCAGGAAGAAGCGGGAGCGGATGCCCAAGCACGGCAAAAACCTGGCTAGGGTATATATGGATGCTATTTTGAAGCGGTTAAGGGGGTGGGGTGAGAAGGGGTAGCCTAGCCTAGGAAGGAGAAGCTTTGTGTCACTGGTACCAGCCTTTGAAATCGGATTGTGGAACGCCTGGATGCTCACGCTTTACGAGGTCTTAACCATCCCCTTCTTTTTTCGTATTGCCAAGAAAAGGGGTGCCCAATCTCCAACCAGCGCCCTGGCTAGCCTGTCCCGCCCTAAGAGGCTAGCCTTCAGTGCTTCAAAGATAATCTATTTCCCGGCCATGGTATATTCTATCTTCCTGCCCTTGAAGCTGGGCACGGTATGGTTTTACGTAGGGCTGCCGCTCGCTATCGTGGGGTTAATTACCGGCACCATAGTCCTGGTAAACTGGGCGGCTGCCCCGCTTGATAAGCCGGTTACCAACGGGCTGTATCGCTATTCCCGGCACCCCATGTATATCGCCAGCTTTTTCTTTTTTCTGGGGATTAGTATCGCCACCGCTTCCTGGGTCTTTCTGGCGTTCACCATCGCGATTAACGTGGCCTCGTTATATAGCAGCCGTATTGAAGAGCAGGGCTGTCTTAGGCAGTACGGCGATGACTACCGTGACTATATGAAGCGGACCCCAAGATGGCTGGGAATGCCGAAAGAGGCGGTAGAGTGATGGGGGCGTCGGCATACTTTACATGATTGGGTAGTGGGGGTTGGTATCTGAAAGTAGGCGGGGGCAAGAAGAAGTCGCCGTTAGCTTAGCCCTCTTCTTCCTTAGCGCCTTCCTCCTCAAGCTGTTCCATGATGCGGGCGGCCCGTGGGTAGCCGATACGTAGCTTGCGTTGCAGGAATGACGTCGAGATGTGCTTGTGTTCCTTGAGGAGTTCTCGGGCGGTTTCCAGGAGCGGGTCCAGGGGATAAGTGCCTCTGGTGGTTGTGGTGGCGGGTGCGGTAACCCCTTCAATCGGTAGCGAGGGCACCTCTTCCTTCCTTTGGCTCCCCCAGAAGTAGACCAGCCTTTCGGTCTCGGCGTCAGAGACGTAGCACCCCTGGAGGCGCTTAGGTTTGGCAGCCTCGGTGGGCATGTAGAGCATATCGCCTCTCCCGAGCAGCTTTTCGGCACCACCGATGTCGAGGATGGTGCGCGAGTCCACCTGAGAGGTAACGGCAAAGCTGATGCGGGTGGGGAAGTTGGCCTTGATTAAGCCGGTGACCACGTCTACTGAGGGGCGCTGGGTGGCAACGACGAGATGGATGCCGGTGGCCCGCGCCAGTTGCGCCAGCCGGCAGAGGATATGCTCCACCTCATCAAAGCCGGCCATCATCAGGTCGGCCAGTTCGTCAATAATCAGTACCAGGTAGGGGAGCTTTTCCTCTCCCTCTTTGTTCTTGTTGTAGCTCTCAATGTTGCGGGCACTGGTGGCGGATAGCATTTGATATCGCTTGTCCATCTCCTGATTAAGCCAGCGCAGTGTGCTCAGAGCCTTATTGGTGTCAACAATAACCGGTGCTGCCAGATGAGGGATGCTGTTGAAGGGGGTGAGCTCAACCCGCTTTGGGTCAATCATGATGAAGCGGGCACTGTTTGGTGAGTTATGTATTAGGAGGCAGCAGATTATTGAGTTCAGGCAAACGGTTTTACCGCTTCCGGTGGCTCCAGCGATGAGCAGGTGCGGCATTCTATCTAGGTCAGCTACCACGGCTTCGCCGCCGGCTCCCTTGCCCAGTGCTAAGGCAAGCCGGGACTTAGCGCTGAGTTTCTGAAAGGAGCTGGTCTCGATTACACCGCGGAGGTTAACCATGCTCAGGATGGTATTGGGTACTTCGATGCCGACTACCGGTTTACCGGGCACCGGGGCTTCAATTCTGATGCTGGGGGCGGCCAGGGCTAGGGCTAGGTCGTTAGCTAGGGCGGTAATTCTGTCTACCTTGACCCTGGTTTTGGAGACCTCTTCCAGCCTTATGGAGACATTGCCGTCCTTATCCCGTTCCCTTATCTCCTTCATCTTTCTGTCCCAGCCTGGTTCCACACCGAACTGGGTGACGGTTGGCCCAGCGTTTATCTGGACCACCTTAGCCTCAACCCCATAGCTGGCAAGGGCCTCCTCGATAAGACGGGCTCTCTGCAGGTTGTCCGCCTGACCAAACTCAGTCTCTTGGGCGATATCCAGAATGTCGATGGGGGGTAGGCGCCAGCCATCATCGGTAACTAGAGACGGCGATTCACCATATTTCCGCCATACCTCCTGAGCCACCTGCCGCAGCTCTTCCTGAGTTGGGGCAGTCGCTGGTGACGTGGTGACGGGTTCTTTTCCCGTTGTTATTGGTTGCGGGACAGGGGGTGAGGTAGCTGGAGGAGGCGCTGGCTCCGGTCGGGGAGTCGGAGTCATGGTAATCGGTGGTGGCACTACTGGGTACGGTTCGGTTGGTTCGGTTGGCTCGGGTGCGGGACGTCTCTGGAGTTGTCTATTGAGCCAGGAGTTTGCCTTTCGGGCGGCGGTGGCGAAGACGCTGGGGGCTACCAGTGCCAGGCCGGCCAGGATTAAGCCGATTATTCGAGGGATGCCGATAAAGCTTGAGGCTGGGAAGCCGATGAGGTACTGACCGATACTCCCCCCAAGGGCAAAATAGGCCAGTATCCCCCAGATGGCGAAGGTGAAGGCGATGCCACCCCACCACTGGCGAAGGCGAACCACGAGGGGGGTGCTTTTTCGTAGCCAGGTTACCACCCCCAGGCTAATGAGGGCGATGATAAGTAGCAGCAGTCCCCAGCCAAATAGCCTCAGGGTTTCGTCTCTCACGCTAGTTGCCCATGAGGTGATATTTGACCACTGCCAGTATAGTACCCCAACAATAGCGGCAATCAGTATCACTCGGCCGGCTATCCGCCAGTTCGGTCGGGGGAGGGAGACACCTTTTACCTGGCGTTTTCCAGCTTTTGCCTGGGGTTTATTCTGGGTTCTGGCTTTTCTCTTGGCCATAATAAGCTCCCAGTGAGGCAGATATTCCTAGACTACACCTTCACCATGAAGGGCAGTATCATGGGGCGGCGCTTGGTCTGCTCATAGTAGAACCTGTTTAGGACATCTTTGACCTTGGTATTGACTAGGCTCCACTCGGCGGGGCGGGTACCGCTATGGTCTAGGGTGTGGGCTACCAGGTCACGGCTCTCTTCCAGCATATCCTTGGATTCCCGGGTGTCAACAAAGCCTCGGGAGACAATGTCGGGGCGGCCCATCAGTTTGCCGGTTTGCTTGTTAATGGTAATAATGACGACGACAATTCCGTCTCGGGATAGCATTCGCCTATTACGGAGGACCACGCTGCCGATGTCGCCGACGCTCAGCCCGTCCACGTAGACATTGCCTGAGCTAATCTTGCCGGTGACTTTACCGGCTTCAGGGCTGAGCTCCAGGGTATCACCGTCTTCCAGCACAAAGATATTCTCTTCGGGGATACCTACTGACTGGGCCAGTCTGGCGTGAAGGCTCAGGTGGCGGTATTCACCATGAATGGGCATGAAAAACTTGGGTTTAACCAGGTTTAGGAGTAGTTTCAGTTCTTCCTGGCTGGCGTGCCCGTGGACGTGGACCTGAGCTAGCTTACTGTATAGTACTTGGGCGCCTTGTTTGAACAGGTTATCTATGGTTCTATTGATTAGTCCCTCGTTGCCGGGGACCGGGGTGGCGGAGATAACTACCGTGTCGCCCTGGAGGATGTGGAGCTGGCGGTGGTCCCGGTTAGCCATGCGTACCAGGGCTGAAGTGGGCTCTCCCTGAGAGCCGGTGGTGACGAAGACAATCTGGTTGTGAGGCATACCCTTAAGTTCATCGAGCCGGGCCAGGACTCCTTTCGGGTCACTGAGATAGCCTAGCTTGAGGGCCATCTGGGTGGTGTTCATCATACTGCGTCCGACAATAAAGACCCGGCGCTCGTGCCTGGCAGCGGCGTCAATAACCTGCTGAATGCGTGAGATAAGTGAGGAAAAGGTGGTGATAATCACCCGGCCCGGGGCGTTGGCCATAGCGTGGTCCAGGTTTTCTCCCACCACCTGTTCTGTCGGAGTGTAGCCGGGTAGCTCGGCGTAAGTAGAGTCGGCCAGGAGCAGCAGCACACCCTTGGCTCCTAATTGGGCCAAGCGGGATAGGTCGGTTGGTTTGCCACTGACCGGGGTGTAGTCAACCTTAAAGTCGCCACTGTGAACTATAGTGCCCAGCGGGGTATTTATGATTAGCCCCACGGCGTCGGGGATGCTGTGGCAGACCGGGAAGAACTCTATTCTGAATTTTCCCAGGGTGAAGCTACCCCCGGGCGGTATGGTTTTGAGCTTGGCTCCGGCTAGGGCTTTGCGTTCTTTAAGTTTAACCGAGATAAGGCCCTTGGTGAGCTTAGTGGCGTAAACCGGTACATTAAGCTGGGGCAGAATGTAGGGTAGGGCGCCGGTGTGGTCATCGTGCCCGTGGGTGATGATGATACCCCTGATCTTCTCCCGCTCCTCCAAAAGGTAGCTTACGTCAGGGATCACTAGGTCAATACCCAGCATCTCCTCTTCGGGAAACATATGTCCGGCATCAATGACGATGATATCATTTTCGTATTCCACCACCATCATGTTCTTGCCGATTTCGTTTAGCCCGCCGAGGGGGACTATTTTTAATCTTGCTCTAGACACAATTTCAACCCTCAAACATATTTAGTTGCTTCGGTTCTGGTTTTACTTCACTGACCGTCTCTGCCTCAGCGAGGATTTTGGGAATCTTGAGCATATCAGCCTCGACTATCTGGCGCAGGCTCTGCTGGTGGAGAGCGGCAGCTGGGTGGTACATGGCGTAGTAGATGATGTTGTCCTGCTTATGAGCGGTGCCGTGGATTTTACTGATGCTTTTGCCGGGGAAGAACATGGCCATGGAGTAACGTCCTAGGGTGACAACCATTCTGGGGTTGATTAGCTCAACCTGGCGGTCTAGCCAACTGCGGCAGTTGTGTATTTCGGTGGGGAGGGGGTCGCGGTTCTGAGGGGGACGGCACTTAATTACGTTGGTAATGTAGACCTGCTCCCGCTTTAGACCAATAGATTTAATCAGCTCGTTAAGGAACATACCGGCGGGACCGACGAAGGGACGTCCCTGCTGGTCTTCATGCCAGCCCGGTGCCTCACCAATGAACACGATACTCGCATTCTCAGCCCCTTCACCGGGAACCACTCTAGTTCTGTTTTCGGCTAGTACTTGACACCTTTGGCAGGTGAGGATTTCCTGACACAGCTCACTTAGTGTTGACATGTTATTTCATTTACTTAAATCAGGACTTAGCCACCTTTTAACTATGATGATAGCATGGGCACTATACCAAGTCAATCAGACCTGGGTACTATAGCCTGTGGGAACGGGGAGTCATGGTTGCGGCTTGGGCACGCGGTTAGTTAGACCATGGCATTTTAAGTTTTGCCGTTTAACCATTATAATAGAGGTGGTGGATGATATTGCCGAGTCAGCCGATTGAAGGTTGGGTGCTATCCCATTCTCTTATTCTCTCCTGATATTCAAGCATGTCCCGGGCTTTTGTGCGGGGTTATACGAGTTATTTAAACAGGGTTGTTGACAGTGTCAGGGTGCGGTTGTAGACTTCAAGCAGGGAGGGAAAATGAATATTTTGGATCGTATTGATCCAGAAATCAGCCAGGCTATTGGTATGGAGGTGAGGCGGCAGAGGGAGACGATAAATCTTATTGCCTCGGAGAACTATGCTAGTCGGGCGGTGCTTGAGGCTCAGGGTTCATTTCTGACTGATAAATATGCTGAGGGTTACCCTCGGAAGCGCTATTATGGTGGCTGTGAAAATATGGATGTGGTGGAGAGCCTGGCTATCGCGCGGGCTAAGGAGCTGTTTCATGCCGAGCAGGCTAATGTCCAGCCCCACAGTGGGGCTCAGGCCAACATGGCGGCCTATTACGTTTTGCTTGACTACGGTGACACGGTTATGGGGATGAGTTTGGCTCACGGCGGTCACCTGACCCATGGTAGCCGGGTGAGCTTCTCCGGGAAGTCATACCATTTCATACCCTACGGGGTTAATCGGGAAACGGAAAGGGTTGACTATCAGGAGCTGGAGAAGCTGGCGGTAAAGCACCATCCTAAGTTGATCGTGGCCGGGGCCAGTGCTTATTCCAGAACTCTTGATTTCGAGTCTTTCCGGCGTATTTGCGACCGGGTGGGTGCTAGGCTTATGGTTGACATGGCGCACATAGCGGGTATGGTAGCCGTGGGTCTGCATCCGAGTCCGGTGCCTTATGCTGACGTCATAACCTCGACGACGCATAAGACGCTGCGTGGTCCGCGTGGTGGTTTCATCCTGTGTCGAAAGGAGCTGGCTTCCAAAATAGATGCCGCGGTTTTCCCCGAGATGCAGGGTGGTCCCCTGATGCACGCTATTGCCGCCAAGGCGGTGGCTTTCCGTGAGGCTCTTGAGCCTGGCTTTACCGATTACCAGCGTAGCGTGCTGGATAACGCCCTCATCTTAGCCAGTGAACTTGAGAGACTGGGACTACGTCTGGTCTCGGGGGGCACGGATAATCACATGGTTTTGGTTGACCTTACTGAGACTGGGGTTACTGGTCGGGAGGCTGAGGAGGCTCTGGGGGAGGCAGGAATTATCGTTAATCGTAACGCTATTCCGTTTGACCCGCACCCGCCTCGGCTAACCAGTGGCATCAGGCTGGGGACACCAGCGTTAACCACACGTGGCTTTGGTGAAGAGGAGATGAGGAAGATTGCGGCCCTAGTTGTCAAGGTGGTGAGTAATATTAGTGATAAGAACCTTCGGCTGAAGGTGAGCCAGGAGGTTAGCGAAATGTGTCGGCGCTTCCCATTACCGGGGATTGATGACTCGTAAACAGGTTTCTCAATATGAAAAAGGCTTATTTAGTAGGAGGCAGTGACGATGGATGAAATAAAGGTATTTAGCGGTAGTGCCTACCCGACTCTAGCCCAGGCAGTGGCTGATTACCTTAATATCCCCCTGGGCAAGTGCGAGGTCTTTGAGTTCAGTAACGAGAACATCTTCGTTCGTATCCTGGAGAATGTACGCCAGCGGGATACCTTTGTCATCCAGCCCTTCTCCTCTCCGGTTAATAGGAACCTGGTCGAGCTACTAATCATGATTGACGCCCTAAAGAGGGCGTCGGCGGCACGCATTACGGCGGTGATTCCCTACTATGCTTATGGTCGCACGGATAAGAAGGACCAGCCGCGGGTGCCGATAACGGCACGGCTGATTGCCGACCTGCTTACCGTGGCCGGGGCTAATCGGCTGCTGACGGTAGACTTGCATGCCGCTCAAATTCAGGGCTTCTTTAACATCCCGGTTGACGAGCTAACGGCTCTTTACATCCTGAGCCGCTATTTTGAGGAGAAGAACCTTAATGAGAACTTGGTGGTCGTGGCTACCGACATCGGGATATCTAAGCGGGCCAGAGACCTGGCGGCCAAGCTTGATGCTCCCCTGGCGATTGTGGAAAAGAGACGGGTGGGCAATGTTGACCGTAGCGAAGCATTAAATATTATTGGTGAGGTAGAAGGTAAGCTAGCGCTCACGGTGGATGATGAAATAGATACGGCCGGTTCCTTGGTAAATGTGGTCTCCGCTCTTGAGAAACGGGGTGTCAGGGGAGTATATTCCTGCTGCACCCACCCGATATTCTCCGGTTCGGCTATTCAGAGGATAGCTGCCTGCCCGGTGAAGGAGGTCGTGGTTACTGATACCGTCCCGGTGGACATTACCAAGAAGCTGGGCAAGATCACTATTTTACCAATTGCACCACTACTGGGTGAGGCAATACACCGCATCCACACTGGACTTTCTATAGGAGCTATGTTTGAGCAAGAGCAAAAAGATGATTGAGGTGTATCGGGCAGTCGGGGAGGAGGAAGCGCGGGTTATCCAAGGCTTGCTGGAGAGCTACGGGGTGCCCAGTCTTCTTAAGTCAAATGCGGCCCGTTCTGTCCATGCCTTTGCTGTTGATGGCATGGGTGAGGTTAGGGTTATGGTCTGGGAGCGGATGGCTGATAAGGCCAGGTCACTAATTGAGGGAAGGGAGAATGGTTAAGTTATTCAGCCGGCTGACTGATTCTAACGAGAAGGAGCTCCGGCGGCTTCAGCCGGTAGTAGCTAAGATAAATGAGCTCGAGCCTGAATTTGAGAAGCTTAGCGACGAAGAGCTTCAGGCCAAGGCTAGCGAGTTTAAGGCTCGTCTGAAAGACGGGGCGACGCTGGACGAGCTTCTGCCTGAGGCCTTTGCTGCCGTGAGGGAAGCGGCGAAAAGGACTCTGGGTCAGCGTCACTACGATGTGCAGCTCCTCGGGGGCATTGTCCTCCACCAGGGTAAGATTAGTGAGATGAAGACCGGTGAGGGTAAAACCTTAGTGGCTACCCTACCGCTCTATCTCAATTCCCTGACCGGTCAGGGCTGTCACTTGGCTACCGTTAATGACTATCTGGCCCGGCGCGACCCCTATTGGATGGGGCCGGTCTATCACGCCCTGGGGGTAACTGTCGCCAGCATTTACCCAATGCAGAGTCCGGACGAACACACCCCGGCCCGTCTTTTTGACCCTGACTACGACTCGGCTAAGGAACTCGACCCTTGGCGTCATTTCCGTCCTATCCCCCGTCATGAGGCATACCAGGCGGACATTATCTATGGCACCTCAAGCGAGTTTGGTTTTGACTACCTTCGGGATAATATGGTGGTTGACCTTAGGCGCTGTGTTCAGCGGGAGCTCAAGTATGCCATTGTTGACGAGGTGGATAACCTTCTTATTGACGAAGCCCGGACACCGCTCATTATCAGCGGGCCGGATGAAGAGGCGGGGCGGCTGTACCCGGTATTTGCTCAGCTTGTCCCCCGTTTGAGGCTGGAAGCTGACTATACCATTGATGCCAAGTCGCGCACCGCCAGCCTGACTGAGGACGGTATGAGCAACGTGGAGAGGACGCTTGCCAGAGGCGGGTTGCTTAAGTCTCCCCACCTCTATGACCCGTCGAATCACTCACTGATTCGTCATCTGGAGAGCGCGCTTAAGGCCCATGCTCTTTATAAGCGGGACGTTGATTATGTGGTCAAGGACGGTCAGGTTATCATTGTTGACCAGTTCACAGGACGGCTCATGTTTGGGCGCCGTTACTCTGAGGGGCTGCATCAGGCAATTGAGGCCAAGGAACGCGTCAAGGTGCAGCGGGAGACCAAGACCTTTGCCACCGTTACCATCCAGAACTACTTCCGCATGTACGAGAAGCTGGCTGGCATGACCGGTACTGCGGTCACTGAGGCTGAGGAGTTCCATAAGATATATAACCTCGAGGTCTTGGTTATTCCGACCAATGAACCGATGATTCGCCTAGACCACCCGGACCAGATTTATAAGGATGAAGAGGCTAAGTTTAAGGCGGTGGTGCGTGAGATTGAGGAGTTTCATAAGCAGGGACGGCCGGTGCTGGTGGGTACGGTGTCCATTGAGAAGTCAGAAGACCTGAGTAGTCGTCTGACGAAGCGGGGGATAGCGCACCAGGTACTTAATGCCAAGGAGCATCAGAAAGAGGCGGGTATTGTTGCCGAGGCGGGCAAGCCGGGGGCCGTCACCGTGGCTACCAATATGGCCGGGCGCGGCGTTGATATTGTGCTTGGCGGGAAGGAACCACCGAAGGAAGATAAGCGGGTGTGGGATGAGTGGGAGAAGCAGCATCACCGGGTGATTGAAGCCGGCGGGCTTCATGTCTTGGGCACCGAACGCCATGAGGCGCGGCGCATTGATAATCAGCTCCGCGGCCGCTCGGGGCGTCAGGGCGACCCCGGTAGCTCCAGTTTTTATGTCTCCCTGGAGGATGATATCGTCAAGCGCTTCGGTGGTGACCGGGTGAAGGGCTTTATGGAGCGGATGGGATTTGACGAGGATACCCCGATTGAAAACCGGTTCATTAATAAGGCGATTGAGGATGTGCAGCGGCGGGTTGAGGGTTACCACTTTGATGTCCGTAAGCACCTGGTGGAGTATGACGACGTGGTTAATACCCACCGTGAGCTTATCTATGATGAGCGGCGCAAGATTCTGGGCGGCGCCGACCTCAAATCAAATATCCTGGCTATGGTGAGCGCTGAGATACAGGGAGTCGTGGCAGATTTTCTCCCGGCTAACAACGAAGCTGATTGGGATGTGGAGGGGCTGGTTAAGGAGGTGGGCACCATTCTTCCTTTGCCGCCTGAGCTAAATACCACCACCCTCGCCCAGATGAAGCCATCGGAGATTGAAGATAAGCTCATTGAGCACTCAGTGGCAGCCTATGAAGCTCGTGAGAAGGAAATGGGTGTGGAGAATATGCGGTTGCTGGAGCGGCTGATGATGCTGCGCATTCTGGATAGCCTGTGGATTGAGCACCTCACGGCGATGGAGGAGCGCCGCCAGGAGGCAAGCTGGCAGAGCCTGCGCCAGATGAGGTCAATTGATGCCTACCGCAATGTGGGCTTTGAGCAATTTGAGGAGCTAAAGGCCACCTATCAGCATGATGTGGTGCATATGACATACCACGTGACCATTAAAAAGAGGGAAGAGCCCCCGAAGCAGGCGGAGACACCCATGGCTCGGGTTGCCCCCGCTAGCTCACCTACCCCCCGAAAGCAGGCGGTCAAGGTTGGGGGTGGCAAGGTGGGGCGCAACGACCCCTGCCCCTGCGGCAGCGGCAAGAAATACAAGAAGTGCTGCGGAAGGTGAAAAACGCCGAAGTCGCTAAGGTCTTTCAGGATATTGCTGACCTCCTTGAGCTTAAAGGGGAAAATGTCTTTAAGATAAGGGCTTACCAGAGGGCGGTCTTTTCCCTGGAGCACCTGCCCCAGGAGGTGGAGGAGTTGGTCCGGGAGGAAAGGCTGAGGGAGGTGCCCGGGGTGGGCGAAGCCATCGCCAAGAAGATTACCGAGCTCATAACCACCGGACATCTCAAATACTACGACGAATTAAAGGCGGAGTTCCCGGCGGGGATTAGTACTCTCCTTGAGGTGCCCGGTATTGGCCCCAAGACGGCGATGCTACTTAGCAAAGAACTTGACATAAAGTCGATAGATGAGCTTGAGGCGGCGATCGCTGAGGGTGGGGTAGCCTCGTTACCCCGCATGGGAGAGAGGACTTCGGAAAACATCCAGCGTCACATTCAAGCCCTAAGGCGGAAAGACCAGCGTATTCCCCTTGGTGAGGCGCTTAAGGTGGTGGATGAGATTATCGCCGGGCTCAGCCGGGTTAAGGGGCTTAAGAACCTGACCCCGGCCGGGAGCCTACGGCGTTTTCGGGAGACCATTGGCGATATTGACCTTATGGGCACCGCAGACGATGCCCTTGGGGCAATTCAGGCGTTTGTCAGCCTACCACAGGTCAGGGAGGTTTTAGCCAGCGGCACCACCAAGGCCAGCGTGGTCGTTAGTGGCGGGCTTCAGGTTGACCTCAGAATTGTGGAGCACGACTCGTTTGGTTCTCTACTTCAATATTTCACGGGTAGTAAGCAACACAATATTAACCTCCGGGATCGGGCACACCGCCTGGGGCTGAAGCTATCGGAGTACGGCATCACTGACCTCAAGACGGGGGAGTTAGAGAAGTTTGCCACCGAGGAAGACTTTTACCGTCGGCAGGGTCTTTCGTTCATTCCTCCCGAGATACGGGAGGGGCAGCAGGAGATAGCCCGGTCTGAAGCGGGCACCGTACCTAAGCTAGTAGAGCTAGCTGACATCAAGGGTGACCTCCATGTTCACACCGACTGGAGCGACGGACATGACAGTCTTGAGGCTATGGCTCAAGCTGCCAAGGCTCGGGGCTATAAGTACCTGGGGATTTCTGACCACTCTGCCGGGCGGGGTATTGCCCATGGGCTGGAGGCAGCGCGGCTGAGGCAGCAGATACAAGCGATTAGGGAGCTTAATCGGGAAGTCAGTGGCCTCCATCTCTTCGCGGGAATGGAGGTTGATATCCGGGCTGACGGCAGTCTGGACATGCCTGATGAGCTGCTTAGGGAGCTGGACATTGTCACTGCGGCGGTGCATTCGGGGATGAGCCAGGGTGAGGCGCAGATGACGGAGCGGATCATAAGAGCTATCGAAAACCCGAACGTCGATGTTCTGGCACACCCAACCTGCCGTCTCTTGCCGGCGCGGGAGCCGGTAGCGGTTGACATGGAGGCTATCTTTCAGACGGCGGTTCGGACCGGTACCGCTCTGGAAATCAACGCCATGCCCAGTCGGCTTGACCTTAAGGACACTCATACCTATCGGGCGCGGGAGTTGGGGGTTAAGCTAGTTATTAATACGGATGCCCATAGTGCCGAGCACCTTGATTTTATGCGTTTCGGTATCGGGGTAGCCAGACGGGGTTGGTGTCAGGCAGAAGATATCCTGAATAGCCGACCCCTGGAGGGGGTAGTTGCCTACTTCAAACACTAGGGCTGGTTACGGAGAAATGATGGATTTAGATAGCTGCTTATTATCCTCTCCACTGACCCGTGGCAGTAGCGCTGAGGCCATAGAACATCTAAAGGCGGCTATTATTGAGGGTAAGCACTGGTACCTTGCCCTGCTCGGGGCGATCGGTAAGTGGGCTGAGGCTGAGGAATTGCACCACGGGCGGCGTTACTGTTACCTCATTGCGGGAGAAGCCTTTGACTTTCTGCTTCTGGCTGAGCGGCTGTGTGGGGCGGTGGATGGCTTACTACCCGATGAGGATAAGATGGCCCTCCTTTTTCAGGGGCGACCACCACTAAGGCTTGCCGAGGGGGAATTTAAGGAGCTCATCGGTAGTGGCAAGTATCAGCAGTATCTTAATTTCTTTTACGGTGTTACTGTGGAAGAAGCCTTGTTTCTGGTAGTGCAGGATGAGGTGCGTAAGGAGAGGCGGTCGGCTGGATTTAATAGCGAGCCCGATGTTGTTAATGAGGTATATCGGCGCATATACGGAGCAACTAGGGGGGTGCTGCTTAAACGCTTTCGAAAGGAAAGGGGCTATCCCCATCGTAAATCTATTTGTCTTGCCGAGTTAAGGGAGTTTACCTACTGGCTGTTCAAGCGTCGTTTACAGCAGTGTGAGAAAGCCAGAATTGCCAGTGATACCAAAAAGGCCCTTAATTGGCTGAGTCAAAATAGTTTTTCTCGGGAGCTTATTGCCTGAGCCTTTGAGAACTATCTCCCCCTGAGTTTGGACGGTTTTTAATCTATCCGGGAGGAAGGTAAAGGCGGCTAGCTCTACTACTTGCTTTCCTCTACCAGGGAGGTAACCACTGATGGGTCGGCCAGGGTAGAGGTATCACCCAGTTCTGTGGTATTACCGGCGGCGATTTTGGTTAGTATCCGCCTCATGATCTTACCGCTTCTGGTCTTGGGTAAGCCATCGGCGAACTGGATCTTATCCGGGGAAGCGATTGGGCCAATCTCCTTACGGACGTGAGTGATTAGCTCCTTTTTGAGGGCATCACTCTTCTCCACGCCCAATTTGAGGGTGACAAAGGCATAGATGCCCTGTCCTTTTACCTCATGGGGCATGCCGACCACCGCCGCTTCAGCTACCTTTTCATGGGATACCAGGGCACTCTCCACTTCGGCGGTGCCAATGCGGTGGCCGGATACGTTGATGACATCGTCGATGCGTCCCATTAGCCAGTAGTAACCATCTTCATCTACTCTAGCCCCATCCCCGGTGGTGTATACCCCGGGAAACTGGACGAAATAGGTTTCCTTAAACCTTTTTGGGTTGCCGTAAACCCGGCGCATAAGTCCCGGCCAGGGCCGCTTGATGACTAGGTAACCACCCTCATTGACGTCAGCTTCCGAGCCATCTTGTCTCAGTATCGCTGGCTGAACTCCGGGGAAGGGGACGGTGGCTGAGCCGGGCTTGATCGGAGTGGCACCGGGGAATGGGCTGAGGAGGGCGGCACCGGTCTCAGTCTGCCAGTAGGTATCAACAATGGGACGTTTGCCCTTGCCAATTAAGTTGTAATACCACATCCAGGATTCGGGGTTGATTGGTTCTCCCACCGTTCCCAGAATGCGTAGGCTGCTTAGGTCGTGCTTGTTGGGCCACTCGTCACCCTCGCGCATTATGGCTCGAATTGCGGTGGGGGCGGTGTAGAAGATGTTAACCCGGTACTTTTCGACGATTGCCCAGAACCGGTCCGGGTGCGGGTAGCTGGGCACGCCCTCAAACATCAGGCTGGTGGTCCCTAGGGCTAGAGGCCCATAAACAATGTAGCTGTGGCCGGTTACCCAGCCGATATCTGCGGTGCACCAATAGGTGTCTTCCTCTTTGAGATCGAATATCCACTTGGCTGTTTGGTAGGCGTAGAGGAGATAGCCGGCCTGAGTATGGAGCACACCCTTGGGTTTTCCGGTGCTGCCGCTGGTGTATAGAATGAAGAGCGGGTCTTCAGAGTCCATGGCTTCTGGTTCGCAGTGGGGCTTGATATCATCAGCGTTCATCTCATTATGCCACCAGTAGTCACGCCCAGCCTCCATAGCTACCCCGATATCAGCCCGCCTCACCACAACCACATGCTTTACCTTAGGGCAGTGTTTAAGGGCTTCATCGGCATTGCCCTTGCTCCTGATAACTCGGCCGCCGCGGTAGTAACCGTCGGCACAGATGAGGAATTTGGACTCGCAGTCCAGTATTCGGTCTCTTAGTGCGTCGGCGCTGAAACCGCCGAAAACGACGCTGTGAATAGCACCGATGCGGGCACAGGCGAGCATGGCAATTGGTAGCTCTAGGATCATGGGGAGATAGATGGTAACCCGGTCGCCTTTCTTGACCCCGTGCTTTTTAAGGACATTAGCAAATTTGCACACGTGGTAGTGTAGTTCCTGATAGGTAAGGGCTTGGCTATCGCCAACGTCTCCCTCCCAAACTAGCGCTGCCTTGTTTTTCCTCCAGGTATTAAGATGGCGGTCGAGGCAGTTATAGCTGACGTTGAGCTTACCGCCCACGAACCATTCGTGCTTACCGTCTTTGAAGTCCTCAACCAGAACCTTGTCCCACTTTTTGAACCAGTCTAGTTGCTCTGCCATCTCCCCCCAGAATCCTTCAGGGTCATCGATAGACCGCTGGTAGATCTCCTTATACTCAGCCATACTCTTGATGTAGGCCTGTTTCGAGAGTTCTTCTGGAGGGTTAAAAACCCTTTTCTCCGCCATCATAGAGGTGATCGTTGTTTCTTTTTCGGGGCCCAAATCCCTTTCTCCTTCTCTAGACATAGAAGAATTCTCCCTCAGAGCCACTGAGCTCTCTTAGACTCATTAAATAGGTAAGCTATGCCAGACATGATTTAGTGAAGCCTCCTGTAGGTGCAGCACTACTAGCTACCTGGTACTAGTAGGTATTAATTATTGATTAATCCTGTGCTGTAACCCCCAGACATTGCATAAATGCAGCGCGCAGTCTATCGGCGACTACTCTGGCGACGCCTTGGTAGACAATGCAGCCCACCCGACAATTGGTCTCACACAGCTTAAGAATATCCTGTCCCTTGAGGGTAAGGACCCTCGTCTTCTCTATCGCCTTGGCGGTTATTGTTGCCATGTGGGGAGGTACCACCGCTGGCCAGCCAAAGGTCTCAAAATTGGTGGCCGCCGTGAGTTGCTGATGGGAAAGCGGCCCCAGTTCCAAGACGAGCGCCACCAGGCCGTCTTCAATGACATACATTTCATCCAGCATCGTATTCTCCCGGTGGATGATGGCTCCTGGTTCAAACACTTCGGGGGTGCACATTCCTGCGACCAATTTGAGTTGCTCGTCGCTTAACTCACGGAACAGGTCTGACTTTCTGAGAACCTCTATTTTATCCATTCTATTCTCCCTCCAGGTTAAAGATTATACCCTGCCGCTGATGAACTTAGCAACATTACTGGAAGGCTTTATCTCTAGCGGCTCGCCGTAGTCTCACTTCTTGTAAACTCGGCATACCGATAGGTACCGGTGCCAATTCAGGAAAGTCGGCTTATATTTTTCGCTAGGGGAAAGAGCAGCTAGCCTAGTTTCTTGAGCTGTTCCCGGAGTCTTTTAAGCCTAGCCTTTTGGGTAGAGAGCTTGCTTTTCTCTCTGCCTATAACGGCAGCGGGCGCTTTGCTCAAGAAGTCTTTATTCTTTAGTCTGGCTTCAAGTTTGGCAATGTCGGCCTCACCCCGGACTATGGCGTCCTTAAGTCGCTTTCTCTCGGCTTCCAGACTAACCATACTCTCCATGGGTATGGCCACCTCGGCGTCCTTAAGCACCGCTACCAGGGTGTTCTTTCCACCGGGGCGTTCCTGCCGACGGTGGTGAAAGGTAACTGGTCTTGCCCTGGCTAGAGCTTCTATCGCCTGGGAGTAGGGAGTGAGGGTGGTCATTAGCTCATCGGCATAGATCTGGGCCATAATCCACTTGTTGCTGGCCACTTTATGCTCGGCCCGAACATTGCGGATGGAGCGAATGATTTCTACTAAGGATTCTATGACCTGTTCGGCTACTGGGTCAGGGGCTGCCTTCTCAGCTTCAGGGTATCGAGCGGTAGTGATGGATTCAGTTGTCTTTCTACCCTGGGGTAGATATCTATTGAGATTCTGCCAGAGCTCTTCAGTAATGAAGGGCATGAAGGGATGTAGGAGACGGAGCGAGGTCTCCATTACATGAAGCAAAACCGGCAGGGGTGAGTGGGCATCCGTAGCCGAGCGGAGGCGGATTTTGGCTATTTCAATATACCAGTCGCAAAACTCGCCCCAGAGGAAATCATAAATCTGCCGCTGGGCTTCGCCAAACTGGAAGTCGGTCATTAGGCTGCTTGCGCTGGTTACGGTGCGGTTAAGGCGGGAGAGAATCCAGCGGTCTTCCAGCGCCAGCCGCTCTGGCTCGATTGCTAGGCTTGCTTCATCGGCCTTAATGCTCCCGATTATGAACCGGGTAGCGTTCCAGAGCTTGTTGGCAAAGTTGCGCCCGGCTTCTAGGCGTGCCGGGGTTAGTTTGATATCGTTCCCCGGTGCGGTGCCGGTGGACAGGGCAAAGCGCAGGGCATCGGTGCCGTACTGCTCCAGGGTATCCAGTGGATTAAGCACGTTGCCCCTGACCTTGCTCATCTTTTCCCCCTTCTCATCACGCACCAGACCGTGAAGGTAGACTGTGCTGAAGGGGATGTCACCGGTATCCGCTAATCCCATCATAATCATCCGGGCTACCCAGAAGAAAAGGATATCGTAGCCGGTCTCCATTACCGTGGTCGGGTAGAAGTAGCGCAGGTCTTCGGTATCATCGGGCCAGCCCAGAGTAGAATGAGGCCACAGGGCCGAGCTGAACCAGGTATCCAGGACATCTGGGTCCTGCTCAATATTCGCCGAGCCGCAGCCTGAGCAGGTCTTGATATCTTCAATGCTGACCGTTAACTGACCGCAGTCCTGGCAGTACCATACCGGAATACGGTGCCCCCACCATAGCTGACGGCTGATGCACCAGTCACGGATATTCTCCATCCAGTTGAGGTAGACCTTGGTGAAGTGCTCGGGGATTATCCTGATGCGCCCATTGGTTACGGCTTCGATGGCGGGCTGCGCTACGGGTTTCGCCTCGACAAACCACTGCTTACTGGCTAGGGGCTCGATAACCGTCTGGCAGCGCTCGCAATGTCCTACGGAGTGGGAGTAGGGTTCTATCTTTACCAGCAGCCCCTCCCCCTCCAGGTCGGAAAGTATCGCCTTACGGCACTGGGAGCGGTCGAGCCCAGCGTAGGGGCCGGCATTTTCATTCATAGTGGCATCTGGGTTCATGATATTTACCAGAGGCAATCCCTGGCGCTGGGCGACCTCGAAGTCCACCGGGTCGTGGGCGGGGGTAATCTTGACGGCGCCGGTACCGAAGCTAGGGTCGACTGCCTCATCAGTTACGATGGGTATGACCCGTTTTACTGCGGGTAGGATGACCTTCTTACCAGTCATGGACTTAAATCGCTTGTCTTGGGGATTAACGGCCACGGCGGTATCACCGAGGATGGTTTCCGGTCGGGTGGTAGCTACCGTGACGAACCCGTTATCACCTTCGGCCAGAGGGTATTTGACATAGTATAGATGTCCCTGGATATCCTTGTGGGCTACTTCAAGGTCGGAGATGGCGGTGGCACAGCGGGGACACCAGTTAATAATCCGTTCTCCTCGGTAGATTAACCCCTTTTGGTAGAGGCGGACAAAGGCAGTGCGCACTGCCCGGCTGGGACCCTCGTCCAGGGTAAAACGCTCCCGGCTCCAGTCGCAGGAAGCCCCCAGCCTCTGGTGTTGCTCGGCGATGGTATGGCGGCAGCTTTCTGCCCACTGGCTCATGCGCTGCTGAAACTTTTCTCGGCCCAGCTTATGGCGGTCCAATCCTTCCTGAGCCAGCAGCTGCTCCACCACCACCTGCGCGGCAATGCCGGCATGGTCGGTACCGGGCAGCCACAGTGTCGGCTCACCCTTCATGCGGTGCCAGCGGGTCATGATATCTTCCAGGGTGGCGGTCAGGGCATGCCCGATGTGAAGCTCACCGGTGACATTGGTCGGCGGCATGATGATGACGAAGGGCTTCTTTTTCGGGTCTATCTTGGGGGTAAAGTAGCCCTGCTTAAGCCAGAACTGATACCACTTCTGCTCCACCTTGCCCGGCTCATAGGCTTTGGGCATGCTGAACTGGGTCTGTGATTCCTGTGTCATGGTTCCCTTTCTAATGGATGAGGTTTATGGTGTAATTTATGAACTCGCTGTTTTACTGCCTAACAGCCCCACCACCCTATCCAGTATCCGCCCCGCCACCTCCCTCTTGCTCATCAGGGGCAGGCTCTCTACCTTATCCTGTTTATCAATAATGGTTACCTTGTTGGTGTCAGCATCGAAGCCGCTTTTCGGGGCGGTGATATCGTTAGCCACGATGAGGTCGAGCCCTTTTTGGGCTAGCTTCTTTCTGGCATTGGCGACCATGTCCTCGCTCTCGGCGGCAAAGCCGACTCTTAAGAAGTTACCCTTTACTTCACTGAGAATATCGGGGGTTCTCACGAGTTCCAGGGTTAGGCCGGGACTATCCTTCTTGAGCTTGCTCGCGGCGGTACTCTTGGGCTGGTAATCGGTGACAGCCGCGGCCATAATCAGGACATCGGCCTTTTTAACGGCTCTGGTTACTGCCTTTTTCATCTCGGTGGTGGTTCTAACCGGGATAACCTCGATACCGGCTGGCTCAATGAGGTGGGTGGGGGCGGTAATCAGTGTTACCTTGGCCCCTCTATCCCGGGCTGCTTCGGCTAAGGCGAACCCCATCTTGCCCGAGGAGCGGTTACCGATAAAGCGGACCGGGTCAATGGCTTCCTGGGTGCCGCCGGCGGTAACCACGACGCGCTTTCCAGTGAGGTCAGCGCTCCTAGCGAGCACCTCGCTTATGGTGGCTATGATTTGCTCAGTTTCAGCCAGGCGCCCCAGACCGGTATCTCCTGAGGCAAGGCGACCGTAGGCTGGCCCAACAATAGCGAAGCCCCTAGCTCTAAGCTTAGCTAGGTTATCCTGGGTAACCGGGTTCTGAAACATAGTGGCATGCATTGCCGGGGCGATGATAACCGGCGCCTTGGTTGCCAGCACGGTGGCGGTGAGCACATCATCGGCGATACCGGCTGCCAGTTTGGCAATAAGGTTAGCCGTTGCCGGGGCGATGACCACGACGTCAGCGGCATCGGCCAGGGAGACATGCTCAATACTGAACTCGGAGCTAAGCTCCCACATACTGGTTACCACCGGTCTATTGGTAAGGCTGCGAAAGGTAAGCGGGGTGACAAATTTGGTGGCCGCTTCGGTCATAACCACACTGACCCTGGCTCCAGCCTGGACTAGCTTGCTAGTAAGTTCAGCGGCCTTATAGGCGGCGATACTTCCGGTTACCCCCAGTACTATAGTTTTATCGGTAAGTATCTTCATCTTAATCTCGGTTCATATAGTAGATAATTCTCAGCCCGATTAGCGTTAAATCGGGGTTTACCGCCTCAATTACTGCAGTTTCTCGGGCTATGGTTTCGGCCCAGCCTCCGGTGGCCACTACCTTGGCTTTCTCTCCCAGCTCCTGCTGAATACGGGCCACTATACCCTCAATAAGCCCCACATAGCCGAAGACAATGCCTGATTGTATGGCACTTACCGTGCTGCTGCCGATAACACGTTTGGGGGCAGCCAGTTCCACCCGGGGTAGCATGGCGGCTTGGGTGAATAAGGCCTCGGCGGCGGTATTCATACCCGGGGCAATGGCACCCCCGAGGTAGTCACCCTCTTTGGAGACGACATCAAAGGTAGTGGCTGTCCCTAGGTCAACAATGATCACGGAACCGTCATAAAGGTGGTGGGCAGCGGCGGCATTGGCAATTCTGTCGGCCCCCACCTCTTTGGGGTTCTCCATACGGATGCGCACCCCGGTCTTGACCCCGGCCGCTATCACCAGTGGTGCGATTTGGAAGTAGCGCTTGAGTAGCTCCTCGTGGGTGGCCAGGAGTGGGGGGACAACGCAACACAGGGCGGCCTTGGTGATATCAGACGGCTCTAGACTCTGGTTACTTAGTAAATTAAGCAGCAGGGCGGCTTGTTCGTCTGGCATGCGTTTAATGTTGGTAGCTAGGTACCAGGTAGCCCGAAGCTCGCTGTCCTTAAAGACTCCCATCGTGGTAATTGTATTTCCGATATCAATAGCTAATAACATAATTAGGCCTTAGTCTTAGGCTTCTTCCTTTAGTTGCTTGATAACCAGCGGTAATAGCGGCAGAAGGTCGCTAGCCAGCATGCCAGCATCGCCGAGTTGGGCCCTGACCATTTCACCGGCTTCACCGTGGAGAAAGACTCCCAGGCTAGCAGCGTCAAAAGGGGACATGCCCTGGGCCAAAAGGCCAGCGATAACTCCGCTAAGGACATCACCAGTGCCGGCTGAGGCCAGACCGGGATTGGCTACGGGGTAGGTCCGGGTGCGTCCGTCTGGGACGGCGATCACGGTGTAGGCTCCTTTGAGAACGATTGTCTTGCTCCAGGCGGTAGCGGCTCTTTTAGCTATGCCCAGCCTGTCCATCTGCACCTCGGCTACGGGCATTCCAGCTAACCTGGCCATTTCGCCAGGGTGGGGGGTAAGTATGGCGTCACCAGTGAAGCGCTGCCACCACTGGGGGATTCTGGCTAGGGTGTTCAGGGCGTCGGCGTCAAGGACTGGGGGTAGTGGTATTGCTCTGGCTCTCAGGAGGGTGTTATTAACGAACTCCATGGTCGCCCGGTCTTGCCCCAGTCCGCAGCCGAGGAGCAGGGTGTTATAGCTATTCAGGTTCTGGTGAATAATCTTGGCAGCACTGGGGGAAATGATACCTCGCTGGGCCTCGGGTAGGGGGAGATAGATTACCTCGGTCAGTCTGGAGGCTAGGATCGGCTGCAGTGACGTTGCCGTGGCCAGTGTGACTAGACCGGCGCCGACTCTTAGGGCACCGTTTGAGGCTAGATATGCGGTGCCAATGTAGTTAATGGAGCCGGCGATAATGAGCACGCTACCGAAGGTTCCTTTGTTAGCCTGAAGAGGACGCTGGGGCAGCAGGGAACGGGCTAGTTCTTTATCGACCATTTCTTCAGTTACCTGGTCGACTAGGTAAGCCGGTATGCCGATATCAGCCACCGTTATTCTGCCGGCTCTTTCTACCCCTGGAGCCTTGAGTAAGCCGGTTTTGGGCAGGCCCAGGGTAATGGTATTATCGGTATAAAGGCAGGCTGGGTCTATTGCTCCGGTGTCAGCGTTCAGCCCGGAGGGTAAATCTAGAGCAACGATGCGTAGCGACGGCTTATTTCTTTTAGCGTTGCTGACCTTCTCCAATGCTGACTGCAGAGCATCGTGGAAGGGGCGGATGGTACCAATGCCGAACAGGGCGTCAATAACGGCGTTACTTGATGTGAGCTGGCTTTCCAGTTTGTCCAGGTTTTCGTCCTCGGTTACACTAACGCAATCCATACCGCGTTCCTGGACTAGGGTGAAATTCTGGTCGTCGGAGGCTCTGTCACCGAAGAGGAAGAGGGTTACTTTAGCTCCCCAGTCATGAAAGTAGCGGGCCGCAACCAGGCCGTCACCGCCGTTATTACCCGGGCCGATTAGCATCAGGATGTTCTGTTTTTTGATATTCCCCAGAATTCTTCTGACTTCCTCAGCGAAGGCCTTCCCGGCGTTCTCCATGAGCTTGTCTGGTGGCAAACCGATATTAGCGCAGTCCTGCTCAACCTGACGCATTTGACTTGTACTTAGAATCTTCACTGGACCTCGAAATATGGGGCATTTAAGCTCTCTTTAGTAATTTGAAGTGTAGCAGTATCAGAGGTAATGGTCAACTCTCCGCTACCTAGAGGACGTTATGCCCGCCAAATCAATTGACATAAGAGAGTGCACTTATCCTGGGCCCAAGACCTTACCTGGGTTCATAATGTTATTGGGGTCAAAGGCCTGCTTAATCCTTCTCATCAGCCCTAGTTTAGCCTTATCGGCGGCTATCGGTAGGTAACCCTTCTTGACCATACCGAGACCATGCTCGCCGGATATTGTCCCTCCCAAGGAAACTCCCACCTCAAATATCTTGGTGAGCAGCTCTTTTATCTTGGTTTCTGTGGCTTCAGTGCCGTCGCTCATCGGGTGCAGGTGTACGTTACCATCCCCGGCGTGCCCGTAGCCGATAAGGGGTAGGTCATAGTTAGCGGCTAATTCTTTTACCTTGCTTATAAAATCGGCTATCCGGCTGCGCGGGACAACGGCGTCAATTATCTCTGGCTTTCCAAAGTGGCACACGGTGGGATAGAACTTTTCCCTTAGCTCAAGGAGGTTTCTCTTGGCTCGCTCGCTACCGGGCATGAAGACATCAACGGCACCATGACTTAAGCAGATTTCGCCGAGGTGCCTAGCGATACGGTGGATTTCATCCTCGCTGTCTGCCTCCACGATTATCATCAGATAGGCGCCATAGTCATGGAGCGGGATTTCCTTCCCGGTATACTGCTCGACCATCTTGATGATATCCTGCTCCATAAACTCTAGACCCACCGGCAGGGTTCCTGATTTAAGGATGTCGGGCACAGACTTAATGGCATCGTCAAGGCAAGTAAAGGGGATGAAGAGCACTTCCCTCCTGCCGGGGGGTGGGATGAGCCGGAGCAGTATCTTGGTTATTACGGCCAGGGTTCCCTCTGAGCCAGTAATCAGCTGGGTCAGTTCGTAGCCGGTGGAGCATTTAACAAACTTGCCGCCAGTTTCAAGTACTTCCCCGGTAGGCAGCACTGCTTCCAGTCCCAGGACAAAGTGCCTGGTTACCCCGTACTTAACGGCTCTCATGCCGCCAGCGTTGGTGGCGACATTCCCGCCGACGGTCGAGCTGGTCTCGCCGGGATAGAGCGGATAGTAGAGTCCCGGCTCCTCTACGGCCTGGTAAAGGTCAGAAAGGATAACCCCAGGCTCAACCGTGGCCACAAAGTTATCCCGGTCGATTTCCAGTATCCGGTTCATCCTCTCTAGAGAGAGGACGATGCCACCGTAGATGGGTACTGCCCCACCGGAGAGGCCGGTGCCCCCACCCCGTGGGGTGACTGGGATGCGCTTATCGTGGGCCAGCTTCATTATCCTGGCTACCGAGACAGTGTTTTCGGGTCTGACGACTACCCCCGGCAGTACTGGGGTTAACCTAGGCGTCTCATCCCGGGAGTAATTCTCCCGTTCGTCTCCGGTTAGAACGTTTTTACTACCCACTATCTCGGTTAGTGAGGCTAGAACATCATCGGTTACGCTCCCGTATTGATCTGGTCCTCTCATCTTGCTGCCTCCTATCGTATCTCTTTAACCCTAATCTATCTCTCAGTCGAGTTACTCATAAATCCCTTTAGTTTTTTGGTCATTGCCTGCCAGTGCGTACCGCGCCAGTAGATTCGGTGACAGGCGGGACACTCCATATACTGGCTTTGCGTCTGGAAAACATAAGGTGGCACTAGGTCTTTCACCTGGGGTTTACCCCTTTCCAGCAGGGGCTGATTACATTCTAAACAGATGCTGAACGGCCTAAATTGAGGATCCAGATTAAGAGTGGTTATCACCTGACGCATCTGCGTCTCAGGTTTATCATCCTTAATGAGGATGGTCTTGATCTGTCCGTTAATTACCAGGCGTCGTTTCATAATCTGGGTATCTTTGGTGAGTATCACTCTATCTTCCTTTCGAGCTAGGGCTATCATGCGGGAATCATTATCGCCGCTGAAAAACAGGGTATCATATCCCATCATGCGTAGCCACTTGGCTAGCTTACCCACATTGTGGTCAACAATAAATCTAGGGTTTTCGGCCACCTCCGAACTCCTTGGCTCCCCGATGGATCAGGGGAGGATTAAGGTAAAGTGTTTAGTCCAATTCATAGCGTAATCTTCATTCCCTCATGGGCTAGGGTGATGGGATGATTCAAGTCTTGGGCTACGGTGGCTAGTTCGGCTTTTATTTCTGCCTCTAACCCAGGGTTCATATGAACAATGACGACTCGGGGTAGGTAGCCCTTGAGCTTACGGAAACTGGCTAGCTCCTCTTTGAGCAGATCGGGGGTGAAATGCCCTCTCCTTTTGTAGAGTTCCTCAAATCTGTTTGAGGCGCTAACCTCGGTAATGAGTAGCTGAGGCGAGATGCGTTGCCAGCAGTCTTTAAGGCCCGGTCCGGTATCCCCGGTATAGAACACCGTCTTGCCATCGGGAGAGGTAACCTGGTAGCCAACAGTGGGGGTTGAGTGATTTACCGGGAGAGGCAATATGCCGTAGCCTTCAATTTGCTCAGGCTTGTAGGGCTCTATCAGGTTGAATTTAAGGGCGGGATTCTCCTGGGGAAACTCCAGAAAATTGGGGTAGAGCTTATTACCCAAGATAAGACTCAGGGCTTGGTACACGGGCAGGGTGGAGAATATATTGATGGTAGTCCACGCCATGGCGAAATTGAAGGCAATAGTTGGGATATCTTTAATGTGGTCATAGTGCTGGTGGGTGAGCAGGATTGCCTTGAGTTTTCGTTGTGCCGTAAAGGTCAGGCTGGAGGTAAGTGCCCCAGCATCGATGGCTATCATGTCATCAATCAGTAAGGTAGTCAGTTTCGTATTTCGTGATTCGCAGTTGTGGGCACCCAGGGTCTTGATATTCATTACTTATGATTAAATCTGGGGACGGCATATATTTAAATCCGGGTGATAAAATCCAGCAGCGGCGTATACTTAAATCCAGTGGCGGCGGTGGAAGAAGTAGAGCATACCACCAATGATGCCTGCCATGATAAGGGTGATGTACACGATAGCATTACCCGATTGGGCAAAGGGCAGAGGAATGTTCATTCCCCAGAGACTGGCAACTAGAGTAATCGGCATGAAAATGGTGGCGATAATAGTTAGTATTTTCATGACATCGTTGGTGCGATTGCTGGCCAGTGAATCGTGGGTGTCATTCAGCCCTTCAATTATCTCTTTGTACTCGTCAAGGGCATCCCATATCTTGTCCAAGTGGTCAACCGTATCGCCGAAGTAAACTGATAGGTCCATCTTGGTGAAACGACGAATCTTGGGCTCCAGACTGCCGACAACAGCCCTCATCGGCCAGATAATACGGCGGAAGGAGATGATGTCGCGCCGGAGCATGGAGATTTCCTTAATCTGGCTGCGTCCCCGGTTGGAGAAGATACCGTCTTCAACGTCCTCAATGTTTTCCAGCATCTTGTTGGCTATTGGTAAGCAGTAATCGACCAGTCGGTCAGTAATGCGGTAGAGCAGGTAGCCTGGGCCGGCGCTAAAATGCTCTTGGCGAGATTCCTCATCAATCTCGCACTCCCGGAATAGCTTTACCAGTGGCTTGAGCTCGCCTTTGTGCAGGGTAATGAGATAGTTTTGACCGATAAAAACCGATACCTGGCTGGGGGTAGTTACCCGGGCTTCTTTATTGAATATCGGGAAGTGCAGCACCAGGAATAGATAGTCCTTGTACTGGTCTATCTTGGGACGCTGAATGCGGCTGAGACAGTCATCCAGATCTAGGGGATGAAATGGGTAGTTCTGGGCTAGATACTCGGTCTCCTTCTCGGTGGGTTGTTCAATGTTGATCCAGGTAAGGTCACCCCAGGTGAGAGACAGTATATTTAGCTCTTCCTCTTTTTTGACTTGAGAGATAGCCATGGTCGGTTACCTTTTAGCCTAACTACTTTGTTGCTGGATTGCTTTGTCAGAAACTTGATTATACTCTACTAATGGGTTGTCTATCAAGATAGTAAAACCAATTTGACACCCTTATTCTATCACAATTCTTGCTGTATAGCACCCGAATTGGTAATATTATTAAGACGGTAATTTAGTGGAACCAAAGATGAAGCGTGGTAGGCCTCCTTTAAGACACCGGATCAGTCTTAGAATTAAGAAGGCACTGGGAATGAATATCTTCCTGTGTGATAGCTGCAAGTGGAACTGGCGTAGCGCCTGCCGCCGGCCAGAGCGTCCCAACGCTACCTGGTGTGATGAGTACGCTAAGAAGGGGAGATAGACCTTGTTCAGCCTTTAGGCCTTGCCCTGTTCTCTAATCTTTGGCCCACTTCACAATACTAGCGTGGTATCGCTTTTGCTGCGGGACGATTCTAGGTCTTATAATAGATTGTAAGTCTTATTGAGATCTACATTTTTAGTGGAGGCAAGCATGCATCTTAGGGGGCGGATGTTTCTACTGGTTGCCCTTCTTTTTGGTATTCTCTATGGGGTAATTACCGGCATTGGCATCTGGACGGGAGCCGGCAATGTTTATTTCTATATCATCCTGGCTTGTGCCTTCATTGGCTTGCAGTATCTTGTTGGTCCATATATTGTTACCTGGACGATGAAGGTAAAGTGGGTCCCAGAGAAGGAGGCACCTGAGCTACACCAAATGGTGGCTGAACTAGCTAGGGAAGCAAATCTTCCCAAGCCTAAGGTGGGTATCTCACAACTCAGGATGCCCAATGCTTTTGCCTTCGGTCGAACGCAGCGGGACGGGCGAGTTTGTGTTACCCGGGGCCTTCTTAACCTGCTAGATAAGGATGAGCTTAGGGCAGTCCTTGGCCACGAGATGTCTCATATCAGGAATCGTGACATGTTAGTCATTACCCTGCTTTCGGGCATACCATTGGTAATGTACTGGATTGCCTGGAGTCTCATGTTGGGTGGTGCCTTTGGTGGCCGCAGGCAGGGGGGTGGCGGTTACGCAGTTCTAATTGGGCTCGGTGCCTTTCTCCTCTATTTCATCACCAATCTCTTGGTGCTTTATGGCTCTAGGATACGTGAGTATTCCGCCGACCTGGGCAGTGTTCGGTTGGGCAACATGCCGCATCACCTAGCCTCAGCACTTTATAAGCTGGTCTATAGTAACGCCCGTTTGAAAGGCAGCGAGGAACTAAAGCGAGTTGAGGGGGTTAAGGCTTTCTTTCTTAATGACCCTTCCCGGGCCTGGAACGAAATTAAGGAGCTATCTCAGGTTGACCGGGATATGAGTGGCACCATTGATTATGACGAACTTATGGAATTACGTCAAAAGAAGATACGGCTGCGTACCTCTGATAAAATGATGGAACTTTTCAGTAGTCACCCTAATGCGCTTAAGAGGGTAAAGCACTTATCTACTTTGGTTGTTTGACATTTGGATATTTAGTTAATGACTAGCTGTTTTCAAGGTTGCTTATTAGTTGTAGTATGCTGAGACTGGAATAATGCATTTAGCTCGTCAACGCTAGTTGCGTGGTAACTCGAGATTTGCTACACTAGCTTCAATATATGGGCCGTTAGCTCAGTTGGCAGAGCACCTGACTTTTAATCAGGGTGTC
>CAYYLM010000016.1:0-34826 GCA_964472625.1 uncultured Dehalococcoidales bacterium
GCCTAGAGGATAACACTGGATAGCCAAGAGCCCCCCGAGGAATCGGGGGGCTCTTCTTTTTGTTAGGGGAAATTATGGGGAAGGGATAAAGGCGGCCGTACCGTATTCTATGGTGGTCGGCGCCTATGGCAATGGTAGCTTCATGGTCTCCTTTTTCCTAAGAGTGTTAAGGAAGCGTCCAATATCCGCAGCGCAGTCAGGTCGAATTTCTCGTAGATTGTCTGATACGGAGCTGAAGCTCCGAAACGGGAGATGCCGATGGTAATTCCGTCGGAACCAGTATATCTCTCCCAGCCCAAAGTAACCCCCGCCTCGATGGAGATGCGAGCCTTTATATCAGGAGGCAGGACTTGGTTCTGGTAGTCTACTGGCTGAGCGTCAAACAGCTCCCAGGAAGGCAGGGAGACAACGCGTGCCTTGATGCCCTTTTCATTTAAGAGGCTGGCGGCTTCCAGAGCCAGGTGAACCTCGGAACCGGTGCCGATAATGATAATGCTAGGTTCACCTTCTGCCTCCCAGAGAATGTAGCCGCCGCGTTTGAGGCTAGCCGCCGGGGCTAAAACTGTCCGGTCCAGCACGGGTAGTTTTTGACGGGTGAGGACAATCGCTGTTGGACCCTGGTGACGCTCCAGGGCTACCTTCCAGGCTTCTACCGTCTCAGTGGCATCGGCGGGTCGGATGGTCACCAAGTTCGGCACTAGGCGCAGGCCCATAAGCTGCTCGATTGGCTGGTGAGTGGGTCCATCTTCACCCAGGCCGACGGAATCGTGCGAAAAGACATAGATTACCCGGATACCCATCATGGCAGCCAGGCGCACTGGTGGCCGCATGTAGTCGTAAAAAACCAGGAAGGTGCCGGTATAAGGGATGAGGCCGCCGTGAAGTGACATCCCGCTAGCGATGGCTCCCATAGCGTGTTCCCGAACTCCAAAATGTATATTCTGGCCAGAGTAGTCTTGGCAGCCGAAGTGACCACAATCGGTGAGGATTGTCTTGGTGGATGGTGCTAGGTCTGCCGAGCCGCCAGCGAGGTTGGGCAGCCTTGGCGCCAGGGCATTTATCACCCGACACGAAGCCTCACGAGTTGCTATCGGCTTATCCGGCGTCTTAAACAGGTCGTTTAGGCTTTGTTCCCACCCCTCAGGTAGTTCTCCACTGAGACTCGCTTCCAGCTGCTGCGCCGCTTCAGGAAACTTTTTTCGGTAGTTATCCAGTTTCGCCTGCCACTCCTGTTGCCAGCCTTTTCCCCGCTCTTGAGCCTTACGGAAGTGGGCGAGAACTTGGGGCGATATGGTGAAAGGCTCTTGATAGGGCCACTTCAGGTTCTCTTTGGTCCGGCGTACTTCCTCTTCTCCCAGCGGTTCACCGTGTACTGAGGCGGTTCCCGCCTTGTTGGGGCTGCCATAGCCGATAGTAGTCCGGCAGATGATTAGGCTGGGTCGTCCGGTTTCCTGCTGGGCGATCCTTATCGCCCGGGCAACACTGGCTGTCTCTAGGCCATTAATCGGGCCGATGACCTGCCAGCCGTAGGCCTGAAAGCGCTGGGCGACATTTTCCGTGAAGGTAAGATCAGTACTGCCCTCAATGGATATTTCGTTATCATCGTAGAGGTAGATTAGTTTACCTAAGCGGAGGTGACCAGCTAGGGAAGCGGCCTCAGAGGCCACTCCCTCCTCCAGGTCTCCGTCGGAGACTAAAGCATAGGTATAGTGACTGATTATTTCATGTCCCGGCTGGTTGTAGCGCTGGGCCAGCCATCGTTCGGCGATAGCCATACCGACTCCGTTAGCAAATCCCTGTCCCAGCGGCCCGGTAGTTGTCTCCACACCCGGTACCGTACCGTACTCTGGATGGCCGGGTGTCTTACTCTGCCACTGTCGAAATTGCTTGAGGTCTTCCAGTGTCACTTCATATCCCGTGAGGTGCAAAAGGGCATAGAGCATGGCTGAAGCATGACCCGCGGACAGGATAAACCGGTCTCGGTTGGGCCACTTGGGGTCGCTGGGGTTGTGTTTCAGGAACCGGTCCCATAAGACAAAGGCTACTGGTGCCATGCCCATCGGGGCTCCCGGGTGACCCGAATTTGCCTTTTGCACCATGTCCACCGCCAGAAGGCGGATGGTGTTTACGCAAAGCTCCTCAAGCGATTCTTTACTCATACTTGGACTCCTTAGTTCCTATTTAATCCCTCAGACTGGCTAGTGGCAAGGTAGCGGCTTACGATGACTATTTCTAGTAATCTTGTGGTTAATTCTTTATCTCGGCTGCTCTATTATACATAGGGTTATGAAAATCTGGCTATAGGCTTACGCTCCGCTTAGAGCCTTCCTACCAAAGACCTCCTGCTTATGGTGCCACCTTTCCACTGCCTCGATTACTTCATCAGGCTCGTCACAGACTCTAAGTAGACTGAAGTCCTCTTCGGAGACGAATCCCTTAGCTAAGACTGAGCTGTGAAGCCACTTCAAGAATCCCTGCCAGTAGTTACCATCGAAAAGAATGACCGGGAATGGCTTTATCTTGTGCGTCTGCATTAGGGTGAGTATCTCGGTAAGTTCGTCCATCGTTCCCAAGCCCCCGGGCATGATGATAAAGGCAGCGGCGTATTTCACCAGCATAACCTTGCGTACAAAGAAATGCCTGAAGGTTATCGACCGAGTGGTGTAGGCGTTGGGAAGCTGTTCCTCCGGCAGGTCAATATTAAGTCCGACGGAGGTGACTCCAGCCCGAAGAGCCCCCTTATTAGCTGCCTCCATGACGCCGGGCCCACCGCCGGTTATGATGGAGAAGCCCAGCTTACCGAGGCGCCCCGCTATTTCTTCGGTTTGTAAGTAGAGCTGGTCACCCGGTTTGATTCTAGCTGAGCCGTAGATGCTCACCGCCGGCCCGATACTGGAGAGGTTATCGAACCCCTCAACCAGCTCGCCAATGATGCGGAACATACGCCAGGATTCTTCTTTGACCAGATCGTTTATTTCATATTCGTAGGCCATCTTTCCCTCCAAGGCGGCTAAATAATGCCAGGCTATTATTCAGTGGTAAAAACAATTCAGCATCTGTTAAGTGGCCATCCTGATATTCACATAATATCAGTTTAATCCGTCGATATAAAGCGCTGATACCGGGATAAATGCGAATTATACATTAAAGATTAGCGTAGCAGTTTCCCAGACCTAATGCCGGTGGCGGTTGAGACGATCGGTTAACAAATTGAGCATTATATCACGGACTCTAATTTAAACCTTCCTCGGCTAAGGCAGAGAGGCGCTGGTAGCTTTCCGCAGGCTGTAGCTTAAGGAATACGGCACTACCGACACAGATAGCGTCGGCGCCAGCCTGGGCAACCTGAGCGATATTGCTCTCTTTGATGCCACCATCTACGCCAATCTCTATTTCAGGATATATGCTGCGTAGTTCGGTGACCTTTTGTAAAACTTCGGGTATGAAGGGGCTGCCGTAAAACCCCGGATGCACGCTCAGCAAGAGGATACTGGCTACTTCACTCACCAGGGGTAAGACCGCTGATACCGGAGTCTCCGGGTTCAGGGCTAGTCCTGCCTCTAGGCCAAGGGTCTTTATCAGATTGATGATCTTCTCGGGAGATGAGCTGGCCTCATAGTGAAAGGTTATTCGTTGGGCACCGGCCTTAAGAAAATCTGTCACGTAGTCTTCCGGGTTTTCTACCATAAGGTGGACTTCCCAACTGAGCGTGGTATTGAGGGCAGCAATGTGCTCACATTCTATACTCCGTGAAGGCACAAAGCGGCCGTCCATGATATCGAACTGCACGTAGTTACAGAAGGTCTCTGCCTGATGAACCATTGTCTTAAGGGCTTGGGGGTCCTCTGTCAGTATCGCCGGGACTACTCTAATGATTCTAGACATAGCATCAATAATTTTAGGCGAGGAACACCTAGAACGTCAAGGGTTGTGTTACAGAGTAGCGCCCAGCCTGACAAACGCTAGTGGGAACTAAACTCACCGGCCAGCGTTGGCTGGATTCTTGGTTCGAGTCCTGCTGGCAAGTTTCTTTAGGGAATGGGGTGATTCTAGGTTATATCTTCTCGATATTTCTTAGCTAGCTCTGGGTCATACGGTGCTCTCCGCTCGCGACATACCACCCACGGGCATAACTGACAGCTCTCAAATTTAACCTCGGTCGGGAAGAATATTCCAGATACACTCTTTACTGGAATCATCAGGTAGCTCTCAGTTAGCTTAACCCCGATTAGTTCCTCGGCATTACCAAAGATGGAAAACAGCTCTTTCTGCTGAGTTGTCGGCCATGAGGCTAGGGAGCCGGGATTCATTCTCGATACCTGTCCCAGTACGTAATTTCTCTTCAGGTAACCTTCAAGGTAGCTAACTGCGGAACGTAAGGTCATCTCCTTAATGACGTCGAGGCAATAACTTTTCATGAAATCTTTAGGTGTGATAGCTATTTCGTCCAACTCCCTACCGCAGGTAGCAATATAGGGAAAGACCCTGGCTATCTTATCCAGGTTAACCCTAAGCAGGCGGCTGGTGAACCTAACACCACCAATATCCAGCGAGTCTTTATTCTTGTTCTCAACGTAGCAGACTTCATAGACGGCTTTAGGTCTGGCTATCGGACGGGCGATCTCTATTAGTTCCCGAGCGATTTTTTCGATATAGTGGCTATTTTCGCGAATATGCATTCGCTTGAGCAGTTCTCCAAGCTCTAAGTCAATTGGAATATCGCGCAATACTTCCATAAATCAATCCGGAAGGTAACCCGGAGCTCTATCATCCTTCCAATAGAGCGGGCCCTTATCTCTTGATCTCTTCGGGCTTTCTTATCAGGATAGGTAGCCCGGACCTTTTTAACACAAAGTCGGCGACACTGCCAAAGGCTAAGCGTCTCAAGCCACCGCGGCCGTGAGTGCTGAGGGCAACAAGGTCGACCGCATTCTCCTTAGCGTAGCCAACGATGGTTTCGCCCGGGTCTCCGGGTACAGTCATGCAGCTCACCTTGAGCCCCTTTTTGCGTAGGCGCTGCGCCATCGCTGTAGATAAGCTCGGGCGTCCGCCTCTTCCCGTAGGATTTTCTCAATTGGGGTGGTGCGGTAGAAACCGGTGAGTGGTTCCACGGTAGCACTGGGGGGCAGAGTAACCTCGAGCAGCACAACCCGGCTGCCGCAACCCAGTGCTACCTCGGTGGCGAGAGGTAAGATCTGCTCGGCAAGGCTGGAGCCATCGAGACAAACCAGGATCTTCGGTAACATCAAGCCTCCTTTCTTGAGAGCTGGGCTGGCACTGGTGCCCGAAGCTCGGAATTAATTACGGAATACCATAGGCACTGCTGACTGGATCTCTAAAGATGGGAAATCGTGGCGGGTAAAAGGTAAATAGGGTAAAGACTACCCCCAAGGCGACTAAACCGATAATAGCCGATACGTACCGGCGCCGTGACGGCTGGGGTAGGATTAGTATCCGGTAGCTGGTAAGCTGCCCCAGAGCGATAGCCACCACGAATATAGTGATGTCGGCAATAAGGTTGTCACTCCCGGTAATGGTGGTATAGGCGTAGAAAAGGGCGACAATCGCGGCGGGCATCACGTAGATGCCGGCTGTTTTGGCGGTAATAAAGTTATCGCTGAGGTTTCTTACTCTTCGGTACTCCAAAGCAGCGTAGAGCAGTGCCGGCCAGTAGGTTAATTTCAGGTGCTCCCAAACACTCTCGTTAACCGCGGCGAAGACGGCAACCGGTCTTAGCTCCCCTGACCACTCGAAGGCGAAGTGCATCACCGCCCCCACGCTGGCGATGACGGCGATGCCGATTAGCTCCCATTTTCGAATCTGCCTTTTCGTATCCGTGTCCATTGGCTAGCTCACTTCAGAGATAAGCAAGGTTAGCAGTAGCCCCACCAAAAGTCAAGATTTCATACGGGCTTATCATGACGCTAGTAAAGATGGAGACGGCTTGCATAAGGGTTTAGCCCTTTTCCATTTGCTTCTTCAGCCAGGAAACCCACTCGCTGAGTCCCTGGCCGGTAGTACAGGAGACGGGGATAATCTTTAGCCTCTCATTGATGCCTTTGAGTGCCCGGGAGAAGGCATCCTGGTCAAACTTTACATAAGGTAAGAGGTCGGTCTTATTGAGCACTACGATATCGGCTTCGTGGAACATCACCGGATATTTGAGCGGCTTATCGTCGCCCTCGGGGATGCTTGAGAGGATTACCCTTCTGTCCTCGCCGAGGGCAAAGCCAGCGGGACAGATGAGGTTACCCACATTTTCGATAAAGAGTAGGTCAATATCGCCTAGGGGCAGGCTGCTTAAGGCGTAACCTATCATATTAGCATCGAGGTGGCAGCTGCCGCCAGTGTTTATCTGGATGACCGGCGCCCCCTCTTTACTCACTGCCTCGGCATCCACGCTTGAGCTGATGTCACCCTCAATGACCCCGATTTTGACTTTCTCCTTAAGCCTCCTAATGGTTTCCAGGATAAGGCTGGTTTTACCCGCCCCGGGTGAGGACATTAGGTTTAGGGCAAAGACGCCATTTTGCTCAAGCAGCCGTCGGTTTTTCTCAGCCAGCTGTTCATTAGCACCAAGGATGTTTTTCAGAACCTTTACTTCCATGTTAGCCACCTTTCAGTTATTCGATATCAATGCTCTCGATAGAGAGTTCCTTCCCGGCGGTAATCTCAATATCACTGCCCCCACACTGAGGACAGCTCCAGTCCAGTTCCCTGAGTTCAAAGGGCTGATCACAGCTCCGGCACCGCGCCCGGGGGGAAACCGGCTTAAAATTAAGGGCAGCCCCCTCAGCGATGGTGTTTTTAGCCAGAAAGTCGAAGTAGAACCTTACCGACTCTTCGACAAATCCGGAGAGCTCACCGATAACCAGGTTTATCGCCTCGACCTTCCTGGCACCGCTTTCTTTGGCTCTCTCCAGGACAATGTCAAGCATGCTCTGAGTAATAGCCAGTTCGTGCATCTTTTAGGACCACTCCAGAGGGTCTTCCTTGATGTGTTTTCTAAGCCTATTCCAAAGGGTTTTCTTGACGTGCTTTTTAAAACCTACTTCGAAGGGTCGCCTTCGTGTGATTAACATATTCTCGGCAGGGGGTCACCGACCAGCATGTCAATGATTCTAGAGGTTCCCAGGCTGGTCTTCATCACCACCCGCTCCGGGTGTTCAGTAGTAGCCTCCCCAATAATAGCTGCCTTTGTCCCGTAACGATTACCGCGCATTACATCTAAAATGCTTTCGGCATCTTCAGCGGGGACGATGGCTACCAGCTTACCCTCGTTGGCAATATAGATGGGGTCAAGCCCCAGCATCTCACAGGCACCGATGACCTCTTCTCGTACCGGAACCTTATCTTCCTCAATTCTGATCCCTACCTTGGACTGCGTCGCTAGCTCGTTCAGGGTGGTGGCCAGCCCCCCACGGGTGGGGTCACGCAGGCAGTGGATATTCGAGCTTGCGGAAAGCATCTCTGCAACCAGTTTTGCCAGTGGGGCGCAGTCGCTCTCAAGCCGGGTAGTAAAGCTCAGCCCTTCACGCTGGCTGAGAACGGCGATGCCGTGGTCACCGATTGTCCCGCTGAGAATCACCTTGTCGCCGGGTCGGGCGTTACTACCGGAGATATTAACCCCATCCGCTATAATACCAATTCCCGCCGTATTTATAAAGAGCCTGTCGGCACTACCACGGTTGACCACTTTGGTATCGCCGGTAACGATTTCCACCTCAGCTTCGCGGGCTGATTTCTGAATAGAAGCTACAATGCGGTTCAGGTCGCTCTGAGGAAGACCCTCCTCGATGATAAAGGAGAGGCTCAGATAGAGGGGTTTAGCCCCGCTCATGGCTAGGTCATTTACCGTACCGCAGACCGCCAGCTTTCCGATATCACCACCGGGGAAAAAGATGGGGCTTATGACGTAGCTATCGGTGGTGAAAGCGAGGTTGCCCTTAAGGTCAAAGACGGCTGAGTCATCCAGTTTGGCGAGCCGGGGATTATTAAAAGCCCTGACGAAGCCTTCGGTGACCAGTTGGTGAGCCAGCCGACCGCCGCTGCCGTGGGCAAGCAGTATCTTATCCTCCAAGGCTGCCTCCATAAAGGTAGTAGGCGCTACAGCTACCCTCTGAGGAGACCATGCACGGTCCTGCCGGACGTTCCGGAGTGCAGGTCTTACCGAAAAGGGGGCAGTCTAGCGGTGAGCTAACCCCCCGTAGGATTTCACCGCAGAGGCAGCCCTGGGGCTCTTGAGGCGGCTCGGTAACGATGTCAAGAGCAAGCTCGGCGTCAAACCTGTGGTACTTACTTCGGAGCTTAAGACCGCTACCGTCAATTTCACCCAGCCCCCGCCACTGAGCCGGACCGGGCTCAAATACCTCATCCATAATCCTCAGTGCCTCCGGGTTACCTTCCGGGCGTACCCCTCTTCGGTAGGCAATCTCAACTCTAGCCTCTTTCTTTTCCACCTGCGCTACCAGCATGCTCACCGCCTGCAAGATATCCAGGGGCTCAAAGCCGGAGATAACACAGGGAATATGGTAGTCATGAGCTACCGACTCCCAGGGGTGAGCGCCAATGATGGCACTTACGTGACCGGGGCAGATAAGGCCCTCCAGCCTGACCTCACCGGAGTCCAGGATGGCTCGGATAGCCGGTGGGCAGAGTTTATGCATGGAGAGCACATAATAGTTTTCCAGCCCGGCTTCCTTGGCTTTGAGGATAGATGCCGCCACGGTTGGGGCCGTGGTCTCAAAGCCAATGCCGAGGAAAACCACCGACCTATCAGGGTTCTCGCTGGCTATGTTAAGGGCGTCAGTAGTAGAATACACCATGCGCACATCAGCGCCGCTGGCTTTGGCTTCCTCAAGGCTCGAGCGGCTCCCCGGCACCTTAAGCATATCGCCAAAGGTGGTAATGATTACCTCTGGGATTCGGGATAGGGCGATCGCCTTATCCAGGTCGGCATTAGCGGTAACGCACACGGGGCAGCCGGGCCCAGAGACCATCTCCAGGGTTTTGGGTAAAGCCTGGCGGATGCCATACCGGAAGATAGTTACCGTATGACCCCCGCAGAATTCCATAAAGCGGGCTTTGGTTCGGGACTCACGGTGAATCTGTGAAATCAGCCCCTCGGCTAGCTCCGGACGCCGAAATTCGGTGATGAACTTCAAGATTTTTCCCCTCCCACGGCGGCGATTTCCTCTAGGAGTCTTAGGGTTTCTGCGGCTTCCGCTTGGTCAAGGATGTTGATGGCATATCCGGTGTGGACGATGGCATAATCACCGACCTTAGCCTCCGGGGTAAGTTCAAGGTTGATGCGGCGAGCGATGCCGCCGATTTCCACCTCAGCCTCTTTATTTTCTATCGATTTAATGAGCACCGGTATCGCTAGGCACACAACTAGCTCCTTTGAGTAAAATTACTAATTACTGCCTGCCCCAGGGAGATACCACCGTCGTTACAGGGTACCAAGCGGTGGGTAAGCACGCGCAAGCCTTCCCTTTTCAGCGCTGCGGTGGTCAGGCTGAGGAGCAACCGGTTCTGAAAGACGCCGCCACTCAGCGCTACCCTTTTTATACCCACTTCTTGGGCGATGGTTTTACACATCTCGGTTATTATCTGCGCTACGGTCTGGTGGAAGCGGAGTGAGATTATGGGTACGGAAACCCTATTTCTAACATCCTGCACCACTGATGAGATCAGTCCCGCCAGACCAACGACCCTTACCCCCTGGTCTACGGTAATAGAAAACGGGTAGGCTTCCTCCTCGGGCTTAGTAGTTTCATCCGGTGCTAGCATCTCTAACTCAATCGCCGCCTGGGCCTCATAGTCAATCTCTCCCCTCACCCCGGCCAGGGCAGAGACGGCATCAAAAAGCCGCCCGGCGCTCGACGTCGGCGGGGAGTTTATCCCCCGCCTGAGCTGCTGTTTTACGATTTCAATCTCCTCCGGATTAAGCGTGCTTAAGGGTAGCCCCTCTAGAGGAAAATCGAAGCCCAACAGGGTGTACAAGAAGCTCAGCGCCATGCGGTAGGGTCTCTTAATAGCAGCGGTACCACCCGGCAGGGGCACGTATTCTAGGTGCCCAACCCTCTGGAAGCTTTTGTAGTCAGGCAGGAGGAATTCGCCACCCCAGATAGTGCCATCGCTACCAAAGCCAGTACCATCAAAGGCAACCCCGATGACCGGTCCCTTAACCTTATTCTCGGCCAGGCAGCTTACGATATGGGCGTGGTGGTGTTGAACGGGAACCATTTGTAGCCCTAGCTCGGAACCAACCTGACGGGCGTATTTAGTGGCGAGGTACTCGGGGTGCATATCGTAAGCTATGATTTCTGGCGTAACGCGAAATAGCTTTTTATAGAGCTCAATGGTATTCTCGAAGTGCTCTAGTGTTTCCTCATTTTCCATGTCCCCGATATGCTGGCTAATGAAGGCGTGGTCATCTTTGGTGAGGCAGAAGGTGTTCTTCTCTTCGGCACCGCAGGCAAGGATTTGTCTTAGCTTGAAGGGGAGGAAGATGGGGTAGGGGGCATAGCCCCGGGCCCGCCGTATCGGTCGGGGCACCTCATCCAAAACCAGGTAGACGCTGTCATCATAACGGGCGTAGATATCCCGATTATGGAGCAGAAAGTAATCGGCAATACCCCTAAGCCGCCTGAGCGCCTCGCCGTTATCCTTGGCAATGGGCTCCTCGCTGAGATTACCGCTGGTCATCACCAGCGGTCGGACGGTTTCTCTCAGGAGCAGGTGGTGCAGGGGAGTGTAGGGCAGCATCACCCCGAGGTACTTCAGGTTCGGGGCTACTACCGCACAAATATCAGACGAGCTACGCTGCCACTTAAGCAGGACAATGGGACACTCTGGGGACTTAAGGAGCCTCTCCTCTTCCGGTGACATGTAGCAGTGCCTGGCTACGTCTTCTATTGTCGCCATCATGACGGCGAGGGGTTTGGCAGAGCGCTTTTTTCGGCTCCTTAGGGTATTTACCGCCGTTTCATTGGTAGCGTCACAGGCAAGCTGAAAGCCACCCAAGCCCCGTATGGCCAGAATATGACCACCTTTGAGTAAGGCGCTGGCGCTACTAATAATATCACCCTCCCCAGCCGGATTACCCTCGCTATCAACTAGCCCCAGACTGGGACCGCACTCAGGGCAGGCGTTCGGTTGGGCATGAAAGCGACGGTCTAAGGGGTCATCATACTCCCGCTGGCACTCAGGGCACATTTGAAAACTACGCATTGTTGTTTTGGGACGGTCGTAGGGGATGTCCTCAATGATGGTAAATCGGGGGCCGCAATTAGTACAGTTGGTAAAGGGGTATCGGTAGCGGCGGTCGGTGAGGGAGAGAATTTCCCCCAGGCAATCACGGCAGGTGGCAATATCGGGTGAGACTAGCTGGTATTTCCCCCGCTGGCTCCGACTGCTGCGGATTTCAAAGGTAGTATGACCCAGCGGAGGGTGGAAGGTTATCGCTAGGTCCTCAATGTGAGCCATGGGTGGCGTTTTGCTTTTAAGGTCGGTAAAGAAGCTCTTAAGGGCTACCTCATCCCCCTCGACCTCGATTTCCACGTTTCCTGAGGTATTACGTACCCAGCCTTTTAGGTTGTGCTCGTGAGCCAGTCGGTAAATGAAGGGGCGAAAGCCAACCCCCTGCACCACCCCGCGTACTTTTATCTTGGCTAATTTCTTTATCCTTACCAGCACCATGCCCCCACCGCCTGTGATTCATCAAGTGGTGACCCTCCATCCACTTAGCTGGTAATCCCGGGGCGGACGAGATTCTTTTAGTAGATGCAGCTTATTCTGCTTCTTGAGCTGCTCGTAGATGAGACACCAGGCGCAGTCCCGATCTGGACTGAGCTCGCACTTGCCATCCTTACTGCCACCGCAGGCACCGCTGAGCAGACCCTTGCTGCACCGGGCGACCGGGCAGATGCCGCCCGTCACGGCTAAAAGACAATCGCCACAACCGGCACATCTTTCCTCCAGAATACCAGCCTCCCGCTCCTCAGCGCCCATAAAGTGGGTGTTCTGCGCTGGGAAAATGGGAATCTCGGGGAAGACCTCGGCCAGGGTCTGGACACCGATGCCACAGGCTAGGGAGAGCACCGCCTCCACGTCATCCATCTGGGGCTTGAGAATAGAGGCAGCTAGGTAGTTATCGCACTGCTTGGCGACGGTGGTTACCTTGAAGTTGAAGCCTTTATTCTGCAACCTCCCGGCTAGCTCAAGCAGTTGGCTCAGGGTCTTCGCCTCTCTCAGTCCTCTCGGCGGCTGGGTGCAGCCATCACACCCGGCAATTAGCACGTTGCTGTAGGGAGTGATGAAACCTAAAACCTCGTCGAGAGGCTTTTGTGTGGTTACTATCATAGACTACCCACCTTTACCCAGTTCCTTTATTCTTTGGCTGAACTGCTCTAATTCTTTGTCCAGTTCTTCCGGGTACCTGGGGGATACCGTGCAAAAATGGAGTCGTTCCTTAAAGCCGATTTGCCCCAGTCTTTCCCCTAAGTTGGCTACGGAGTGCTGTGCCCGGCCGCTGGCTTTTTCCTGTTTGCAGTCATCTTCGGAGCAGGCTGCGATCATGACGCCGTCAACACCCTTTTGGAAAGCCTCCAGAATGTGAAATCTATCAATCCTGGAGGCACAGGGGAGGTCTATGAAGCGGACATTCGGTGCTGGCTTACCGTTAAGCGGTGGAAAGGAGGCCCACTGACAGCGAAATACCAGAATCTTGGGAGGCTCTACCTCTAACGAGAAGCGGTTAATCAGTTGGGAAATACGTTCCTGCTCCCAGTTCTCCAGCTCCAGGGCTATCGCCGGACACATCGCCACACAGAGCCCGCAACCACGGCAGGCACTCAGGTCAAAGGTAATCCCCCCTGGGCTCTTGAGCTCCGCGGCATCGTAAGGACAGAAAAAGACGCAGTTGCCGCAGGCAATACACAGGTTGGCGTCTACCTTTACCTTTAGGCTATGCCTTTTCAGGGTGATGATATCTCGCCCGTAGCCGAGCTGGTCGAGGAGAAGATTAAGAGCGATTATTTTGCGTCCGGTGGTGGTACTGCCCCGCTCAAATCGACAGTAGTCCACATCGCAGGCAAGGACGTTTATTTTGTTTATCCCCATGAGCAGGGCTTTCAGGTAGACTTCGTCAGGGATACGGCCGATGCAGGGAACCAGTAGCGGGATGAAGCTTGATGTTCCGAAAAGCTCGGCCACTCCCTCAATATCGGGGGCACTGCCGCGGCACATAATAATTAAGGTGTCGGAGGCAGTTTCCTGCCTTGCCTTCTCTAAATAAGCGAGTAACGAATCAAGGTCGTAATAGAGAATGTCAATAACCCGGGCGGGACAGTTGGCGTAACAGAGCCCACACACTTGGCACTTGGTTACATCCAGGGTAATCTTGCCTGTTTCGGCATCCTTCTTTAGTGCCTCATAGGGGCAAAGGGTGGAGCAGACGGCACAACTGCTGCAGTAATCTATGTTTTGCCTGACGGCAACTATGCCCTGGGTAGCTTGCTCGTTCACTCTATATCACCTTCCCTAGTTTAGCGTCAGGGGACCAAGCGTGGTTACCTTGTCCACAAGTTCGTTTAGTGACGAGAGAAACCTCGGTGCCTCAGATGTTGCCAGCCATTCGGCTCTCAATCTCTCCGGTTCGATACCGAGTTGGGAGAGCATTCTCTTAAGAAGCAACACGTTTCGTCCCGCCTTATAGTTACCGGTAACAAAGTGGCAGTCGCCGGGAGCACAACCGGCTATCATCACACCGTCAGCACCTTTAACAAAGGCATCGAAAACAAAGGTGGGATCTATCCGGCCGGTGCAGTTGGTTTTGATTATTATCGGACGGAAGTTGTCCTTAAGTTTTGAAGCCATGGCGCGTTCGGCTCCGGGGGGCGAACAAAAGTTACAGCGGAAGATGATAATGTTGGGCTTAAAGTTGTTCATAGCTTCTCCTCATCTATTATCTGTTTTACTATTATGGGCAGCCTTTCTGCCACCTCTTTGGTACACTGCTCGGAAAAATTCTCATTATCCTTTACTTCGACGGCGTAGATACTAACCGACTGAGGCATTCGGCATCCCAGGCTTCTGCCAACTTCGAAGGCGGTGGCAATATCCATACCGTGGGACGAGGTAAAATCCTTATTCGGTTTAAAATCCTCCAGGTTGAGCTTGTATAGTTCCCCGGCCTTACCCTGCTTGGTCTTGATAGAGTCGATAATGATGAGTTTGTCGTAGTCGGTGATCAGGTCAAGGAGGGCGATGGCAGCTTCGTTGGTTTGCTCTACAGTTACGTCGGGTTTTGCCACCTCAAGCTGCTGAGCAATCTTGATGCCCACAGCATCGTCGCTGAGAATCGGGTTACCGATGCCCAAGATCAGGGTGCTCGTATTTTGCTCTCTTTCCGGTGCCATGCCTACTCGTCTTATCTAATTCTCTACCGGTATGACAAATACCTTAGCTAGGTGCTGCTCTGGGTTACCCTAGGCGGCGACGACCTCTTTAATTTCCGGTATCTGTTCTTTGAGGACTCGCTCAATTCCCATCTTTAGGGTCATCGTTGACATAGGGCAGCCGCTGCAGGCACCCGTGAGTTTTAGCTTTACCACACCGTCGGTCACATCTACCAACTCAACATCACCACCGTCAGCCTGTAACGCGGGTCTTATCTGGGCCAGTGCTGCCGCTACCTTATCACGCATGTTTTGCCTCCTTATTTCGAGAGTGTGGCATAGGTATCGGCTATGGTTTCTGCCAGAGCATCCTTGATAGTTCGAGCGCCAGATGGACAGACGGTGACGCAAACGCCACATCGCTTGCATTTAAAATCGTCTACTACTGACTTTAGCTTATCTTCAGATGTCTCTAGTCTAGAGGCTTCGTAAGGACATACCGCGACGCAGACTCCGCAGCCGCTGCATAGATCCTCATTAACCTCAATTTCCGGTATCTCAGTCTGCAAGCCGAGGACGACACAGCCTTTGCAGCTCTTACACGGGCCGCAACAGAGGCATCTTCTTGCCTCCTCAATCACCTCGGCCATGGTGTATTCTTTCTCAAAGGGAACGAAGTTGAGCCTTTCTTTGGCTGGAGTCCACTTGAGAGCTGGCTGAAGCTTATACCTGACACGTTCCGGGATGGAGGCAGTTTCGTATTCCTTTTCCTCTCGGCCAGCCTTCATGTCTTTACCCTTGAGGTAGCGGTCAATGGACTCGGCGACGGTGGTCCCGTCTTGCATGGCCTCCGAGGCAAAACCGACTCGCTTGACATCACCACCAATGAAGACCCCCTCCTTGAGGTTACTCATCAGGGTAACTGGGTCGATGTCTAGCCTACCCTGCTCATTCAGCAGGCCCTCGTTCTGGAATAGGGTTCGCTCTGGCCCCTGTCCAATTGTTACCAGGAGCACATCACCCCCAAGGTATATCACGTCACTCCGGTCACACTGGGGGTTAAATCTGCCGTCTTCCTCAAAGACTGAGGTACAGCGGGGACACTTTATTTTATCGAATTTCCCACCCTTACCGATTATCTCCTCTATACCTCGGGAATAGACTATCTTGATGCCCTCTTCGCTGGCGCCTTCGATTTCTTCATCGTCAGCGGGGATACCGTCCTTGGATGACTTATCGGCGCACTCCAGACAGACAATGGTAACATTTCCTCCCAGCCTGCGGGCGGTCCGGGCGACATCAAAGGCGACGTTACCGCCACCGACGACGATTACCCTCTTACCCTTGTAGAGCTGAAGCGGCACATTACCCTGAAGTACTTCGTAAAGGAGGTTTAGGCCGAACATGACACCTTCTAGGTCGGCACTAACTAGCTCTCGTCCGAAGGTCAGGGGTCGCGGAGCAGGCGTTCCCGTAGCGATGAATATAGCCCGGTAGCCTTCCTTCTTGAGATTGTCCAGGGTTTGGCCCTGGTCGCCAACTTCGGCACCGAGCCTGACTTCTATATTAGCAATCCGGAGCAGATTATCAATGGCTGAGTCAACAACATCCTGGGGCAGGCGGTAGGCCGGGATGAGGCGCATGGCGCCGCCTAACTTGGGATTTCGCTCCAGGATGGTGACCTGGTAACCTTTCTTGCTCAGGGCGTAGGCACACATTAAACCGCCGGCCCCGCCTCCAATTACGGCTACCTTTTCCCCGGTGGGGGTGGGGAGTGGCGGCATGGTCTCAAGATATTTAATGAACTCCTTGGCGACCAGGCGCATCACCATCCGGCGCCTTACCGCCCCGGTTTCATCCTTATAGTTACATTCCTTCTCACAGAGCCCGCAGATGTAACCACACAGCAGCGGAAACAAGGGGCTCTTCTCGTAGACCTCTTTGCCAATCTCAACCATTTGTTTGGCGGCTGCCTCTGGGTCTAATGGCAGTAGGGCAATCATGGTGTGATTTCGCTGAATATCTATATTCAAGGGGCACCTTATCTGGCAGGGGGACAGGTACACCTTGTCAGCCTCACAGACGACCTCCTCGACCTGGGCTTGCTTCTCCATTGACACATCCTTTGCCATCTGAGCCTCCTAATATCTGCTTTTTAAGTTCGTGCCTTACTTGCTCTTTTACTAGCCTCTCTTTAGCTTTCTTATCAAGTCCCCTTTAGCATCATATATATTAACTTCGAGTGGCATCCTGCCCGGGAGGGAGTGCGTGGCGCAGGCATGACAGGGGTCATATGCCCGGAAAGCCATCTCAACCATGTTGAGAAGGCCATCGGAGACCTGACCTTTCTTGATGAGTGATCTGGCTGCCTTATCTACCGACATATTAATGGCGGCAGCGTTATTCACGGTAGCTACAATCAGGTTTACCTTGGTCAGAATACCGCGGTCATCAGTTTGATAATGATGGATCAGGGTACCTCTAGGTGCCTCGACGATGCCGATGCCTTCCTTGGGAGTCTTGGTGGGTAGATTGACAATATCCGGCGAGGTGATTTCCGGGTCACGGGCCAGTTCAAGCACACGTTCTGAGGCGTAAAGTGCCTCAACTAACCGTGCCCAGTGGAAAGCTAGGGTGCTGTGAACTGGTTTACCGCCCAGTATGGAATACAGCTTCTCATAGGCTTCCTGAGCCAGCGGAGTAGCCATGCCGTCGGCGGCATTTAGTCTGGCTAGGGGGGCTACCCGGTAAACACCACTCTCTTTGCCGTCAATAAACCCCTTCCAGCCTAACTTCTTGAGGTAGGTGAACTTGATATAGCTCCATGGTTCAACATGTTCCCTGATGTGATTTAAGTAGTCCTGGGGCTTAAACTTGGCAAATTCTTTCCCGTCGGGCCCGACTACCCTGACCTGCCCATCGTAGAAGTTTACCTTGTTGTTCTTGTCCACCAAGCCCATGTAGTATGTCTTGTGGGAATAGACATCACCGGTCACTAGGTCAACATAGTCCTTGTTTTTAAGCACGATGTCATCAAAAATCTGAAGGGCAACCTTGCAGAACTCTACCCCGTACTCCCCAGCTTCGATAAGCTTTTGTTGTTCTTCTTTGTTAATTCTCTTTGACACCCCGCCGGGTAGGCCGCAGGAGGGCATTACCGGCTTACCGCCAATTATTCTCAGGACATTCCTCATGCGCTTGCGCATTTCGATGACCTTACCGCCGGTTTCCAGCCCGGCTTTGGCGATAACTCCCAGAACGTTCCTCTCCCCAGCCGGTGCCTGCGGGCCGACGACAAAGTCGGGGCCGCCCAGGAAGAAGAAGTGCAGGATGTGGTCTTCGGCCTGGAAGGCGTTATACATCAGCTCCCGTATCTTCTTGGCAGCTGGGGTGGGTTCGACCTTGAATAGGTCATCGAGGGTCTTGGTGGCTGCCATGTGGTGGGCAGTAGGGCAAACGCCGCAGATCATGGTGGTTATCCGAGGCATTTCCTCGGCTGGTCTGCCTACTGAGAACTCCTCGAAGCCGCGGAGCTCGGGTACCTGAAGATAGGCTCGCTGGCAATTTCCCTCATCGTCGAGGAATATCTCTATCTTGCCGTGGCCTTCAAGCCTGGTGATCGGGTCAATGGTTACTTTTTTCACGCTGTTCCTCCTACCCCTTCCATCTTCCTTCTTCGAAGAAGTGAGGAAGGTAGACTAAATCTGTAGAATGTTCCGGCTGGATCTGGGATAGCGTCGACTAAAGCTTTAACTTCCTGGTCACTCATCTTCTCTTCGTCTTCAAGCCCTAACATGGATACAAACATGGCTAGAGCCTTGGCGCCCTGGTCAATAACCCCGTCTACCGGCCCAAAACAACCCCGGCAGGGCATGTTCGCGTTAATGCATGTTTCGCCACAGCCGGTTCTGGTCGCTGGCCCGTAACAGAATAACCCCTGCACCAGGAAGCATTTCTCGGGGTCAATTTTGATTTCCCAGGGCCGCTTTATTTCTTTTATCGACATCTTCTCTGGTTTCGAGTCTTTCCTGGGACAGGTATCACACAGGGCGATATTGGGGGCGAGCACAGCCCCCTTCTCCGGTAGCTGGCCGGTTAGTATGGCATTAACGGCGTTCATGACTAGGTCAGGTGGCGGTGGGCACCCGGGAAGGTAGTAATCTACCGGAATCGTCTGGTCTAGGGTCTTCACGGTATTATAGAATTCGGGTAGCTCAAGCTCATAGCCGTCGTTTACCGATTTTTCCTGCGGCGTGACCCCCTCCGGGTTATCGGTGCTTGGGGAGTCCTTATAGGCGAACTTGAAGATTGTCTCGCGGCTGCAGAAGTTGGCCAGGCCGGGTATCCCCCCCAGGTGAGCACAGGCGCCGAAGGCAACTACCAGCCCCGATTTCTGCCGTAAGAGCTTTACCATCTCCTCCTGCTCTTCCAGCCTTACGGAGCCGTTTATGAAGCTCACCGCTATCTCGCCGTCCTTGAGAGCCTCAATATCCTTCCGCTTAAAATCCAGCGCCACCGGCCATAAGACGATGTCTACCGCATCGGCTACTTTTAGTAGGTCCTCATTGAGATCGACTACAGTCTCCTCACAGCCACCGCACGAGGCACACCAGTAAAACGCAACCTTTGGTTTAGCCATATTTCCCCCTTCGTTACTAAAGAACTATTTTAGTCGGCTGAGGTTAGCTATCCTGTCCCTCAATAGCCATCTTAAATACATGCAAGCATGCACGATTAACTTTCGTGTCGTCTGCAGTAATTTGCCTCTGATCTGCTGATGCCGAGTAATATAATCGCAAGCGAACTTGCTATTTATACCTGGCTAGCACTAGATGCTAGAATCTGTAAAGCCTAACATAGTCTAGCATGCTAGCTGGAAGTTGTCAATTTTACTGCCTTAAACATTAAAGAGAAAGGTAACGACATCGCCATCCTGAACTATATAGTTCTTACCCTCGAGTCGGAGTAGCCCTCTCTTGCGGGCTTCGGCTAGGCTGTGACACTTCATCAGGTCGCCATAGCTAATCACCTCGGCTCGGATGAAGCCTCTCTCCATGTCGGAGTGAATCTTGCCCGCAGCTTTTAAGGCAACCGTCCCGCTCTTAATCGACCAGGCTCTGATTTCATCCGAGACGATGGTAAAGAACGAGATAAAGCCTAGTAGCTGGTAGGAGAGCCTGACAGTGCGGTCAAGCCCAGACTCCTCGATGCCGAACCCAGCGCGAAGCTCTCTAGCTTCATTCTCCTCTAGCTGAGATAGTTCCATCTCTAGCTTGCCACAGAGGGTAATCAGGTTGCATTCGGGGCGAAGGTAGCGCTCTCGCAGTTTGGCTTCTAGAGAGGCGGCTTCGGGTAGCTGTTCTTCTCCGATATTAACCACGATCAGTAGTGGCTTGGCGGTGAGGAACTGAAAATGGCTCATAGTCTTGGATTCTTCCGGAGTTAGCTTGAGTTCGCGTAGTGGTATGTCCTTCTCCAGATTAGCCTTGATTTTGGTCAGTAATTCTTGCTCGTGGAGAAGAGGTGGGCGCTCTACCGCTTTAGCCCCCTTGAGTGACAGAGCTATCTTTTCCAGCCTTCTCTCCTGTAATGCTAGGTCGGAAAAGGCAAGTTCTAGGTTCATAGTTTCAATATCCCGCCCTACATCCAGACTGCCTTCAATATGCGGGACAGTCTCATTGACAAAGGTGCGGACTACATTAATCAGGGAGTCGGCGCCAGCAAGCTGATTTAATAGTTCGCCACCGATTCCTTTGTCCTTAGCCAAACCCTTGACCGAATCCCCGATGTCAATATACCGTACCTCAGCCGACGTAACCTTCTTGGGCTGGAGCATGCTGGCGAGCGTCTCTAGGCGCGGCTCGGGAACCTTAGCCACCCCGATATGGGGAGCTAGAGCCTCCCGACTGTAGCTTCCGGTATCAGCCCGGCCCTTGGTTAGGGCATTGAAGATGGTTGTTCGGCCGCTTTTGGCTAGCCCGATGATGCCAATATCAACACTCATTACTCGGTCGTTCCGGTCTATCCTTAGTCTCCTGGAGCAGGAGAGGGGTGGCTAAGTTTACATAAAATAGATCCCACATTGTGGGCAACTACTTGGCAAGGCCTTCTTTACATCGTTAATCCATAAAGTATCACGTATCTTAATTTTACTCTTTGCCAGACCACTCTTCAATACAGTTGGCTTCTCTTGGCGGGTGATTTTACCGGTAGGTGTGGTAAAATTAAGGAGGCCAAGGGAGGAGATGGCTTTGCTCTATATCTTGACCGGTCAGGATGATTTTTCCCGCGGTGAGGCGCTTGCCGAGATAAAGAAGGGTATTGGCGAGGCGACACTCTTAGCGGCTAATACCACCATACTCGATGGTAGGCAACTTACCCTGGAGCAGTTGAGAGGCGTTTGTGAGACAGTGCCCTTTTTGGCCGAAAAGCGTCTGGTCGTTATTGAGGGGCTGCTGGGACGCTTTGAAGCTAAAGGTAAACTAGGCAAGCAGCAGAAAGCTAAACTGGCGACTAAACAGCAGTCTGAATATAAACAATGGGCAAATTCCCTTAGTAACATACCCGAGAGTACGGTGGTGGTCTTGGTGGATGATGGATTAAAAAGCTCTAACCCTTTGTTTAGGGAGCTATCGGGTAGCGCCGAGGTAAAGTCCTTTCCTCCGTTGAATAAAACCAAGCTTCGCCACTGGGTCGAGAGGGATGTCGGAGAAGCGGGGGGCGAGATATCACCTGAGGCGGCCGAGCTGCTGGCTCAAATTGTGGGTGGTAACCTGTGGACCATGAAGCACGAAATCAGTAAGCTTGTCTTGTTCGCCTCAGGTCGCCCCATCGAGGAAGATGACGTTCGGTGCTTGGTAAGCGATGTCCAGCAGATTAGCGTCTTCAATATGGTCGATGCTATCTTCGAGTTTAAGGCAGAAGCGGCCGGGAGGTTACTACAGCAGTTGCTGGCTAGGGGAGCAGTCCCGGCCTATCTTCTGGTCATGCTGTCCCGACAGATCCGGATGATAGCTCGGATAAAGGAGCTTCAGAATCAAGGAAAGTCAGAATCGGAGATCCAGAGTAGGCTAGGGCTCGTCTCGGAATTTGCCTTTCGTAAGGCACTAACGCAGGCTAGTAGGTATCCCTGGGGGCGGATACGGGAGGTATATCGCAAACTTCTGGAGGCTGACCTATCGATTAAGACCGGTAAATACGATGGTGAGTTAGCCCTCAATATTCTGGTTCCTGAGCTATGCCAGAGAGCCACGGGCGGGTGAGCCAGCTTGACAGGTTCCTTGGCTGAGTGCTAAATTTTGTTTACTGCTAGAGGTGTAGCCTATACAGTTTCAGGTTTTGTGCTGCCTGAGTCGAGGTAGACTCCTTAAACCTTTATTTCCCAGATTTATGGTGTGTGACAGCATGGAATTAGGTCAGGAAGGTAGTGACATTCGACTAAAAGAGTTATGCCGCCGCAGGCTGTTACCAAGGCGTCTCATCCTGGCTAGTAATCGGGGGCCCATTGAATACTATTTTGCTGAGGATGGGGAGCTCCGCTCGCGGCGGGGCAGCGGTGGGGTGGTTACCGCTTTGAGCAGTCTGAGTAGGTATGTAGAGCTGGATTGGATTGCCAGTGCTATGGGGCGGGGAGATCGAGAGATGGCGCGGAGAGTTGAGGGAAAGCGCTTTAAAGCACCGGTAGGTGATGATAATCTCTATCTCCGCTTTCTGGTTTTCTCCCGAAGCATGTATCACAAATACTATAGTATCATCTGTAATCCCCTGCTTTGGTTTCTGCAGCACTATATGTGGAATTCACCGACCACGCCTAATATAGACATCATAACTCATGATGCCTGGGAGAATGGCTATGTCCCCGTGAATCAGACCTTTGCCAAGGCAGTTATTGAGGAAGCCGCAAGTAGCGAATTACCACCGGTAGTAATACTTAACGACTATCACCTTTATTTAACTGGTGCGTATATCAGGCGGCAGTTGCCGGATGCTGTCATCCAGCACTTTACTCATATTCCCTGGCCTTCCTTACCATACTGGCAGCTTTTGCCTAGCTCTATGCGGCAGGCAATTTTCCAGAGCTTGTGTGCCGCTGATATCGTGGGGCTACAGACAATGCGAGATGTGCACAACTTCCTTCGCTGTTGCGAATCATCAATTGCTGGGGCTGAAGTAGATTATGAGCGGCACACGGTTAGGACGGAGGGGCGGCTGGTTCGAGTTAGAGCCTACCCGATATCTGTTGATGTTACTGGTCTAAAAGGGTTGGTTGCTTCGACTAGACTAAAGGAATATGAGCAGAAGTTACGCCCCCTCTGCGGTGAGCAAACCATAGTTCGTGTGGACCGGGCTGAGCCCAGCAAGAATATCATTCGTGGTTTTAAGGCCTTTGATAAGCTGCTGGAGCGTTACCCTGAGTTTCGGAAGAAGGTTAGATTTGTTGTCTTTCTGGTACCGACTAGAAGCCATCTGAGGCTATATCAAAGATATATCCAGGAGATTACCCAGCTAATAGAGGACATAAATAGTAAGTATGCTAGTGAAGAATGGTATCCCATTGATTTCTTTTATGAGAATAATTATGTGCAGGCCTTAGCTGGCATGCGGCTCTATGATGTTCTCTTGGTGAATGCGGTCATTGATGGCATGAATCTAGTGGCTAAGGAAGGTCCTACGGTTAATAACCGCGATGGTGTCCTGATACTATCGGAGACAGTCGGCGCTCACGACCAGTTGGGACAGAACGTTCTCACCGTGTCTCCCACTGACATAGAAGGAACGACTCAGGCCCTCTACACAGCTTTGACTATGCCCCTTAGCGAGAGGAAAAAGCGTGCCGCCGCCCTCAAGAAATCGATTGAGGAAGAGGATATCACTGATTGGCTCCTGCATCTACTAGAGGACACCGTCAACCTAGTCGAGGAACGTTCTGCGACAACCACCTGAGAAAATGCCCGACATCTCTTACCCCGTTCAGAGTAAAGTCAGCTTCCACTGCTAGCCTTTCCGGCATCTCTGGGCCAGTGATACCGATGGCAAACCCTTGAAAATTCAGATCGCGGGCGGCAGTATGCAGGGCTCTAAAGGCATCAAGATCGGTGAGGTCATCACCCAGGTATAAGCCACCTTGCAAGCTGTATTCCTTTATTAAGCCCAGCGTAGCGCTACCTTTGTCAATCTCTACTGCTGGGAGAAGGTTAATGGCCATTTTCCCCATAATAACCCTTAAATCCTTGGCCTGAGCTAGAGCCTTAACAGAATCTAGAATTTCTCTCTCCACCAACTGTGGCTCAGAAGAAAGGCGGTAGTGAATGGTAACCGTTACTCCTTTGTTTTCGATACTTACTCCCGCCATAGAACACAGGGGGGTTAGTTCCTTAATTATAGATTTAGCCACCCCTAAGTAATCACGAGTATTATTTGGGAGTTCGGTATGATCTCCCGTCCAGCGTTCTAGGCCGTGGTTACCGAGGTAGACCATGCCTCTAACCCCTATCATATCCCTGACCTGAGCTACCGGTCTTCCCGAGATAGCTGCTACCAAGGCTAGATGATTACAAAGAACTTTAAGATAGCGGCGGCACGATGGAGAAACCCTGGCCTTCTGTGGCGTAGGGGCTATCTCGCTTATGGTGCCATCAACATCAGTAATAAGCCCGAAGGGGGACCTTGTGAGAGCCTCTTGAATCAGGTCTAGATGGTCAAAGGTATAGCGCACAGGTTAAATGTAGCAGGCGGGCTGCTGTTAGTCAATGTCAGTGCTTAAACCAATCTCGACAAAGCTGTCGAAATAGGCTAAAGTGTTATCTGAGATGGAGAATACTGGGAGTGCTAATCTCCCGGTCGTTGCCGTTGACCTGGGCGGCAGTAAAATAGCCGTGGCGATTGTTTCTGGTGACTACCGGGTGTTAGCTAGAGAGCAACATCCCACCCTAGCTGAGGAGGGCGTAGATTCGGTGATTAACCGGATTATTTCGTCTGTCAGGCAGATTATCACCTCCGGTAACCTGACTTTGGCGCAGCTATGCGGCATTAGCCTTGCCGCGGCGGGGGTAATAGACTCACAACGGGGAATAGTAACCCTGTCGCCGAATCTTCCCGGCTGGCGTGATATTCCGTTAGGGAGCATTATTGAAGAGAGACTTGGTATTAAGACCTGGCTTCTTAACGACGCCAATGCGGCGGCACTGGGCGAATATCACCTCGGTGCTGGCAGGGGAGTGGATAATCTCATTTATCTCACTATCGGTACCGGTATCGGCGGGGCGATCATTATTGATGGTAAGCTATATACCGGAGCCTGCGGTAGTGCCGGAGAGATAGGCCATATGACTATGGAAGTAAATGGGCCAAGGTGCGACTGTGGTAATGTCGGCTGTCTGGAGACACTGGCCTCAGGTAGGGCGATAGCTAGGGAGGCAAAAAAACGCCTCAGCTCCGGGGGGAGGTCATCCCTGACCGAAGCTGTGGCTGGTAAGATAGAAGACATTACCGCTAAAGAGATAGCCGCGGCAGCTCAGCAGGGTGATGTTCTGGCTAATGATGTCATTAAACACGCTGCCACCTATCTGGGAGTGGGCATGGTTAACCTGGTTAACATCTTTAACCCGGAGGTGATTATCGTCGGTGGCGGGGTAGCCAGCATGGGAGACCTCCTGCTTGGTCCGGTGAGGCAGGTAGTCAGGGAAAGAGCCTTTCCGGTATCGGCAGCGGCGGTGCGTATTGTTACTACTGAGCTTGGTAATGATGCCGGTTTGCTCGGTGCCGCCCACTTTGCCTTTAAGCAGGAATCAGATTAGAGAGGAGGCGCGATGAAAGTCCGCAAGGCAGTGATTACCGCTGGTGGTTGGGGAACGAGATTCTTACCTCTTACTAGGTCCCAGCCCAAGGAGATGTTACCCCTGATAAATAAGCCGCTTATCCACTACGCTGTGGAAGAAGCCATAAACTCCGGTATTGAGCAGGTCATTCTGGTAACCGCCCTGGGTAAGAACGCCATCGAGGACTACTTTGACCGCTCCTTTGAACTAGAGTACTTTCTAAAGCAAAAGAGGGAACTAAAACTGCTTCAGGCAATGCGTGAGATTTCCAATATGGCCAATATCTGCTACATCCGACAGAAGGAGCAGCTGGGCCTCGGTCATGCTATTCTGGCAACTAAGGACATAGTCGGTGGGGAGCCTTTTGCTGTCCTGCTTCCTGATGACATTATTGATAGTAGGGTGCCTGTCCTGAAACAGTTGCTTAAGGTTTACGAGCGCTACCAGGCCAATGTTATCGCTGTAGAGCGAGTTGGCGAGCGGGAAACGGTAAAGTATGGCATCATTGAGCCAGAGAAAATCTCAGACCGTTTGCATCAGGTCTTGAGCCTAGTGGAGAAGCCGGAGCCGAAAGATGCCCCCTCTAACCTGGGTATAGTGGGGAGATATATTCTCAGTCCGGAGATATTTGACGCTCTTGAGGTAACCCGACCGGGTAAGAAGGGGGAGATTCAGGTCACTGATGCCCTTCAGCTACTGCTTGAGGAGCAGAAAATAGTCGCCTGTGAGTTTGAGGGAGTGCGTTATGATACCGGGACTCCTCAGGGCTGGCTTGAGGCGACCATAGCCCTGGCGCTAAGTCACCCTGACCTCGGTCCGCAGTTAAGGGAGTATTTGCGTAAGTTTCTATAGCTACGGGTTCGTTGACAGATGGTTGAGCTTGCACTAAAATCGTATAGTAATCTTCTTAGCCAGTGGTGTTTAAATAAGTGACCGGTGATGAAATTCGGGCGGCTTTCTTGAGCTTCTTTGAGGAGAACGGGCATAAGATTATGCCCAGCTCCTCTCTGATACCCCACGGCGACCCTACCTTACTGCTTACCAGCGCCGGTATGGTGCCGTTTAAGCCCTACTTTTTGGGTACCGAACCACCACCCAATCGCCGCTTAGCCTCGTGCCAGAAGTGCTTTCGGACTACCGATATTGAATCAGTGGGTGATCCGCATCACCTTACCTTCTTTGAGATGCTGGGTAACTTCAGTATCGGCGACTATTTTAAGAGGGAGGCCATCAGCTGGGGCTGGGAGTTTGTTACCCAGCGTCTTGAGCTACCTCCCGCCAGACTGTGGATAAGCATCTTCCTTGATGATGACGAGGCCTTTGGCTACTGGAGGGAGATAGGCATCCCTGAGGAAAGGATACTGCGGTTCGGTGAGGAAGAAAACTTCTGGGGCCCAGCCGGTAATTCTGGACCCTGCGGACCGTGCAGCGAGATCTATTACGACCTCGGGGAGGAGGTCGGCTGCCAAAGGCCAACCTGTGCCCCCGGCTGTGATTGCGGGCGCTTTTCCGAAATCTGGAACCTAGTGTTTACCCAGTATAACCAGGATGAGAAGGGGGAGCGCACGCCGCTACCCAAGCCCAATATTGATACCGGTATGGGCTTGGAGAGAACTGCCGCTGCCATGCAGGGTAAGACCTCAGTTTATGAAACCGACCTCTTTCTGCCCCTGATTAACCATATCTCTGAGCTAGCGGGTAAGCAATATGGGACTGATAGCGAAGCGGATAATGCCATACGGATAGTAGCTGAGCACGGGCGGGGAATTACCTTTCTTATCGCTGACGGAGTCCTTCCCAGTAACGAAGGGCGGGGCTATGTCCTGCGTCGCCTGCTGCGCCGCGCTGCCCTGTTCAGCCGGCGACTGAGTGAGGGTAAGCCATTTCTTACTGAGATAGCCAAGACCACAATTCACAAGATGGGACACATCTACCCTGAGATAGTCAAGGGAGAGGATTTTATTCTTAGGGTTATTGAGAGTGAGGAGGCGAGGTTCAGTGACGCCCTGAGCACCGGGCTGGAGTTACTGGACGAGGTCGTCAGGGAAACAATCAGGAAGGGAAAGAACAAAATCCCGGGTAAAGAGGCCTTCAAGCTCTACGACACCCACGGCTTCCCGATAGAGCTGACCACGGAAATAGTATCTAGAGCGGGTCTATCTGTGGACTTAGCTGGCTTTGAGCGAGAAATGGAGAAGCAGCGGGAGCGGGCTAGGAAAGTCTACAGAACAAAAGTGGGTGGAGGGACAGTAGGGATCAGTGGGCAACTTGACATAAAGGAAACTTGCTTTATTGGCTATGATAATCTTGAGTGTAAATCAGCCATCCTTGAGATCTTAGTTAATAACAAGTCTGCCAAGACTATGAAGGAGGGCGAAGAGGCAGGCGTCATTCTAAAATCTACCCCGTTTTACGGGGAGATGGGTGGTCAGGTGGGGGATACCGGTGAGATAGTGAGTTCGAAAGGTAAATTCTTGGTCACCAGCACTATTCGCGGCCTGCAGGATGTCGTTATTCATCAGGGGAAGGTTACCGAGGGTAGCCTAAGTGTTGGGGACGAGGTAGAGGCAATAGTTAATAAAGAACGGCGGTGGGATATTGCCCGTAATCATACCGCTACCCACCTACTTCAGATGGCATTGCGTCAGGTACTGGGGGAGCATGTTCAGCAGCGGGGCTCGCTGGTTGCCCCGGATCGGCTCAGATTTGACTTCCCTCATTTAGAGGCACTGACTAGGGAGGAAATAGAGGAAGTAAACCGCATTGTCAACGATAAAATCCGCCAGAACCTCAGAGTAAAGGACCAGAAAATGCCGTACCGTAAAGCCATAGAGGAGGGGGCGATTGCCTTATTCGATGAGAAGTATGGCGACGAGGTTCGGGTCGTGAAGATAGGGGAAGAGGTAATCAGTGCCGAGCTATGCGGCGGCACCCATGTTAACGCTACCGGGGAGATCGGTTTCTTCTGGGTCATTAGCGAGGGCAGCATTGGTGCTGGACTAAGGCGTATTGAGGCGGTTAGCGGTAGGGGAGCTGAGGAATTTGTTAGTGCTCAATCAGTAAGTTTACATAATGTAACTAAATCGCTAAAGGCACCACCGACTGAGGTTCAGAGTAGGGTGTCCGACTTGGTTACTGAATTGGATAAAGAGCGCCGGCGAGCGCTAGACCTAGAGAGGGAACTGTCTAAGAGAATTACCAGCTCACTGGTAAGTCAAGCAGAGATGGTTAGTGGGGTAAAGGTGCTCGCGGCTAGAGTGCCACCTTATCGACTGGAGGCGCTTAGGGAAATAAGTGACCAGCTCCGGGACCAATTAGAAAGCGTGGTTATCGTCTTGGGCACGATTTATGAAAATAAACCCTTGTTCTTAACTGCGGTGACTCCCGATTTAGTGGCTAAGGGCTACCATGCCGGCGAAATAGTCAATAGGGTGGCCGAGGTAGCTGGGGGTAGGGGGGGAGGCAGAGCTCAATTTGCCCAGGCCGGCGGTAGGTATAAGAATAAGCTGGATGAGGCGCTGAAGCGGGTGAAGGATTTCATTCAGGGTGGAGGTTAGTATCACACGCATACTGGGTCTTGACGTTGGCGATAAGCGAATTGGGGTGGCTCTCAGCGACCCTCAGGGGATACTGGCTAGTCCGCTGACTATTATCAGTTGCCGTAATGAGACAGCCGATATTGAGGCTGTTGCCAGTATTATTAGCCAGCATCAGGTTGAGCAGGTTATTGTTGGCTTACCACGCTCCATGAACGGTAGTCTCGGCAAGCAGGCAGAGAAGGTAAAGGCTTTCGTCCAAAGCCTAAGTAGTCAGATTAAGATTCCGATAGAATTCAGAGACGAACGCCTCTCTTCAGTATTAGCGAGACGTTTGATTCAAGAGGCTGGACAGAAAAGGGTCAGGCATGATGATGCTATTGCGGCGGCGCTCATCCTGCAAACTTACCTGGATGAGACAGGGAGAGCTGACTATCACTAGTGATTTTGGCTATGGGAGGTCTTGACAGCCAGCGAGTCGGGATTTAACATACCCATAGTGAGCATGTAAAAACCTGATCGGAGTGAGGCGTTATGACGAAAAGGAAAGTCAAGCGTAGCTATTATGAAAGTCTGTACGAAGTGGCCGCGGCCATAAATTCAGTTCGTACGCCGGAGGAAGTGCTCAGTTCTATCGTGGAGAAGGTGGCCAGTACCTTGGGGGCCAAGGGCTGCTCTATAATGCTCCTCACTCCAGACGGGAAGCGCCTGCTCCATACCGCCGCTTACGGACTGAGTGACTGGTACATTAGGAAGGGACCCTACCTGGCAGAGAAAAGCATTGCCGAGACACTACGTGGCGAGCCAGTTACTATCCCAGATGCAACCACCGATGAGCGCATGCAGTATCCAGAGCATCAAGCAAAGGAAGGAGTTGCCTCTATCCTGTCTGTCCCCATGAAACTCAGGGACGAGGTAATAGGGGTGATGAGGGTATACACCTCGGAGCCATACTATTTCGACTCGGATGACATGTACTTCGTTAGCGCGGTGGCTAATCTAGGTGCCATTGCCTTAGAGAACGCTGAGCTTTACGAGTTTGTTCATAAGGACTACGTTACCATAAGACGAGAACTGCTTGAATGGCGTGCTGCCTTCGGTGATGAGTGGATAGGTCAGGGGCCTGGTGTTGTGGCACATGACTGGTGGAAATTTATCTAGCTACCGTCCTATTCTCTTCGTATCATCGAAACACGCAATTGGTAGCCGGTGTTCTTGGTTTCAAGTCAGGCCTTAATAATACATTACAAGACGCAGAGCTACTTTAATTTGGGCTGGAGATTTAGGTTCATCACCACAAAGGTGTGCGGGCGTGTAAGTTGGTCAGAATAACTATTGAGGGATTCTTCTCGTGACGACAGACCTTGCCTTAGCTATCGGGGTAATGATTACCGTCGGTTTGCTCGGCGGGGTGGTGTCCAACAAAATCAAGTTTCCCCGCATTACCGGCTACGTTATCGTTGGCATCCTACTTGGCCCTTCGGTCCTGAATCTTATCTCGAGGGCCACCATAGAGGATTTGGGTATCATTACCCATGCCACCTTAGGGATTATCGCCTATTTGATTGGTGCCAGTCTTCGCTTTGAGGCAATACGAAGGCTAGGTAGAAGCATCGCCTGGATAACACCTTTCCAGAGTTTAGGCGCCTGGCTCGTGGTCACTTTGTCCCTGGTCTTTATCGCGCCTGTCGTTCTACCTGCTTCTGGCGTAACCTCTGCCAACAACTACGTTCCCTTGGCACTGGTCATTGGGGCGATAGCTTCAGCGACCGCCCCAGCAGTAACTATGGCCATAATCCGTGAATACAAAGCACGAGGCTCTTTAACCACGACCCTACTGGCGGTAGTTGCCCTTGACGATGCCATTGCCGTCATCGCCTTTGCCGTTGCCATAGGTATTGCCCAGCCCTTAGTGAGTGGTAGTAATGGTGTATCACTTTACCAGGTGCTGGCTGTCCCTTCTCTTGAAATAGCTAAATCTATCGGGATAGGTACTGCTCTGGGTTTTGCCCTGGTGTATTTGGCTAAACTTGTGAAAACTCGTGCCCTATTGTTAACCATAGTTTTAGGAGTAATCTTACTGTGTACCGGCATTGCCAACTCCCTGGGTATTTCCCTGATTATGGCTAATATGACGATCGGTTTTATTGTCGCTAATAGAATGACGGATAGTGAACCTATTTTCGTAATTGAGGGCATTGAGGAAGTTGTTTTTGCCATTTTCTTTGTATTCTCAGGGATGCATTTTGATGCCGGTATCATCAGGACGGCTGGTATCTTAGCCCTAGTGGTTTTTGGGGTTAGATTTGCTGGTAAATATTATGGGACGGTGATTGGAGCCAGAATCTCCCGAGCCTCGGAGGAAGTGAGAAAATACCTCGGCTTTGCCCTGGTACCCCAGGCAGGAGTTGCTCTTGGCTTAGCGCTACTAGCGGCTGAGATTTTACCTGCCTTGGGGAATATATTAGTCAATATTGTGCTTGCCTCAGTTATCATTAACGAGCTTGTGGCGCCACCCTTAACCAAATACGCCATCACTAAAGCTGGCGAAGTGGGGGGAGATATTGAGTCAACGTCGGGAGGCCAATGAGCCTACTTAATTTGTGAAGTAATTAGATTATTCCGCAGCCTGGTGGATCGTGATGAACGGGCGGAATTTTTTGCTTTTACCATTATCTGGGAAAGAGGTTGAATAGTATACAGGGTGGGTTTAGGTAAGCGGTTTACATGACTAAGGACTTCTTGCTAGCAATAGGGGTGATGGTTTCCATTGGTCTATTCGGCGGACTGTTAGCGAATAGGCTAAAGTTCCCACGGATCACTGGCTACATTATTATCGGCGTTTTGTTGAGCCCTTCCATTCTCAATCTGGTACCGAAGGCTACTCTAGAGTCTTGGGATATTCTGAGCACTGTAGTCCTGGCTATTATTGGCTACGCGATTGGAGGTAGTCTTCGTCTAGGGTCTATAAGGAGGCTGGGCAGGAGCGTTGCTTGGATAACCATAGCTGAGGCTGTCGGCGCCCTGGTCATTGTGACGCTGCTAATCGCTCTTACCGGTCCGGTAGCTTTAGCTATTCCCCAGGCTGGTTTTCTTCACACCTACTTACCGTTGGCTTTAGTCATCGGAGCCGCGGTCTGCCCGGCAGCACCGGCAGTTACCTTAGCTGTAATTCGTGAGTTAAAAGCCAGAGGTCCCTTGACGACGACACTACTAGCGGTGGTGGCTCTTGACGATGCCCTTGGTGTTATCCTCTTTGCCATTGTTTTGGGGGTAGCCCAACCTTTACTAGGCGGTGCTGGAGGCATTTCACTCTATGCAATGCTTGGCATTCCTGCTCTGGACATAATGGAATCTATCGGAATCGGGGCTGCTTTGGGTTTTGCCCTGATTGGAATAGCTAAGTTAGCAAGGAGCCGGGCTTTGCTTCTGGCTGCGGTTTTGGGAATGCTCATGTTGTGTGTGGGCTTGGCTAGCGTGTTAGGTATTTCAGTGATTTTGGCCAGCATGGTAATTGGCTTTGTGGTCAGGAACAGGATAGACAAGGCGATGGAAGACGAGCCCTTTATTGCAATTGAGGGGGTTGAAGATTTTGCCTTTGCCATGTTTTTTGTGCTGGCCGGTATGCACTTTGACGTTGGCGTCATAAGAACAGCTGGTATTCTAGCCGCCTTGATTTTCGCGGGCAGGTTCTTAGGCAAATATTTAGGCGTAAGAGCCAGCGCTGGGAGAACTCAAGCCCCGGAGGTTGTGAAAAAATATCTTAGCTTTGCCCTGATGCCTGAAGCCGGGGTTACCATCGGACTGGCTCTAGTGGCCAAGAGTGCCTTTCCTGCCTTAGGTGATATCCTGTTGAATGGAATCCTCGCCTCGGTTATCATAAATGAGCTTGTAGCGCCACCCTTAACCAAATATGCTATCACTAAAGCCGGTGAAGCAGAGGAAGCTACTGACTCAGTCCCAGAAGCGCAATAAATCTGGCTCTTGCCCGGAAATTGCTGCGCCCCCATCTGAAGAACCTGTTCTAGCTGGGTCGAGGCTAGGGAGGGGGGGTCTCACTAATTAGCTCAACCCGCATACCTTTGGAAATGACCCAGGTAATCCCGGCTTCAATATCTTCGTCTCTACCCTCAAGCTCCAGGATTATCCACCCCCTCTCCTCCGTCACCTCGGCCCGACGAATATTGGTTGCCAGGTTAAATTGCTGGCTAATTGTGTAGATGATGGGTTCAGAGAGTAGTTCCTTGGGATAGTTGAGCATCACCTGCCGTTTTGCCATTTTCTCACCCCTTAGGCTCAAATTATTGGCCAACACTCTAGTGGTTTTAGCCACCGTCAACTATAAACAGTATCGAGAGCTCGCTGCCATCCTTGACCGGTTTGGCTAGCCCTTCCGAATATATGCTCTGTCCATCAATATAGATATCAATATGGGGTGACAGTTTGCCCTGTTTATCAAATAGCTCCTTTCCCAGGAGAGGGAAGCGTTCCGTCAATTTTTTGAGGCAGTCACCAACAGTATCCCCTTGAACTTCGGTTATCTTTACACCACTACTGGCCCGCTGGAGAAACCAAGGAATACTTATCTTTACGCTCATCTCCATCTCCTTGATGGCTTGTTAATTGCCGGCCACAGTACCCACGTGAATTTTATGTCCCTGCCTTATCGTGATGTCTGACAAATCTTGGCCTCACCCCAGAGTCCCATGTTGCTGCCGACAATAATTATTACTCCCCTTAGTCCCGCAATACTTTTGGCTACCTCAATCCCGCTAGCGATATCAGTGGGCTCTTTAATCAGGTTTCCTATCGCCGTAGCCGCCGCATCGGCTAGAGTTGCCGACCTAGAGAGGACGATGACAGCATCAGCCTTCCCGTAACTCAGAGAGTGCCCTACCGTTCCTGAAGAAGTACAAACTCCCAGTGGGGTATCTCTTCCGTTTATCTCTAGACCGATTTTACCACTCAGCGGTGAATTGCCAGCATAGACCCCGATTACCCTTTTTTTAGAGCTTCTTAGGTAAAGATCACCCCCGTTTTCCACAATGACCTCTGGGGAAAAGGCCGATAGCTCAGTGCCGACGCATTCCGCTATGGCTCCAGCCACTGATGCCATCGGGCCAACCCCAGCTTTGTAGGCGGCTTCAAGCATCATCTTTATAATCTGTGGGGTGCCGTCATCAATGGGTAACGCTTCCATAGAGGTAAGGAATGAGGGGTGTTGCGTGATATACCTTTCCAGCGTGTTGCGGTGCTTTGAGACTAGCCTCAGAGCTTTTCTTCTCAAATTGGTTCGGGCGGAAATATATAAGTCCGTCTCTTTCACAACTACGTTAAAAGAGACTAAGTCGGAATCCCTAATCCAGTGCCGGTAGGTTCTTGGCTGATACATGCCACTAAAAATGAAGCTCCATGGCTCTTGGCGGGCAGGCGGTTAGGCAAATTCCACAGACCAGGCATTTCTCGTCTCTAAAGTCGACTAGCCGGGTGACCGGGTCAAGCTCAAAGGCAGCCGCCGGACAAATAGCAACACACGCTCCACAATGCGTGCATCTTTCCTCATTACGGATAACATTCTGGCTAAGCGGCTGTATCTTTAGCCCGGTCTTGGTTAAGTAGCCGATACCCTTATCATAGTCGGCCTGTTTTCCTCTCAGCTCTAATACCATCAGCCCTTCATCATCCGGGGTGATTGAAGCCTTCAGGATATTGAAATCGAGGTTATACTCCTTAACCAGTCGACACACTATTGGCTGGTCTACCAGACGCCTTGGAAAATGGAGGACTATTCTCTTTGAAACAGTCATTGGTGCCACCTACGGTCAGTTTACTCAATAATAGTTTGCCTCATAGCTATCTTAAATATTATAATTACCTCGTCTGAAAAGCAAGTAACTTTAGTGGAACACCAGAATTCTTTTGCTTCGCCTTCTTTAAGTTTGACGACAAATTCTTAAGGCACTATAATCTAGCCAAAAAGCTAAGCCATTTATCTAGAGTCTGTCCTGCTTTATAGGGGCTCGTAGCTCAGCGGCAGAGCGGTCGGCTCATAACCGATTGGTCGTAGGTTC
>CAYYLM010000017.1:0-34130 GCA_964472625.1 uncultured Dehalococcoidales bacterium
CATCGCAGAGGTCAGTGGTTCAAGTCCTCTACCGCCCACCATCGTGTACAATAGGAAGAACCGTAGTCGCCCTCCTGGTTACTAGCCCACATTGTACCGGCAGAGAATAAAGAATCGTCACCTTACTGCCCGTAACTTTGACCTCTCTAATGAACGATTTCTTCTCAGCAAGGGAGCTATGGCCTAGCTGGCTTCTTGTTAGCTACTCTATAGTTGTCATCTAGCTAGAGGTTGCAGGTCATAGGCTTTACTGCTACAATTACCATAAATGAAGGTAGCTTAGCTCTTCGCTGGTGATTTACTGTGGCGGAGAGTTTTTGTTTAGATTGGGGAGGGTAAGTGGCATCCGGATATAACCCGCAGGAAATCGAAAAGAAGTGGCAGCAGAAGTGGGCCGAGGATAGGCTCTATGAGGTCACTGAGGACAGCAGTAGACCCAAGTGGTATGCCCTGACTATGTTTCCCTATACCTCAGGGGACCTCCATATCGGGCACTGGTATGCCATGGCGCCGTCTGATGTTCACGCCCGTTTTAAGCGGATGCAGGGCTATAACGTGCTCCACCCCATGGGGTTTGATGCCTTTGGCTTGCCAGCGGAGAATGCCGCCATCAAGCGGGGTATTCATCCGTTCACCTGGACAATGCAGAACGTGGACAATATGCGCCGGCAGCTTAAGAGCATCGGGGCTATCTATGACTGGAAGCGGGAGGTGGTCACCTGCCTGCCGGGGTACTACCAGTGGACGCAGTGGTTCTTTCTTAAGCTCTATGAGGCGGGTCTTGCCTATCGGGGCAAGGCGCCGGTGAACTGGTGCTCTAACTGCCAGACAGTGCTGGCTAATGAGCAGGTGGTCAACGGATTCTGTGAGCGCTGCGGCACTGTGGTTACCCGTCGCGACCTGGAGCAGTGGTTCTTCCGCATCACCAGATATGCCGATGAGCTCAGGCAGCATGACGGCATTGACTGGCCGGAGCGAATAAAGATGATGCAGCGGAACTGGGTGGGTAGGAGTGTTGGGGCTGAGATTACCTTTAGTCTTGACTACCCCGGGATAAGCGAAAAGGAGATTCGGGTATTCACCACCCGTCCGGATACTGTATTTGGGGTTACCTTTATGGTGCTGGCTCCGGAGCATCCCTTGGTAGCTAAACTGACGACACCTGAGAGAAGGTCTGAGGTTGAGGATTATATTGAACGGTCCCGGCGCCAGACCGATATTGAACGGCTCTCAACGGAGAAGGAGAAGGAGGGGGTGTTTATCGGGGCTTATGTCACCAACCCGCTTAATGGTGATCGGGTGCCCATCTGGACCGGTGACTACGTGCTCATGAGCTACGGTACCGGAGCGGTGATGGGGGTGCCGGCTCATGACGAGCGTGACTTCGTTTTCGCTAAGAAGTATAACCTGCCGATACCGGTAGTGATTGCCCCGCCTGACTGGCAGGGAGAAGAGCTAACCGAGGCCTATACTGAACCGGGTACCATGGTGAACTCGGGACAGTTTAACGGGCTCTCCAGTCAGTCGGGGGCGGAGGCGGTCTGTGACTTCCTTGAGGAGAAGGGCTGGGGGAAGCGGGCGGTTAGCTACCGGCTGCGTGACTGGCTTATCTCCCGGCAGCGCTACTGGGGAGCCCCGATACCCATCGTCTACTGCGAGCGGTGTGGCATTGTTCCGGTTCCGGAACGAGACCTGCCGGTGTTACTCCCGGAGAATGCTGAGTTCAAACCGACTGGTGAGCCGCCACTTAAGTACTGTTCTGAATTTGTTAATACCACCTGTCCCCGGTGCTCGGCCCCTGCCCGGCGGGAGACCGATACCATGGACACCTTTATGTGCTCCTCGTGGTATTTCCTGCGCTACGCAAGCCCTCATTATGAGGCGGCCCCATTCGATCCTGATAGGTTGAAATACTGGCTGCCGGTTGATCTTTATACCGGCGGTGCCGAGCATGCCGTCATGCACTTGTTCTACTCTCGCTTTTTTGTTAAGGCGATTCGGGATATGGGGCTGGTTAGCTTTGGTGAGCCGTTTCAGCGCCTCTTTAACCAGGGGGTTATCATTGTTGAGAAACAGAAGATGAGTAAGTCGCGGGGTAACGTGATTACCCCCGATGAGTATGTTGCCGAACTGGGGGCTGATGCGGTGCGTGCCTATCTCATGTTTGTCGCTCCCTGGGAGCAGGGGGGTGAGTGGGACGATAGCGGCTTAAGTGGTATCAGCCGTTGGCTCAACCGGCTGTGGCACCTGGTGCCGGACGGATACAGCGCTGATGATTCAGCTAGTAAGGTGGCTAAGGAGGCGGCAGAGCGCAACCTATCCCGTACTACCCACCAGGCTATCAGGAAGGTGACTGGTGACCTGGAGAGGATGCGGTTTAATGTTATGATTTCCGCCCTGATGGAGCTCACCAACTATCTGGCTAGGGTAAAGGAGGCTGGTTCGGTTGGTAAAGATGCTTGGGCAGATTCTATAAGAACCCTGCTCCTACTTTTGGCTCCGACTGCCCCGCACCTGGCAGAGGAGCTGTGGCAGAGGCTGGGCTATGACTACAGTATTCATAACCAGCGCTGGCCGGAGTGGGACGAGGTACTGGCTAAGGAAGAGGAGATTACCCTGGTGGTTCAGGTTAACGGTAAGTTGCGTGACCGGATTACGGTGCCGGTATCTATTACCGAGGCTAGCGCTAAGAAACTGGCCCGGGAGAGTCAGCGGGTAACGGCTCACCTTGAAGGTAAGAGGGTAATCAAGGAAATATACGTTCCGGGCAAGCTCTTGAATATAGTGGTAAAATAATCTGGTGTTAGTGGAGCCAGCATGAAGATTTCTATTATCGGCGGCGGCAATATGGGGGAGGCGATGCTGAGTGCCGTCCTGGCTAAGGGGCTTAGCTCTAAGGAGGAAGTTGCGGTAAGTGATATTAGCCAGTCCCGTCGTGAGCACCTTAAGCAGAAATATGAGATTACCGTGACCGGTGATAATCGCCAGGTGGTAGGTACGGGTGATGTTGTTGTCCTGGCGATTAAACCGCAGAACCTAGCTGAGGTGATGGCTGGGCTCAATGGCGCCTTTAATTCACCCCAGCTGGTGGTGTCCATCATCGCCGGTGCCCGAATTGATACCCTGTGCCAGGGGTTTGGCTACCGTCAGGTGGTGCGGGTGATGCCCAACACGCCGGCTCAGATAGGCGAGGGGATGAGTGTCTGGACGGCTACCAGTGAGGTGACCGAAGAGCAGAGGAAGTGGGCTGGCTCCATCCTTGGTGCCATGGGCCGGGAGCTCTACGTTGAGGACGAGAAGTGTATCGATATGGCCACGGCGGTAAGTGGTAGCGGTCCCGCCTATGTTTTCCTCTTGGCTGAAGCCATGGCTGGTGCTGCGATGAAAATTGGGCTTTCTTATGATGTGGCCCGTGAGCTTGTTGAACAGACAATTCTGGGCTCGGCTAAGTTTATGAAGCACTCAGATAAGCTTCCGGCTGAATTGCGCCGCATGGTAACCTCTCCCAGCGGTACCACGGCGGCAGCACTAGCCAAGTTAGAAGAGGGGCGGTTTACCGAGCTAATAACAGAGGCAGTTAGCGCTGCTTACCATAGAGCCAGAGAGCTGGGTAGTTAGACAGCTGTTCTTAAAGCCTTCTGTCTTGGCCTTGGCCACTCTTTAGTAACGGGGGTGTTTCGGATTCTACCCCTCGAATCTCTGATAACCCCTTGACGATTTATCCTAAAAGTAATACAATTACTAATAATTAAACATGTATTACGATTGGGGATAAAGGGGGACTTTGTCATGAGGATGAGAAACGTCTTAGGGGAGCATAAGTGCTTCGGTTCCATGATGGTTAATGCTAAGGGACAGGTGGTCATACCAGCCAGCGCTCGGAAGGAACTGGGCATAAATGCCGGCGACACAATCTTGGTTTTTAGAGCCCTCATGGGTCAGCATGGGCTACTGCTCATTAAAGCCGACACCATGGAGCAAATGTTAGGCATGATGAGCGAGGGCCTGGCACGTTTCGAGAAGATACTCAAAGAGCAGAGATCAAAAACGGGCAAGGGGAGAAAGGAGAGGTAGTTACTGTGAAACGCGGGAAGATAGTAGCGGTTATGCTCCTGTGCCTGACCTTAGTGGCTGCTGTGGCCTGTAGCCCGTTCCGGAATAGCGGGGAGAGCGGGCAGGAGTTTACCGGTGAGCTGGTCGAGGTGGTGCGGGGGGATTTGATGGTCAGCGTCAGTGGTAGTGGCTCAGTAGATGTGACCAACGAGGTGGGACTATCCTTCGATAGTGGTGGCGAGGTCTCCAAGCTATATGTTGAAGAGGGTGATGCGGTTACGGTTGGTCAGTTGCTGGCGCGGCTCGGCCCGGTGGACAGAGAAGCTCTGGAGCTAGCCGTGACTCAGGCAGAGGTGGCTCTGATGCAGGCGAAATACAATCTGGATAAGGTGGAAAATCCGTATACCGATGACGAAATTGAGGACGCTGAGCAGGCGGTTGAGGATGCCGAGGACTGGCTGGACCTTGCCGATGATATGCTGAGATATGCTCTGCAGCACGGTAGCGAGCAGGAAGTGCTGCAGTGGCAAATGGAGGTATTCAACGCCGAAATTCAGCTGCAGATGGCTGAAGACACACTGGATGAGATGTTAAATGAGCGCGACGAGGATCAGATAGAGATACTGAAAAAGCAGGTAGTGGCTGCCGAGCAGGCTCTGGAGGAAGCGCAAAGCGCCCTGGAATGGGAAACCATCTTGGCTCCCTTTACCGGTGTGGTAGCTAGTGTCTATGTTGAGGAGGGGGATATCATCCCGGCGCCGGGCGTCTCCCAGGTAACAATCATTCGTCTGATTGATATGAGCAGCATGGAGCTGGTCGTGGAGCTGGACGAGATAGACGTTCCTGGTGTGGAGAAGGGGCAGCGGGCGGTTATCAGCGTCGACGCCCTACTGGATACCCTGCTCGAGGGCAGGGTGGTCTCCGCCTCTCCATTACCGAAAGTAGAGGCTGGGGTGGTCTCCTACGAGGTGAAGGTTAGTTTCGATGTTCCCCAGGGTAGCAATCTCAGAGTTGGCATGAGTGCCACGGTTGATATTGTGCTCAGTGACCGCAGCAATGTCTTACTGGTACCCGACCGGGCGATTAGGTATGATGGTCAGGGCAGTCCGGTGGTTCAGGTGCTGGTTACCGGGGAACCCGAAGGGACTACGGAGATTGAGGAGCGGTTGGTGGTTACCGGTCTCAGCGATGGCTTCCAGACTGAGATTATATCTGGGCTCTGGGAAGGGGAAATGGTAGTGATTGAAGCGCCTGCCCCCTCAGACACACCAGGCGGAGCAGGCTTTCTTTTTGGAGCGCAATAGCAATCCTTGGACCGACTGTTAGGGACCTAAAGTCATGATTCAGCTGGAAAATATTACCAAGGTTTACCAGATGGGGAAGGTGGGGGTTCACGCCTTAAGGGGACTGACTCTATCTGTTGACCGGGGAGAAATGGTTGCCGTCATTGGTGCCTCAGGCTCTGGTAAATCTACCCTGCTCAACATAATCGGCTTGCTGGATAGGCCTACCTCGGGTAGGTATACTTTTGATGGCGTTGATATAAGCCGGCTTAGTGATAACCAGCTGGCCGAGATGAGAAATAGAGAGTTCGGTTTTGTCTTTCAGGACTTTAACCTCCTGCCGCGGGCTACGGCGCTAGCCAATGTGGAGCTGCCTCTCGTTTATGCTGGGAGTGTCCGCCGCCGGCGAGAGCGGGCTAGTGAGGCATTGGAGCGGGTAGGGTTGGCAGAGAGGGCTAACCATAAACCTACCGAGCTATCGGGGGGTGAGCAACAGCGGGTGGCTATTGCCCGGGCCCTGGTCAATAATCCGCCGCTTATTCTGGCTGATGAGCCAACCGGTAACCTTGACAGCAAGTCAAGTGTTGAGATTATCTCTATATTCCAGAAGCTGCACCAAGAGGGGAAGACGGTGATTCTAATTACCCATGAAGCCGATATTGCGGCTCAGGCCCAGCGCACCGTTCGCCTTCATGACGGGAGGATTGCCAAGGGTGAGGTTTAGAGACTCTCTAGTTGCGGCTTTTAAATCGCTCTCAGCTAATAAGCTACGTTCGGTACTAACCATGCTGGGTATAGTAATTGGTGTTGCCGCGGTAATCGGTCTCATGTCAATAGGGAGGGGGGTTCAGACCAGTATTACTTCTACCTTCGAGGAGCTGGGTACTAATGCTATCTACGTTATTCCGAGTACACCGGGGGCGACCGGTTTCGGTGGGCTGACTGGTAGTGCGCCTACCCTCAGTGTGGATGATGCCGAGGCCCTGGCTAACCCGTCTCGGGTTCGTTCCGTAGCCGCCGTAGCCCCGGTTGGTACCAATTATGCTGATGTACTTGCCGGTAACGAAAGCGTTACCACCGCCATAACCGGGACTACCTCCACCTATATGGAAGCCATGGGTTACTCTTTAGCCTCAGGACAATTCATCTCGGAAAGGAACGTTTCACATCGTGATTCGGTAGTGGTACTGGGGAATAAAACTGCTAGCGACCTTTTTGGTACCGATGACCCTGTCGGCGAGAAGGTTAAGATCAAGGGGCGTCGCTTTACCGTGGTCGGGGTTCTTGAGGCTAAAGGCGGGGCGATTATGGGCGTCAGCCAGGATGAGATGGTTATTGTGCCGGTAACTACCTTTCACAGCCGGTTATTTACCCAGCGTACGGCTAGTGGTGAGGATGCGGTTCAAACTATTGTCGTCCAGGTGGCTAGTGCCGAAGCTATCAACAGTGCCATTCGTGATATTGAGGATGTCTTGCGACAGCGTCATCGCTTGGGTACTGGTGATGAGGATGACTTTACGGTTATCAGTCAGGAGCAGATACTCGGTACTCTGCAGCAGATAACTGGGGTACTCACCCTGTTTCTGGGAGCCATTGCCGGTATTTCCCTGCTGGTCGGCGGCATCGGTATCATGAATATCATGCTGGTTTCGGTAACCGAGCGCACTCGAGAGATAGGTGTTCGCAAGGCGGTGGGGGCGAAGCGACGGGACATACTGCGTCAATTCTTGCTTGAGGCGGCGATGATTAGTCTGGTCGGCAGTGGTATCGGCATAGTTGCCGGCGTGGTTATGGCACGCCTCTTTTCTCGCATTAATATTATGGGTGGGGAGGCGATAATGACGGTGGTATCGCCAGATATCATTGGCCTAGCGATATCGGTGGCGATTTTTATTGGTCTTATCTCCGGGATATACCCGGCGCTGAGGGCAGCTAGATTGAATCCTATTGATGCTCTTCATTATGGGTGATATTATGTATCAATAGTGAATAAGCTGAGGTAGGAAGGCTGGGCTTTTGTGAACTGGCTTGATATCGTTCTTATCGTGGTCATCGGCCTAGTTACCTTTATCGGGCTGATGAAGGGAATCATCAGGATGGCACTAACCCTGGCTGGGTTGGTGCTTGGCATATTCCTGGCTGGGCGCTATTACGCTCCCTTTTCGGAGCACCTGACGCTTATTTCCTCACCTACCTGGGCCAAGGTGGCTGCCTTTGCCATTATCTTTATCGGGGTCATGGTAGTTGCCGCCGTCCTGGCACGCCTCTTGGATAAGGCGGCTTCAGCCATAATGCTCGGCTGGGCTAACCGTCTGGTGGGGGCGATTCTTGGTTTCATAGTTGGGGCTATGTTTTGTGGGGCGGTACTGGCGATTTGGGCAAAATATCTGGGTGTTTCCGGAGCTATGGCGGACTCGAAGATAGCGCCGATAATTTTGAACTATTTCCCTAGGGTGCTGGCACTGCTGCCTGAGGAATTTGATGGCATCCGGTCTTTCTTTAAATAGCTAGCTTTCCAGCGCTAACTGGTCAAGTAACCCAGCGCTAGTGATTAACCCCCGTTAGACGCATTAGGCTAACGGGGGTTTGTTTACTCAGTTTTGGTCTAGAAGGTTCCGGCGGCTGGCTCTTCACCTGGGTGCAGCTTACGCCATTTTTCAAGGAGCTGCTCTTTAGTCTCGGTGTGACTGGGGTCGGGTTCACAGCAATCAGCCGGACAGACTTCAGCACACTTCGATTCTGCGTGACTGCCAACGCACTCGGTGCACTTATTGGGGTCAATCACATAGATTGTCTCCCCCTCGCTAATCGCCTCATTGGGACATTCTGGTTCACAGGCTCCGCAGCTAATGCAGTCATCGGTAATCTTGTAAGCCATATATACCTCCTATTTTTGCTCCTGAAAGGCTAGTTATATCATACTCCCTGTCTCTGGGAATTTCTACTTTTGGCCCTTGACCTTCTTTTTCAGCGCTTCGGCCACGTGTTTCGGGATGAGGTTATCAACATCGCCCCCCAGCTGGGCAGCCTCTTTTAACAGGCTGGAGCTGAGGAACTGGTATTTTAGGTCTGACATGAGGCAGATAAGCTCTATCTCGGGGGATAGCTTCTTGTTCATCATCGCCAGATCGAATTCCCGTTCAAAATCGGCACTCATTCGTAGTCCACGGACGATAGTCTGGGCGTTCACCTCATGAGCAAAGCTAACGGTGAGCCCCGAGAAGACCCTGACCTCAACGTTAGGCAGACCAGTTACCGCTCGCGCTACCAGTTCGGCTCTCTCTTCAGGGGTAAAGAGGACCGGCTTTTCTGGATTCTCATAGACCCCGATAATCAGCTTATCGAACAATTTTGAGGCTCTGATGATAATATCAAGATGGCCGTTGGTGATGGGGTCGAAGCTACCTGGGTAAATGGCAGTGGTCAAGGTTTAACCTCCTTTCGGTATAGTGAGATGCAACTATCCCCGTGGCGGCGCTCCTTGATAAGGCTCAGTGTGGCGTAGGTTTGAGCCAGGGGAAGGTGGGGGGAATGGGTTGTCACTACGATTGAGTCTGGGCCGACTAGTCTTGAGGTTGCCAGTTTGGTTAATAGCTCGCCTATTGACGAGTCAGAATAGGGTGGATCCATCAGTATAACGTTGTACTCCTTTTCGAGAAAAGAGATCGCTTTGGCGACATCACAACAGTAGGCATGGGCTTGTGTGGTAAACCCCGTCTTTTCTAAATTTTGCCTAATTATAGCACAACACCGCCGCTCGCGGTCAACAAAGTCTACCCAGCCAGCGCCGCGGCTTAGGGCTTCAATACCTAGGGCTCCACTGCCCGAGAATAGGTCAAGCACCTGTGTCCAATCGCGGACAATATTTTCAAGGATAGAGAAAATGGCGCCGCGGACTAAATCGGTGGCTGGTCGAGTCGGAGTACCCTTCGGTACTTTAAGTGGGTGTCCCTTAGCTTTACCGGCGATAACCCGCATTTTATGTATCTATATCTTGCCACTTAGCCCAGAGTGCCAATATTCTCTCTAAAACCTGCCTCAAGCCGTGAGAAATCTTATTAGCACCTGAGGGTTATATTCTAGGTTAGGGTTAATATATTATGCAAATTAGCGAAATGGTGTAACCAGTAGTGGCGTCATCATTTCGCTGAGACCAGCTCTGCCTCTCTCTTTTCCCCCATTTTAGTGAAATCAGCCAGCGTGTTCTGGGGGCAGACCTCGACACATTTAAGGCAAAGGGTGCATTTCTCCTGGTTGAATTCCGGCAGGGCGGTTTCCGTATTCCACGCTATTGCCTCGTGCTCACAGGCTTTGAAGCACTTCCGGCAGCGGATACAGCCGAAGTCGCACCTCTCCCGGCCGGGGATGTTCTTTAACGGCTGGTAGTTACAGAGGAAGGCAATCTTGGTTCCGGCGGGCACAAGCTCAATGAGGTCTTGGGAACACTCGGTGACACAGAGTCCGCAGCCGATGCACTTCTCCTGGTCGACCACGGCGACATTCTTCTCTGGGTCGATGGATATGGCACCCTGAGGGCATATTTCCACACAGTCGCCGAGACCAAGGCAGGCGTAAGGGCACTTTTTGTACCCCCTTAGGAGTTGAGCCGCTGCCTTACAGGTTTGGGCGCCGGAATAGTTACAGACAACCTCCGAGTTGCCGCTACAGTGGACGAGTGCCTTTTTACACATGGCGGCGGCGTCAAGTTTGCAGCCGAGCGCCTTTTCCAGCTGTTCCAGACTAGCCGGGTCTTGGAGTACCTGGGAGCATGGGGTCTTGGTGACCAGTTCGGGGTCCTGCGACAGTGCCTGAGCATAAGCAAAGCAGCCGGGATAGCCACAGGCACCGCAGTTCATCCCGGGCAGGATAGAGGTTAGCTCCTCGGTTTTCTCAAGCCCCTTTACCTTTTGGGGGACCTTGATATAGACCAGGTATATTATTATCCCACAGGCGAGTCCTATGGCAACAAGTATCCCGATTGGCATGGTCGCTCCTTTAATTCCTCCATTTGTATTATATCATCGTTTAGACTATCCCCCCAAATCCGAGGAAGGCGAGACCAAGCAGGGCAGCGGTGATGAAGGCGATTGGCAAACCCTTCATTGACTTTGGGGTATTGGCTAGTTCGAGCTTCTCCCGAATGCCGCTCATCATGGCTAAAACGAGGGTAAAGCCTAAGCCACCACCGAGAGCCGCTACGATACTGCCGCTGAGCGAATAATCCTGGGTGGCGTTTATCAGGGTAATGCCGAGCACAGCGCAGTTGGTGGTGATTAGGGGCAGATAGATGCCAAAGGAAAAGTAGAGTCCGAGGTTGGTTTTCTTGATGAATAGCTCAATAATCTGGACCAGCGTGGCGATTACCAGGATAAAGATAACAATGTGCATATACTCAATGTCGAGGGGAATTAGGATGTAATTACGGATGAGCCAGGTAGCCAGAGAGGCAATAGCCATAACGAAGGTAACCGCGATCCCCATACTGATAGCGCTATTTAGCTGCTTGGAGACGCCGAAGAAGGGGCAGAGACCCAGGAATCTCACCAGGATAAAGTTGTTGATCAGAACCATACCGAGGAAGATGGCTACAAGTTCACTCACTCTTCATCACCCCCGTCCGTCGGAACAGTCCCATGAGCAGTCCAATGACCAGGAATGCCCCGTACGGCAGGATAAAGATGGCTATCGGGTGCTCTCCTAGAACAGGCAGGCTACCGAAGTCAACCCCGAACACTGTTAAGTTGCCGGTGCCGAGCACCTGCCTGATGAACGATATCATGAGCAGGGCGGTCATAAAGCCCACGGTAATCCCTAGGGCATCAGCGATGGAGTGGACTACCGGCTGCTTGGAGGCAAAGGCCTCGGCCCGGCCGAGGATGATGCAGTTAACCACAATCAGGGGCAGGAAGATGCCCAGGGCTTCGTAGGTGTCGGGAAGATAGGCGTGGAAAATCAGATTCACCGCGGTGACCAGGGTGGCGATGATGACGATAAAGATGGGGATGCGCGTTATGTTGGGGACATAATTTCTTATGAGGGCGATGATGATGTTTGAGAAGAACAGTACAATGAAGACGGCTAGTGTCATGCCCAGGGCGTTATCGATTGAGGTGCTGATGGCTAAGGTGGGACATAAGCCCAGAGCCAGGACGAAAACTGGGTTGGAGAGGATTATTCCCTTAGCAAACTCCTTGGCGAATTTACCCATCTTTGGCCTCCTTAATCACCACCCTCAAGCTGCTTTATCTTCTCCATAGCTGTAGCTCTCACTGCGTCGACTACGGCACTGGAGCTTATCGTGGAGCTGGTGATGGCGTCTATCTTACCACCGTCCTGGCTTAAGGCGATATCCTCAATAGCTATCCCGGCGAACTGGTCGGTAAAGAATGGTTCGGTGACCCTGGTACCCAGTCCCGGAGTCTCGGTTTGGGAGATTATTTTTATCCCCTTTACGGTTGTCGCGTCACTAAGCCCGACCAAGATGTTAATGTCGCCGCCGTAGCCCTTACCGATGGCAAGAAAGGCGTAGCCGAGTTGACTGCCGTCAGAGTATACGGTGTAGATATCATCCTTAAGCTCCTCATAGCGGCTCATCTCGGGGAACATCTCGGTGAGCATGACCTTGAAGGCTTCGTCCTCCTGGGCTCTTATCCGGTCTCGGGTACAGCTGTCAACGTAGGTAAGCAGGCTGACACACACGGCCACCACTATGGTTAGCATGATGATGGGGAAAGCATTTTTTAGAGTACTTTTAGCCGGCACTGGCCACCTTCTTCTGTAGCCCGTAGGGCCTTACTTTAGTATAGCGGTCGATAAGGGGGGTAAGAGCATTCATAAACAGGATGGAGTAGCAGACTCCTTCCGGCATACCCGCGAAGTGTCTTATAATCATGGTCAGCACCCCCAGAGCGACACTGAAGATTATCTTACCGCGGTTGGTTAGGGGCGAGGTCACATAGTCGGTAGCCATGAAGAAGGCCCCGATCATCAGCCCTCCGGACAGGATGTGGAACAGTGGGTCCTCACCAAAGCCGAGGGCCATCAGGGCGACGATGCCGATATAGATGGCTGGAATTCTCCAGTTGATGATGCCGCGTCCCAGCAGGAAGGCACCCCCGATCAGAATAAGAAGGGCTGAGGTCTCGCCGATTGAACCGGCGATGTCCCCCAGGAACATTGCCTGATATACCGAAGGGTCGAAGGGCTGCCAGATCGAAGTGCCGCTCAAAGGGGTGGCGGAGGTTACCGCATCAGCCCCAAAGCCCATCGGTCTTACCCAGGCGGTCATTTGCATGGGGAAGCTGACGGACATAGCGGCTCGGGCGGCGAGGGCCGGATTAAAGATGTTGTGCCCCAGGCCGCCAAAGGCTTCTTTGACAATGGCGATGGCGAATATCGAGCCCAGCGCCACCATCCACAGGTATGTCGTCTCCATGGGCGGTAAGACGAGGGCGAGGAGCAGCCCGGTAACCACGGCGCTCCCGTCCATGACAAAGGGCTTACCCCTCAGTCTCTTGCATAGATACTCAGTGAGGATGGCGACCCCGATGCTTACCCCCATCACCGAAAGGGCACGGTAGCCGAAGAAATAAATCCCAGCCCCGGCCGGGAAGAGGAGAGCATACACCACGAGGTACATTATTCGGCTCACCGAAAGCCCCTTCCAAAGATGGGGACCCGGTGAGATCAGGAATTCCCGCTCATAAGTCGCTTCCTGACTTGCCTCTTGAGTTACCTCTTGGCTTTCTTCCTGAGTCACTTACTGGCTTTCCTCTTAAGGAGTTCCTTCTTGGCAGTCTTGATATACTGCACCAGCGGGATATTGGCCGGGCAGGCATAGGTACAAGCCCCGCACTCAAAACAGTCGTCGATGTAGTTCTCCTTACACTCATCATACCGGCCAATCTTGGCATACCTTGCCAGCAGGGTGGGCATGAGGCGCATGGGGCAGATCTCAATGCACTTGCCACAGCTTATGCAGTCCTGTTCTCTTAGGGGGGCGCTTTCCGTTACCAGGAGACTGTTGGTCCCCTTGACGGCGGGGAAGTTAAGGTCAAACTGGGCGATGCCCATCATCGGGCCACCGAGAATGACCTTATTGGCTCGGTCGTCCATACCGCCACAGTACTCAATAAGCCTCCTCAGCGGGGTGCCGAATCTGACCAGTAGATTCTTGGGGTTTTTGACGGCACCGGTGACGGTTACCACCCGCTCAATAAGGGGCTTACCTTCGATAACGGCGTCATGGATTGCCTTGGCGGTGCTCACATTGTGGACGACGACACCAACATCTAGCGGTAGCCCACCAATAGGGACCTCTCTACCCAATATCATCTCAATGAGGGTCTTTTCCGCCCCCATCGGGTATTTCGATTTTAAGGGCACAATTCTGAAGTCGGTAAGTCCCAGATTTTCTATCAGCTCTTCTATGTGGTCGATAGCGTCTTCCTTGTTGTCTTCTATAGCGATGTAGACAGACTGGGGCGAGAGTACCTTTCTGATGAGATTGAGCCCGGAGAGGACCTTGTCTCCATATTCGAGCATTAGTCTGTGGTCTGAGGTGACATAAGGCTCGCACTCGCAGCCATTGAGGATAACCGTGTCGATTTCCTTACCCTTGGGTGGTGATAGCTTAATGTGGGTGGGAAAGGCAGCCCCCCCCAGTCCCACCAGACCCGCCTCCCTTATCCTGTCTAGAATCTCTTTAGCGGAGAGCTTCTTGGGGTTCTTCGGGGGGGATAGTTCTACCCATTTATCCTCGCCGTCGGAGGTTATTACCAGGGACTCGACCAGGGCGCCGGTGGGGGGATTTACTACCATCGTGGTGCCGGTTACTTCACCGGACACGGTCGCGTGAACGGGGGCACTGACGAATTTCTCCGAAGCGCCAATCTTCTGGCCGGTGAGAACCTTGTCCCCCTTTTTGACTATGGCTTGGCAAGGGGCGCCGATATTCTGCTGCAGCGGGATGATTGCTTTCTCCGGTAAGGGTGCTGGCTCAATGGGGAGTTTCTCGCTGAGCTTACTCTCCGGCACCTTAACACCGTAGGGTGTGGTCTTCTTTTTCAACCTGATGTCCAAATCTATTCTCCCAGTTCACTTTCGGCTAGGTATACCGATAGTCCGGAGGATACGTATATCGTCCGGTCGGCGCTTACGATGAGGCATTCTACATTACTCAGCGAGTCAACCAGCGCTACGCCCGCTTCGGGCCCCATGACAAAGATGCTGGTAGATAGGGTATCGGCTTGGGTAGCGTTTGGGGCGATTACCGTGGCGCTGATGCATTCCTGGGCTGAGTATCCTGTCTTGGGATTAATGATGTGATGGGCTTCCCTCTCCGGGTCGAAGTAGCGTTCGTAGTTTCCTGAGGTAGCCAGGGCCTCGCCGGCAATAGTGAAGTTGGCTAGGCTCTGGGTCAGGTCATCGGGGTTCACTAGGGCAATAAGCCACGGCTCTCCTTCCGGCTTAGAGCCGAGGGTGGCTAAGTCACCGCCGGCATTTACTAGGGCGTGTTTAATACCCATCTTCTTAATGACCTTTAATGCTTCATCAACGGCATAGCCCTTGGCGATACCGCCGAGGGTGATTTTCATGCCGGCTTCTGTGAAGAATATCCTATCGTCCTCAACGCTGATCTTGTCCCCGCCGACTAGCGCTAGTGTCTCGTTTATTCGCCTCTCTTGGACTTCCTGAGGCTCCTGCCACAGACCAGCCTCCCATAGCTCTAACAGGGGTTGAACGGTGATATCGAACGCCCCATCTGTCAACTTGCCGTATTCAAGTGACTGGGTTATTAGCTGCTGGAGGTCTTCGGAGGGTGCCTCTAGATATCCATCTCGGTTAAGCTGAAAGGCCTGAGCTTCCTCATCGAATATTGAGGCGACTTTCTCTATTTCCTCCATTCGGTCGAAGGCAGCACCTATTACCGAGTCAGCCTTTTCTTCGTCAGGTGCGTAAACGGTGATGGTGACGAAGGTATCCATCATCGAGCGGGTGTCTTCAAACTTGCTTAATAAGGAGGGGGCGGTACAGCTAATCGCACTAGGTGTGGCGATAATAAGGACTAGGACGCTCGCTATAATCAGGTAAGGTTTTCTCATATTTTCTCTGTGTCTACCTCTCGAGCTTCTAAAGTAGGCACGGCAGGGTCACTTCAGTGGTTTGGGAACAACTATCCAAGCCTAGAATCAAGGTCTCGTTATTTTAGCAGAAAATTTCTTGGAATTCCAGTGTTATACCCTTTTTACGATTTTATTCCCTGTCGGCGTTTATGTCTATTTGCTCGTTCTTGGTGTATAATGGATTTAAGTATTCGGGTAGATAAGTGGAAACTATATTATTAGTCGTCGTTATAGTTGTTTTGGTTGTCTTCCTTATTGTGGATAGGGTTCGCGGGCGCAAGAGGCTAAAAGAGCAGGCTGATGCCTTATCCAAGTTGGTTGGCGAAAGGGTAGAAGGGAGCATAGGCGTTTTTGGCGATGTCAGGGAGCGGTTAGGCGAGCTTACTAAGAGAACCAGGGATATTGAAGAGGTAGGTAAGAGCATTACCAGCCTGCAGGAGGCATTGCGTACCCCTAAGTTTAGGGGTGGTTTTGGTGAGCTTGGTCTGGAAAGACTACTAGCCGATAGTTTACCCCAGGGTTCTTATGGTCTCCAGCATAGGTTTAGAAATGGTGAAACGGTAGACGCGGTAGTCCGTATCGGTGGAAATTTGGTACCCATCGATGCCAAGTTTCCCTTCCCGCTGGAAGATTTTGAGCGGATGGTTACCACAGATTCCCCGGGGGAGCAGCTTCAGCTGCGCCGGCAATTTACCCGTACTATCAGGAAGCATATTGATGACGTAAGCAAGTATATCCTGCCCGATGAAGAAACTTTTGACTTTGCGCTGATGTATATCCCGGCTGAGAATATCTATTATGAGACCATAGTCCGTTGTCCCCAGCTTAGTGAGGAGAGTGACATATATTTTTACTGTCTTAAGAAGCGGGTATTCCCCGTCTCCCCCAACAGTTTTTATGCTTATCTGCAGGCTATTGTGCTCGGGCTTAAGGGTTTGCAGGTTGAGAAATCGGCGCGCGACATACTGGGGCGTCTTGAGAGTCTTCAGGCTGGGTTTCAGAGCTTTCAGGATGATTATGAAATTATCGGCAGGCACATCTCTCATGCGGCGGCAAAACATACCGAGGCAGCCGGTAAGCTAAACACTCTCAGCGGTCGGTTAGAGCTACTAACCAGTGACCATTTAGTCGATGGGCTGCCGGAGGTTACTGCCCGCGGACAGGGCGAGGAGGCAGATAGCCCGTGAACCGAACCAGGGGCTTTGTTAATCTGAACAAATTCAAGTCGGGCAGGGCTATCAAAAGGCTAACTAAATCGTTATACTATAGCAAGAGTAAACGGAGGAAGGGGAAGGTATCGCATGGATAATTTCGGAGACGTTCCCAACTGGGCAAATCCGGCTCATAAGCGGCGCCGCCGTATCTTATATGTTCTACTGGGGATTGGCATTGCGGCAATCTCAGTTGGTTTATTCTTCTTCTTTACCCACGCTGGCTAGAGCTAGATAAAGATCGTGTCTGATTAGTTCGATATTACCCAATACTGGCGAATCATTTCCCAGCCGGTATTGGGCTTTTATTTTTTAGGGGCTTGACAAATAGTAATTCTGGTGGTATGTTAGAAATAGATAACGTTAGAAATATATAACATAGAGTCCTGGGGGGTTAAAATGGAGAAACAGTCTTTGCCCAAGCGGTATTTCTGGTTACCTTACATTCTGACCATAGCCTCCATCGTGATGGTTGGCTTACAGATGGCCGAAGCCTTTCCTCGAGCCTGGGTCGGCTGGGCGCTGGTAATCGGTTTTATGGCTAGTGCAATCTCGGTGGCCGCGTATGGTTTCCGGCGCAGTCCCGCCGGGCTTACCGTGCCGGAGAGGCATTCACCGCAACACTTTCTGGTACTCTTATGGCACTCGGTTCAGTCCGGGGTGATGGCGTTTCTGTTACACGGCGGTATTTACGCCCTGTTCTGGTACTTGGCTTGCCGTCTTATCTACGGGCACGTCTGTGCCGGGGATGAACCCGTCTTTTTCATCATTCTGTTGATTGTGGTTCCGGCTGGTTTCGTTGCCGGTGCCGTGGGTAGATTATGGCAGTGGGCGGTGGTGCAGCCCATAGAGGAAATGAAGTCCAGGGGTATCCTACTCCCAGCTACCGGCCCATATTTTGCTCCCATTGGCAGCTATATCTGGCTCTGGAATTTTGCTAGGGGGGTTGAGGCGATAACCGAGCGGAGAATAAGGGCGGGTGGAGCTTTCGCTGCCGTCTTTTTCTTGGGCATTATTGGCTTCATTATTGTCCGGGCGGCTATTCGCTATCGCTTAAGCCGCTCCTAGCCTTGACGCTAAGGGCTACCAATGTTACACTTGGCTTGTTCTGGCTATGTCCTGTTGTCTCGGAGCAAGCGGTGGAACGGATTGGCATTCTCTATCACCCGGTAAATAAAGCTACCTATCCTTTGGCTCAGGAGCTTAAAGACTTCCTGAGCGCCAGGGGGGTTGCGGTGTGGCTCTGCTCAGCCTGGGAGAGGGAAGAAGCCGAGTGCCAGTTGGACGGTACCGATTTAATTCTTACTGTCGGCGGCGACGGCACCATTCTACGGGCAGCTCAGGTGACGGCTTCACGTTCCATCCCGATTACCGGTATCAACCTGGGCCGGTTAGGTTTTATGACTGAGCTTGGTGTCGATGAAGCCAAAGGCAGGCTGTCCGCTTTACTAGCGGGGGAGGGTTGGATTGATGAGCGGGCCATGCTTGAAGCCGAGTTTTGGGCGCCGGATAGTGAAACTGGCTCCGTATTTCATGCCTTGAATGATGTGGTGGTGGCCCGGGGTGAGGTAGCCCGGATGATTCGGGTAGAAGCGAGCATAGACGGGGAGCCACTGACCACCTATAAGGCGGATGGGGTAATTGTGGCTACAGCCACCGGGAGTACCGGCTACTCGCTATCGGCCGGCGGTCCGATTCTCCATCCTCAGTCTGAAGATTTTCTGCTTTTGCCCATATTGCCCCACCTCAGCGCTGACTATGTGCTGGTTTTAGCGGCTACGGCGGTGGTCAAACTAAATCTCAGGGTGACTCACCAGGCGACTCTGAGCATTGACGGGCACATGAATCTGCCTGCCTCGGATGGGGCAACTATCAGGCTGAAGCAGGGCGCTCAAAAGACACGCTTCTTAAGAATTCATCCAAAAGCATCCTTTTACGGCTCTTTAGAACGAAAATTGCGGGGGAAACGCTAGGTGATAAAGATAGAAAAGGCCTGTATCAAGGACGTCAGCCAGATGCACCGGCTAATCAACGACTTTGCTGACCGGGACGAGATGCTGGCTCGTCCCTTGAGCGAGATATACGAGAATATCAGGGACTACTTTGTGGTCAGGGAGGGTGATAAGGTTATCGCCTGTGTGGCCCTTCATGTCATGTGGGAGGATTTAGCGGAGATAAAGTCGCTGGCGGTAGCTGAGGGTAGTCAGAAACAAGGGGTTGGTAACGAGCTAGTGAAAGCCTGTCTGGAGGAAGCGAAAGAGCTGGGCTTAAGCACTATTTTCTGTCTGACCTATAAACCGACCTTCTTTGAGCGGGCGGGCTTTTCCCAGATAGATAAGATGGAATTACCCCACAAGGTCTGGACGGAGTGCTTTCGCTGCCCCAAGTTCCCCAATTGCGATGAGGTCGCCCTTATCTACCACCCAGGGGTTTAGTTTGGCTGAGGAAGAGACGTTATCTAGCCAGTTAGTCTATCAGGGCCGGGCGGTGCGCTTGCGCATTGACACGATTAGGATGCCCAGCGGCCGTGAGACGACACGGGAGATAGTAGAGCACGACGACTGTGTGGCGGTGATTGCTATTGATGCTGATGGCAAGGTGCTTCTGGTGAAGCAGTTCCGCAAGGCGGTGGGGAAGGAGCTGCTGGAGATACCGGCGGGTGGTATTGACTCTGGCGAGACTCCGGAGGAAGCTGTCAGCCGTGAGATGCGGGAGGAAACCGGCTACCGGCCGCGTAAGGTGGAGAGGCTGGGTGGCTTCTACTCGGCGCCGGGCTACGCTACGGAGTACCTCTATCTCTACCTGGCTACCGACCTCACCCCCAGCCAGCTGTTTGCCGAGGATACTGAGGGTATCAGTTTAGTCCGGGTGTCACCTGAAGAGGTTCCTAAGCTTATTTCCTCGGGCAGTATCTGTGATGCCAAGAGCATTGCCGGGCTGCTTGCCTATCTGGATTACAAGAAGGCACACTAGTGCCTAACTAGCCAATCTTACCAGAGAGCCGGCGACCACCGAGCAGGTGCATGTGAAGGTGTGGTACTACCTGTCCGCCCCACTCCCCGTAGTTTAGTACCAGGCGATAGCCGGTTTCCGTAATGCCCTCCTCTTGGGCTAGCTTATTGGCGACGGTTACCATACGCCCCATAAGCGGTAACTCCGCTTGGGATAGCTGGGTGAGGGAGGGGATATGCTTCCTGGGGATGATAAGCAGGTGTGTCGGTGCCTGGGGATTAATATCCCGGAAGGCAATTAGCTCTTCATCCTGATAGATGATTTCACTGGGAATTTTACCGGCCACAATCTGACAGAAGATGCAGTCCATAGCTTTCCCTTGCCCTATATTCTACCGAGGTTACAGAGGAATATTGCCGTGCTTTTTCCAGGGGCGGTCCTCTTTCTTGTTAAGCAGCGATTCTAGAGCGGCGATAGCCTCGCGGCGTGAGTCCCTGGGGAAAATTACCTTGTCGACAAAGCCACCGGCGGCGGCGACATACGGGTTGCTGAAGGTGTTACGATATAGTTCGGTCATCTCCTGGAGCTTAGCCTTAGGATTGGGGGCGGCAGCGATTTCACGGCGAAAGATAATAGCGGCGGCGCCTTCGGCTCCCATGACCGCGAGCTGAGCCGTGGGCCAGGCTATGTAGATGTCAGCCCCGAGAGACTTGGCGCACATCGAAATCTGGGAGCCGCCGTAAGCCTTTTGGGTGCAGATGGTAATCTTAGGCACGGTAGCTTCGGAGTAGGCGGAGAGTAGCTTAGCTCCGTGGCGAATAACCCCGCCAAACTCCTGATAAGTGCCGGGCAGATAACCGGGGACGTCAACCAGAGTCAGGAGGGGAATGTTGAAGGCGTCACAGAAGCGGACGAAGCGAGCGGCCTTGTCTGAGGCGTTAATATCAAGCACACCAGCCATGTGGCTGGGCTGGTTGGCAATAATGCCGATTACATGCCCGTTTAAGCGGGCGAAACAGACGATGATGTTCAGCGCATAATGCTGGTGAGGTTCAAAAATTTCGCCGTCATCAACAATAGCTTTGATCACCTTCTTCATGTCATAGACCTTACGCGGGTCCTCAGGTATGATGGTATCTAGTTCAGGGGAAAGGCGGTCTGGAGAGTCAGTGGGCTTCTGGTATGTGGAGTCCGGCTTATCGTAGACGCTCTGAGGGAGGTAGCTCAGAAGCTGCTTACAGGCTTCAATACACTCAGCATCGCTGTTGTAGACGAAGTGAGCAACACCGCTCTTGGCATTGTGCACCATGGGTCCCCCCAGCTCCTCATGGGTGACTTCCTCGCTCATCACCGCCCTAACAACGTCAGGGCCGGTGACGTACATATAGCTTGACCCTTTGACCATGAATATCCAGTCGGTAAGGGCGGGAGAATATACGGCACCGCCAGCGCAGGGTCCCATGCTCAGTGTTACCTGGGGGATGATTCCGGAATAGAGGGTGTTGCGGTGAAAGATCTGGCCGTAACCATCCAGAGCGTTAATTCCCTCCTGAATACGGGCACCGCCGGTATCTAGCATGCCAATTATCGGTACCCTCATCTTCGCCGCCAGGTCCATAGTTCTGGCTATCTTCCAGGCGTGCATCTCGCCCAGGCTGCCACCACGGGAGGTAAAATCTTCGCCGTAGCAACATACCGTCCGGCCATCTACCCTACCAAAACCGGTGACCACGCCATCAGCGGGAATGTCGATCTTGTCTAAACCGAAGTAGTGACAGTGGTGTTTGACGTGCATGCCGGTTTCCTCGAAGGTATCAGGGTCAAGAAGAAGGTCAATCCTTTCCCGTACCGTGAGTTTATTAAGGGCATGCTGTTTCTTAACCTGCTCTGGTCCGCCCATCTCTTTAATCTTGGCGTCTCTGGCGGCAAGTTCAGCGATAAATTCTTCGTTAGTCGGCATGGTTACCCCTTCCTTATTTATGCCTTTTCTCTACCCAAATAATAGGCTTCCAACGCCAGAATACTAGCACAAACCCTGTTCTGTTTCAAGGTAGACCCTGAATGTCCCGTAACGGTATTATAACTGGGATAGGGTTGTGGGGTTAAGCGTGAAACCGGTGGCTTTTGTTACCCAGGCGGTAGATGTTATTATTATAATGTATTCTTGATCGGTATTAGGTTGGTAATCAGGAGAGCGCTGTAGTGGATGGCGAAAAGGTGTTAGCCTACCTGAGCCTTGGCTCCAATATGGGGGACCGCCAGGGGAATCTAGAGAGGGCGATTGATTTGCTCTCCCAGAGGCTAAAGGTGACTAGCGTGTCTTCTATCTACGATACCGAGCCGGTGGGGGACATTAACCAGCCTCGCTTTCTTAATCTCGTGTGTCAAGTCAATACCCGGCTGGCACCAGAGGCACTGCTTGCCTTGGCTAAAGGTATCGAGAGTAAGCTGGGCAGGACCGGTAAATCTGGGGCTCCCCGCCCGATTGACATCGATATCCTGTTTTATGGTGACCAGGTTATGAATATGCCGGGGCTAGCTATTCCTCACCCCAGACTGGCGGAGAGAGCCTTCGTTCTGGTGCCTTTAGCTGAGATTGCTCCTGACTTTAGCCATCCGGTAAGTGGTAAGAAAGTGTTCGAGCTATTAACTGAAGTAACCGAGACGCAGGGCGTGCTCAGGTGGGGGAGTGGCTAAGGAGGGAGAATGTATCAAGTATCCGTAGAGCAGCATTTTGATGCCGCCCATTTCCTAAGGGGTTATCGGGGTAAGTGTGAAGCCCTGCATGGGCATCGTTTTCGGGTAGTGGTCAGGGTGCGCGCTCGCGGTGTTGACGAACTAGGTATGGCCTATGATTTTACCGAGCTAAAGAAGCACCTTGGGGACATCCTATCCCGCCTCGACCATACCTGTCTCAATGACCTGGCGCCCTTTGATAGGATAAACCCGTCTTCAGAGAATATTGCCGCCACTATCTACAATGAACTCCACGCAATGCTGGCAAGCACCCCGGTTTCTCTGGCTTGTGTCGAGGTGTGGGAGTCTCCCCGGAGCGGGGTAGCCTATAGCCCGGATTAGCCACGCGGCTCCGGCGGCAGCAAGTTGGGGATACCCTCTGATATGGGGTAGCGTACTTCGCATTTCCGGCAGTATAGGGAGCCAGCGACTATCTCTGTCTCATTCTCCTCATCTATCTTAAGTTCTAGCTCTCCTTTGCACATCGGGCACGCCAGAATATCCATAATTTCTCGTTTCACGGTTTGATTATACCACATCCCTTCTCGCGGTGGCTTTTCTAAGAGAAGCTGTTTTGATTACTTATGTATTGAAAGTAAACGGGGGTATTTAGTGGAGGTAGTAGGGCTGGATGCTGGCTAGCAAAATTTCTTGACAAGGAAAAGGCTTGGGTCTATTATGGGTTCGTCTCATAGCCCTAGATGACATTGGATTAATTAAAGTAGCGACATAGTGGTTAGTCTAGTCTGGATAGTTAGCATGATACCAGGAAGGCTGGCAGCATATTTGGGGGGTTATCGTGAGGTAGGTAGCAATAGTTACCGGGGTGAGTAGCTCGTGGGCTGAGAGCGGTGCCGGATAGAAAAGAGGCATCGCTTTTTCGCTTTAATAGACTGTTACTAGTATAATTATAGTGGTGGTGTTCGAGGGCTCGGGAAGCGGGAGCTTGTAGGAGTTAAGGTGAAAGGAGGCTAAATGTATCAAAAGGTATTAGTGCCGCTGGATGGCTCTAAGTTAGCCGAGTGTGTTGTGGAGCACGTTAAATCAATTGCTACTGGCTGTCAGGTGCCCACCGTGGTTCTGCTGCAGGTGGTGGAGCCAATCGGTCTCCGAGGCTATTTACCCCGTGGTGTGGCTGAGGATACCTACCGTGATGCTAAGGAAACAGCCGAGATTCAGGCGAAGAACTACCTTAATGAAATGGCGGAGAGGCTGAAGGCGGAAGGTATTGCGGTTGAGACTGATATCGCCGACGGCCTGCCGGCCGACGAGATACTGAGCTATGCCGAGGAGAAGGGGGTTGACCTGATTGTTATGAGTACCCATGGAAGGACAGGGGTCTCCCGCTGGTTCTCGGGCAGTGTCGTGGAGAAGGTGGTAAGCCAGTCTCTCATCCCGGTGCTGGTAGTGACCCCACCTGGCTGTAGAATCAGTAGGTGAGGTGGCTACTAACCCATACGTTAACTAAAGAAGCTAAAGGCCACCTTTTAGCCCTAGTCAGTTATTTAACCAGTAGTAGACCTAAAATCACCGTTTAAAGGCAAGGATTCCGGGATTTTAATTAATTCCATGGGGACATAACATATCGGCTAGGAAAGGGGAAGCTATGTCGGATCATCTGGCCAAAATCAATGAGATACTTGAAGAACATCGTACTATCAGGGGTGGTGTGAAGCTGATGGGTGATTCGGTCTCTGACCAGGAGGCTCTAGCCTCATTAAAAAGTATGCGCTCGGATTGGACTCCTGGCCGGCTGGAGCTAGTGTTGGAGAAGCAGCGTAAGCTTAAGCAGACGATGAGCTTTCTCGAGGAGGGTCTCCGTAACCACTTTGCTAAAGAGCAAGACGCGCTGCCGGCGGTTTTGGGTGAATTCCTGATGCGGTCGCTCTTACTTGAGCACCAGCAAATAATTGAGAAAATCGACGAAGTTAGGCTGGTAGCTACCGATAGCAAACTAGAGGGGCTAACCGAAGCGGAGTTGGAGTCTAAAGACTCAGAGATAAAACAAAAAATCAGTGACTTCAGCCGCCTGATTGAGGAGCATGCCGATAAGGAAGAGCTGATGCTGGAGATGGTAGTGCGAGCGCTAAAGGCAGGAAAATAGGAAATGGGGTAGGCTGCTTCTCGGGCGTTTGGTTTAGGTGCCTTTTGATTGTGTGAGAGGGAGAGTTATCGATGCCGGACGAACTTGATGAGCTACTGGATACGGCAATATATAAAGAAATCGCTTCCCAGGCTTTCTACATAGCTGGGCAGGATAAGACCGAGGATGCTGGTGCCAGGGCACTGATGAGAGAGCTAGCCAAGGAAGAGTTAGAACACGCCCGGTGGCTCGAGGCGCTTAAGGAAAAAGGACTGACAGATCAGGGCTGGCATCGGGAGAAGGTAGCCAACCTGATGATTAGCGAGTATCTCACCGGCGGTGACAGCCTGGAGGGGGCTAGCGTCCAGGATACCCTCCTCTTTGCCGTGAAGCGTGAGCAGCAATCAGTAGAGTTCTATTCAAGAATGATGGGAATGATGAGGGATGAGACTGCCAAGCATCTTTGTGAAAAGCTGGTGCATGAAGAACTGAAGCATAAGCTGAAGTTAGAGATGCTCTACGATGACATGTTGGCAGATGGAGAGAGTTAAATAGGGTTTTGAGCATTAGGAGAGATAGCAGGTATAGGGGGTAAGAAAGAATGTCTATTTCCTTTTATGGCAATGAGCTTATCAATATAGCTATCGGCATTGAGAGAAGGGGGATTGCCTTCTATGATGTTCTGGCTCGGTCGACCCAAAATGTGAAAGCTCGTGAAATCTTTCAGTACTTAGTCGGCATGGAGCGAGACCATATCCGGGTTTTCCAGAGCATGCTTGATGAGGCGGATAAATACGAAGTGCCCGAAGCCTATGCCGGGGAATATGCAGCTTATCTCCAGGCACTGGTTGACAGTGCCGTTTTTACTGATGATACGGTCACCAGTGAGCTGGCCACTCAGTCAGAGAACGATATTGCGGCAATAGAGCTGGGCGTCAGCGCTGAAAAGGACTCGATATTGTTCTACTACGAAATGAGAGAGATAGTGCCCAAGTCAGTGCGAGCGACCATCGATAAGATAATCGCTGAAGAAAAGCTGCACCTGAGGCAGCTTTCTGAGCTCAGGAAGACGCTAGCCGCTAACGGTTAGCCTATAGATAGAGGTTCCTATGCTGGAAGCAGGGATACTGAGCAATTACCACTCCATCGCTGTGGTTGGCGCCTCGGCTAATCCAGAGCGTCTCAGCTACCAGGTAGCCAGCTATCTTATCGGGGCGGGCTATCAGGTATATCTGGTTAACCCTAATACCGGGGAGATATTGGGTCGACTGAGCTACCCTAGCCTCAGTTCTATACCGGAGACGGTGGAGGTTGTTAATATCTTTCGCCGCTCCGAGGACGTAATGCCCATTGTTGACGAGGCAATCAGGATTGGGGCTAAGGTAGTGTGGATGCAACCCGGGGTTATTAACGAAAAAGCGGCGGCTAAGGCAAGAAATGCCGGGCTGCTGGTAATCATGAATAAATGTATCCGTGAGGAGCATCAGCGCCTTAGGGGAAAGGTTAACTGATGCTTGGTTAACGGATTGGAGGTAGGGCAATGGTAGAAGCGGAGATGACCCTGGAGAAGGTGTTGAGGAAGGCGATACAGAAAGAGATTGCTTCTTGGCTTTTATATAGTGATTTAAGCCGGAGAGTGAGTCAGGAAACTGCCCGGGATGCCTTTAGGAAGTTGGCCCAGCAGGAAAAGGGCCATCAGACCCGACTGGAACAATACCTGCGGGGTGAGATTAAGGAGGGAGCGCTGAGCGGTGGCCAGGCGGTAGACTACAAGATTAGCGAACACCTTGAGCAGCCGAAGATATATCCTGAAATGCACCTTAAGGACATCTTCCTACTGGCGGCCAATCGGGAGAAGGCGTCTCACGAACTGTATCTCGGCCTAGCTGAGCTACATCCCGAGGGTGAGGTGAGGAAGCTGCTTGAGGAACTGGCGGCACAGGAACTTGAGCACAAGCAGCAGCTGGAATTTCTCTATACCGAGGTGGCTTTTCCCCAGACTGATGGCGGCTGATGGTTATTGGGAATGATGAAGGCTGACTGAGAGGAGGGAAAATTGGAAATAGAGTATGGAGCCAAGGTTATCGATAAGAGTGGCAAGGTCTTGGGTGTGGTCGATAAGGTAGTGCTTGATAAATGGAGCGGTGAGATAACCAAATTTAAGGTCAATACCGGCAAGGGTGAGACGGACCTTCTTATCTCACCCGAGGATGTTTCGGAGGCCACACCCCGCAAGGTAAAGCTTAAGGTTGCCATGGATGAGCCCCAGCCGCAGATGGGAGTGGAGTATGGAGCTGAGGTGTTTGATAAGAACGAGGAATTAATAGGTACGGTTGATTATATTGTCAACGATGCCTGGACTGGTGAAACCAGCGGTTTTAAGGTTAGCTCGGAGAAGGCTAAAAGTGACCTGTTCATTTCAACTAAGAATATTATCGAGGCCACGCCAAACAGGGTGAAATTAGGTATTACCCTAGACGAGCTGAAGTCAAAATTATAATTCGCAGGCTACGGTACTGGGAGGTAGCCAGGTGAAAAATTATGATGCTATCGTAGTTGGCTCCGGGTGCGGTATGCTCATCGTGGATGAAGCCCGGTCTCACGGCCTGAAGGTGGCGCTGGTGGATAAGGGACCCCTCGGTGGCACCTGTCCCAATCTGGGTTGTATTCCCTCCAAGATGCTGATTTACCCCGCCGATAGAATCGTTGAGATAGAGGAAGCCAGGAAGCTGGGAATAGAGGCAGAGCTAATCCGGGTTGACTTTCAGTCTATTATGGAGCGTATGAGGCGGGGCGTGCGCAAAAATCAGAGCCACATTCGGGAGGCTATCTCACAGCTAAAAAACCTTGACTTTTATAAAGGGGAAGGTCATTTTGTTGGCGAGTACACCATTTCGGTGAACGGTGAAGAAATAATGGGGGAGAAGATTTTCCTCGCCTCTGGCTCCCGGCCTTTCATACCCCCGATAAAGGGCCTTGAGAGCACGGGTTACCTGACCAATGAGACAGTGCTCGGGCTTAAAGAGAGACCGGAAAGTGTGGTAATTATCGGCGGTGGCTATGTTGGTGTTGAATACGGGCACTTTTTGGCGGCAATGGGTAGCCGGGTTACCATACTGGAGATGGCGGACCGTCTTGTCCTGGCTGAGGAGCCCGAAATCTCCGCTCTCTTAAAGAAGGCTCTGGGCCGACGCATGGAGATCTACCTGAATACCCAGGCTGAGGAGGTTAGGCGGGAGGGAAGTGGCGTTGGGGTTTTGGTGAAGAATATAAAAACCGGTGCCCAAAGGGAACTAAAGGCTCAGAAGATTATGGTTGCCGTGGGGAGGCGGTCTAATGCCGATTTGCTGAAGGTGGAGAATACCGGGGTGGAGACGGATAAGAGGGGTTTTATTAAGGTTAATGTGTATCTGGAAACTGGTAAGAAGAACATATTCGCCGTGGGTGATGTTAATGGACGAGATATGTTTACCCATGCCGCCAACCGGGAGGCGGCGGTGGCGGCCCATAATGCCTTACACGGCGGGAAACTAAAGATGGACTATCACGCCGTACCCCACGCTGTCTATTCCTATCCTCAGATTGCTGCGGTGGGGCTGACTGAGGAGCAGGCGAGGGCTCATCATGATATCGTAGTGGGTAAGGCTAGGTATTCTGAGGTTGCCAAAGGCGAAGCCATGATGGAGAGGGAGGGCTTTACCAAGGCTATTGTCGCCCGAGATAGCCGAAAGATACTGGGTTTTCATATTATCGGACCCTGTGCTCCGATACTGATTCAGGAGGTGGTGAATGCCATGCAGTCCGGGGGACATATGGGCGAGATAAACGACGGTATTCATATTCATCCGGCGCTTCCTGAGCTGATACAGCTAGCACTCAGTAATCTTGAGGAATCTTAAATGGGTGACCAAAGAGTACTTCAAAGGTGCTCTCCCCGTAAGTCCCGAAGGCAGACCAGCCTAGCGCGATTTTGGGTCTCTGGAGCTATGGTGCTCTGCGTGCTGCTCAGCTTATTTGCTTTATCCTGTCAGGAAGCGGCCCCGGAAGCTAACCCTGGTAAATGGGCAGCTGATGGCGTAATCACAACTAACGAGTATGCTGGCCAAACCAGTTACGGGGATTATGAGATACACTGGAACTCTGATGGGCAGTATATCTACATTGGTATGAAAGCTAGGGCCAGTGGCTGGGTGGCGGTGGGTTTTCAGCCCGGCCCGCTACATCGGGAAACGGATATGGTGCTTGGCTTTGTGAGAGACGGGCAGGTTAGTGTTTTCGACATGTTCAGCATCGCTGAGTTGGGTCCCTGTACCGCCGATAGCGAACTTGGCGGCAGCGACGATATTTTGGAATACGGTGGCCGGGAAGAGGGTGGCTACACTGTCGTCGAGTTTAAGAGACTGCTTAGCACTGGTGATGATTACGATGGCGAGCTATTTTCGGGAGTAAATGAGATTGTGTGGGCCTATAGCACGCTCGACGACCCGCGGCAAAAACATATTAACCGGGGGTATGGCAAAATAGGGCTTTAGCTACCGGCTCAAGCGAAAGGGGTGGCTAAAGCCTGGAAGGAGGCAGTCAGATGACGCGAGAAGTAAGCCTTTTAGTTAACGACCAGCCAGTCACGCTTGACTACTTTGTCCAGGGGTTTATCGACCATACTGTTAGTGGCATGCTGGCCAGCCTAGAGGGGGTTGGCACCATACAGAGGGTGGAGCTCTCTATCAAGGGGGATAACGTCACTGTGAACCTGAATGGTGCCCATCTGCCGACTAATCCTTTCGTCAGCAGAATTATCAGGAATACCACGCTCGGTATGGTCTCCCCGCTAAAGGGGGTGGGCGAGGTAGGTAGCCTGAAAGTCGTTATCCAGCGATAACAATCTGGGGACAGGGCATTTCAGCTATTATCAGTGTAATACGGGCATACTTACTCTACCGAGGTAAGGGGGTGCTTATATGGCAGCGGAAAAGCAGGTGATGAGGCTCGGCGATATAGCCCCGGACTTTACCCTCAAAGACCAGAACGGTGAGGAATTCAGACTATCGGCAGCAAAAGGAAAGCGGGTGTTACTATCTTTTCACCCGTTGGCCTGGACCAGAGTGTGTGCCGACCAGATGCGGTCGCTGGAAGAGAATATGGAGACCTTTGACTCTCTGAATACTGTGGCGGTAGGGATAAGTGTTGACTCAGTGCCGTCAAAGAAGGCCTGGGCGGAAAGCCTTGATATAAAGCAGCTGCAGCTGCTATCTGATTTCTGGCCCCACGGCTACGTGGCACAGCTCTACGGCATTTTTAGGGATAAGGACGGCTTCTCTGAGAGGGCAAACATAGTCTTGGATAAGCAGGGTAAGGCTACCTTCTTTAAGGTATACGAGATAAGCCAGTTACCTGATATTAATGAGATTATAAGGCTGCTCAAGGAACGGTAACGGCACGGCCTTGCTAACTGAGCTCTCTAACCAAAAGCTCGATGCGGCTTAGGGCCTCGTCTATGTCGGCGGTGCTCACCATGCGGTGGGTCACGGCTCGTACCCACCGGCCACTGCGGTGAATCAGTTTGACCCCGCGTTCATCCAGCCGCTGGACGAACTCGGTAGTGGAGACGATGGCCGGCGCCTGGAACATAACGATGTTGGTCTGAACCTTTTCTGGTTTGATATCAATGCCAGGGATACGGGCTAGGCCTTGGGCTAGGTGGCGGGCGGTGGCGTGGTCCTCAGCCAGACGGTCAACCATGGTCTCTAGAGCAACGATGCCCGCGGCGGCGATTATGCCTACCTGGCGCATCCCGCCTCCTGCCATCTTGCGCCACTTGCGCGCCCTATCTACAAGCTCCCGGGGGCCGCAGAGAAGAGAGCCCACCGGAGCGCTGAGCCCTTTGGAGAGGCAGAAGCAGACGGAGTCAGCATTCTTAGCCAGTTCGCTGGCGGGTATGTTAAGGGCAATGGCAGCGTTGAAGATGCGGGCACCGTCTAAATGAACTCGAAGCCCGTGTTGGTGGGCGAGCTGACACATGGCGGCCGTGTATTCTGGGGTGAGGACAGTACCACCACAACGGTTGTGGGTATTCTCCAGGCAGAGCAGTGTCGTCGGGGGGTAATGGATGTTTTTCGGTCGAATAGCCTGTACCACCGTATCGGGGTCCATGCCGCCGTCTGTGTCGTTGGGCACGGTATGCATCACCACCCCGCCGAAGGTGGAGGCACCCCCTACCTCATACCAGAGCATATGGGCCTCGCTACCTAGAATGATCTCGTCGCCGGGGTGGGTGTGGGCCAGGACGGCAATCAGGTTACTCATGGTGCCGCTGGCAGTGAAGAGGGCGGCCTCCTTATCCAGCAGCCGGGCAGCTATTGCCTCGAGACGGTTAACCGTGGGGTCTTCTTGGAAAACGTCGTCTCCTACCTCGGCGTGATACATTGCCTGGCGCATCGCCTCGGTAGGCAAGGTTATGGTATCACTGCGCAGGTCAATAATCTTCACGAGGCTTCCCCTTTTGTTTCGCCTTTTTGCTTATATCCTACCAGACTTGTGGCTAGACTACCACCGGCAGATGTCCTGAGGGGTTGACACCTCTGATAGGGTTATGCTACTATTGGGTCTGAATTAACAATTGAATACTTCTCTCCGAGCCTGTTCTCCTAAAGTCTATCTATGGAGACTGGCCGGTAGGGTACTACTGGAAACAGTGGTGCCTCCCGTGATTGGAAAGGAGAGCCCGACATGTTATCTGTGTCATGCAGAGCACCTCCTTCCGAGGTGCTTTTCCTTTTTGTGCTGTTATCTTTTTGGAAATAATTTGAGAGGTGAGAATTGGGAAAGATAGTTCGTTATATATTGGTTACGGTGGCGCTTTTGGGCTTACTGGCTGCATGTGCTGGCCCGACAGCGCCGACGACGCCTACGGAGCCGACAACACCGACGGAGCCGACGACACCGACGGAGCCGACGGAGCCGACAACGCCGGCTGAAGAGCCAGCTGTTCAAGCGACACCACCCCTGCTGCCGCAGGAGAGGCTGCGTGTTGCTACGACAACCAGTCTCTACGACACCGGTCTCTGGGGTTACCTTGAGCCGATGTTCGAGGAGGAATACGATGTTGAGCTCGATGTGCTCTACGCCGGTACCGGTATTGCGCTGGAGTATGGTCGGAGGGGGGATGTCGATGTCATCACGGTTCACTCCAAGAGCCGTGAGCTTGATTTCGTGGCTGAGGGCTACGGGGTAGAGCGGGTTCCCTTCGCCTATAACTATTTCCTTATTGTGGGGCCGGAGAGTGACCCGGCTGGAATTAAGGGTATGTCGCCTGAGGATGCCTTCAAGACACTGGCTGAGACGGGAGCGGGGTCTTTTATCTCCCGGGGCGATGACTCCGGAACCCATGGTAAAGAAAAGGCAATCTGGCAGGGTGCCGGCTACGAGTACGAGGCAATTCAGAGTGCCGGGGCATGGTATATTGAGGCGGGGAGAGGGATGGGCCCGACCCTGCTCATGGCCAGCGAGGAACAGGCATATACCCTGACCGATATGGGCACCTTTCTCGCCTACACGGGTGAGATAGACCTGGTACCGATTGTGGACCAGGGCAGTATCCTGCTCAATGTCTATTCAGTTATTGCCGGTAACCCGGAAACAAATGCCAAGGTGAATTATGAGATGGCCAGTAATCTGGTGAGCTTCCTTACTTCGCCAGAGATTCAGGAGCTAATCGGCGACTACGGCGTCGAGGAGTATGGCATGGCACTCTTTACCCCGTGTGCCGGGGCTGAGCCTCAGTCGTAATATGCCCGTGGTGTTGAATAACATTGGAAGAGCTTCGAGAAGGATTTTTTAAAGCAATCAACCTCATTGCCACGCTTGACCCGGAGGTGGTGAACATAACCAGGAGGTCGCTGACGATTTCAGCGACCTCCTGTAGCATCACCGCCGCGATATCGATACCACTCGGTAGTCTCATCCACTTTACCCGATTTCCGGGCAAACGAGCTCTGGTGAGCGTGATTCAAACCCTGTTCAGTCTGCCCACAGTAGTGGTTGGCTTGCTGGTGTTTGTGCTTTTTTCCCGGGCTGGGCCATTGGGTGACCTGAGTCTCCTGTTTACCCCAACAGTGATGGTTATCGGCCAGGTTATTCTGGTTATGCCGCTGATGTTGGGTCTGGTTATCTCGGCACTGAGTGGCGTTGATAAAGTAATTCCAGAGACAGCGATTTCACTAGGTGCCAGCCGGCTGCAGATGGCAATCATAACCCTCAGGGAAGCAAGATATGCGGTGTTGACGGCGGTCATCATGGGTTTTGGGCGAGCTCTCTCCGAGGTTGGTTTAGCCTTGATGGTGGGCGGTAATATCAGAGGGTTTACCCGAACCCTGACTACCGCCATCTCACTGGAAACATCGAAGGGCGAGATTGAGCTATCGATAGCTCTGGGAATCATACTGCTCTTAATAGCCTTGGCGATAAATATCACCCTGAACCGGCTTCAGCATAGGTATGGGGAATAGAATGTTAGAAGCGCGTAATCTGGGTCAGGAATACGGGGGACGAAGTGTTCTGCGAGATGTAAACCTCAAAATAGAGGAGGGTGAGGTCTTTGCCCTGATCGGTCCCACTGGTGCCGGTAAGACAACGCTCTTGAGACTCCTTGACCTCTTGGAAATACCAGCGCAGGGCAAGGTCTATTTTGATGGGACAGATGTCACTAGTACCAGTCGGGAGAGGCTGGGGGCACGCCGCCGGATGTCTTTTGTCCAGCAGAAGCCAGTGGTCTTTACCATGAGTGTCTTTGATAACGTTGCCTGTGGGCTTAAGTGGCGGCGGGAAGGGGACAAGGTTATTCGACAGCGGGTAGGCGCGGCTCTGGAACTAGTTAGTATGGCTGAATATAGGGATAGGAACGCTAAAACGCTTTCCGGTGGTGAGACCCAGCGCGTGGCTATTGCCCGGGCCCTAGCCGTTCAGCCCGAAGTGCTGCTGCTCGATGAGCCGACGGCTAATCTGGACCCAATCTCGGTATCAAAGATAGAGGAGGTCCTCGAGCGTATTATTAAAGAGAACAAGATGACCGTGCTCATGGCTACCCACGATATGTCTCAGGGACAACGCTTGGCTAGCCGGATTGGAGTTCTGGTAAACGGGAGGATGCTGCAGTCGGGCACGCCTAACGAGATATTCACTTTGCCGGAGAGCCGGGAGGTGGCTGAGTTCGTCGGCGTTGAGAATATCTTGGCCGGCGTGGTCGTAGAGCGTGAGAATGGTGTGGTAACCATAGAGTTGGACGGTAGCCGTATTGAGGCGATTTCGGATTACGATATCGGTGAAAAAGTCTACGTCCTGGTCAGGCCTGAGGATATAACGCTAACGTTATCCCGAGATGTAACCAGTGCCCGAAATACCTTTGCGGGTAAGATAATTAAGACGGCTCTGGTCGGGGGGCTGGTGAGGGTTGAGATGGACTGCGGCTTCCCCCTGCTGAGCCTGGTGACGAAGCGGTCGGCTGTGGAACTGAATCTTACTGCTGGCAGGTCTGTCTACACCAGTTTCAAGGCCAGTGCCGTCCGCGTCATAAAACGCTGGCATTAACCTGATCTACCGAAATTGACAGCCTATATGGCGTATGCTATATTCTTGCTTGTGGCAGCGTAGCTCAGTGGCAGAGCAGGGGACTCATAAGCCCTTGGTCGCTGGT
>CAYYLM010000018.1:0-30181 GCA_964472625.1 uncultured Dehalococcoidales bacterium
CATTTTATACCTACATTATACCATAAAAGTTACGTGTTGTCAAGGGATAATTGCCAAAAATAATATCAATCTAATCTTCGAATGACCGTGTGTTCCTTCTTAGAATAGCGTAATCCGTGAGCGGCTGTTCCTAGGTAGTTTATTCTAGATGAAAGATTTTGCTCGGGTGCTGTTGGCACCAGTGGCTTTTTCATAGAAAGACCGAGACCAACTATGCTTACCTCAAAAGAGCTATAACCGTCCTTTTCATTTCCCAGCTGCTTATCGAGCAGCTATATTTTTCATCTTGGGTTGAGTTCATAGTTCTGGGTGAGATTCCCTAATCAAAATGTGGCACCCGAGCTAAGCCATAGTTAGACGGGAGCACGCCGGTGGGGCAAATCGAGTAGCACTCTCCGCACTGGCGACACTCCTCAAGGCTTGTCTCGGGGAAGAACATCACCTCCCGTTCTGTACCCCTGCCGATAAAACCAATCGCATTCTTTTTCTTTACCTCGGCGCAGTAGCGCACACACAAGCCGCACAAGATGCACCAGGTTGGTCCGCTCTCAAACTTGGTTCTGCTTATGCCATATTTGATCCCGTAGTCCCTTATTGCCTGTACTCCCGGGGCCCGAGCCCACATCAGCTCTAGGAGCATTTTGCGAATCTTGATTACTGAGGGAGACTCAGTTTTGACGATAAGCCCCTCTTCAACCGGATAAGCACAGGAAGCAACAAAGCGCGACCGCTGTCCCTTGACTATCTCCACGGTACACAACCGGCAGGCACCAAAGGGGGCAAGTTTATCATGGTGGCAAAGGGTAGGAATCTCAATCCCGATGCTTTGGGCCGCTTCCAGAATTGTCATTCCCTGACCGGCACTGACTTTTCTATCATCGATAACTAGAGAGACTTCTTCGGGTGCCTTCACGGCCTTTTCTACGCGGGATGGTCTTATCTCCACCTGAACTGGCCCCAGTGTTTCCTGGATGAGCTTCTCCAGCTGGTTAAGGTCGATGGGTTTGGCCAGATAGTCGACGGCTCCCCCCTTCATCGCCTCCACTGCGGTTTCCAGTGAGGGGTAAGCCGTGATGATAATCCCTCTAAGCTCCGGTCGGGCAGTTCTAGCCTTCTTGAGTACGTGGAGGCCGTCCTTTCCTGGTAGTCTGAGGTCAAGGATAAGGAGCCCGAAGTCCTGCTTGGTAATTGTCTCCAGGGCTTCCTCTCCGTTCTCCACGGTGGCTACCTGGTAGCCGTTTTCCGTGAGCCAGTCCTGTAGAGACTCTCTCATGATGGCTTCATCCTCGACTATCAAAATTGGTTTCATTCCTTCGCCTCCTTTCACTCTCTGTCACCTCCTCGGCATATTGTTCCTGATTAACTAAGCTGCGGGTTGAGCTACTATCCCGGGGGAGACTTTGCTGACCGCCCCAAAGCGTGGCGGACATACCTCAAGACAGGTACCGCATTTGTTACATTTCTCCTGGTCGATAACGTGGACTTGCTTTTTGTCGCCGGTAATAGCACCAACGGGGCAATTTCGAAGGCAAATCAAGCAGCCCTGGCACTTCTCAGGATCGATATGGTAGGAAATTAGCGCTTTACAGACACCAGCCGGGCAGCGTTTCTCCTCAATGTGTGCCCGATACTCGTCCCGGAAGTACCTGATGGTGCTCAGTACCGGATTGGGGGCTGTTTGTCCCAGGGCACAAAGTGAGGCATCCCTTACCACCTCGGCCAGTTCTTCCAGTAGCTCGATGTCTCCCGTGCCTCCCCTTCCCTCACAGATTCTATCCAGTATCCTGAGCATCTCGTATATGCCTTCACGGCAGGGCAGGCATTTGCCACAGGACTCGTCGGCTAGGAATCTGAGGAAGTACCGGGCGACATCGACCATGCAGGTGTCCTCGTCCATGACAATCATGCCACCGGAGCCCATCATCGAGCCAGCTTTATTTAGTTCGTCAAAATCCACCGGGAGGTCGAGTAGACTCTCAGGAATAACTCCTCCCGAGGGGCCGCCGGTCTGAACTGCCTTGAATTTCTTGCCGTCCCGGATCCCACCGCCAATATCGTAGATAATCTCTCTGAGGGTCATCCCCATGGGAACCTCCACCAGACCGGTGTTGTTAACCTTACCCACTAGGGAGAAGATCTTGGTTCCCTTACTGCCTTCGGTTCCGATTGTCCTGAACCAGCTAGCACCCTTGTTAATTATTAGAGGCACGTTAGCCCAGGTCTCGACATTGTTCAGATTGCTGGGCCTTCCCCAGATACCGCTTACCGCGGTACGGATATACTTGGGCCTCGGCTCGCCTACCTTTCCCTCTATGGCCGTCATTAAGGCACTGGACTCTCCCGAGACGAAGGCACCGGCACCACGATGCACAGTGACATCAAAGTCGAAACCAGCACCGAGGATGTCTACTCCCAGGAGACCGTAATCCCGTGCTTGCTCTAAAGCCACGGAGAGGTTCTCTACCGCTAGGGGGTATTCCTGCCGGACATAGACGAAACCTTGGTGGGCGCCAATGGCATAGGCGCCAGTAATTAGACCCTCGAGCACGCTGTGGGGGTTGCCTTCAAGCAGGCTCCGGTCCATATAAGCTCCCGGGTCACCCTCATCGGCATTAACAATGACATACTTTATATCCCCAGGGGCATTCCGGGTGGTCTCCCACTTTATCCCGGCCGGGAAGCCACCACCACCCCGGCCCCTTAGATCGGCTTTCTTGACCTCGGCAAGCACCTGCTCCGGGGTCATCTCAGAAAGAACCTTAGCTAAGGCGTTATAGCCACCCAGAGCGATATAATCATTTATGCTCTTGGGGTCAAGGAGTATGTTGTTGCCGAAGACAATCCGACTCTGGTGCTTGTAGAAGGGTATCTCGTCCTCATGCGCAATCTTCTGGCCGTTGCTATCCTCATAGAGCAGGCGGCTGACCAGCTTTTTCTCCATCAGTGTTGTTGAGATAATCTCGGAGACATCCTCTGGCTTTACTCGGAGATAGCATGTCTTCTCGGGGAAAATGACCACAATGGTGCCTCGCTCACAGTAACCGTGGCAACCAGTGCGCCGTATATCTATCTTCTTATGCAGGCCGTTCTTCTGAAGTTCCTCGGCGAAGGCTTGATACACCTGCTCACACCCATAGGCATGACATCCAGTACCCGAACATATCGTGACGCACGGCTTGTCTGGTGCTCGTCGGGCCAAAATCTCCTCCCTCAAGTTCTCGAGATCAAGAGCTGAGCGGAGTCTTACCTTATTTTCAGAATCAGTAGTCAGGCTAATTGTCATCCCTACATACCTCCTTTTCATTCACACTGGGAAAATATCTTTTTTAGCTCGTCAGGCGAGGGGTTGCTGTAGTACTTGTCATCAATCTCAATAACCGGCCCTAGTGCACAGCAGCCGAGGCAATTTACCGTATTCAGGCTGAACCGTAGGTCCTGAGACGTCCCGCCAGGTTTAACCTTTAGGGTTTCCGTAGCCTTATCTAAAAGGCGCTGTGCCCCGCGCACATGACAGGCGGTACCGGTACACACCGATACTGAGTGACGCCCTTGGGGAATCAGGCTGAAGGCTTTATAGAAGGTGGCGATATTGTAGATCTGGGTCAGGGGAACGTCTAATTTGCGGCTAACCCACTCAAGAGCTTCCTTCGATAGCCAACGATTCTCACGTTGAATCTCAAGGAGTGCCTGGATTAGGGTAGACTTATCACTAACCTCCCTGAGCTGAACGGGGATTTCCTCCGGTGCTTCGGGTGCCTTCACGGCCTTTTCTACGCGGGATGGTCTTATCTCCACCTGAACTGGCCCCAGTGTTTCCTGGATGAGCTTCTCCAGCTGGTTAAGGTCGATGGGTTTGGCCAGATAGTCGACGGCTCCCCCCTTCATCGCCTCCACTGCGGTTTCCAGTGAGGGGTAAGCCGTGATGATAATCCCTCTAAGCTCCGGTCGGGCAGTTCTAGCCTTCTTGAGTACGTGGAGGCCGTCCTTTCCTGGTAGTCTGAGGTCAAGGATAAGGAGCCCGAAGTCCTGCTTGGTAATTGTCTCCAGGGCTTCCTCTCCGTTCTCCACGGTGGCTACCTGGTAGCCGTTTTCCGTGAGCCAGTCCTGTAGAGACTCTCTCATGATGGCTTCATCCTCGACTATCAAAATTGGTTTCATTCCTTCGCCTCCTTTTATTCTTCGTCTTAAAAGTCTGGCTTTTGGTCAGTGCTATTCCCTCTATTTATATGGATATGCAATTTTCTTGCCAATAATAAAAGGCTACCCCCAATCATTTGGGATAGCCTAAGTGTCTCTTTAGTAAGCTGGCTGATTGTGAAATATCTAATCAGCTATTGTCTTTTTTCTTGACACCCAACCCATACGCCTTGACCTTGTGATAGAGGGTGGCTCTTGAAATGCCTAAAATCCGGGCAGCTTCAGTATAATTACCGCTGGTCTGGTTAAGGACACCCGTGATGTGGTTCCTCTCAACCTCCTTGAGGCTTGTCCCCGGTATAGCCGACGTCCCTAGCGCTGAGGCTCTTTGCAACAGGCTGTCAATGCCGATGTAGCGCCCCTTGGCCAAGATGACTGCCCTTTCAATAGTATTCTCAAGCTCGCGGACATTGCCTGGCCACTGGTATTTCAGGAGGAAGTCATTAACCTCGCGGGAGAAGCCACTAATTCCCCTTTGATTTTCCAGAGCAAACTTCTTTAAGAAATGACGAGACAGGAGCAGGATATCCTCTCTCCTCTCCCTCAGAGGGGGTAGTTCAATATTAACTACATTGAGCCGGTAGTAAAGGTCTTCACGGAATTGGCCGCTGGCTACCGCTTTCTTCAGGTCTTTGTTGGTTGCCGAAATAATCCTCACGTCAGCCCTAACCAACTCATTACCACCCACCCTAGCGAATTCCTTTTCCTCCAGTACGCGGAGTAGATGAACCTGGATATTGGCGCTCATCTCGCCGATTTCATCTAGAAATAGGGTGCCTCGGTTGGCGAACTCAATCTTCCCTTTCCTCTGAATATGAGCCCCGGTAAAGGCACCCTTCTCATGCCCGAATAGCTCGCTGCTCAGCAGACTCTCGGGTAGCGCCGCACAGCTCACCGGAACAAAGGGCCGGTCTCTCCGGCGGCTCTGGGAGTGAATAGCCCGGGCTACTAACTCCTTCCCGGTGCCACTTTCACCGGTGATTAAGACGGTGGTATTACTCTTGGCTACCACCTTGATTAGTTCAATAATCTGCTTCATTTTTGGGCTTTTGGTAACGATATCCTCAAAGCAGTAGCGCTCCTCTAGTTCCTGGCGCAGGGCAAGGTTTTCCTCAATTAGTCTTTGACGCTCGGAAAGCTTTTCAACCAGTAGCTCCACCTTTTCCGGGGAGAAGGGCTTCTCGATGTAGTCATAGGCACCTTCCCTCACCGCAGCCACGGCGGTGGGAATACTGCCGTAGGCGGTGATGATGATAAACATGGTATCGGCAGCTAGCTCTTTAGTCCTCTTCATTAGTTCGATTCCGTCCATGCCGGGCATCACCAGATCAGCAATAGCTACGGCTGGCTTCTCTCTTTGGATAATCTCTAGCGCCTGAGAACCGTTCTCGGCAGTAAGCACGTAGTGACCGGCATCGCTTAGCCAGTCGCGAAGCGACTCGCGGATAATGGCTTCGTCATCAACAACAAGGATCTTAACCTGAGTCTTCATGATGGAAGGGCAGATAGATGGTAAAAGTGGTGCCCTCTCCCTCCTTACTCTGTACTTCTATTCTTCCCTGATGGCGCTGAATAATCCCATAGGCTACTGCCAAGCCCAAACCCACGCCCTTCCCCTTGCCCTTGGTGGTGAAGAACGGTGTGAAAAGCTTATGCATATCATCTGGCGAAATACCACAACCGGTGTCCTGAACCTCTATCCTGACTTGGCTAGCATCAGTTGAGGTATGAAGGGTTAGCCTACCCCCGTCGGGCATTGCCTGGATAGCGTTCAGAATCAGGTTGGTGCAAACCTGCTGGAGCTGGTCAAAATCGGCCATTACTTTGGGCAGGGAGGGGTTAAGCTCCTTTGCGACCGTAATGTTCTGGAGCTCGGCCGAGTGGGCGGCAAGCTCCAGAGCATGGCTAACGACCTCGTTAATGTCCACCATTCGGAGGGCAGGTGGCGACTGCCGGGCAAAATCTAACAGATTTCGGATTAGTTTGGTGCTGCGGCTGACCTCTGAGTCCATTTTGGATAGGTAGTTAAGGGTAGTCTCCTTGGAGATATCATCGCCGGCTATCTTTTTATTCAGCAGTTGTATATAGACCAAGACACCAGCCAAGGGGTTGTTAACCTCGTGAGCGATAGAAGCTGCCATCTGGCCGAGAGAGGTCAGCTTCTCAGCCTGAATTAGGTCTTCTTGGGTGGTCTTCAACTCATCCAGGAGGTACGGCCAGCACATTTCAATCTCAGCTAGGCCCTGACAGACAGAAATGGCTAACTCTCGGCAGCTGGAGTAGCCACAAGCCCCGCAGTTCATTCGGTAGCTGGGGTGCACCCGACCAATGTTTGCTAAAACCTTTTGGATTTCCGTCTCGTCTGGAGCTGGTAGGCTGACGGCTCGAACCATGAATCTACGACTGAGGTCGATACCAGAGTATTCTTGGATGTCCCTCTTGGTTTGAGCCGGGTCTGACTGGCTAACTGTATAACGGCTGACAATTTCCCGCCGCTTAAAAACACTGAGGTCGTTATCAATGACCGGGCCATCAATACATCCCTCACAGTAGAGAAAACTGATGAGCCTAGCCGTGATATTGCCTTCGGCAAACTCCCGGAGGACACGGGGCATATATTGTTTGCCACAGGCATTGATAATCTCATTGGCTATAATGTCATCGGAGAGCCCGGCAGCTTTGAGCAAGCCCCCCGATATGGCAAACAGGCGACCCAAGTTGGGCTTAGGGCCCGACCACTGGCCCCTCGCCTCAGCTTCAGGAGTGATACCTCTAGCCTCAAACATTTCCTTGAGCTCAGCGAAGGTCAAAACGGCATCTATCACTCCGCTCACATTCGCGTCTCGAGCCTCAGCCTTCTTAGCGATGCACGGGCCAATAAAGACAGTGCTTGCCTGCGGATTATACTGCCGCCTAATCACCCTACCCATAGCTATCATTGGCGAGACGATGGGGGCTATGTTATCAATCAACTGGGGATAGTATTTCTCAATATAAGACACTACTACCGGACAGGTGGAGGAAAGCATAGGCTTCCCCTCCTTTTCATTCATTAGGCGAGCATATTCTTGGCAGACTAGTTCAGAGCCGAAGGAATCCTCCATAGCCTCACTAAAGCCCAGTTTTTTCAGGGACGTTACCAGCTGTTCTGGATGGATTTCAGGAAAGGTGGCGGGAAATGATGCGGAAAGCAGAGCAATTACCGGCTGTGGCTCGCCCAGTAGTTGCCAGACCCGCTCAACATCGCTCTCTACCCGTTTTGCCCTAGCCAGACACATCTGAAGGCAGTCGCCACAATCAATACACCGGGCTGCTATCACCTCAGCCAAGCCCTCTCTAATCCTGGTTGCCTTGACGGGGCAGTTGCGAATGCAGGCATAGCATCCAGTACACTTTGAGCGATCCGTATAAACAATACTCATTTTGTCTCCTTATCTGGCTTACGCCGCCGTTTCCCATGAGCAGCGGCAAATCCCAGCTCTTTTCTTAGGTTGGCTACTGAGCGTCGGGAGATGCTAACACCAAATTTCTCCCGAAGTTCAGCCCTTATGGCTTCATCTGAGTGAAGGCTGTTTCCCCCCTCGAGAAGCTGCTTAATCAGCCCTTGCTTAAGGGTCTTCGTCCTGGGGAAGAATTGTTTAAGGGGAACTTCTTGCCCCCAGGGGGTGTCTATACTCTTGCCCCTCACGGCACGACTCACCGAACTGGCCGCCAGCCCGATCCTCTCCGCCAGCTCCTTCTGACTAAGAGGTAGTAGTGACCTTGGATTAGCGGATTCCAGGTATAATGCCTGCCGCTCAATAATGCTTTGTAAAACTAGATTCACGGTGTTCTTACGACTGTTAATTAGCTCTAACTTCTTGAATAGTCGCTCTGCTTCCCTGACTTCAGTCTCGGTCAGGACACTGTCTAGCTTTAATTTTTCAAATCTCTCATAATTAATTACATACCGGCCGCGAGCCAAAGATGGTGAGAAGTAGCCAATGAGAAAGCCCTCCTTGTCCCTCTCCACCGAAGCAACCTTAGAGTAGCGGATCAAGCCCGAGGTAACATTTGAGGGGTGATAGAACTCACTCATAATAGAAAACTCATTAATGAGGTCATTTATCTCCTCAACCTCCGAGATCTCTAGGTCACAGGCGCTAGCAATTTCATCAAGGGGCATCACCGATTCGGGAAGCAGGAAATAGCGTTTAAACTTTTCTAGCCCTATTCTTCGTATCTGACTAATGATGTGTTCCTTGTTTAGTAAGAGTGATTCAACATCAATAGAGCCGCGGCTGGCTGCCATATCTTCTCTAAGCCGATAAAAACTGGAGGAAATATCAGTCCTGGGAAATTTCTGGTAGCCGACCACTTTATCATGGCGGCAAAGTCTCTGGAAGATGGGGGTCTTCTCTATCTCGACGATCAGCCGGCTAAACTCTTCATGGCTCATCTCTAGCAGATGAGCCTGTTCCATGCGCAGGATTTGTGCTAACGACTGCTGAAGACGCATGGATGGTGCCTGCCTGAATTGAAAGCTCAACATCTGTTTAAATATTTTACATGGGTGAATCAATAGTGTAAAAATATTATACTATAGTTTGCGGTAAATAGCAAGGCCGGGGAACAGTCGTAGTGTATCTTGTATTTAATAGACGAGGGTGGATACTTCCGTTGGCGCGAGCCCTTTAGCGGTAGCGAATGGATAGACTGGCAAAACGGGGTATCAGTGCTTTGGGCACGACTTGAGAAGCTGAAGTGGCGCCGCCGAGGCCTTCGTCACTGCTGATTTAAAGGCAAGGTACGCTTAACAAAAACTCAATTTGTTACCATGGCCTCATATCTTTGACAACGGTAGACCATCGCAATATTACACTAGAGTGACGAATCGTCGGGTTGATCTCAGGAAAGGTCTGGCACCTAGTAGTTTGAAATTCTTAGATGTTGTATAATGTCTCGCGCAGCCTAACATTGATGGGGGGAGCAGGTGAATGCGTATCGAAGGCAGTAAACAGACTGAACACCTTGGGGCAGTGAGAATTCATGACGTGCGTCGATTCTTGGAACTTGATTCTGGCGTCAGAATTCCTCCTTTACTCAACGAGGGCACTTATGCCAAAAAGATTGAACGAGATACCATCGCCGCTGTACAGCAGAGACTGGCTATCGTTCTGCCTATCAAGAATGAGGACGTCAAGATCTTCGAGGGTGTGCTGAGCGGCATTCCCCATGATTGCTTGATGATAGTAGTCTCCAACAGCGAGCGAGGCGAAATCGACAATTTCAAGAATGAGCAGGATGTTCTCAGCCGATTCTGTGATGCTACCAAACGAAGTGCCCTCATAGTTCACCAAAAAGACCCTCATTTAGCAGAGGCGCTGGCAAATTGTGAATACACTGGAATTCTTGACGAGAATGGGCTTGTCAGAAACGGGAAAAGCGAGGGAATGATTATTGGCATTCTACTAGCTCTATTACAGGGTAGAGAATATGTCGGATTTATTGATACCGATAACTATATTCCCGGAGCGGTATGGGAATATGCCCAGCATTACGCGGTAGGATTTTGGCTTTCAGAGTCACCGTACGCTATGGTTCGGATTCTGTGGAGGTACAAACCAAAAACTTCCGGTGAGTTATATTTCAAGAAATGGGGACGAGTATCTGAGATAACCAATAAGCACATTAATCATTTCATATCCACCAAGGGCAAATTTGAGACCGGTATTATTAAAACAGCTAATGCCGGGGAACACGCTATGAGCCTGCGGTTAGCAACGAAGTTGGCATACGCCACCGGTTACGGTGTTGAAACACAGGAGCTCATGTCTATTTTAGAGCAGTTTGGCGGTTTGTCGCCTATTGTCGACACAACCATTGCCGAAAGTGGGGTTGATATTATTCAGACGGAAACAATCAATCCACATCTCCACGCGGAAAGAGGTGAAGAACACCTCATTCAGGACATGGCGGTGCCAAGCTTATCGGTGATTTTCCATAATCCGTTGTGTGAAGAGACAACCAGACAATTAATAATCAAACAGCTGATTGAGCTAGAGTGCATTGGTCCTGGTGAAGAGGTCCCCAAAATAAGAATGATCCCACCGCCTGATACCGTTGATATTGAGAAGTTCATCGGTATTCTCAGTGAACATTTTAATGATTATTCAGTGCCAAAAGGATGGTCGGTGTGGGCGAAACTGCCACTATTGGGTCGTAAAGAACCGGAAAGCACGCAATTAGTCTTTACAGACCTTGATGGCACGCTGCTTCATCCGGTCAGTTATTCGTACGTAGCGGCACTTGATTCAGTGCGAATACTACAGGAAATCAGAATCCCCATCATCTTCTGCTCTGCCAAGACGATGGGCGAACAGCAAGTTTACCGACAAGAACTCGACATAGAAGATCCCTTTATTGTCGAGAATGGGGCAGCTATTTTTATCCCTAAAGACTATTTCCGCCTCCCCTTCTATTTTAGCCGAACAATTGATGATTACTTCGTTATTGAACTCGGTATTTCATACGAGGAAGTAAGGGAGAAACTGAAAACGTTAAGTGGTGGATGTGAAGCTAAAATTACCTGCTTCGGAGATCTTGATACTGAAGAGATAGCCAAAGTAACTGGCCTAAACTTACGCATGGCTGAGCTTGCTAAGCAAAGGGCGTATAGCGAAACTCTGATAATAGAAGGCAACCGGAAGCAGATAAAGTCGGCATTAGACATCATAGCCGAAAGCGGACTGAGTTATACCTTTGGGGGAAAGTTCTACGAAGTATACCAGGGTGGCGATAAAGGCAAAGCGGTAAAGATTCTGATAGAGCTTTTCAAGCTAAATTTCGGGAACATCGCTACAATTGGCATTGGCGATAGTCCCAATGATATAGAGATGCTAGCTGCGGTGGACTTGCCAATATTGGTTCAGACGGAAGGTAACCGATGGAATAGACTGAAGGTTAAGAATCTAAAACGTGTGCGAGGGATCGGCCCCGAAGGATGGGCTCAGGCAGCTTCAGAGCTATTTAGTCCCAAATAAGCAGTTGCTGGAGCCGGCGCTTGGAAACAATTGACATTGAATTTAGAGAGAATAAAAGGGAAGCTGGAAATGGTGCTCACTGGGGTGACAAAGTAAGCTGAGTTGGCAATGCAAAGGCGTAAAAAGGGACGGCTAGAACCTAATTTTCAAGCTCACTATTTCGAAAGGTTTTACTTGTAACCTGATTCTTCGACCTCGGTATTTGATCTCTCCCTCTTCTGCTTCCAGAAGATCTACCATTTTTACAGCGCTGGGTTCTTTATATAGAGTGATTTCCCCCCTTGTTCTTTCCCCCTTTGTTTCAAAGAGTCTTAGGATTACTTCGTCGCTATCTTCCGCTTTCTTGAATACAACCAGAATAAGGTTTTCAGGTTTTATTTCAACAAAGGAGAACCGGTACGGAAGGCTCCCCTTTCTTCTTTTTTCAATTGGCAGTTGAAAACCAATCAGACCATAGTTGAATTCATATGCCGGCTTAAAAGAGTTGGCGTCTTTCCAGCCCTTTTGATGGGCAAAAAGGGAATATTCAAAGGTATAGTTCTTAAATTCTTGGGCATTGGGAGTGGGGATAGCCGGGCCAATAATTCCATCAGAGGCAAGCATTAATATACTCCGCAGCAGAGTTAAATAGATGTTTCCGTCCCTTACCTCATGGGAAGGCAGTCCTTTATTGATTAGGGTTATTCCCTTGTCTTTATCTGAATAGTCCACCCAGTGTAGCGCCGGATAGATTCCTGAAGGTTGTTCAACCCATTTACTCTTGGCTTTTGTGTAATATTGATTAACGGGACGCGTTATGACGCCGAATTGAGTTTCAGATTGATACCTAGGCGAGTTTATATTTGTGGAAAACCTCACCCTTACTCGAACCTGGGGATGTCGATTCTCAATATTGGTCATGAAATCAATTCGCGGTATATCATTGTAAATGACGATCCTCTTGTGGAGAGAGAGGTACTTATGACGCCATATGAGCGGCCTCAATTTCTTTAACAGCCGGTAGGGCCATCTCAGTGAAAAGAATTCGCTTTCAACATCGATTACTCTTCGTAACGGGGTCTTAATTATCTTGAAACTCTTCGCTCTGAATGTACCGTAGGTTACTCCCTCTTCTCCCCCTTCGGTACCTAATGGCTGACCTAAATTTTGGCGGTGATAATAGAGATCCCCGATCTCTTCTTCCAGAACTAGTTCATTCCCGCTCACCAACCGTTTACCACCCTGAAAAACATCAATCAGACCATTTGAAGGGTCCAATCTAACCCTAAAGAACTGGTTCTCAATAGTATTACCGGAAATTCCAATCTTTGGAACGATTTCACCACGCGGCTTTCTCCTGAGTATCTTATAGATACGATATCCCAGAGCTGGAACCGTAGCCACGAACCCAAGCTTGACCGCCTGATAGGAATCGTCGGAGTAACGGGAGAACTCCAGTACTTCTACCTCTATTTCTTCTCGGCCACTTCGCAGCCCGCCGATTCTCTTTATCTTGCCTCTATCAAATCCCATCTCCACCTCAACCCAGTTCTTTGTCTCCCAGGAAAGGGGATTGAAAACAACAATATCTTCCTCGGCCTGTAGGTTCTGGGAAATGATCGAGCAGAAGTTATGAAGAAACTGATAAAGATGAGTTTGAAGATAGTTAAAATTATCTCTGGCTTCCTCATAGCCTTCATCCATACCAGTTCCAGGAGCGACATCATGAAAAGCTCCCCATAGAATCTTCCTCCAATTATCCTTGAATTCGTAGATAGGGTAAGGAATTCCTAATAACCAAGCAATAGCCGCCCATCTCTCACACGTCAGGAGTAGGTTTTCATATTTTCTTAACCCCTGTTTTATCCAGATTCGGCTGGAGGTAGTGTTGGGGAAGACCTGAGAATATCTCCCGGAATAGAGTTCTCCCCGGCAGGTTTTTAGCTTATCGGCCGCCTTCTCCACTTGAGTGAAAAAAGCAGAGACGTTAGTGATTTTTATTTGAGAGTCTTGATGAGTTTTGTTCCATTTGTTCACTACTCTGAAGATTTCGGGCTGGGGCGGTATTGAGCCACTCCCGGAGGGTATTAAGATATGGTGGGTAGCCGCCGCTGCCTTAAGTATCTTGAAATTTTCCTCAAGTTTAGTAAAATCGAGTCCAGCTCGATAACCAAGAGGCATCCAGTGGGACAGTATCTTAGTCCCATCTAAGCCCTGCCACCAGAATTCAGAGGGTTGGTCTCTTTGTGCCCCTCGGCGAAAGGCAAAATATTTATAACCTGATTTTCGGTAGATCTGGGGCATCTGGGCGTTATAGCCGAAGCTGTCCGCCCCCCACATAACTGGGACATCAACCCCGAATTTTTCCTTCGCATACCTCTTCCCCAGCATTATCTCTCTGATCAGGGTCTCCCCGTAGGGTATCATCGTGTCCGCCATCAAATATTCGCCCCCGGCGATCTCAATTTTGCCAACTGCGATACATCGTGCTATTCTCTCAAAGAGCTGGGGGTTTCTTCTTTCAATCTCTTCCAAAAGGGCAGTCTGCTCGATTAGGAATTTGTAATCTCTGTTTTCCACGAAATCCAGGGCTTGTTTCATGATGAGATCGATGTTAATGTAGAGATAGTCTTCCTTAGTCAGAACCCAAACTGCGTCATAATGTGAATGAGGTACTAGGTAGATTCTGTCCATATTAACCCTCGGCTAAGCTTCTCTGCTTTAAATGCACTGCCTGCTAACTTTCGAAAACATATTTATGCTTTATCTTGATGTATTATACAATACAATCTCACAATCAAGAAGGCAAAGCTAGCAAAGATATGAATTGAATCTATTTTGGTAGCGGGATTAGATTCGAACCAAGAACCTTCGAATTGTGAGTCCAATGGACTGAGTAAACGTAGCGAGACTACACTAAATTAGCGCTGTGTTCAATCGTGCCTGTCTTTTGCGCCCGGCGGATGCTCAAAAAGGGTTTGATTGCTGGGTGCAATGGGAGTATCATCAGAGCCAAGAGCGATGGCGGGTGAGAATTGACTCATGGCGAGTTTAAACGGTAAATCTCAGATTGAGAGAGATGAAAATGAGACCATCAGAAAGAATTGAAAAGGTCCAGCTAGTTCTTCCTACGCCGAGGAGGCCAGATATGTATCTGGCTCAATTTGAGGGGTGGCCTCATCCGCTTGTGCGCCAGGCTAGGCAGATTATCTTCCGGTTGGCCGAGGTAGCCGTGTCCCGGGCTCTGTTTGCTAATGTACTGCAGCGCCTAATCCGGCTGCGTTCGCCAGGGAGACAAGACAAGTATATAGCCAAATTTGCCAGGTGGCCTCAGCCTCTGGGCATTCTATCCGTAGGGACTTATATCAAGCAGAATAATCCTGGCGTTGAGGTAGAGATTCTTGACGGCAACAATGTCCTGACTTTAGAGGAAGTGAAGAGCCGGATTAACGCCGACCTTGTCGGAATATCAGCCACTGCCGGGGGTTATGACAATGCCATTGAAGTAGCTAAGGTCGCGAAGCAAAGAGGTGCCAGAGTAGTCTTGGGGGGAGCTGCGGCAACTCCGCTGGCTAGGGAGATCTTAAGATACTACGACTTTGTCGATGCTGTAATCAGATATGATGGTGAGATTGCTTTATCAAAGTATGTCGCCGCGGCACCACTAGGTTCAATAGAGAATCTTGTTTATCGGGATAGTCATGAGATCAAGGAAAACCCGATAAAATTACCGTGTCTTGATGAGCTTCCAGCACCAGACCGGGATCTGCTGGATATGGAAGTATATTTCAAGAACAGTAAAGACCCTGAGTATCCGATCTGTGACCCATTTAAGAGACCGGTTAACATTTATTCCCAGAAAGGATGTATGTGGCGCTCACAAGAAGAGGGTGGTTGTGTCTTCTGCGCGATTCCTTATTATGATCTACGGCTTAGAGACCCTAAGCTTGTCTGGGATGAGATATCGTCTCTGGTCGAGAAATACCAGGTAGATTTCATCTGGGACCCGTCGGATAACCTGGTCGGAGACAAAGAGTGGTTTAAGGCCTTCTGTGCGGCAAAACCAAATGGACTTAAGATCCACTACACCAATTACGTTGATGCCGAAGACATAGATGAGGAGGTTGCTAAGCTGCTTGCTGATTCCGGCTGTGTTAGCGTCTTTGTTGGTATGGAAGCCGGCGATCCAGAAATGTTGGCAAGCATGAATAAGAGGGCAACGCTCGAGGATAATATGAGGGCCATGGAGCTTTTGCAGAAATACCGGATCGGCGTGGTCGCTGGTGTTGTCGTCGGAGTACCGGGGGAGAGCAAAGAAAGCCTGGAGAGGACGGTTGAATTTCTAAAGAGGCTTACCGAATTTGATAACTTTGACCGGTTTGAGTGGGGAAGTTTGATGCCTTTTCCCGGCTCTAAGGCGAACAGAATGCTGCGAGAGCATCCTGATCTCAGGGAGAAGTACAAGGATTTTGGCGATGAAGATTACCTGTTTCAGTTCGCGTGTATGATACAGGACTGGTACCGGTACTACTGTGAGATAGACTATAGTGGCGTTCTAGAATTGCAGGACAGGGTGCTTCGAGAGGGTCTGGTGCCTTATCAGATGACCATGTTTCAAAGACGCTCATGGTCTGGTACACCTTCGAAGGTGTTTCGAGTATAGATCAATGGGTTGGGGACGAGGGAGTGGGGGATTCGCCTCAAATCTTTGAGTAGCACAACAGGGTAAGGGGGACAACCGTTTACATGCCTCGGACTGTCATAGTCTGTGCTCTTCTAGTTGGGGTTGCCATGTGGGCGCCAATCTTTTGCGTTCCTCCGATGGAACCTCTCCTAAAGGAACAACTCCTACTTACTCATACGCAAACCAGCCTGCTTCTCAGTGTACCGGTATTGATGTTGGTAGCGACAGCTATTCCGGCTGGTGTTATAAGTGACCGCATTGGTATCAAGAAGGCTATCGGTATCGGTCTCATAGCAATGGCTACAGGTGCCCTTTTACGAGGTACGGCTAGCGACTTCTCAAGCCTGCTTGGTTTCACCTTCATCTATGGTTTCGGATTTGGCTGGACATTCCCTAATCTGCCAAAGGTGGTGAGTACCTATGTGGGGAAAGAGAAGGCTGGTGTGGCTATGGGTGTAGTCAATTCCGGGTTTCCAATAGGTATGGGATTAGGGCTGGCCCTTACCATACCAGTAGTCCTGCCTATAGCTGAAACGTACCAGGGTGTTTTCTTAATATGGAGTATCCCCCCCTTAATAGCTGCAGGATTCTGGTGGGCTATGGTTAAAGAACCTCAGGCCAGACCTATTCATATCGAAGAGTCGACAACCTCTGTCGCTGATCTTCGCGTTGCCTTACTAAACAAGCACCTTTGGTTAATAGCGGGATTAATGTCCCTGCATCAGTTTTTCATGTGGAGTTGGACTGGATGGGCGCCGGTAATGATGGTTTTGAAAGGGGCATCACCCGACCTAGCAGGAATTATCGCCTCAATTACTATCTGGGTAATTCTCCCGACCTTTCTTCTAATGCCAAGACTCTCTCACAGAGTTGGCTTGAGAAAACCTTTTCTATGGATTCCCTCAATCGCCTTGGCAATTGTATCCTGGGCGGCTCGGTATGCCACCGTGTCCGCGAGCTGGTATCTTATGGCTGTAGCAGGTGTGGCAGCGGCTACCAGATTTACTACTCTGCTGACGCTACCAGTAGAAATGATGCACCAAAGGCAGGTTGGAATGGCAAGCGGAATGGTGTTATCTGTTGGATTCGTAGGTGGCGTAATCGGTCCGCTAGTAGGTGGACGCATATTGGACACTACTCAGACCCTTGACCTATCCCTAATGGTTCTGGTGGGTATCTCAGTGGCCAGTGCTCTCCTAGCATCGAGAATCCCCGAGACGGGGCCCGGGCGGAGAGCCTGATTGTACGGACATCGGTTAACTGCTTACTTTTTGTACCCGGCGTTCTTGCCTCAAAGTCCACTGGCGAATACATTACCTCTTGGAATCGATTACAACGCTTTTATGATGGCAGCCACTTTTCTATTCTACCTTCGCTTTGGCTAGGATAATGCTTATTGGCATTGGGAATCAACATACTATATAATGTGAGACGGAATGGTTGGAAATCCCTCCGTGAGGACAGGGGATACTTACCAAAATGTATTTACAGGGGGGTCATATGCAGCGTTTTCAGGGGCAGGTAGCCATCGTGACGGGAGCAGCTAGAAGCATTGGCCTAGGGATAGCGAGAAAGCTCGCCAGCGAGGGAGCTTTTGTTATGATCACGGATAAGGACGAGCAGGAGGGAGGGCGAGCAGTCGCCGAGCTAGCGTCCACTGGGGTAGAGGCGTTGCTGGCGGTTGGCGACGTATCTGACGAGTCGGACGTTAAAAGAGCCGTAAAACAGGCCATCGATACCTGGGGGCGAATAGACGTGCTAATCAACAATGCTGGCATCATCGGTAAGACAGCCTGCCTGTGGGAGTTGGCCGCTAAAGACCTGGACAGTGTGTATCGTACTAACCTCCGCGGTGTCTTTCTCTATTGTCAAAAGGTCGTACCCCATATGCTCTCAAGAGGCTACGGTCGCATCGTCAATATCGCCTCCATTGCTGGCAAGGAGGGGAATCCTAGAATGGTGCCCTATTCTGCCACGAAGGCGGCAATTATCGCACTGACCAAGTCTCTGGGAAAGGAGCTGGCCACCAGTGGCATAGTTGTAAACTGCGTCACTCCGGCAGTAGTGCGTACGCCTCTCCTGGAGCAGACAACGCCAGAGCAGATCAAGTACATGGTGGAACGCATCCCTATGGGACGCACAGTAGAGATAGAGGAGGTGGCTAATCTAGTGGCCTGGCTTGCCTCTTCGGAGTGCTCTTTCAGCACTGGTGCCGTCTTCGATATCAGCGGAGGCCGTGCTACATATTAGAACTGTGTCTTGAATAGCAGTCTTTAAGAAACGCGGCAGTAGTACTGGCTAATAAGTAGAGCACCCTCGCGGCGGTTCTTGGGACCGAAGTAACCCTGTAGTCTGCTATGCCGGCACACTAGCATCTAGTAATACCGGGAATTCCTAGTCTCGCCTCGCTAATAAGTTAAAATGGAGGTTATTTTGGAAAGAAAGTATGAAGAAACACCCTGGAAAACAGACAGTTGGTTCGTTAGCCCGTGGAATTATCTACCCGAAGTAGTCTGTGACTTCAAACCTCCGAAACAGGTTAGAATCCACGATGTCACGCTTCGTGACGGGGAACAACAGGCTGGAATCACCTTCACTAAGGACGACAAGATACGTATCGCCGAGAAGCTAGCTGAAGCGGGAGTACACCGTATCGAGGCTGGTATGCCGGCTGTATCGGCTGCTGATGAGGCAGCGATAAGGGAGATTGTAAAGAGGAACTTGGGGCCAGAGATTTTCTGCTTTTCACGTTGCGTGGTTGACGACGTAAAAAGAGCTGCTGACTGCGGTGTCAAAGGCATTGTAATTGAGATTCCATCAAGTGAACACTTAATTCAGTCTGCCTACAAATGGCCACTTGAAAAGGCGATTGATCTGTCTATCAAGGCAACAAGCTTAGCCAAGGAGATGGGACTATACACGGTGTTTTTTACCATTGATGCTACCCGAGCCGAGATGGACTGGTTCCTCAACCTCATTGAAAGAGTTGCCGGAGAGGGACACATGGATGCTTTCACGCTGGTTGATACCTTTGGAGTATTATCACCACACGGTGCTAGCTATTTTGCCAGAAGAGTTCGGGAGCGGATTAATAAGCCACTAGAGGTTCATTTCCACGCTGATTTTGGTCTGGGGGTGGCTAATAGTATCATGGCCATTATGGCGGGGGCTGAGGTAATTCATACTACGGTTACCGGGATTGGTGAGCGGACGGGGAATACCCCGATGGAGGAAACTGTCCTAGCCCTATTGACCCTATATGGGATTGACACCGGCATTAAATATAATAAGCTTAATGAACTCTCGACACTGGTGAGAGAACTTTCGGGCACAAATATTCCGGCTAATCGGCCTTTCATAGGTGACATGGCTTATGATATAGAGTCTGGAATCGTAACAAGCTGGTACCGGAATGTTTATCATGAATGTCCGACAGAGCTTTTCCCAGTGCACCCAGATTTCGTAGGACATAGGTCACCCCAAATACTGATGGGCAAGAAGAGCGGGGCAGATAATGTCCTTGTCTGGGCTAGGGAACTCGGTGTTGAACTCAGTGATGATGAGATTCAGAAGGTTGTGCAGCAGGTCAAGTTGCGGGCACTTGACCAAAGATGCGCCTTGTGTAAGGAGGAGTTCCAAAAAATAGTCGACGAGCTCAGAAAATAAACACGTTCACTGCCCCTCACTTTGGTTCGATACCTGAGGTAGGGATATTCTAAATTGAAGGGTGAGAGTTGAATGTATAAGGTGGTCACAACAGATCTACTGCGCCCGACTATTCCAGAAGAGGCGATTTTGGAGGCAGCTGGGGCCGCTCTCACCTATGGTAATGCCAAGACTGAGGCCGACCTGATAGAACTTACTCAAGATGCTGATGCCATCATAAATGTTTATATTCCGGTAACCGCTAAGGTAATCAACTCGCTAAAGCGCTGTCAAGTAATTGTGCGGCGCGGCATTGGTTATGACAATGTCGATGTCGGCGCGGCCACCGCCAGAGGGATCCCAGTAGCCAACGTGCTCGACTACTGTACTGAAGAAGTCGCTGACCACACTATGGCTCTGCTATTAAGTACCGCCCGCCGGGTGGTTTTGGGCACAGACCAGATAAGCTCAGGAGGCTGGAATTTCAAGGATTTACTGCCAGTTCCGGCGCTGAAGGACTGCACGCTGGGGTTGGTCGGTTTCGGTAAGATACCAAGAGCCGTAGCCAAGAGAGCCCACTGCTTTGGTCTTAAGATACAAACAAGTGACCCGTTTATCCCGGCTAAGGTTGCCGAAGAGCACGGGGTTAAGCTGGTCAGTCTTGAGGAATTACTAAAGTCCTCAGATTTTATTTCGGTACATGCTCCCCTTAATGACCAGACCCGCGGTATGATATCAAAGCCAGAGTTTGCCCTGATGAAAGCCTCAGCGGTGCTTATCAACACGGCCCGAGGACCGGTGGTGGACGAAGAAGCCCTAATCGAAGCCCTGGAGAATAGCAGGATTGCCTTTGCGGCTTTGGATGTCATGACTAAAGAGCCCCCCACCCCTGGTAATCCGTTGCGGAAAATGAAAAATGTCATCTTGACTCCTCATCTCGCCTGGTATTCCGAGCATTCGGCGAGGCTAGCCGGGGAGAAAGCTGCGCAGGACATTGTACGGGTGTTTAAAGGGTATTTCCCCAAGTATTTAGTAAACGTTGAAGTCAGGAAAATCAGGCCCGATCTCAAGCAGCCGGACGATTGATTGCCGATATAAGTGGAGGGGATTTCCTGATTTTTATTTGAACGACGTCATAACTAACCTAAGCGGGCATCGCTATCTTGAGTAACCCATCCAACAGCATAGTTCAGCCTAGCTAAGGGGGGACGTGGTGGATCGATACTACTGCTATGGTAGTAGTCGTTTATACACTATGACATTAAGTTGAACTGAAGAGCTACTAGAGTTACTAATAATTACCTTGTCTGGGTCCCCATACTGGATTTCAGTTTTGATGCCCGAGTCACCTGACAACGCGCTTACGTAAACTTCCAACTGTCGAGCTTCGTTAGGTGTTGTATTTACATTTAGCACAATATTTCCGAACGCGGGTACCGTGTGTAAATTACTATATACGAATGTACCTGCGATTTCGGCACTCTCACCTGGAGGCCCCTCTGGTCCGGCTGGTCCTTCAGGTCCTGGGGGCCCCTCTGGTCCGGCTGGTCCTTCAGGCCCGGGGGGTCCTTCCGGTCCGGCTGGTCCCTCAGGCCCTGTAGGCCCTTCTAGCCCGGCTGGTCCTTCAGGCCCTGGAGACCCCGCTGGTCCGGCTGGTCCTTGAGGACCAGTACAAGCTACTAACAACATGATTACAGATAAAGAAGCTGCAATAATGAGTATCCGACACCATAGTTTCATTAGCCTTCCTCCTAGTTCGGTTATTAACTGATGAGTTTTAACTTAATCCTCTACGGTAACTTTGTCAACTTCCCCATAAACGAAGCTTCCGGGGGCAGCTTCCAGGGAATTTGATACATTCATGTGGGCTAGACTACGCACGAGCCACGCCTGAGACCCGACAGCATTTGGATGCTCTAGTACTATTCTTTTTCGAGATTACCGGCGATTTTAGCTTCAAAATCGGGGTGGCCGGATTTGAACCGGCGACCACCTGAACCCCATTCAGGTGCGCTACCAGGCTGCGCTACACCCCGACTGGTTTCCTCAGCCTTAGTGAGAATATTAGCATAACTTGTTTCCAGTAGCAAACAAGGAGCCCAGTGGCGGTTCCACAATAGACATTACCGATGTCAATCTGTTAACCTAATATCTTAAGGGGATAGTTTAGTGTACTTGGGTGCGGGTTGAGTGAATTAGCGAGGCAGTTAAAATCATGGCAGTTCGGGCGATATGTCGCCTGCCTGGTGATTTGGTTTTGAGGCAGAAAGCTAGGAGGGTGACCGCGATAGATAGCTCAATTCAGCGGCTGATTGATGATATGGTGGAGACCATGCAGCAGGCAAGTGGTGTGGGGTTAGCAGCGCCTCAGATTGGCGTTCCACTGCGGGTGGTAGTGATACAGTTACCAGATGAGGAGCCGGTGGCTCTGGTTAACCCGGAGATAGTCAAGCGTAGCGGAGAACGTGAAATTGTGGAAGGCTGCCTTAGCGTCCCCGGTTATGCCGGTGATATAAGGCGATCGCTTTCGGTTACCGTCAAAGGCCGGGACCGACAGGGAAAGCCAGTCAGGATTAAAGCCAGCGGTCTTATGGCTCAGGCTCTGGAGCATGAGCTTGACCATCTCAACGGTGTCTTATTTATTGACCATATTGAGAGCCCGGATAAGCTGCACCGGGTCGAGGCTGAAACTCAAACCGAGGGCATGTAGATAATTTTGGCTAGTGTGATAATTGCGCTCTGGTTTAACCTGAGGTCTTTGGAAGCTCGGTTTGTCTTTATTAAGGAGTAGTTAGAAGCAGTGAAAACCCTTTTTCAGTGTGATTTCGACGGCACCCTTACCCCGGAGGATGTCAGCTTTATGATACTGGATGCCTTTGGAAACCGGGGCTGGCGCCAGCTGCTAGCGCAGTATAAGGAGAGCAAAATAACAGTGGCCCAGTTCAATAGCCGGGCGGTGAGCACAATTAAAGCCGATGAGCAAACCCTAATCAGATTTGTGAGAGATAGGGCAAAGCTCCGCCCCGGGTTTCAGGATTTACTGGCCTATTGCCACCGGCAGGGCTTCAGGTTTGTCATTGTGAGTAATGGCCTTGATTTCTACATCAAAACCATTCTGAGTGATATCGGCGCCGATGACATTGAGGTTTTCGCCGCCCAAACCAGCTTTGGCTCTGACAGTGTCGAGGCTCGGTATCTAGGCCCCCGGGGCGAACCGCTAGAGGACAGGTTTAAAGAGGCATATCTCAGTTTGTTTCAGGAGGGGGGGTATCGGGTAATATATGCCGGGAACGGTTTTTCCGATATTGCCCCGGCGAGAAAGGCCGACCATGTTTTCGCTACCGGCGAACTGCTCACCGGCTGTAACGAGATGAATATCACCTGCACACCCTTTAATGACCTTAATGACATCGTGAAGGGTTTACAGTCTCTTACCTAATTGGTGCCAGAGGGCAAATGGATGATTATTCTGGGTAGCCTAACCCTGAGCAAAATCGCGCTCCCCGAATATTTTGGTGCCGATCCTCACCACATTGGCGCCTTCCTCTATTGCAACCTGGTAAGAGTTTGTCATTCCCATTGATAGATACTTCATAATAACGTTGGGCAGGTTAAGTTCTCTGATTTCACTAAAGAGCCTCTTCGTCTCCTTAAAGTAGGGCCTGAGGCCTTCGGGGTTTCCCAGAAACGGTCCCATGGTCATTAGCCCCGTTATCTTTAGGTGGGGGAGGTTTGAGATTTCCCTCACCAGCTCTATTGCCTTCTCAGGCAGGACTCCCGATTTCTGCACCTCCCGGCCGCTGTTTATCTCAATTAATACCGACATAGTCTTGCCGCTTTGGGCACACCGCTTATTAATCTCCCTGGCTATCTCTAGAGAGTCAACGGTTTCTATCATATCAAAGAGTCTTACCGCCTTTTTCACCTTGTTCTTCTGGAGGTGCCCGATAAAATGCCATTTAGCCCTGTCGCCGATTACTTGATAGGCACTTTCTGCTTCCTGAACATAGTTCTCGCCGATAACCCTTACGCCGGCTTCGACTGCCTCTCGGACTTCCCAAGGGCTTCTCGTTTTGGCGGCGGCTACTAGCTCCACCCCATCGGGGAGTTCGCTCAGGACTTGCGCCACATTTTCCCTAATCGTCATCTTGAACTCTCCCTGTAGTGCTGAACAAGGTATTTTAACACTTACCTAGCGGCATGGGGAATAGGAGTGTTTGCCACGGGTTCTTGCTTCCTGTTATAGTTGGTATGGCTGAAGATGGCGGGGCAGTGTTTGGTGCTGTGCTGATGGAGATACAGGAAGCCTATAATGAGACGGTTAGTGACCATGCCCTGAGGCCGAGAAACCTGGGGAAAATGGCGGGTGCTAGCGGATTTAGTAAGATTACCGGCCCCTGCGGGGATACTATGGGGATATGGCTTAAAGTGGAGAGTAACACGGTGGTGGCGGCTACCTTCACTACTGATGGCTGTGGGGCAACACTGGCTTGCGGTAGTATGCTCACTGAGCTGGTGAGGGGAAAGAGCCTCCCTCAGGCTCTCGGAATCAGCCAGCAGGATGTTTTGGATGCCTTAGGTGGGTTGCCGGAGGGTAATAAACACTGTGCCCTGCTAACAGTAAATACTCTGAGGGAAGCGATTAAGGACTACCTTGTCCTTAAGAAAGAACCCTGGAGAAGGGCTTATCGTATTTAGAGGGAGATAGAAGATGCCGCCGGTAGTTTCCATAGTGGGTAGGTCCAAATCGGGAAAGACAACCCTGCTCGAGAAGCTGCTCCGGGAGCTAAGCTCACGAGGCTATCGGGTGGCTACTATTAAGCATGTTTACCATAGTATGAGCTTTGACAAGCCAGATAAGGATAGCTGGCGTCACCTTGAGGCAGGGAGCATGATGACTATTGCCAGCTCTAAAGATAAGCTGGTACTTGTTAGGCCGGTGACACAGGAGGCTACCCTTAATGAGATAGTCCGCATCTTGGCTGAAGGCTGTGACCTTATTCTCACTGAGGGCTTTAAGCATCATGACGCTCCCAAAATAGAGGTTCACCGCCGGGAGGCCGGTCCGCCCCTTAGTGGTATTAAGAAGCTCATCGCGGTAGTCACTGATGAACCCCTGGAAACCAAAGCTAGGCAGTTTGGCTTTGAGGACACTAAAGGTCTAGCTGATTTTATCGAGACTGGTTTCATAGAGCCTCAGCGGGAGCGTCTTACTGTCTACGTAAACAATATTCCCCTCTCACTGGGTGCTTTCCCCAGAGAGTTCGTCACCAATGTCCTTTTGGCGATGGCCTCGTCTCTCAAGGGGGTCGGGGCGGTAGAGAGCCTGGACATTTTCTTGAGGCGGGATAGGAGAGAGCCGACGGAATAAACCTAGCTACCTTGCCAGAGATGTGCTAGGTTCAGGTGATACGGCGCTATTTCGCTAAGACTTTGTGGTTTTTCTTGGCTCCACTTGGTTATTTTATGTTTTTTGGCTATAATTGAGGGGATTCTGGTTAGGCGTTGTGAATCTGAGAGTTAGACCTGTAAAATTTTCTTGTGGTTTCACCACATTTAGGCATTACTACTGGTGGAGGTCCTAGGTTTGGCTAAGAAGAAGAGACGGCAACACAGATGGGAACCTACCAAACATCAGCTTAGCCGGCAGCAGCAACAGAGAAGAAGACAGCGGCTTTTTCTTATTATCGGGGTTAGTGTTATTGCGGTTGTGGCTGGAGTTCTGGGGGGTGGGTGGTATAGAAGCGAGTACCTCCCCCGGCAAGAAATAGTAATTAGGGTGAACGATACCGAGTTTAGTATGGGCTACTATGTGACTCAGCTTAAGGTTCAGGGGAGGGTATATGAGCAAATCTACGGAACCGGTCAGGCCGACATCTATACACAGCTCTTGCCTGATGAGGTGGAGAGATTCATTGAGCAGAGCGAGCTGATGAGACAGGCGGCTTTGGACTGGGGCATTACAGTTACCGACCACGAAGTCGATGAGGCGCTTAAGGAAAGTGACCCGCCTTTAAGTAAGGATTATTGGGAGCTGATGAAGCACGACATCTTAGTTCAGAAGCTGCTTGATGAGCACTTTGATCTGGAAGTACCGGTGTCTGGGGAACAGAGACATGTTACGGCCATGTTCCTGGAGAGTGAGAGCCAGGCAGTGAGCACCCGGGCGAGGCTGGCCGAGGGCGAGGATTTTGCTACCTTAGCCAGTGAAGTTTCTCTGTACGACGCATCTCAGAATGGAGATGGTGACCTAGGCTGGCACCCTAGGGGTATTTTAACGGACTGGTTTGGTCTTCCCATCGTTGAGGATTATGCCTTCTCCGCTGAGACGGGTGCCTTGAGCCAGCCACTATTTGATGAAGAGAGAACCAAGGATGTTGGCTACTGGCTGGCCGAGGTGTTGGAGCGGGATAGTGATGAAACTGGTGAGCTATACCACGTTCAGGTAATGCTGCTCGGGAGTGAAGCGGAGGCACAGGATATAAGGGCTCGCCTGGAGGGCGGTGAGGACTTTGCCACTCTGGCTAAAGAGTATTCTCAGCACAGCGCCTCTAAGGAAGATGGTGGCGATTTGGGCTGGCTTGCTGCGGATGACATCCAGGAAAATCTTAAAGACTTTATTCTGAATTCTGAAGCGGGGACGTTGAGTGAGCCGGTGAGGGATGAGGCGTCGGTGACCAAGGGTGGCTATTGGCTGGTCAAGGTGGTGGATAAGGAAGACAGCCGGCCGATTTCGGATGAGGACAGGGATTTCTTAAAGAATAAGGCTTTAGGTGACTGGATCACCTCACTCTCGGACAACCCGGGAGATAGGGTTGAGAGCTACCTTGATAGTGAAAAAAAGGCGTGGGCGGTTGACAAGGCTCTGGGCGGTTAAGACTGAAAGAGGAGTGTTACGGCGATGGCGAAAAAGAGTATCGGGATTGGTTTAATGGGTTTGGGGGTAATCGCTGGCCAGGTGGCTAGAGTGCTGAGTGATAGGGCAGAGGCTTTAGCGGAGCAGGTTGGTTGTCCTCTGGTGTTGCGCAAGGTAAAGGTGCTCCCCCAGGATTTAACCCGGCCGCAGGCAAAAGAGATGGCTAAGGAGCTCTTTACCACCGATACCGATGAGTTTTTTGCCGAGCCGGAGGTAGACATCGTGGTTGAGGCTATCGGGGGTGAGAGCCCGGCTCTGGAGTATCTCACCAGAGCGCTTTCCGATGGTAAACAGGCCGTTACTGCCAATAAAGAGGTCATTGCCAAGCACGGGGCAAAGCTTGCGAAGTTGGCGAGGGAGCAAGGTGTTGGGCTTCGTTATGAGGCCAGTGTTGGCGGTGGCATTCCCCTAATTTCACGCTTCCAGTATGATCTGGTGGCTAATAGGATAGGTGGCATCTATGCCATCATCAACGGGACCACTAATTATATCCTGACCCAGATGGAGCGAGAAGGCGTGGATTTCTCTTCGGCGCTAGCTAGAGCTCAGGAGTTGGGTTATGCTGAACCTAACCCTGAGAATGATGTTGAGGGGATAGACGCTACCTATAAGCTGGCCATTCTCGCCTCGCTTGCCTTTCATACTGAGGTCAAGCCTGAGGATATCTATCATGAGGGCATTTCTCGCCTGTCCGGTCGTGATTTCCAGTATGCTAGGGAGCTGGGTTTCGCCATCAAGCTACTGGCTATCGCTAAAGGTAATAACCGGGAGATCGAGGTCAGGGTTCATCCGGTTTTCATTTCCGAGGACTCCCTTTTGGCCAAGGTTGACGGGGTTTATAATGCAGTGTTGGTTGAGGGCGACCTGGTGGATAAGGTGCTTTTCTTTGGACAGGGTGCCGGGCCCCTACCGACCAGTAGTGCCGTGGTCGCTGATATTGTTGCCGCCGCGCAGGAAGTTCGTCTCGGGGTGGTGGGTAGGGGCGGGTGGCGGCTTGAGATGGGCAGGACGATTAAGCCGATGTCAGAAATTGAGACTAGGTATTACCTCAGGCTCAATATTGCCGATCGCCCTGGGGTCTTAGCGCAGATTGCCAAGGTTTTAGGCGACCATCAGATCAGTATTTCCTCGGCGATTCAGAAACTGGCTGACCCGGTTGCCGGGACGGCCGAGATAGTTATCATTACCCATACTGCTCAGGAAAAGAATATGCAGTCGGCGCTTGGTGAGCTAGGTCACCGGCCGGCACTTAAAGAGATAAGCAGTTTTGTTCGGGTTGAAGCCTGAAACTGTGTCTGAAAAGAAGCCTTACTTTTAGTGAGAGTTATGAAGTAGTTATGGAACAGGGAGTTCTAGCTAGGTATAGAGACTTTCTGCCGGTTACGCCTGATACCCCGCTATTCTCATTGGGTGAGGGGGACACGCCGCTAGTCAGGTGTCCCGCCCTGGAGAAGGAAGCTGGCTGTGGGGAGCTATATTTTAAGCTGGAGGGGTGCCAGCCAACTGGTTCCTTTAAGGACAGGGGTATGGTGGTGGCGGTGGCTAAGGCGGTGGAAGCCGGTAGCCAGGCAATAATGTGTGCCTCAACCGGGAATACCAGTGCTTCGGCGGCGGCCTACGCTGCCTATCTGGGGCTTACCGTGATTATCGTTGTTCCCAAGGGTAAAATTACCCTGGGTAAGCTAGCGCAGGCTATCGTCTATGGAGCTAAGATAGTGGCCATCGATGGTAATTTTGATCAGGCACTGGATATTGTCAGGGCTCTGACTGAGAAGCATCCGGTTACCCTGGTGAACTCGCTTAATCCCAACCGTATCGAGGGTCAGAAGACGGCTGCCTTCGAAGTAGTTGACGTGCTGGGTGAGGCTCCGGACTACCTCTTTATCCCGGTGGGTAACGCCGGCAACATCACTGCCTACTGGAAGGGTTTTACCGAGTATGCTGAGAAGGGTAAGGCTCGGCTAAAACCGAAGATGATGGGGTTTCAGGCTGAAGGGGCGGCGCCTATTGTGCGGGGTTATCCCATCAAGGAGCCACAGACGGTAGCCACGGCGATAAGGATTGGTAATCCCGCTAGCTGGCAGAAGGCGGTGGCGGCCCGTGATGAGTCCGGGGGGATTATTGATATGGTTAGCGACGAGGAAATATTAGCTGCCTATCAGCTTCTGGCGGCTAAGGGTGGTATCTTCGGTGAACCGGCCTCGGCAGCCTCTCTGGCTGGCTTACTTAAGCTTTCCCGTCAGGGTATGGACTTCTCGCTGAGGCGGGTGGTTTGTGTGGTGACGGGCACGGGTCTTAAAGACCCGGATACGGCCCTAAAGGGTGCGGAAGGCTTTCTTGAGCTTCCGGCTGATCTAGTGGCGGTGGAGCAGGCACTGGGCTGGGGCTAAAGGAGGGAAGATGTTTGACGAGGCTAAGATTAAAGAGGCGGTAGCCACAATTATCGGGGCTATCGGTGAGGACCCTGGTCGGGAGGGCTTAGTTGGTACGCCGGCTCGGGTCGCCGAGATGTACGCCGAGCTTTTTATAGGGCTGGGTCAGGATCCCAGAGAGGAGCTCTCGGTCAGCTTTGAAGAGGGGCATCGTGAGATGGTGGTGGTCAAGGACATCCCCTTTTATTCCATGTGTGAGCACCACCTGCTACCGTTTTACGGTGTAGCTCATATCGGCTATATCCCCAATAGTGAGGGCCGTGTGGTCGGTGCCAGTAAGCTGGCTAGGGTGGTAGAAATCGTGGCTAAGCGCCCTCAAATTCAGGAGAGGATGACCTCTCAGATTGCTGATGCCATTGTTGATGGTATTAGACCTGATGGAGTGGCGGTGGTCGTTCAGGCGGAACACCTGTGTATGATTATGCGCGGTATTAAGAAACCGGGTAGTGCCATCATTACCTCAGCGCTTAAGGGTATTTTCCGCTCTCGACCAGAAACTAGGTCTGAATTCTTCACCCTACTTCAGGGTAAATAGACTAGTCTCCCGTAATCTGCAGGATGACCTCCCTTGAGCGGGGGCGGTTATCAAAGTCCACCAGGACTATCTGCTGCCAGGTACCTAAGGAGAGACTCTTATTAGTGAACGGGACGACTAACGAGGCGCCGAGTAGTGATGCCCTGACGTGGGCGTAGCCGTTACCATCGCCCCAACGGCGGTCATGGTTATAGGTAATTCCTTTGGGAGCGATTCGCTGCCAAAGTTCCTGTAGGTCGCTCACTAGCCCCGGCTCAAACTCAATCGTGGTTACCCCGGCCGTTGAGCCAGCGACAAAGATGGTGACGGTACCATTATTTATTCCCGATTGGGAAAGCTGTTCCGCTACCTGAGGGGTAATGTCAACAATATCGCACTCACCTTGGGTGCTGAGGCTGATTTTCTTGGTGACGACCATATAATTTGCTCTCCTCAAATTTTATTTACTGTATCTTCGGAACTCCAGATGTTTTGCATATGTTTTCCAATCATATTCTTTGACTACTGAATTATGGATAATACCTATCTCGTTTATGATGCCGTCAAAAGAGTCACGATTACTTGGATGCACAATTTCCCCGTTTATCCAGATGGTGCGTCCAGATTTGTGAATTACGACCTCTAGAGCTTTGCCGTCAGCTAATTTGACTTCAAGCGTCCCTATATATTCTTTTTTGCTTCCCATTGTGCACCTCGCTTAAAGTTTTGGGCTTAGCTCATCCCAGATAATATCGTTCAGCTCAAAGACCGGCCCGTCTTGGCATACCTGCT
>CAYYLM010000018.1:30281-33348 GCA_964472625.1 uncultured Dehalococcoidales bacterium
TCATCCCAGATAATATCGTTCAGCTCAAAGACCGGCCCGTCTTGGCATACCTGCTTTAGCCCCCCTTTGGTTTTCACCGTGCAGCCGTAGCATACCCCCCGCCCGCAACCCATCCTCATCTCCAGGGAGATCTGGACCGACTTCCCGGTGAGCTCCAGTTCCTTTTTCCTGTTCGCCATCTCACGGTACATGGCCGTTGGCCCACAGGCAAAGACCTGGTCTGCTTGGTCACTAAGTTTGGGCAAAATGTCGGAAATACGACCTTGGTGACCGAATTCTCCGTCCTCGGTGGTAGTGATGAGGTTAATTTGCTTTGGTAGTAGTTCTCTAGGGAAAAGCTGGGAGGTGTATCTGACTCCCTCGAGCAGGGTTACCTTTTTCTCTTGCTCAAGGGCGGTGTCGGCGAGGTACATGATGGGAGCCATCCCCATCCCACCGGCTGCCAGTAGGATTTGTTCTGAATCGGGTTGAATGTTGAAGCTATTACCAAGCGGCCCAAGCAAGTCGATGTTATCTTGTGTCTTACGCTGTGATAACCACCAAGTGCCCTGCGCCTTCCAAGCGATGAAAAAGAGAGCAATACTGTCATTGCGGACACGGTGGATACTAAGAGGACGGCGTAATATGAATTCTGAGCCACAGCTAACCATCACGAATTGTCCTGGCTTTGCCTCGCTAGCGATTTCGGGGCACTGTAACCAGATGATATGGCTGCTGGCTTCACCATAGTCGGGGCGCATATCAGAGCAGATTAGCTCGTTGCTGATTATGGAAGCTAATACCTGTCTCAAGCTGGCTCCTTCTCTCGGTAGTCAGTCAGCGGTTGAATGCTGTAAACTCGGCTACCGCTCGTAATTGCTGCTATGGCTACCTTCGCTGTATCTAGAGAGGTGAAGCAGGGGATATGCTTCTCGGCGGCCGCCCGACGGATGGCAAAGCCATCCCTTAGCGGGATGCGCCCCCCGGTAATAGTATTGACCACACCACTCACAGTCCCGTCATTGATGATGTCAATGATATTGGGGTGTCCTTCGGTTAATTTCTTGCTGATCATCTTCACCGGTAGGCCAGCTGCCTCAAGCATAGCGGCGGTGCCTTCGGTGGCATAGATCTTATAGCTGGCCGTGGCGAACTTCCGTATTAGGGGTAGCGCTTCCGGCTTATCCCGGTCGGCGATGCTGAACAGCATGGCTCCCTCTGGAGCCAGCATTAACCCCGCCGCCAGGAGTGCCTTGGCTAAGGCAGCTTCAAAATTGTAGTCAATCCCCATCACCTCGCCGGTAGATTTCATTTCGGGACCGAGGTAGGTATCAACACCGATTAGCTTTGACATGGAAAAAACAGGGGCTTTAATGGCAATCAGGTTTTGCCTGGGCCACAGACCGCTCTCATAGCCTTGTTCCTTGAGGCTCTTACCGAGCATAACCTTGGTGGCAACATTCACCATCGGTACGCCGGTGACCTTGGAGATGAAGGGCACGGTGCGGCTGGCTCTGGGGTTAACTTCTAAGACGTAGATTTGTGACCGGCCGCTATCGCTAGGCATAATCACAAGCTGGATGTTCATCAGCCCGTTAACCTTTAGCCCCAGCCCGATGCGGATAGCGTAATCAATGATGGTCTCGATCTCAGACTCAGTCAGGTTCACTCCAGGGTAGACGGCCATGGAGTCACCGCTGTGGACTCCAGCCCGCTCGATGTGCTCCATTATCCCGGGGATGAGGACGGTCTCCCCGTCACTAATGGCATCAACCTCAACCTCTTTCCCCTCGAGGTATTTATCAATGAGCACCGGGTGTCCGGTATCCAGTTCCATGGCTAGTTTGAGGTAGCGGAGCAGTTCGCCGGCATCGTGAACTATCTCCATAGCCCGGCCGCCGAGGACATAACTGGGTCTCACCAGCACCGGATAGCCGATGAGCTGGGCGATATTGAGGGCTTCATCAACCGAGGTTACCCCGGCCCCCGGCGGCTGGGGGACACCCAGCTCGCTTAGGAAATTCTCAAAGCGGCGTCGGTCTTCAGCTAGGTCGATGACCTCGGCGCTGGAGCCAAGCAACGGTAGCCCGCTGCGTGCCAGGGGTTGGGCCAGATTGACGGCGGTCTGACCACCAAACTGGACGATGGAGGGGGTGGGGCTGGTATCTGATAAGCTCTCGTTCTCCAGTATGTCGCGCAGACTTTCCTCATCCAGGGCTTCAAAGTAGAGGCGGTCGCTAGTGTCAAAATCGGTGGAGACAGTCTCCGGGTTGGAGTTTACCATAATGCTCTTAAAACCGAACTCTTGAAGTGCCCAGGCGGAGTGGACGCTGCAATAGTCGAATTCAATGCCTTGGCCAATGCGGATGGGACCGCTACCGATAACTACCGCCTTATTCTCCGGGGTAGCTTGAGCCTCATTCTCCTCTTCGTAGGTGCTGTAGAAATAGGGAGTAGCGGCATCGAACTCGGCAGCACAGGTATCCACCATCTTATAGACGGGGCGGATATTCCAGTTGTGGCGCAGTTCTCTTACCTGCTCGGGGAGCCGGTCGGCTAGCGTGCCCACCTGCTCATCGGAAAAGCCCAGTCGCTTTGCCTGGCGCAGTAACTCCGGCGTCAGCTTCTCAGAGAGTAGCCTCTCTTCCGTACTGACGATGTTCTCCAGCTTGGTGAGGAACCAGAGGTCAATCTTGGTTTGTTCGTGTATCTCCTCAGTGCCTATCCCCCGTCTCAGGGCGGCCATGATGGCCCACAGTCTGAGGTCGGTGGGTTCCAGGGGGTAAGAGCTGATGTTGGCGCCCAGTTCCCAGTTGGGGTCTTCCCAGAGCAGCGTCCGTTTGCCAAACTCCAGGGAGCGCACCGCCTTATGCAGGGCGGCTTCGAAGCTGCGGTCGATAGCCATCACCTCGCCGGTGGCTTTCATCTGGGTGCCGATAACCCGGTCGCCGGAGGCAAACTTATCAAACGGCCAGCGGGGAATCTTGACCACTACGTAGTCCAGAGCCGGCTCGAAGGAAGCCAGCGTCTTCTGGGTAACGGCGTTGGGGATTTCATCCAGCCTCTTGCCGATGGCTATCTTGGCGGC
>CAYYLM010000019.1:0-31070 GCA_964472625.1 uncultured Dehalococcoidales bacterium
CTGAGGCTATCTGGCCTCTTGATATCCCAGTGCTTTATCTCGTATTTTTCCGAGTTCAGGTATTCCTCGCTTACGGTATCCTTACGCCGGTTTTCACAGAGTTCGAAAGCAGGGCCATAAATCCCATAACTGGCACCAAGAGTTGCTGCCAGTATCAGGCGTATAATGAAGGCCGGTCGTCCACCATCCCGCAGATAATCACTGAGGATATCCGGGGTATTGGGCCATAGACTAGGGTGAAAGAATTCACGAACCTCGGTCTTGGTTAACTCGGTGAAGTACTGGTCTAGTTCCCATTTGACATTGCGCCAGGTGAAATAGGTGTAGGACTGGCTGAAGCCCACCTTAGCCAAGCGGTACATGATCTTGGGTCGGGTAAAGGCTTCGGCTAGAAAGAGCACGTCGGGATATTCTTTTTTGATCTCGCTAGTCAGCCACTCCCAGAAAGCAAAGGGCTTGGTATGTGGGTTGTCCACCCGGAAGATGCGTACCCCCCCCTCTATCCAGAAGAGAACGACGCTCTTCAACTCCTCCCAGAGCTCCGGCCAGTGCTCGGTCTGGAAATCAAGCGGATAGATGTCCTGGTATTTCTTGGGTGGGTTTTCTGCGTACTGAACGGTGCCATCGGGACGCCAGCGAAACCACTCCGGATGCTCCCTGACGTAGGGGTGATCCGGGGAGCACTGGAAGGCAAGGTCTAGGGCGACTTCCATGCCATACTCTTTAGCCCTCAAGGTTAGCCTTCGGAAGTCGGCTAAAGTCCCCAGTTGAGGATGAACCGCCTTATGCCCGCCCTCTGCCGAACCGATGGCCCAAGGAGTGCCAGGGTCGCCCTGTTTTGCCACAGCGGCGTTATTCTTTCCCTTGCGGCTGGTAAGACCAATGGGGTGGATAGGCGGGAAGTAAAGCACGTCAAAGCCCATTTCCGAAATGTACGGAAGCCACCTTTCGCAGTCACTCAAGGTACCGTGGTGGCCAGCATCGGTGGCGCAAGAACGTGGGAACACCTCGTACCAAGTGCTAAAGCGTGCCTTTTCACGGTCAACCACCACGGCTAACTCACGGGGATAGGTAACGGCGAACCGCCGATCGGTATACTGGTTCATGATCGCCATCAGCCGCTCGCTCAGCAAAAGTCTCTTTTTGGCTGGTAGCGATACTTGGTCTGAACGTAGGGATGCCGCCCATTTCTGCATAGTGACAGCATCACTTTCTGTGGCATCCTGGCTAGCTTCCTCAATAGATTGTGCCCCGATCACAAAGTCAACGGAAACATCCTGCTTTGCCTTAATCTTTTTCAACATGTCCTGCCGCCAGGTCTCGAGCTGGTCAACCCAGGCAGTGAGGGTATAACGATATTGCCCCGGCTCGGTAACCACAAAGGAGCCGGGCCAGTGGTCATTAACCAGAAACTCCATGGGGATGCTAGTCCAATTCGGGTCGTCTTCCTTGCGATACAGCAGAAAAGAAGAGAGCACGTCATGACCGTCAGCAAAGATGTCAGCCTCGATAACTACCTGGTAGCCAACTATCCTTTTGACTGGGAAGCGGCCGCCATCAATCTCGGGCGTTACTCCCTCGATAACTATGCGTTTTCTGCCTTCTTCGTGCTCTATCATTCTAGGCTATCTTACCCCCTAGCTTAGCTATAACCATAGCTTCGACATGCTATTGCGTAGACATATTATACTCTAATTGTCTTCGGCTAGTAAGCTACCAGTGTTTTGCTACAGAAAAAGAATGTGTTTTACCTTTCACAATTGCTTATTCTGTTCAATAAGAGAAGTAGAAAGGGGCCAGAAGAGTATCCCTCTGGCCCCTTTCGATATAGTCTATTTCTGCAAGTTCAGTCGGTCGAGAGGGGAAAGCCTGCGATGTTGTGAAGTCACTTGGTCAGAGCTTAAATTGACATAAAACTGTGCCGTGAGATGTTGATAGAATCATTCTAAAGATTGAAACGAACCATGATACGTGTTATTCTGATCCTAGTGGTGTTCAAATAAGCTTGAATAAGCTGAGCACCTGATTCGGTGAAAAAGGGGTTGTGTCAAAGGAGAATTCACGCCTAGGAATTGCGAGAATAGAGGGCGAATTAGCACCTGACTTTTGATCAGGGTATCTCAAGTTCAAGACCTGTACGGACCTACTGCGATGGCCAATCAAACGTGGTTGAAAAACGTAAGCGCGGCCAATTCAACCCTTGCTGAAGCTGGGGGAGAGTTCTAGGTATCGTCCCCTTTGGTGGAGCTGAGGGGATTCGAACCCCTGACCTCCTCCGTGCAAAGGAGGCGCTCTCCCAGCTGAGCTACAGCCCCGTATGTCAAAGTCATTATAAACAATGAGGGATACCAAGCGCAATCGGTCTCGGGGTTAGTATAAAAAGGGTCTTGTTTTATAGTTGGCTACAGGGTTAATATGAAATGGGTCTGTACGTAACTTGTCTTGGCATCCCCGGGCATAAGCTCATGCTCCCGAACAGTTAGGGTGTCCCATGACGATAGCCAATATTGTTACCCTGTTAGGAGCCGGTCTCGGTGTTGGCTTTGCTAGCGGGCTGCTTGGTGTCGGTGGCAGCTTCATCATGACACCGGTCCAGTACATGGTCTTCACCAGTATGGGGCTGCCGGTAGATATCGCCGTAAAGCTGGCTTTTGGTACCAGTCTCACGGTGATACTGCCTACGGCGGCCAGTGGCACTTGGCGACACCATAAAGAGGGAGCAATATGGTGGCGAGCCGCCTTTATTATAGGTGGCTGTGGTCTGGCCAGTGCCTTTGGGGGGGCTACTCTGGCAAGCTATCTGCCCGGGGCAATACTAAAGATAGTCTTTGGGGCAGTTGTCCTGGGGGCCGCAGTCAGAATGCTGAGCTTTAAACCGGCGGAAGCTAGCGCCCAACCGAAGAACGCCCCCTGGCTTTGGGCAGCCTGGGGGGCACTTATCGGCTTGGTCAGCGGACTCATCGGTATTGGCGGTGGCATGTTAGCTGTTCCGGTGATGGTACTGGTGCTCAGGTTCAGAATGCACAGCGCAGTAGCCACCTCCCTAGCTATGGTCATGATTACCAGCATTGGGGGGATAGTGGGCTATATTGTTCATGGTCTTGGTACCCCCGGGCTACCCGCCCATTCCTTGGGTTATGTCTATCTTGAGTCGTGGGCTTTACTGGCGGCTACCAGTATCGGTATGGCCCAGCTTGGGGCGAGAACGGCTCATCGGTTACCGGCGAGGCCGCTGCGATACGCCTTTGTCGGGGTGCTGTTCTATATGGGGCTAAGGATGCTTGGCCTCTTCGACTAGTCTTAAGGTCTTTCCTCAAGCGGCGGCCCTAACTCCCGATAACCAGCCGGCCAATCTGGTAGATAAGGGTGGCTGCGATCCAGGCGAGCCCGGTAGAGTAGACAATGGATAACCAGGGCCACTTCCAGGAATGGGTCTCACTTCTTATGGTACCAATTGCAGCAATGCAGGGCGTGTAAAGCAGGCTAAAGACCATGAAGGCAAAGGCGATGAGTGGCGTCCAGCTCAGCTGAGTGGTTAGGGCACCTCCCAGAATCCCCTCCTCAACGGCGAAGATAGCGCCTAGAGTGCCGACTACCGTTTCCTTGGCAAAAAATCCGGAGATAAGGCTGGCCACTGCTGGCCACTGACCGAAGCCACAGGGAATAAACACTGGAGCTACGAAACTGCCCACCTGTCCCAGCCAGCTCTGGGCACTGGCGTATGCTGTGCCCCAGGGCATGTTACCCAGAAACCAGATGAGCACCACGGCGCCAAAGATGACGGTGCCCGCCCTCTGCAGGAAGTGCTTACCCCGTTCCCACATGTGAACCACGGTGCCTACGAAAGTCGGTAGGCGGTAAGGGGGTAACTCCATGACGAAGTGGCTGGATTCACCGCGAAACAGGGTCTTGCGGAAGATGAGGGCTGTGGCGACAGCTACCCCGATACCAATCAAATATAGGGCGAAGACTACTAGGCCGGCCCGCATCGGGAAAAAGGCACCGGCCAGGAGGACGAAAATGGGCAGGCGAGCCCCGCAGGCGATAAAGGGGCTAATCAGCATGGTCGTTAGTCTGTCTCTGGGGTTTTCGATGGTGCGACAGGCCATAAGCGCGGGAATGGTGCAACCGAAGCCCAGCACCAGGGGAATGAACGAGCGACCGTGCAGGCCTACCCGGTGCATGGCCCGGTCCATGACGAAGGCAGCCCGAGCTAGGTAACCACAGTCCTCGAGAATGGATATGGCAATGAAGAGGAAGAATATGTTGGGTACAAAGCTGAGCACCGAGCCGACACCGCCAATGATACCATCGCCGAGTAGAGAGCCCCACCAGGCTGGAGAAACCCCGGCTGCTATTTCCGCTAGCCTAGCGAAGCCAGCTTTAATCAAGTCTGTAAGCGGGGCAGCCGCGTTAAAGATGAACTGAAACAGGCCATACATTATCCCCAGGAATATGGGGATACCCCAGACACGGTGGAGCAGCACCCGATCAACCTTATGCGAGGTGGTGACCTTTTCGGTTGTCGGCCTTTTCAGGATGTCCTTCAAGAGTCCGCCAATGAAACCGTACCTTTTCTCGGCAATTACGGTTTCACTGTCGTCACCGAAGATACCTCTAAGATGGGCCAGACTCCTGTCCCTAGCTTGTATTATCTCGTCTCGGCTCAAACCTTAACGCCTATTTTCTTAAGTACTTCGCTGTCCTCTTCCAGGAGCTTTATCGCCAGCCAGCGTAGCGGAAACCGCTGTGAAAGCTCCTCGTCCTGAGCAATCACCTTCTCAAGTTCTTTAATGTGTTCCTCGAGCTCACTACCATAGTAGGGTCCCGTTCTTTCTAACGCCTCCTTGCCCTCACCAACAGCTACTATTTCCTGGAGCAATTGATTATGACCCTCATGGCGGGTGGCTACCATCGGTACCACCGGTGCCCCCAACTCCTGGGCGAGGCCTTCGACATCAATCTCATAGCCGCGGGATTTGGCGACGTCCATCATGTTAAGGGCAACCACCAGATTTACCTCCAGCTCAAGTAGCTGGACAGTAAGGTAGAGGTTTCGTTCTAGGTTGGAAGCATCCACGATATCCACGACGACGTCAGGCTTACCTTCCAGGATGAAATTGCGGGCCACCACCTCATCGGGTGAATAGGCAGTCAGGCTATAGACTCCCGGTAGGTCGACCACTTTAACTCTATACCCCCGGTAGTCATAGCTCCCTTCCTTCTTCTCTACAGTCACTCCGGGCCAGTTACCCACGTGCTGGCGGGTGCCGGTGAGATTGTTAAACACCGTAGTTTTCCCCGAATTAGGGTTTCCCGCTAGAGCAATAGCTATCTCCCTAGTCAACTGCTCTCTCCACCGTAATCTTCTGGGCGATACCAAAGCCCAGTGCCAACCTCGAGCCTCTGAACTCAATGAGAGTGGGCCCGGCTCCTCGGCTATTAATGACCGATAGGAGTGTCCCTGGGATTAAACCCATGTCAGCCAGCCGCCGACTTAACCCGCGTCCAGCTCTAACACTAACTATCCTAACCTTTTCACCGGGAGAGACCATAGTTAGTGGCAAGCAACTTACCATCTATATCACCCCTAAATACAAATGCTTCTCATTTGCAATAAATAGGTTAAAAAATTATTCCTTTCTTCGGCGGCAGCTGGCGCAGTAACCGGTCATATGGACCTCTACGCCGGTGACCTCAAAGCCCTTTTTACGGGCTATTTCCTGTCGCATCCTTTGACTTAGCTCACACCCGAACTCCACAACCTTGCCGCAGCCCAAACACACCAGGTGGTGGTGCTCCGCCTTGGGCTTGGCCTCATAGTGGTGGTGCGACTGATCAAAGTGTAGCTCCTTCACCAACCCCAATCTCTTGAGTGTCTGTAGGTTTCGGTAGACCGTGGACAGGCTGAGGCTTGGCTGCCGCTCTCGAGCCAAGCGATAGACTTCGTCAGCATCCAGGTGTTCCTGACCCTGGCTGATAATGTCTAGGATTAGGGCCCGCTGACTGGTCATCCTCAGCCCGGCTGATTTTAACACCTGACGCTTACTCTGTAGAGGTTGCTCTTTTGGCATCGTATTATCGCTAATGCTTATCGTTTGCAATAAAAGCATATCACATAGGAACCCGGCTGTCAAGTCAGGCTGTAGTTTTCGGGAATCGGGGAATCAGACGACAGTCGAAAAGGCTAGGCTTCTAGCTGCTTTTTTAGTTCGGGGAGCGCCCTTTGGGCGGCTTGTTCACCCTGAAGGATACACTCCCGGGCGCGGTTGAAATTATCGGGACGGATATGGGCGACATCGGGGGCAATGGTCATGTCCGCCTCCCTGATTCCCGATAGCGCCGCTTGATAACCCACGATATACATCATCCGTATCAGCACACTGAGAATATTGGGCTCCTTGGGTCTGGTAGCGCCATCGGCATCTTGCAGTTGAGCTCGGTCACCGAGATAGGGCACCACGCTCACGGCGATAACAAAATCAGCCCCCATGTCTCTGAGTACCCTCACTGGTATCGGGTTGACCAGTCCCCCGTCCACCAGATACCGACCCTCAAGTCTGGCCGGGGTAAATATCACTGGCATGGAAGTACTGGCTCTCACCGCAGTCACCACCGAGCCCTCTTTAATTACTACCTCCTCGCCAGTGATGATGTCAGTAGCTACGCAGGCAAAGGGTATCTTCAGGTCACGGAAGCTGATGCCCCCGATAGCCGACTTCAACCATTCAGTAATCTTTCGGCCTTTGATGAACCCCCGCGTGGGTATGGTGAAGTCGGCTAGGGACAGCATCTGGCGTCGGTTTAAGCCCACTACCACCTTTTTTATCTCGCTAATATCTTTTCCGGCGGCATAAGAGGCACCAACTATCGCCCCGATGCTGGTGCCGGCTATCAGGTCAATGGGGATGCCATTTCTTTCCAGAACCTCAAGCACGCCTATGTGAGCCAGTCCCCGGGCTGCCCCGCTACTCAGCGCCAGTCCAACCTTTTTTCTTGCCAAATCTATTTGCCTCTTTTTTTATCTTTAGTCCCAGAGTTCCTCGATATCCGGCTCTGCCTCTTTCGTCGCCCCACCGCTGCTGCTGAAGTCTTTATAGGACTCAGCCGAGCCGTATTCTCGAGTCCGGATGACTACTGGCATGGGTACCGCGTGACCGAAGATAAGTGCCTGCTGCCGGGATTCCAGCCGGGACAGGACCGACTTCAGCTCGCTCTTACCGGACACTCCAGCCAGGACGCTATCAACATCCTGCTCATTATCAAGAAGGCAGGTTATCTTGGTGCCCATTTGTGACATAACCTCATCGTCAATACCGCTGGGGCGCTGGTCAATCACCAGCAGGGTAACGTTGTACTTACGCATCTCACGGGCGATAGTGCCGAAGATAGTCTGTGCCGCCAGAGCCGGGTTCAGGAATCGGTGTGCCTCCTCGATGGTTATTACCAGAGGAACGGGCTGGGCGCTGTCCTCACCCAGTGCCCTTTCCATACGCTCGCGATACTGGGCGTGGATGCGGCGGGTAAGCAGGTTGGCGACTAGGATGTAGGCGGTGATATCCGTATAGCGTCCAAATTCCAGGACAACATTTATACCCCGCTCCAGGTATTCCAGAATTTGGCCGACGGCATTATCCGGAGCCTGTGCCTCAAGGAAGGGAAGCCGGCTGATAGTAGCCAGTCCTCGTCTCAGGTTCTGATAGGTACTCTCGTGAATGTTAAGTTCTCCGAGTAGCTCTTTAATCTCCTCGGTGTCTTTCATCTCTAGGGTACGCTCAAGCCACTTTTTGCCAAACCGGCGACTTAACTGGTAGACTGCTTCCACGGCTGGTTCAGTAAGGTTCAGGGTCTGGCGTAGTAGCGCCATATCCTCCGGGGTTATCTCGTCATAGCTGATCCGAACCACGAAATCGGTGCTCACGCGCCGGCGCCGGGCGTTTTCTTCATCAAGGGTAAACACCGCCACCTTAGCCGGAAAGAGTTGCTTTAGGGCTTTAACCTTGCGCCCGCTCTCGCTAGTGCCCTCCCAGCCGTATTCGCTGTGCATGTCAAAGACGAGGTTTACCGCTCTTCCCTTCTGCAGCATGCCGATGAGTAGCAGGCGGGTGAGGAAGGTCTTACCGGTGCCGCTCTTGCCGAAAATACCGTTACTACGCTTGACCAACTCCTCCAGATTGAGGCAGATCTTGGTCTCCATATCCAGCGGAGTGCCGATATAGAATTTCCTTTCGTCCTCACCGCCGAAGACCAGCTCCACGTCCGCTTGTGACGCCAGCTTCACCGGCGAGAAGTGGCTGGGGACGGTCTTGACTGGCTGCGGCCCCTCGATCAGGCTGGCGGCATCACCGCCGATAGTCAGCATCGGTAGCACGTGCAGTTCACCATAGGTGCTGGTGCCGGCGACTACTTCAGCTACCAGCGGGTTGGAAACATCGGGTGGGGTAAGGGTGAGCCTGGGGTCAATCACCCCCAGGCTGATATCGGTGATCATGCCGAAGAAGCGCTGTTTCTGTCCCTCAATGGTGACGTATCGCCCCACTGCCATATCCTCCACTGAGGCTGAGCTATCCAGCCTGACCTCCACCCCTTTATTGAGAGAACCCGAGGTAACGATACCCAGCCTTTGGCTTTTTTCTGCGGTCATGTTTTCATACTCTCCCTCAATTGGCTAGTGGCATCGGAAGCGCGATAACCAGCATTTAGCTTATTTCCTTGGGTCACCCTTTAAGCCTCTCCAGAATGGTTTTGAGCTGGCTGAAGTCGCCGCTGAGCAGAACCGCTAGCTCCTTACCGGCGGAGACCAGAAAGGCGTGCCGGTCTTCATATACCCGGCTCATCTGACGTAGCGCTGCGGCGATAATCTCGCCAGACGCTATGGGTAAGTGGGTGTTAACCAGGATATTAAGGAAGCCAAAGGACTGGCTGAACTCCCGTATCTCCTCCGGTGAGCACAGGTAGACAAAGCCGTGAAGGCGGGCCGGCTTAGGTGGCAGGTAGTGGTGCAGCCGGTCGCTCTCCCGGTGCCCCACCACCAGGACCCCAAACTCACTCCTTAAGAGCTTCATAAGCTGCGGGTTTGCCTGGTAGAGGGCTTCCTCACTCGCTTCGTCCTTACCCCGGGCGATAGGACGCCGTCCCGGCTCAAAACTGGTAGTGGTCGCCCGGTAGACGACTCCAAACTGCTCCACATCCGGCTCTCGGGTCTTTACCAGGCTACCCAGGGGCGGTAGCTCGTAGAGCTCGTAGCACTGAGCCACAAAATCGGTGGTGGAGGCTTCAATAACCTCACCAACTCTCTGGTTTTCAGCCATAGCGGCTACCTATTTCTTCTTCTCTTTCTTACCCTTAGCCTGCTTGGGCTTCTTCACATTCTTTCTGCCCTTACTACCCATTTAATGCCTCCTTAGGAATATTGGGAGAGGGTTACAAACCTAAGCATAAAAACTGAGTCTAACAAGTTTTATTATAGCGTAGTATCTTTAACATCTAAATTCAACCTCCCTCCTCAGCCTGCCAGACACGCCAGATATACTTCAGTATCAGCGGGTAGACGGCGATAAGTGCTGCCAGGAGCAGGATGGCCATTGCCTGGCTGAAGGGGTGGGCAGCGTCTGGGGAGGGGAGAAAGCGGATGGTGTGGATGGTGAGGGTGGTAAGCGCCAGGGTAACCACTACGGTAACCCCCATCCTCACTAGCCGGGTCTTTAGCTTGCTAATCAGCCTGGGCTTGATGAGGAGGACGAGAAAGAGGTATCCCCCCACAACCACGGCGAAGGAGAGTCCGAGAACGACCTTGCTGATGGGGGCGATGGAGAGAGGGGTCTTCTGAATCAGGTAAGCAGTGGCGATAGCTACTCCGCTAGCGACAAAGGCGATAGCTCCGGCTCTTGATTTTTGGCTGGTCAGCTTTTCTGTGGGGACGGGCCGGGACAGGAAGCGGAGGATAAAGAAGTAGCCCATGACGGTTACGCCAGTAACTATCCCCCATAAGACCTGGCTTGCGGTGGCCGTGGCGAAAAGGATATTCCAACTCAGGCGGAATGCCGCGGCCCCAAAAATAATGGTTAGGGGCAGGATAGTCCATGCCCTTAAGGGTAGATTCCTTAACCTTTGCATAGCTAAAGCTCCCTGCGCAAAGTAATGGGGCTAGCCTCTATGGGACTAAACCCAGCGGGTTCTCTTGCTCTGGCTCTTGGCGGAACTCAGGCTGGGCAGGTGTTCAGTAACCAGGATAGACTCCACCAGCTGCCAGAATTTTTCCCTATCCGCCGCCGTCACCACTGCCTGTTCGTGGGCTTCGCTCAGGGCTACCGGGTATCCCTGCCCCCGCTGGCACTGGTCTAAAATCAGGGAGTGCGTCGTGTTGAGCAGGTTCTCATCTAAAGCCACCCAGCGGGGAATCTCAATGCGGGCAATCTCGTCATCCACCCTGAGGTAGAAGAAATAGACCTGGTGCCCGCCGTAGTGCTTCGGGACAATAGATGACCCGCTGATAAATAGTGCTGACCTCTCTCCGGGATGGAGCAGGTTAATGAATAGTTCCCTATCCATAATGCCGGCGACCCTGTCGCATTCTCTAGTTTCGTTAACCGAACAGTAGCGGTCGCAATCCGGTGGGTCGTGGGGGCAGAGGGCCACCCGTAGCGTGTTAACGACCTCGGTGCTGCGTGGAAAGCTGATGTAGCTGGCGAGAGCTACCTTCCGGTCAGTCTCATTGAGTTTTTCTATCTCGGTAAGGTAGCTTAAGAAGCCTCTCTCCAGCAGAGCCTTGGTGACAAACTCGGGGTAGGCTTCCAGACCCCAGAGAATGAGCGAACCGTCAACAAGGGCCAGACTCAGACAACCCGCCGCCAGCTCCTGGGCCATCTTGGCTAGTCGCTGGCACTCATCGACGCTGCGTTTTATGCCCAGGAGGTTACCCTCTATTGGCTGCTCGCGACCTTTAATGCCGCTGGGAGTGATAGCTAGCTCTTCCTCCCCAGAATACAGGCAGGGGTGACTATCAAGGCTGGCACCGGCATTTTTGCCATAGTTGAGGGCGACTTCTCCGATGTTTATCAGGTAGCACCGGGGGGAGCGGTGCCGGTCAACGGCAATGTGAGAGCCATCAGTAGCTAGAATGGTGAAGTCAGAAGGGGCAGGGGGTGGTTGGTAACAGTGGTCGAGGCCCTCCGCTAAGCCGGCCACCAGCCAGGTGGTCTTGGCGACGGCGATTTTTCTGGCTAGGTCACTGAGATTACCAGCCTGAGCATGAAGGGTATCAAGAGCATACTGGAGGCGCTCTTGCCTTTCAGCGCCCTCGGCCTTCAATCTGGCTATCATCCCCCCCACCTGCGGGAACACCTTATTCAAATCCAAAGGCACGCTATACCCCCGTTCCCCTGCCTAGTGGGCGTTATTTCGTTGCCTGGTTGATCCACTCTAGAAAATCAGGGTTACCCTTCTCTACTGGTAAGACGACAATACACGGGACTTCATACGAATGTAGCTCTTTCACTCTGCTTACGAGTTCATCAACTAACTCAGCCTTGGTCTTGGCTAACATGGCCACTTCATCTTCCTGACTGATTTCCCCCTGCCAGCGGAAGATAGACTTGATGGGATGGAAATTAACGCAGGCAGCCAGTTTTTCGCTGACCAGTGCCTTGCCTATTCTCCTCGCCTCTTCTTCGTCTTTAGTGGTGATGTAGACTAAGCAGTACTGAGTCATCGCTTAAGAGTACCAGCGCTGGTAACACTTACCTTTCTGATTGCCCTATTATAGCATTTATGTCCGTAAAAACAATTTGCTCATTTAAGGCTTTGCTGCCAAAGCCTCTCCAGTTTAAGTGAAGACCAGCGTTAATCAGTGTTATAATGGAAAACCAAAACCATTTTCTACTCATCTGGACTAAAAAAGCGACATCCATCTAGAAAGGTGCTTTATGCTCCCCTTTTTATCCAGCGTGGCGGTAATTTCACTATCCGGGGTAATGATGCCCGGCCCGCTGTTTGCGGTCGCCGTAGCCCGGAGTTACCGGTCTCAGTTTGCCGGCGTCCAGATGGCTCTGGGGCACGCTATTGTTGAAGTTCCCCTGATGCTACTCATCTATTTTGGCTTAGGCCGATTCTTTGATCGGGAACCAGTCCAGATCGCCCTGTATCTGGTGGGTGGGTCTATTTTAGTGTGGATGGGCGTTTCTATGCTCCGAAAAAGGAGCGGCTCTCTAGACGAGGGTACTGAGCTGCCTTATAACTCGGTTATCGCCGGAGTAGTTACCAGTGCCGTCAACCCCTTCTTTTTTCTGTGGTGGGCAGCCGTGGGTAGCATGCTGGTCATGAAATCGCTCAGTTTTGGTTTGATTGGGTTTATTCTGCTAATTGTAGTTCACTTGGCATGTGATTTTGGCTGGCTATTCTTCATTTCCAGTGTCGTCCACCGCACAAAATCGAGGTGGAAGGAGAAATTCCGAGTGGGGCTGTTTGTTGCCTGCAGCTTCCTGCTGATCGGGTTTGGGGGGTGGTTCCTCTCCTCAGGCATCCGGCTAGTGGTTTAGCCTCTATGCGCCGTTGTCCCCAAGAAGCCGTGTCTGGTATGATTGAAATCGGTTAATTTGGTTATCTTATAGAATGAGGGAGTTTTTATGAAGGTAGGCTATGTTTATGACCCGGTTTATCTAGAGCATGATACCGGTCAGCACCCGGAAAATGCTGCTCGACTGGAGGCGGTCATGTCCCGTCTCGAAGAAAGCGGCCTCAAAAAAAGGCTATATCACATACCACCCCGCCCGGCGACCATTGAAGAATTAGCCTTAGTGCACCACGAGGAGTATATTGCCTATGTTCAGGCAGTAGCCAAAAATGGTGGTGGCTGGCTTGGTCCCGATACCGTAGTGTCGCCCGGCTCCTATAAGGCAGCCCTCTATGCCGCGGGCGGTCTGATTAGAGCCACTGAGGTGGTGATGACTGAAGGTGGCAGTGCCTACGGCTTGGTGAGACCGCCGGGTCACCACGCTACGGCCACTCAGGCGATGGGGTTTTGCCTCTTCAATAATGTGGCCGTTGCCGCTAGGTGTGCGCTCAATAGATTTAACCTGGGGCGTATCGCCATAATTGACTTTGATGTGCATCACGGTAACGGCACCCAGGATATCTTCTATGGTGACCCCAAGGTGCTCTATGTCTCGACGCACGAATTTCCTCTCTACCCGGGAACTGGTGGTCTTGAGGAGACAGGCATTGGAGACGCCAAAGGTACCACGGTCAATATTCCGCTGCCGGCGGGTAGTGGTGATGGGGAGTATCTCCAGGTATTTGATGAGGTAATCGTCCCGGTAGTTAAGCGCTTTAGCCCTGAGCTTATCCTGGTCTCCGCTGGCTACGACGGGCACTGGTCTGATAGACTGGCTATGATGGACCTGAGTGTTACCGGCTATGCCCAAATAGCCGGTGTTATTAAAGGACTGGCTGAGGAGCTGTGTGGCGGCCATCTAGTTTTTGCCCTAGAGGGTGGTTATCCTCTGGTGGCGCTAGCGGCTTCGGTTAAGGCTACCTTTGACGTGCTGCTGGGCGAAAAAGATATTGACGATCCACTGAGTCGTCCGCCGTCCGGGTTCAAGCTACGGGGCTTTGAGACTCCAGACATTACCTCTCTGGTTAAGTCACTGAAGCGGATACATCAACTGGCATGAGGTCATTACTGGCGGTTCGCTTCGACAGTTGGCGTTGAAGTCCGTTTGAAAATCCTGCCCCACTCGCCTCTCTCCCAGACGATCAGCAGGTTGGGGGCAATACATATTGAGCTAAAGGTTCCGGCTATGATACCGATGAGGAGCACCACGGCGAAATTCTGAATCGTCGTCCCGATGAAGAAGAGCAGGGCCAGGACAACGAGCAGGGTGGTCAGGCTGGTATTAAGAGACCGGCTCAGGGTTTCCACCAGGCTACGGTTAACCACTGTCTCAAAGTCACCGCTTATCCCGAGGATTAGATTCTCCCTGATTCGGTCAAAGACGACCACGGTGTTGTTGATGCTGTAGCCTAGAACTGCCAGGATGCCGGTGATAAACATCAGATTGATTTCCCAGCCTAGGATACCACCGAGAACGGAGAAGATTCCCAGTGCCACCAGGGCATCGTGCCCCAGCGCGATTAGGGCACAGGTGCCGTAGCGGAAGGGGTGGGGCATCTTACGAAACGCCCAGGTGACATAGAGCAGGATGCCAATAGAGGCGATGCCGATGGCAATACCGGCGTTTCGGGCTGTCTCCGAAGCTACCATCGGCGATACCGAGTAGAATTCAGCCTCCGTGACCAGACCGAAACGGCTGGCTAGACCTGCCTCTAGTTCCGTTTTCGCCTGGCTGGTTAGCTCACTAGTACGTATCAGGAAGCTGCCCTCTCCGGTCGCCTGCACAATAGCCCCGCTGTAACCGAGATTAGCCAGTTCCTGCTTTAGGTCGGCCTCGTTTACCGTCTGCTCGAAATTGACCGTGAGCAGGGAACCACTGGAGAGCTCGATTCCGGGTTTAAGCCCGAAGCGTCCCAGCGAGATAATGCAGAACAGGATAAGTGCCCCAGCAGCCACAAAGAACCAGAACCTCTTACCAACGATATCAGTCATTGCCTCTTCCTGAATACCCGCTAAATAGCGAGGTCTTTTGTGCTAAACGACTCCCGGCTAAGATACGAAGAAAGGTGCGGGTGACAACAACCGCACTGAACATGCTCACCGCCACACCAATGGCTAGGGTGGCTGCAAAACCCATGACCGGGGCGCTGGCGATGATACTGCTCCCCAACCAGTAGAGAATAGCACAGACAATAAAGGTAGTTATGTTGCTGTCCCGGATAGCCGGCCAGGCTCGCTTAAAGCCACTTTCAATAGCGGCCCCTAGGGTTCGCCCCAGTCTCAGCTCCTCCTTCATGCGCTCAAAGATAAGGATGTTAGCATCTACCGCCATGCCGATAGACAGTACGAAGCCCCCGATACCAGCTAGGGTGAGAGTAACCGGCACCGCCTTGAATATTGCCAGCACTGAAAAGGCGTAGAAAAGAAGGGCGGCGCTGGCCAGAGCACCCGGCAGACGGTAGTAGACCATCATAAATATCAGAATCAGTATCAGCCCGATTATTCCTGCCCTGAGGCTCATGTCAACAAAATCAGATCCTAAGATGGGGGACACCGTTTGCTCGTAAATAGGGGTTAGTGGCACCGGAATACGGCCGGCGTTAAGCAATTTTGACAGTTCCGTAGCCTCGCTGAGGCTCAGGCCTTCGATGATGCCCTTATCGCTAATGACGCTTTGGATAACGGGGGCAATGGGGATGCCGTCATCGCCGCGCAGCGGTTCATCACCGAGAAATATACCAAGCTGCTGATTCAGGAGACGCGTCGTGATATCCTCAAACATCTGGCTGCCGATTTCATTCCACTCAAAGGCTAGTACTACCTGGCCAAAGTTATCCTGGCTGACATAGGTGTTCTCTTTGAAATAGCGGCTGCTCAGTTCCAATTCTTCACCGTTAATTTCTGCTGTGGTTGGCTTCCACTCACCCAGCTCATCGACCCACTTTGCCTCCTCCCCCTCCTCGGTGAGCTCCCCAAATTCGAGTAGCGCCGTCTGCCCGATGATATTCTTGGCCTTTTCGATATCGCTGATACCGGCTAGCTCAACCACGATGCGGTCTTCTCCCAGTTGCTGAATAACCGGCTCGGTCACCCCCAGAACATTGACCCGCTTCTCAATAACGGCTATGGCCCCATCCAGAGCTTCGGCCTCGGCCCCCGGTTCTAGTGAGGAAAAATCAGCCCGGTACACCAGATGGGTCCCGCCCTGAAGGTCAAGCCCCAGGTGCATTCCTTTCTTACCCAGCACCCCCTTATCAAGGGGCACCACCACCAGTATCGCCAGAGCGAAAATGGTTATGATTATGATAAAGGGTATTCTATTTCTTCTGGTCATTTTTACTGCCTTTACCGGCTAGGTAGTGGCGGATATAGGACAGGGTCTCCTCTCTGGTCTTAAGCTCGCCTGAGGCTTGGGCCTCGCGGGCTAGCTCTAGTAGCTGTCCAATTTCAGGTCCGGGACTCAGGCTGAAGGTGTTGATCAGGTCATGTCCACTGATCAGCTTGGGCGGTGTGATCACCCTTTCCTCCTCGAAACGCTTATCCAGAACATAGCTCACCATCTGGGTATGCTCGCGCCACGGCTCCAGTTTTAGATTTGGTCCCCTGGTGGCTAAATGGTCAGCCAGGCTTAGGAACAGGATATCGACACCGGCCTCACCGGCATCACGAAAGAAGCGATAAATAGCCCGCGGCGATGGAAGTCCCTCCTGGCTCATCTGGGTTGGTCTGAGGTGATACCTTACCATATTCTCCACCAGCTTTATCTCTTTAGAACTAAACCTCAGCTGCTTAAGGATACTGGCTGCCATATCTGCCCCATGTTCCCCGTGTCTCAGAAAGCGAATTCGGCCGTTAGCCTCTAAAGTCTTCGTTTGTGGCTTAGCAATATCATGAAGCAGTGCAGCTAGTTTAGTTAGGGTTCGTCTCGTGCTGCCCCTACTGACAATCTGGTTAAAGTGCTCGTTCAGTTTGGCTGACCACGGGGATAACGCCCGGACTTCCTTGGTGGCATGCGCCCAGTCCCCTTCCCTAAGCAGAAAGCTCACGGCAACCACTGTCTCCAGGCTGTGGTCAAAAACGTCCCAGAAGTGTTCCTTGGGTTGGGTAACTCCCTTGGCTGAAGCCAACTCGGGAATTATAGCCGTTAACAAACCCAGTTCATCAAGATGGGACAGGAGCTTTTCTGTCCCGGGAATAGCCAGAAGACGAACTAATTCTTCTCTTACCCGCTCACCGGCGACGCTGGATACTAGGTGTGAGTGTCGTTGAATTAGAGCTTCGGTCTGGTGCTCAATGCTAAACCCCAGTTCGTAGGCTAAGCGTACCCCCCTTAAAAGTCGGGCGGCGTCTGACCGGAAGGCCCCCGGTGAAACTGCCCGAATCACGCCCTCTCGGAGGTCGCTTAAGCCGTTAAAGGGGTCAATGATTACGGTATCAGGATGCCCCTCGGCTAGCTGGCTGAGCTTAATAGCCATGGCATCTATGGTGAAATCGCGTTGGGCAAGGTCCTCTTTAACACTACCCCTAAGCGGCGAGAAATCAAGCTCCCACGGCTTACTAGCTATGGGGGCTTCCTGATCAGCCAGAATTACTCTGCCGATAGCGTTAACCTTGTCCAGCAGCACATATTTACCTCCCAGGGCATTAGCCACCTGAGAGGCAGTCTCCAGCGAGTCGGCGGCTACGGCGATGTCGATATCCGCCGTCTCCCTCTCCAGCAGTACATCACGGATAAAACCACCAACGACATAGGCTTCAATATTCCGCGAGACGAGAAAACTACTCGTCCTGGTGAGCAAAAATGATACGCTTGGCTCAATCAGACTGCTGAAAGAGTTGAAATGGGCCTTCTCGATGGCATTCATCTGGTCACTCTTATCTTCAATATCGGCTAGAAACTGCATTCTGGTGAGTTATGGTAGGCTAGCCCTGCCCCGACACCCCAGACACATCTAAGGATAAACTATACTACACAACCTATCCCTTTAGCAAGAGAGCTTGAAAATAACCTTGCCGGGGAAAGCCATGAAATCGGAGTGGAGTTCTCGACATTTGGCAAATTTTATACTAATATAACGTCACTAGTCTCTAGGGGTGTGGTTACTTAAGGTGGCTGCCGTTTCTCCAAAATCGGTCTCGCAGGTTTAAAATTAGCGGGGACTAGCCAGCTATAGGCGATAGGTTGCCAGCTGGCTATAAATATCATGCCAGACCTACTGGGTCAATATCTACTACCCACCCTGGCGGCATGGGTATCGTGGAGAGAAACGCCGAGGGCTCGGCACCGCGCAGGATCAGTTGCCAGCGAAACCTCCCCCGCAACCGGTGGATGAAAGCAGGCGCCGGGCCAATCAGGCTGAGGTTGTCTATCCCCTGTGATGCTATCTCCTCGCTAAGTCGCTGTCGCATCCTTTCGGCGCCTCGCTGGCAGAGAATATCGCTGGTGTGGCTGTAGGTAAGGCGAGCCAAACGGGTAAAGGGAGGATTACGAAGCTCACGCCGATAGCCAATCTCCTGTTCGTAGAAAAGGGCATAGTCGTGCTTAGCTGCAGCCTGAATAGCGTAGTGCTCGGGGAAATAGGTCTGGATGATAACCTTTCCCCCCGAGGTGCCCCGCCCGGCCCGGCCTAATACCTGGGACAGAAGCTGAAAGGTTCTCTCCCCAGCCCGGAAGTCGGGTAGGTTGAGACTGATATCAGCGTTAACCACGCCTACCAGCGTCACTAGCGGCAGGTCTAGCCCCTTGGCAATCATCTGGGTGCCAATGAGAATATCAGCCTCGTGGGCACGGAACTGGTTCAGTATCTCCCGGTGGGCATCTTTTCCCTTGGTGGCATCACTGTCCCAGCGCAGCAGTCTAGCCTGGGGGAAGCTCTCTCTGGCGGTCTGCTCCAGCTTCTGGGTACCGATACCCAGGAACTTTATGCGGCGGCTTAAGCACTGGGGGCAGGTCTGGGGAACAGCCATTCGGTAGTTACACTGGTGGCAGACCAGGGTGTCTTCATCAAAATGATAGGTAAGCGGAACCGCGCAGCGCCGGCAGGTAAGCACGTAGCCACAGTTGCGACACTGAATAAAGGTGGCCCCACCCCGCCGGTTAAGGAACAGGATCACCTGCTCTTTGTGTCCCGTGGCTTTAGTAACGGCCTGGGATAGAGAGCAGCTGAAGATACTACGGTTCCCCGCCTTAAGCTCCTCCCTCAAATCGACTATTTCAACCTCGGGTAGGGGTGAGCCTTCATCAGGTACCACCCTCTCCGGCAGCTCAAGGAGGCGGTAGTCCCCTCTCTGGGCATAGTGGAAGGTCTCCACATCGGGAGTGGCACTACCGAGGATAACTGCGGTCCCGGTTAGCTCGGCTAGTTTTAGGGCTACATGGCGGGCTTGGTAGCGGGGTGAAGTATCCGTCTGCTTATAGGTCCACTCATGTTCCTCATCGATGACGATGAGTCCTAGGTCGGGTTGGGGAGCAAAAATAGCACTCCGCGGGCCGATAACGACATCAAAGTCCCCCTTCCTTATTCGCTGCCACTCATCAAATTGTTCTCCTAGGGAGAGCTTGCTGTGCAGGACGGCTACCCGCTGCGGAAAGCGGGCGGCAAATCGCTCGATGGTCTGGGGGGTGAGGGCAATCTCAGGGACCAAAACGATGCCCTTTCTACCCAGCTTCACCGCGTGAGCCAGAGCCTGGAGGTAGACCTCGGTCTTGCCGCTCCCGGTAACCCCGTGGAGCAGAAAGACCCGTGGTGCGGCCTCAGTACCGTTTTTAGCCTCTAGGCCGGATTTGATCTCCGCTAGGGCCTTCTTTTGGGCTGCAGTCAGGGAGAGTGGCTCCTGTCGGGAAATATCATGGTATGAAAATGGCTGGCGCCTTACCTCAACCGGCTGTATGGTTACGAGACCCTGGCTCGCCAGGGCACTGGCTACCCTCTTACCACAGTTAGTTTCTCGTCTGGCTTCTGCCCAGGCTACTGGTCGGGACTTTAGGGCTAAGAAGCTAAGTAGAGCCGCCTGTTTTAGGGCTCTCTTCTTAAGTAGCCTAGCTATCTCTAGCTGGGCCTCATCGGCGCTGAGCTTAAGGCTGAGGTAAGTTGCTAACTTTGGTTTTACCCTGACTGCCTCCAGCTCGTAGCTTCTCACCACTAGTCCTCGTCTCACCAGTTGGGAGGTGAGACTCTGAGCCCTCTTCCTACCTAGGGATTTCTCCAGCTCCTTCAGGCTTACCCGGTCCTTGCCACTGAGCAAATCAAGAACGTAACCCTGTTCTCTGGTCAATGAGGATAAGTCCTTTTCACAGTGAGCGGGCGAAGCTGAAAGGTAAGTAATTAGCTTACGCTTAAAGCCCGGGGGTAGCATCAGGGCTACGGTCTCAAAAAGGGGCGAAAGGTAGTAATCGCTTATCCAGCGAGCCAGCGCTACCTGGGAGGCGGATAGTAAAGGGTAGGGTTCAATAATACCGGTTATTTCCCTGGTTTCGGTTACCGAGGGATGGGGAGTTAGCTGTAGAACAATACCCTGGAGCTCTTTATCACCGAAGGGAACCAATACTGCCTGCCCAACCTGGATGCCTAGTCCAGGGGGTATGGCATAGCTAAAAGTGCGGCGCTGGGCTACCGGAGAGTTGACACTGACCTCAGCGTACTCCATCCGCTACTCCAGTGGTTGGCTTGGGTCTAGCTCTCCTCTGGCTCTTCTTTTTTAGCCAACCGCTTTTCCCTGAGGCGAGCCGTCTTGCCGCTGCGTCGGCGCAGGTAATAGAGCTTGGCCCGGCGAACCTTGCCGTGCTGCACCACCTCCACCTTGTCCACCATCGGTGACTGAAAAAGGAAGGTACGCTCGACACCAATACCACGGCTGACCCGGCGCACCGTGAAACTACCACCATCAACACTGCGGCGAACCCTGATCACTACCCCCTGAAAAACCTGGAGGCGCTCCTTATCTCCCTCGACCACCTTGGCACTGACCTTTACCGTGTCGCCGGGGGCGAGGCTGGGAACATTGGGGTTTGGTTTGCTCTCAATTAGCGATGCGAGATTCATGTTGCAAAACTCCTCATGGTGAATAGAATCTATTTCTTCTCTAAAGCTTAAGGCTGTCTCTTAGCTGCCTTTCTTCTGAACTGAGCTTGGCTTTTTCCAGTAGTTCCGGGCGGCGCTCCATGGTACGTAACAAAGCCTGCCGGCGGCGCCATCTGGCAATCTGGGCGTGGTTTCCGGAGAGCAGTATCTCCGGTACCGCCCAACCCCGGTATACTTCGGGGCGAGTATACTGGGGGTACTCCAAAAGCCCGGTGGCATGAGAGTCATCCTGTGCCGAGGCCTCCGAGCCCAGAACTCCCGGTAGGAGCCTGGCCACGGCGTCGACGACCACCATCGCCGCTAGCTCACCACCGCTGAGCACATAATCCCCGATACTAATCTCATCAGTGGCCAGATGCTCCCGCACCCGCTCGTCAACCCCCTCGTAGCGCCCGCAGATAAGCACTAGGTGGGGATAGCCGGCTAGCTCCTGAGCGCTCTCCTGGCTAAAGGGACGTCCCTGTGGGGTAAGCAGAATGACGGGTAGCCCCTTAGCCCTTTCCCCAGGGCCTATGTCCTTCTTTATTTCCTCTACCGCTTCGAAAATGGGCTCGGGCTTCAGTACCATGCCGGCACCACCGCCATAGGCGTAATCATCAACGGTATGATGGTGGTCATGGGTGAAGTCCCGGATATTATGAAGGTTTATCTGAACGAGCCCACACTCGATTGCCCGCTTTAGTATGCTCTCACTGAGCGGCCCGTGGAACATCTGGGGAAATAGGCTCAAAATATCAATCTGCATCTAATGCTGCCTCACTGTGCGGTGCTTTATGCTCAGTTACCTCTCCTTTGATAATCTCGATGGCATGAGGGATGACTGGCAGTATTACCTTAAGGCATTCCCGCACGGCTCTAGGGCTACCGGGCAGATTTACTATCAGGCACTGGCCTCTAACCCCGGCTACCGCCCGACTCAATATCGCCGTTTGAGTTACCTTGGCAGTCTCCACCCTCATGGCCTCGGTTAGGCCGGGCACCACCCTGTCCACTACCGACAGGGTAGCCTCCGGGGTGACATCCCGCTGGGCTAAGCCGGTGCCGCCGGTAGTCAGGATGACATCGATACCCCCGCCGTCAGCCCACTCCGCTAGCTTGCCCGAGATAGCGTCCACCTCGTCGGGGACGATGTGATACCTGACCACCTGGCTATCTTGTGAGGACAGGGTATTCCTGATTACCTGACCGCTCTCATCTTGGCGCTTGCCCCGAAAGCCCTGGTCGCTAACCGTAATTATGCCAACACTAAACATAGCCCTATTTTTGAGCATCTTATTTTACCACAGATGGGTTTGATAGCAAAATTAGTTCTTTTGGGTGAATTTTGTGCCAGGGGTATTGACAAAAATGGGGTTCTGTGGTGTAGAATGGTAGAAAGTGGTAAATAGTGGTGTATATTGGGGAAGGTGTAATGTTCTTTGGTGAGTTTGAGTATCGGGTTGATGAAAAAGGCAGGGTACCCATCCCGCCCAAGTTCAGAAATGAGCTAAGGGAGGGCGTGGTACTGACGCCGGGGGTGGAGAAATGTATTACCGCTTACCCCATGCCGGAGTGGAAAAAGCTAGCCGCAGCGCTCACTACCGGTTCGGTTACCCGCAGCAAGCTAAGAAAGCTGAACCGGGCAATCTTTGCCACTGCCTTTCACCTCGGGATTGACGGTCAGGGCAGGATAGTCTTACCCCCCAAGCTGCGGGAATATGCTGAGATTGGTGATGAGGCCGTTATCACCGGGGCGAATAACTATTTTGAATTGTGGAACAAAACGCAATGGGAAGCAGAAGGGGCGATTAGTCAGGAGCAGGCTGGACAGATTATAGAAAGTCTGGAGACGCGTGAATGAATCGAAATAGGTCGGCCCTCACCCATATCCCGGTTCTAGTCGAGGAGACAATTAAAGCGCTGGCGGTTCAGCCCGGAGGGCGCTATATTGATTGCACTCTTGGGGGTGGCAGTCATGCCGCCGCTATTCTGGAGCAGAGTGCCCCGGGTGGGCAGCTCCTGGGTATTGACGCTGACCCTGAAGCCATAAGGGTAGCTAGCGAGCGACTCGAGGACTATCACGACTCAATTCTGCTAATTAACGAAAACTTCGCAAATCTGCCGGCTATCTGCTTGAGGTACGACTTTCAGCCGGTGCACGGCATTCTATTTGACCTGGGACTTTCCTCACTGCAGCTAAGTGACCATCATCGCGGTTTCAGTTTTCAAGAAGAAGGTCCTCTGGATATGCGTCTCAGTCCCGACCAGCAAATTACCGCGGCTGATATTATTAACCAGTCTTCCGAGGCGGAACTGGCCGACATTATCCGGGAGTACGGCGAGGAAGGCTACAGTCGCCAGATAGCTCGTGGTATCGTAAAGGAACGTCCGATAGAAACTACCCTCAAGCTAGCCAAGGTGATAGAGCAGGCTATCGGTGGCAGAAGGGGCAAGATCCACCCGGCTACCAAGACCTTTCAAGCGTTGCGCATAGCGGTTAACCAGGAGCTCGACAATCTAGAGTTGGCGCTAAAGCAGGCGGTTAACCTGCTGGGATTTGGAGGCAGGTTAGTCGTCATCAGCTATCATTCTCTGGAAGACCGCATTGTGAAGCAGTTCATGCGTCAGGAATCACAGGACTGCATCTGCCCGATAGGGACACCAGCCTGCGTTTGTGGACATAGTGCTTCTCTCAGGCTGGTCAACAGAAGGGTTATTACCCCATCAGCTTATGAGATTGAGTTTAACCCGCGCAGTCGTAGTGCCAAACTTAGAGCTGCGGAGCACATCGTTTTTCAGGATACGTCTGCTGAGGCTACGGAAAGGCTGTGCTTTTCGCTGGCAGATAGGGCTAACGGGTGGCGAAGGCCGGTACTGTTGGAAAGGCTTCGTATGGTCTTTTCGGCGTCCTAGAAGCAGGATACCTCACTCCATAGTAAGGGGGTAGCAGAAATGTGAAAGTTAAGACAATGGCAAAGGTAAAAATCTTAAATGGGAGGTGACAGATGAAAAAGCGTGCTACCTTAGCCTCGATCGATGTTGGCACTACCAAAGTATGTACCATTATTGCTGAGGTAACTGGGGGAAGTGGTCTCCGGATTGTCGGTGTCGGTATCACACCGTCTAACGGGCTACATAAGGGGCTGGTGGTCAACATTAATGAGGCCAGAGAATCAATCCGTGAGTCGGTGAGGAAGGCAGAGCAGGCTAGCGGCTATAAGGTGGAATCGGCCTATGTTGGGGTTACCGGCCGGCATGTGAGCTCGATGAACAATCGGGGGGTAGTGGCTATTACCCATGGTGACCGATTGGTGCGCCGGGATGACCTGAAACGGGTACTCTCCTGTGCCCAAAACATCAAGGTGCCTAGTGACCGAAGGCTGCTCCACGTTATTCCTCGGGGTTACGCCATTGATGGGCAGTTAGGTGTCAAGAATCCAATCGGCATGCATGGCTTCAGGTTGGATGTCGAAACCCACATCATTACCGCGGCGGTAACCTCTGTCCAGAACCTGGTAAAGTGCATCCGCAGTATTGGCCTGGATATTGACGACCTCATCCTTGAACCTTTAGCGAGCAGTGAAGCGGTACTGACTGAGGATGAAAAGCAGGTCGGTGTCATCCTGGCTGATATCGGTGGTGGTACTACTGACATTGCCGTCTTCAAAGAGGGCAGCATCTGGCATACGTCTATTCTACCGGTGGCTGGTTATCAGCTTACTCGGGATGTGGCCATTGGTCTGGGACTGCCGTTTGACGTGGCTGAGGAGATGAAAAAGCGGTATGGCAGCGTCATGCCAGTCTACGAAAGTAAGGCAGAAACGACGAGCACCATATCTGCTGACGGCCACGGGGTCTCCTATCAGGATCTCTGCGATATTGTCCGGGCTCGAGTTGAGGAGATCATCAGGCTTATCCTGCTTGAGATGCCGCGCTCTGATTATGAAGAGCTAGTCCCCGCCGGGCTGGTTCTTACTGGGGGTAGTTCTAACCTAGCCGGTATCGAGGCACTAGGGCGTGATATCTTACGACTCCCGGTAAGGGTAGGTGTTCCCACCGCTATGTCTGGTATCAGTGATGTTCTTCGTGACCCGGGCCAGGCTACTGGTGTTGGTCTGCTGCTCTGGGGAGTGAAGCACGAGGGCAGGCAGCTTTGGAAATCACGAGGAATCCTACGACGGTTTATTTCCCGAATTAAGAGCCTATTTCGTTAGGGGACACCGACCGAAAAGCTATTAATAATGGTATAAAAGGAGGAGGAGATGGCAAAAACAAGTTTTGTGGCTAATCCAGCTAAGATTAAGGTTATCGGCTTGGGTGGTGGTGGCTGTAATGCCATAACGCGTATGGTGCAGGAGGAGATTCGGGGCGTCGAGTTTATAGCTATGAATACCGATGCTCAGGCTCTGGCTATTACTGAGGCCCCAACCCGCATCCAGCTTGGGGAGAAACTTACCAAGGGACTAGGCGTGGGCGGCGATTATGTTCTGGGCCAGAAATCAGCCGAAGAGAACCGCGATGAGATTAAGGAAATTGTCACTGGTTCCGATATGGTGTTTATCACCTGTGGTATGGGTGGAGGTACTGGCACCGGTGCCGCCCCTACTATCGCTGAGGTAGCTAAACACAGTGGTGCACTGACTATCGCCGTGGTCACCAAGCCATTCGCTTTCGAAGGCAGCCGTCGCTGCCAGGTCGCTGACGAGGGTATCAATAATCTCTTAACTAAGGTTGATACTCTGATCATCATTCCCAACGACCGCTTGCTTTCCCTCTGCGACGAGAAGACGGGGGTAGATAATGCCTTTAAACTGGCCGACGATGTCCTGAGACACGGAGTTCAGGCGATATCGGAAGTGATCACGGTCCCCGGGCTGATTAACCTCGATTTTGCTGATGTCAAGGCGATAATGAAGGATGCTGGTCCTGCCTGGATGTCCATCGGTGTTGCTTCGGGTAAGAATCGGGCAGTAGAGGCGGCTAAGGAGGCCCTGTCCAGTCCCTTACTGGATGTTTCCGTCGGTGGGTCAAGGGGAGTATTATTCAACGTTGTCGGCGGGAGTAGTCTCGCCCTGTTTGAAGTTAATGAAGCCGCTGCTGTAATCAAGGAGGCGGTAGATCCTGAGGCTAACATCATTTTTGGTGTGGCTCATGATCCCAACATGGATAACGAGGTGCAGATTACCCTAATCGCCACTGGCTTTGCCTCCAAGACGGGAATGGCCGAAGGTGCTCAGGAAGACGAAGTCACCCAATTCCTCAAGAGTCTGAAGAGTGAAGAGGAGCTGGATGTTCCCTCTTTCCTGCGCCGCCCGCTATTTAGCCACCGGCGACAGGCGATAACCTCATCTCCGAAAACGGTTAAGACACCACAACAAACCCCGCAAACTCCGCTTCGGTAGTGCTCTCGGGGAGACCGCTAAATTGAATAACTAAAAAGCCTCGAGATCAACGTAAGGCTGCTGGTACCTTGTTGCCCGCAGCCTTCCTGGTTTCAGGCTATACCGAGGGCCAGGATAGCTACGAAGGTAAGGACTTAGCGGCTTATGAGATGAGTGCTTCCACGGATTTGAGAGCTACTTAAGAAACGCGGTAGATTAGCTCCAGGGAAGTTTTTTCGTGTCTCGTTAACTGCGGAGGGTTAGCGCTTAGGTAGACCTTATCTCTTCGCGGATGAATTTATAGTACGAGATTCCGAAGAAGATGGCAGCTAGGGCCACAAAGGTAACCAGATGGGGCCAGATAGTAATCATGGTCTGACCCAGGGGCAGAGGCCCGGGCATCCACTCAGCACCCGAGGCGTAAATCTGGAATACTTCTGTCGCCGTTCTAGTCCCAGGAGCGAGGAGGACATACATTGCTTCCCGAAAGAGATGGATTGGTGAAACGCGCATCGCCGTGACCTGAATTGTGGCATTCCTGATTAGCTCTTGGGTAGTCGATGTCTCGCTGATAGGTGCCCGTAAATTGGCAACGGCGCTGGGGATAAAGTTGGTGAAGGTATAAATGAGAAAGAATATCCAGACGGCGATCGACGCCATGGCCGAGGTCGCCACCCGCCCAAAGAGGACGGAGAATAGCATGGACAGGCCGAGCCAAAAGGATCCGTAGAGGGTGGTCAGTATCAGGAAGAAAAGCAGCCGGAGGGCCTCTTCAGAGCTTGGGGGGACTCCAATTATTCTCATGCCTAAGCCGGCCACCAGCAGCACGATGCTCGTCAGCAGGATAGCCATGGTTACTAGCCCGGCCAGAAACTTACCGTTGAAAACGGTATCGCGATAGATAGGTTGTGAAAGAAGCCGGCTTAATGTCCCGCTACCCTTTTCTCTATTTATGGCATCGAAGCCAAGCACTATGCCGACTAGGGGTACCACAATCATGGTCATAAAGTAAAGAAATGTGTATGGATCTCCCTCAGAAGCGGAGGTAGTAAAGAGCCTGAGGAAGATAAATTGCGTTTGGCCATATTGAGTCGGCTCCTCCAGCCCGGCCCGGATGTTTTGCAGCGCTCCGGACGGCCCATAGATGGCAATTACGGCGAATAGGAGGGCCACGGCAAACAGTATTATGCCCCGCCAGCTCATAAGATAGTCAGCCAGTTCTTTGTTAAATATCGTGTAAAGCCCGCGCATACTAGGCCTCTCTAAAATACTTCAAGTATATATCCTCCAGAGCATAGCCCTGGATCTTCATCTCTACCATTAGGCCGCCGGCATCGACGATTGCCCTGGCTACCTGGGGCCTCAGGTCTTCCGAGCAACTAACCGAAAGCTTGTCTTTTGACCGCTCGACGCTGAGCACACCCCTAATCCGCTTGATAGCCTCGATGACGGCTTGCGTAATTTCGGTTAGTTTAACCTCAATACTGAATTGGCCGCTGCCCATGACTTCTTTACCGAGCTCATCTAATAAACCCGCCACCACCAGCCGCCCGTTCATGAGCATGCCCACCCGATTACAGATTCGCTGAACCTGGTATAGCTGGTGGGAAGACATAATGACCGTCATCTTCCTTTCCTTGGCTATCTTGGCAATCAGGTCAAGCATCTGGACGATGCCTTCGGGGTCTATCCCTGAGGTCGGCTCATCCATGATGGCAATCTTGGGCTGCTTAATCAGGATATCGGCAATCGCTAAGCGCTGCTTCATGCCGCGGGAGAACTCCCCTACCTTCCGCTCCGCTGCCTTTGGCAGCCCGACTATAGCTAGCGCCTCGGCGATTCTTTTATCTGCCAACTTGTCGGAGAGACCATTTAACCTCGCCGTGTAGGTTAGGTTATAGGCGGCGGTCAGGTCATCATAGAAGCCCACATTTTCCGGAACGTAACCGGCAATACGTTTCACGTTGAGTGGTTCCCGGGTCGAGTTATACCCAGCCACATAGGCAGTACCCGAGGTCGGTTCGGTAAGCCCAAGCAGCATCAGAATGGTGGTTGTCTTTCCGGCGCCATTGGGGCCAAGGAAGCCAAAGATGTCGCCCTCTTCAATGTGCAGGTTCAATTGGTCGACAGCCATGATGTCGCCGTAGGTTTTAGTCAGGTCTTTTGTTTCTACTATGAACACCGTTTTACTAACTCAGTCACCGCCCACCGGCTCGTCTAAACCGGCTTGCGGCTCGCCTAAACCGAGAGGCAGAGCCAGCCGTCTCGGCTCCTTTTGTCTTGGCTTCTCCTCGCCTACCGGATTGCCTAAACCAGATTGCTAGGCCAACTATAATAGCAACCGCAATACCAATGCCTGCGGATCCCCAAGCGGTAGAGGTTACCACCGTTATTCTATACTCACGTTCGGTCTCGGTCTGGTCTCCAATGGCTTTTAGAATAAGGGGATAATCGCCAGCTTCGGTACCGGCAGGTGGAGTAATGACAACATCTATCTCCTGAGTAACCCCTGGTTCTAAGGCTGCCACTGTGCCCGGAGTGAAGGTTATATTCCAGCCCTCTGGTTCTTCGGCAGTGAAGATGATATTGTTCACCGTGCCGCTAAATGCGTTTGTCAGCTGGATTGATATGTGATTAGTCTGGTCGGGTCTCACGGAAAACTCGCTTTGCAGGGTGACGGTAGACATATACAGTATATACTGAGGGGGTGTCGGAATGACTACTGCCTTGAGGTCAACACTAGCTGTCAGATTGTCAGCGGCTGCCCTAACGGTGAACGCATATTCACCCGGTTGCGGCAGGTTTTCTGAGGCTGGACTAACTGTGAGCGTGATGGTCTCATTCTCTTTTCCTGGTTCGACAGTAAAAGCTGATATTTCTGTCTCCGGGTAGCCACCCGTAAATACTCCCGTCCACCCCTCAGGCAATACCATGTCAAGGTCAAAAGTTCTGGGTTCACTACCCTCATAATATAGGGTAATTTCAAACTCGAAGACACTGCCCACCGTATTTTGCAGGGTAGGAAAGCGAGAGAAGACTTCAAGCTTCTCCTCAAGAGGCTCTACAGGTGGCGGTTCTTCTGGCTCCGATGGTAGCAAAACAGTGACGTCGTTGTCTTGGTGGGCGGCGAGTACCATACGGTCTCCGAGTAAGCCACCAAATACTCCGAAGAACAGAGCTAGACAGAGAAGGTAATGAGCTCCTCTAATTTTGCCCATAGCTTACCTCTTTTTACTGACAAGATTATTGACACTACTAAGAATTCCCTACCCAAGGTCTTAGAGAAGATTTTCCCTTACGGTACTACTAGGCTTAATGATTACAGCTTCCCGATTATAGCCTGTCTGGGGAAATAAATCAAACCTTAGCTCGCTTGCTTCTTCTTTGCCGCTTAGCAGTGCTCAAGGCTATCGCCTGGTGGTGTAGTTTATGGGCGAATGTTTTTTGATTGGTAGTGGTTGCTAACCCCCACCAGTTTTGTGTTACACTGTAGAGATTTGTTTGCTTAGCTAACTTAGCATAAAGGGGTTACATGCTTCAGTTAATAATCATCTCCGCCTATTTTGTGGCCATGGTTATTATTGGGCTGGTGAGTCGGAGGAAAGCGCGGGGAATTGATGATTTCTTCGTAGCGGGTAGAAAGGGAAGCACCCTGCTTATTACTGGCTCACTACTAGCTACTATTGTTGGGGGCTCGGCCACCGTAGGGATGGCTGGGCTGGGATTTAGCCGGGGTCTAACCGGGGCCTGGTGGTTATTGGTCGGTAGTGTTGGACTGGTAGTATTGGGCCTTTTCTTCGCTAAGAAAGTTAGAGGCTTTGGACTTTATACCCTCCCTGAGCTAGTAGCCAAGCAATATGACAGTCGGGTTAGTTTAGCGGCTTCAGTCCTCATCGTGGTTGCCTGGGTGGGCGTCATCGCCGCTCAGATTATAGCCTCGGGGACAATACTAGGTGTCTTAGGTGTCGGCACTCCCCAGCTTTGGATGGTGGTCTTTACCGCCATCTTTATCACTTACTCTGTCCTGGGCGGTCAGCAGGCTGTGATTCGCACCGATGCTGTGCAGATGGGAATAATCTTGGTGGGCATCTTTAGCGGCTTAGCCTTAGTTTTATCACGCCTTGGGGGCTGGGGTGGGCTAATTAACTCCCTGTCGGCGGAGCATTTCACCTTTCCCGTTAGCCCGCAGTTCAGCGGGCAAGATCTAATTTCGCTACTGCTACTGGTCGGACTGACCTATGTCGTTGGACCTGATATGTATTCCCGGCTGTTTTGTGCTAAAGATAGTACCACGGCGAGGAGATCAGCCTTCTGGGCGGCCCTGATTATTATCCCCATTGCCTTTGGCATTACTCTGATTGGTATGGGGGCCTCGGCTCTATTCCCTGGGATATCTCCGGAGCAGGCCCTGCCGGTAATAATAACCGAGGTTTTGCCCCCCTTCGTGGGTGGGGTTGTCCTCGCCGCCTTACTCGGAGCACTTATGTCCTCAGCCGATACCTGCTTATTTAGTGCCGGCACCATACTGACCGTGGATGTCATCGGGCGTTTCAGGAAATCTCTTAACCCGGCAAGAACTCTATCTTATTCTCGCTGGGTAATGGTTATTATCGGGGTAGCTTCGCTGCTTCTGGCTTTAGTCATGAAAGGGGTGATAAGCACGCTTCTCTTTGCCTATACAGTATACACCGCCGGCATAATTCTACCGGTAATTATTGGTTTCTATAAGGATAGGTTACGGGTTACTCCGTTGGGAGCGCTGGTGGCGATTATCGGCGGCGGGGTAGCTGCCCTTACTAGCAAAATACTCGAAATAGAGTATCTGGACTTAGGTAGTCTGGGAATCAGCGTCTCTCTTCTGTTCTTGGTAAGCTTCTGGGATAATAGAATTAAAGGCAAACGGCTTGACGCCCTAAAAGACATCTAGTAGAATTCCTACTAGTGGGCGGTTAGCTCAGTTGGTCAGAGCGCTGCGTTGACATCGCAGAGGTCAGTGGTTCAAGTCCTCTACCGCCCACC
>CAYYLM010000020.1:0-29607 GCA_964472625.1 uncultured Dehalococcoidales bacterium
CCACCAAAGGGTTCAATAGGCAGAATCTCAGCCTCTTGTTGTTTACCACGTGTTGGTGGTACTGGCAGGTTGTAATAGAATTACAACCTGCTTTCTATTTATCGCTATGCGCCTTATGAATGAGCGGAGTTCTCTTATACGAGGAGCCAGGTCATCAAGACTTATTTAGTCTGTATCGAAAGTATTTAGACAGCATGCGTTACAAAGCGAACGGGTGCCGGTACCATTCTCTCATCACCTATTTTTCAAACTTGGAGCGTCTTGGGTGGGTAGAGACGACTGGAAGAGAAGAGCCGTCGTCTTTCCAGCAACACTACTCTAGTGGGCAACCAAGACGCTATTACCGCCTGAGTCAATCAGGCTGTAAGGCGAGCGATAGCGTTTGGAGTAATCCTCACGCCGTACTGTACGGTCTTAACCTATAATGAAGCAGTGAAAACCCACGACGAGAAAAGTGATTATGAGAACTTTATGCTAGTTATCGCTACTACTAATACTACAGGAGGCTAATAATATGCCAAGACGCAATCTATTTGGCTTTCTTAAACCCATCCTTCATGATAAGGGGCTACAAATTTAAATTCTGTAGCCACTCTCTTAAACTTCCACTCTCCGTTCACCTTTACATATGTCTCGTCATATACGCCCGCCAACCACTCTGCCCGCTCTTCCTTAACGCTAGTAGCTGGTACTAGGAAATACCATATGCCGGTAGCAGTATCTCCTTTTACCTCAATAGAAACTTCGTGAAAATTGTGCATCATGAAAGAGTAATTCTTAAGCGTTACATCTTCGGTAAACTTTCGAATCTCTTCTTTACCTTCATAACGTCCCCACTTACCGAATTCCCAGACGGCGTCATCGGCAACAAGCTTCATGAATTCAGCTGCATTTTTGGTGTCAGCGAAGTATCCGTATTTACCTTTGAGACGCCTGATAGCTTCAATATCTTCCAGCTTCTTAATCCTGGCTTCTAGCTCTTCAATACCCATAACTAAATCCTTTAAGTTTTTTCTTTGTTTACGGAATGCGAACGGTGAGGCCTCCATCGGCAACTATTGTCTGACCTGTAATCCAGAAAGAATCGTCTGATACCAAGAACAAGACAATTCGAGCTATCTCCTCGGGTTTCCCCAGTCTGCCGAGAGCTGTCATATCCGAAAAATGCTGAATTTGCTCATCGGGCCATTGGTCCAGTACCATCTGCGTTGCGATTGGCCCGGGGGCAACACAATTGACTCGAATATTATGGGCGGCATTCTCAAGCGCCGCAACCATTGATATTGAGACTACGCCTCCTTTAGAAGCACAATATGAAGGTATAGTGGGTAGGGCCCTAACGCCAGATATGGATGCGAAGTTAACAATAGCACCACCACCGGATTTAATCATTTCGGGGATAGCATACTTCATACCCAGCCAGACACCTTTAAGGTTTATGGCAATTGTCTTATCAAAAATCTCCTCTGAAAGTGCTACCGTGGAGCCTTCCGTGGGCGCAATAGCGGCACCGTTAACCATAATATTCAACTTGCCATAGGCTTTAACTACCGTAGCGACCATTTTCTTAACATCTTCTGCTTTGGAAACATCGGTCTTGATAAAAATGGCCTCACCGCCGGCTTCCTTAACCAGTTTCACCGTCTCCTCTCCCTTTTCGGGGACGAGATCAACGACAGCAACCTTAGCCCCTTCTTGAGCGAATAGAATTGCTTCCACTCGCCCCATTCCAGACCCGGCTCCAGTAATTACGGCCACCTTGTTATCCAGCCTGCCCATCTCCTTGCCTCCTTAGATATTTCAGTAAAAGCTCGAATCCCAGAGTCTTTCCTATTGCCAGTCGAACGACAAAGCCCAAGTTTATCTTGTTCCCTTGCTTACTCAGACAGCCGATCTCCGGCTAACCTAGAGCTCAACGGCACCCTTATCAAATAGAATCTCCATCACCCAGCGCGCCCCGGTTCCGGCAACGTGACAACACTTATCCGGCGCCGAGTGACCACCAGCCTTTTCGAATTTAGCCAGGTCGTCGGGGTCCAGAAGCCACCAGGTACGCCCGAAGAGCTGACGGTGGATATGAGGGCAAAGAATGGTCCCGTATTCTTTCCAGAATTTGTCAGCCAGCGCCTGAGGAGCCGGAAATGACGCAAACAGGGCATCCACATTGGGCTGCTTTCGCTCATAGGGCGAAATCTTTTCTACCGGGCGACCAAAGAAGTGCCCCAGGGCTACTAGACCCCCGGATAGGGCGCCACAGGTTCCCGAGAACTGCTCAGCAGAACCTCCCGATAGAGAGGTAGCTACCTTTACCACCACATCATCAATATCAAGGAGTTCGTGGATGGCAGCTACCGTAGATTGCGAACAGCTATAGTTGTTCTTTTCAAAATTGAAGCCCAGTTCGTATGCCTTATCTATTAGTTCCTGACGGGACAGTCCCCGGTACTTATCCCTTACTTTCGCCTTAACCATTAAAGTCCGCCTTCTGTTTAGTTGTTCAGCCTGCTAGTAGTATTCTGAGAGAACCTCTACTAGGAGTGGCAATCCACGGGGGACGCCTTCCTGGCTGGCTACCAAACTTCCAGACTTCGGCTGAACTTACCTGGCGCCTCTGTTTGGCAGCCGCCTTTTTCGCGTGTTAGTTAGTGCCTGCCCCTTGGTTCCTATAGAGTATCGGAGGAAAACCTATTTCCACGGCTTCGCTACTACCCCAAAGGGTACTGAGAGCCTGCTCAGACTAGGCCAGCACAGCAAGCTCTCAGCACCCAACTTGCAACTACTAATCAGCCTCGATGGGGCATTAGTAGTCTAGTAGCTTTAGTATTCATAGCCAGGTATAGGCAGATATCCCCAGTCAATGAGCGGGATCTGATCCATCGGTACCTCATCGCGTGCCAGAATGTCCCAGGAGAGATTCCACATGTCTGTGCCTATATCATCTGGAGTGTAAATCACAGATTCCATGACTTGATCGCGTACTGGCAGAGACTCCCCCATGCAAGTGTGGAGCAAAAACATCTTAAAGGATTCGCTACTCGATTTATAGGTTGAGTGTTCGATGGCACCATCAATCCAGCCCTGTTCAATATAGTCCGGGGCGCGGCCGTCATCGTTAAGGCCGATGACAAAAATGTGGTTGGGGTCACCCACAGGATAAAGCATGCCCAGGGACCTCAAGCCTTCAATAACCCCTCCCAGCATCCCGCCTGGCTCAAAGATACAGTTGATTTCAGGATGGGCAGGCATTATATCCATGGTAGCATCCTGCGCCGGCGCATCCTGCCACATACACTCAACACTTTCTTGGACTATCGTAAGCCATTGAGGGTTGTCGTAGGCGATTGTCTTGAATCCCAGGGGACGCACGATACCCGGTGTTGCCCCTAAGTAACCGTTGATTATCAGAGCCTTGAACTGTTTATTTTGCTCTTTTGCGGTTTCCATGGCAAAGAAACCACCGTCTCTCCCCATGCCCAGTCCACTGTGACGCGCACAACCGATAATAACCGGGCTCAAAATCTCGTGGTCCTCTTGATAGACATCTATACCCGCGGCTTGATACTGATTAAGTATGGGAAGCATCATGGCTTCTTCTATCGACCAGAGAATTAAAGCGTCTATTTGCATGTTGTATAGGTCTTCAACAATTGCCAACTGCCCCGCGGGGTCATACGGTATAGAGTTGTCTACGGCATTAGCGCCCGACCTTACACCTAATTCTTTAAACCATTCATTGCCCCATACGCAACAAGGATGCGTAGCACTGAAGCAGAGGTGGTGAACCTCGTAGGGCGTGCCGTCAGGCTTTATCCCCAGGCCCTCCAGAGGGTTATCCGGTGGGTAGACTACTACCTGTGGCCATCCTATTGGATTCTCCCCCGACGGTACCACGGGCGTGACCGGTGTGGTCGGCTCGGTTGGTATGGTTGGTGTCGTTGGCGTGGTTGGCGTAGTCGGCGCGGTTGGTGTCGTCGGCTCGGTTGGTGCCGGTGCCGGCTCGGCACATCCAACAAAGACCAGGACAACTACCACCGCTATCGCCATTACCGGTATAACAAATCTTCTCATCTTTCCTTGTCCTCCTTTCTCCAAATCTCTCGTACCAGTATCCCAAAACATCCCCTTACCTTTTCAGTAGGCAACACCTCCTTCCCTGATATTTTTTAACGTTGTCTGCGCAGGTAATCTATGGCTACAGCAGCATATATTATCAGTCCCTTGGCGATAGTCTGAAAAGCTGGAGCTACTCCCATTATGTTCATCCCGTTGCTGATAACGCCGAATATAAAAGTTCCGATTACCACCCCGATAACGCTTCCCCGGCCGCCCATTAGACTGATACCTCCGACAACAGTTACCGCTATGGAATCAATCTCAAGACCCTCCGCGGCAGCCATGGTAAAACAGGCGATACGCGACATTGTTGCCCAAGCGGCTACTCCGGCAAGGAGTCCGGAAATAGCAAAGACCCAAACTTGTATCTGTTTCACATCTATGCCCGAGAGCCAGGCGCCCGCTGGATTGCCGCCAGTGGCATATACTGAGCGTCCAAAGGTGGTATGATGAAGAACAAAATAGGTAATTGCCGCTATCGTTATGAAAGCGATACCTAGTACCGGGAATCCGGCGATACGCTGCTGGCCGAGGAAAGCTATTTGCTCCGGTAAATTAGTAATGACATAGCCACCACTAACCTGGAGGGCCCCCCCTTTAAGGGCTATCCACAAAGCAAACGTTACTATAAGTGCCGGCATTTTGAGACGCGATACTGATAAACCGCTGGTTGACCCTATAGCCATGGAAACAAATAGCATAATAGCTATACCCGCAGCTGTCGGAATAGGACCGGCTCTACCCTGCATATACTCTCCCGCCATAGCCATAGTTAGAAGAGCTATGCTACCCTGTGAAAGGTCAATACCGCCGGTTAAAATGACAAATGTCTGACCCATGGCGGCTATTCCTCTAACCGAACTCTGCACTAAAACACCGAGCACGTTTCTTTGAGTAAGATTCCCCCCCTTGGTCAGACCTGCAAAAATAGCTATCAATACGATCAGAATGAGACCCAGAACGGCATTCTCATGGCCGAGGATACGCCGGGCAACTTCTCTGGCTTTGCTCTTAGTGGGTTGGTCTTTTTCTTCTTCAGTCATAGTCTTACTACCTTTCAAACATAAAACATCGCCACCATACTAATACCGGAGGTGCTAGGTTAGACTACACTAGCACCTCCCTGACCAAAGAAAGGAGCCGTGAAGAAGACATAACAAATCAATAACTACGTTCATGCTCTATTTTCTAACCGCCACGTTTCGTTATCAATACGTAAGATTAGGGCAATCCAGATAGTAATAACCAGATTTCGGGCTACTTAGTGCCTAAAAATAACTAGTTATTATTCAGTATTTATTGGTTGACAGTACCCTCTTCCTAGCTATAAGATACATACGTCAGCGGTGTTGACAGCAGAATAAGATGATCTCTGACTGTCACTCTGGCTGGGGGCGTAATGATCAGGGTTATTATCGCAGACGACCACAGGCTCGTCGTTGAAAGTCTCCGGAGAGTGCTGGATAGTGAACAGGATATCACCTGCGTTGGCGTAGCCAACAATGGTATTGAGGCTATCCGGATGGCTAGGGACCTACAGCCAGATGTTGCTATTATTGATGTTGACATGCCTGATATGGATGGCATTGAGACTACCCGGATAATTAAGGCAGATTTTCCTAAAGTTGCGGTCCTAGTACTCACGGCTTACGATTACGAGGAGTATATTGTTGCCTGCTTGGAGGCTGGTGCCGACGGGTTTGTGCTCAAAGCTAATTTGCCGTGTGATGGCTTAGTCAATGCTGTACGCACAGTTAACATGGGGCGAGCTGTTTTTGACCAGGATGCCATAAGCACACTGAGAAAATTTGCCCTGGGGAAAGACAGAAGCACCGTAGCCACAAAGACTGAACTATGCGACCGGGAGATAGAAATTCTTCGGTTGGCAGCTGAGGGTATGACCAGTAAAGAGATTGCCAGTGCCCTCAATATAAGCGGCCTTACCGTGAACAGTCACTTCAGTAACATCTTTAGAAAGCTTGATGTCCAGTCACGCATTGAAGCGGTGATGGTAGCCTTGAGAAGGGGATGGATTTCCGTTAGTGACTCGGGGAACCAGTTCTCTTGAGGGACGTCAGTCCATGTTCAATGAAAATGACTGCCTGCTGAAGGCAAGCGGTATAACCAAGAGGCTAAATGAATACTTCACCTTACGTGACATCAGCTTTACTCTCAATCGTGGTGAAGTCAATGTTATCCTTGGAGAAAACGGGGCGGGTAAGACTACCCTGGTGAGGCTGCTGACAGGTGACATTGTGCCCGACCAGGGTAACATCAGTATCTTCGGTGAGGAAGTCAGGATAAAGAGCCCGCAGCATGCCCGCTCCCTGGGCATCAGCATAGCTCACCAAGACTTCGTTCTATTTCCTGAGATGAATGTTGCGGCCACCCTTTTACTGTTTCAAGACCCGCGCCACGGGTCACTCACAACCAGTAAGGAGTCCGTTGAAAGAGCCAGGTCCTTTCTGAACGAACTGGATTTTTTGACTAAAGTAGATTTGGGAACAAAGGTAAGTAATCTTAGCGCTGGCCAAAGGAAGCAGCTACAGATTGCAGCTGCGATAATGCAAGATTCCCCCATTGTTATCTTTGACGACCCTGCTTCTTATTTGTCGGACGGAGAGAGGGCACGTCTTTTTAAGGGCATCAACAGACTGAAGAATCAGGGGAAAGGTATTCTGTATACCTGTCATCGAGTTGACGAAGCAAAGCGTGTAGCGGATAGGGTAACTGTCTTGAGAGATGGAGAAATAGCCACCTCCATAGAAGACAAGAATTTGGTTAGCTCGGCCAATCTTCTAAGAGGCACCATCGGCGTTATCTTTAGGTTGCGGGCTGTCCCCTATTTAACCATTGAGCGGGTATCGACTAATGTCGAGCTGGAACTAGGTTACAAGCCGAGAGATCTGATAGGCGGCAAAATTCTGTATGAAGATATAATTCACCCGGAGGACCGAAAGAAAGCCGAGAAGCTACGCCGTCAATTCGCGGAGCAGGGTGTCGATCATTTTGAACGCGAGTACCGGGTCGTATGTGCCAACGGCGAATACAAGTGGGTACACGAGTTAGCCCGTGTTGTGAGAGACGATGACGGTGCCGTCACGTCATATGAAATCGGGATAGTAGATATCACTGAAGCAAGGAGGGCTCAAGAGGCCCTGCAGCAGAGCGAGCAGAAGTATGAGAGCTTGGTCAACAATATCCCTAGTGTCATTTATTCCTCGGTGCCTGGTGTCAACGGTGCCCGCATTTTCTTATCACCTAGGTGGGAGGAGTGGACCGGACAATCGATCCATGATATTTACCGGGATGAACAGATGTGGCTTCGTGCTGTACACAGCGAAGATGCTCCCAAAATCACCAAAGCCTACCTTGAAGCGTCTACAAAGGGGACCGGTTACTGTATTGAATATCGGCTAAAGCATAAGAATGATGGCCAAGCACGCTACGTCAGAGACCACGGTGTGCCTATTAAGGAAGATGGTGGACGCCTTGTAAGGTTCGATGGAATCATAAATGACATAACTGAGGTCAAAAATCTGGAACTGGAACTCCGACAGAGTAGAGAGTTTCTGTCTGAGTTAATAGTGAATGCGCCCGTTCCGATATTGGTATTCAATAAGGATCATTCTGTGAAGTATTGTAACCCGGCGCTGGAAAGGCTCACCGGCTTCAATTGTAGCGAAATTCTCAATTGTGGCTTCCCCTATCCATGGTATGTCGATAAGCAGCAGCACAGCCCGCCTGACGAGGTGCCAAGTCTCAGGGAAGAGCTTTACCAGAAAAAGAATGGAGATAAGTTTTGGGTTGAGATAGCATCGGCAATAGTTGAGGATCAGTCGCGCGAAAAGTGCTTTCTGGAAACTTGGAACGATATCACGCGGGAGAAGCAGTTTGCCGAGAACCTGCGCTCCTATGCCAACCTAGTGACCAGCACTCTGGAAGGCGAGCGCAAGAGATTGGCGCGCGAGTTACATGACGAGACAATACAGTCACTATTCTGCCTATGCACTGACATCGGAAACTGCATAAAAAACGGTAGACTCACCCCCAACGTTCGCCGAGAACTCAAGCTAATTCTTGACCGGACTGGGGGTGTAATGAATTCCCTGCGCTCCTTCTGCCATGAGATGCGACCAGATATCATAGAACGCTTTGGGTTGGTACCCTCAATTAAATTGCTCGTTGAGGAAATGAAACGGTCCGACGGGCCGACTTGCCACTTTGAGATCATTGGTGATATCCGAAGGCTACCAAATGATACCGAGTTAGCCCTTTTCCGAATTGTTCAGGAGGCTCTCAACAATATCCGGAGACATGCTAACGCGACCGAGGTCAAGATAAGCGGCATCTTCAATGATTCCACTATACAAATTATTGTTTCTGATAACGGCGTTGGTTTTAAGGTGCCGAATGAAATTGAGGCTCTCGCTTCTTATGGTAAGCTAGGTCTAGTGGGTATGAATGAGCGGGCATATTTGATTGGCGGGACTCTGTCAATAGATTCAAAGAAAGATAAAGGCACAACGATCACTGTACAGGTACCACTGCTCAGAAGTAATACTTACGCTCTATCAGTGAAGCGATGAGCAACCCTCAAAAGCGCCCGCACATAGGCTTATCTCTAGCTGCTCTTCTTGGCATAGGGCTTCATTAACATATATAGAAAGGTGGCAGTGGCTTCTCGTACCGAGGCTGTGACATCGTGCTTACAGCATAGATGGCTAACCTTTAGCAGAGAATCTGTTGTCTAAGCCTCTGACATAACGGTTAAAGGTTCTGTTACTGCGACCCCGGGGTATAATAATGTGTGGAGTTCATTGAATAAAAGGGTGTGTAGAGGTAAAAGCAGGCCTAATTTTTTGAAAGCCGTCGCAAAATAATACAGAAGGGGGTTCTATGAGTGGCATTGCTAAGTGTAGTTAAGTCAAATTATGGCAGACTGAGACTTTATATCGATGGCACGTGGATTGATTCCAACTCGACTGAGGTCTACCCCGTTACAAATCCGGCTGAAGGTGAAGTTATTGCTGAGGCACCATATGCAACAGATGCAGAGATAGAAATGGCAGTAGATGCAGCTCAAAGAGGCTTGGAGAAATGGAGGAATGTTCCTCTACGAGACAGGGCTCGGTTAATGTGGAATCTTAGAGATAAATTTGAGAAACATTTCGAAGAGCTCACGCGAGTCCTTACTCAGGATCACGGAAGGACAATTGAAGAGTCTAGAGGCTCACTGAGGAGAGTCATTGAGAATGTAGAATCAGCCTGCTCAACAATGTATACTCTAGCTAAAGGTGAGCAAGTCAATGAGCTTTCCAGAGGAATTGATCAGACCCTTGTCTGGGAGCCACTGGGAGTTTTTCTCATTATTACTCCAAGCAATATTCCGATGCATGCTTGGTCATCCTTTGTCCCCTATGCGCTTGCTTGTGGTTGCTCTGTAATCGTGAGCCCAAGCAGGCACTGCGCAGTATCTAGCGATTGGATTTCTAAAGTAGCGGAAGAGGTTGGACTTCCACCTGGTGCGTATAACCTTATTCACGGAGGAAGACACAACAACGAAGCCATTTTGTCCCATTCAAAGGTGAAAGGCATTGGTTTCATCGGATCAACAAAGGTGGGCAAGGAATTATATAGATTATCCGGGGAATTGGGGAAAAGAGCATCAATTAACGGAAATGGGAAGAATTATGTAGTTATAATGCCTGACGCAGATTTGGATACGGCAGCTGGTTACTTAATAAGAGGGTGTTTTGGCATGGCAGGCCAGCGCTGTCTTGGCACCGATAACGTTGTTGTCGTCGGGGACGTGTATGAAGAGGTTAAAAACAGATTTGTAGAGGCCGCGGCAAAGATGAAGCTTGGCTACGGACTTGATGAGGAAACAGAGCTAGGTCCCTTGACTACCGAGCAAGGTAGACAGAAGGTCATTGATTGGATAGACACAGGGCTTAAGGAAGGGGCCAAGATCATACTTGACCGTAGAAATGAGAAGGTGAAGGGTTATCCCAACGGATACTTCTTGGGACCAACGATTTTTGAGAATGTCAACCCTGATATGACGATTGCCAAAGAGGAAGCTTTTGGTCCTGTTGCCAATCTAATGAGAGCAAGCAGCCTAGACGAGGTTATAGAGTGGATTAATACTAAGACCAATCTGGGACACTCCGCGTGCATATTAACTGCGAGCGGTAAGAATGCGCGAAAATTTGCCTATGAAGTTGAGGTGGGAAATGTTGGCATTAACGTAGGGATTCCCCAGCCATTCGCATTCTTCCCGCTAGGGTCAAAGAAGGAGTCTTCTCTTGGAACAGCCAAATCTCGAATGGACTCGGTAAGGTTGTTCACAGATCAGAAAACAATAACCTCAAGGTGGACTTAGATAGCCCGGCGTGGTCGGGGTGAGAGGACTTGAACCTCCGACCTCAGCGTCCCAAACGCTGCGCGCTAGCCGACTGCGCCACACCCCGCCCAAAGGAAAATATAACAGACCACCCTCCAGGGGTCAAGGCAGTGGCTAGCTAGGGCTTTACTCTCGGCAATCGGGGCAGACCTCAAAGGTCTCTGGAGACAAACCAGCTATCTTGGCAATGTACTCTAACTGCCTTTCCGGAGCCCAGTACTTGCCACACTTAGCACACTTCTTCAGCTTGAACTCCATGGTTACATGAGGCATAGCTACGGTTCTGGTATCACCAACATCCTCAAAGCTAATCGCCCCGGTGGGACAGACATAGGCACAGGAACCACAGCCAATACAGGCTTCAGAGAAATCATTAAAGGGAGTGGTCATCCGCCGCTCAACACCCCGGTTAGCCAGGCTAATCGCCGAGACGCCCACCACCTCCTGGCACACCCGGTTACACAGGGCACAGAGGATACACTTACGGTTACCCTCCTCCGATCTAAAGCGCTCCCCACTCACACCCAGCTTACGGGCCCAGTCCTGTATCACCTCGGAATCGGGACACCGCGCCAGAAGTAGCTCAATCACCATACGGCGAACGTTCCTTACCCGCTCAGTGTCAGTCTTCACCATGAGCCCCTCTTCCACCGGGTAAAGGCACGAAGTAACCAGCCTAGTGCGCCCCCGCCGGGTGGTAATCTCCACCATACAGAGACGACAGGCACCATAGGGGGACACCTCCTCGTGATGGCAGAGCGCCGGGATATCAATGCCATTCTCCCCGGCTACCTCTAGAACCGTTTTCCCCTCTTCTGCCCTGAATTCTCGCCCGTCAATGGTCAGTGTTACCATGATTACCTATCCTTATCTCACCTCGATAGCTTCCAGCTTACACACATCGTAACAGGCCCCGCATTTAATACACTTCTCCTGGTCCAGGACTACCGGCTGCTTCTTCCCTCTTGCGGTTATCGCTTCCTGGGGGCAGGCCTTGATACAGAGCCCACACCCCGGGCACTTCTCCTCAATAATCTGGTAGGTAATCAGTGCCTTACAGACACCGGCGGGGCACTTCTTGTCTTTAATGTGAGCCTCGTATTCGTCGCGGAAATAGCGCAGGGTCGACAGCACCGGATTGGGTGCCGTGCTGCCCAAGGCACACAGCGAGCCATCAACCAAGGCCGCCGAAAGCTGCTCCAAGAGCTCAATATCCCCTTCTTTGCCATTACCCCCGGTAATATCGTCAAGCACCTCCCGCATCCGCTTTAATCCCTCACGACAGGGAACGCACTTGCCACATGATTCTCCCTCAAGGAACCTGATGAAATACTTGGCGATATCCACCATACAGTTATCCTCATCCATGACAATCATGCCACCGGAGCCCATCATGGAACCAGCCTTATTCAGCTCGTCAAAATCGACCGGCAGGTCAAGCAAGCTCTCCAGGATGACCCCGCCAGAGGGCCCACCCGTCTGGACACCCTTAAACCTCTTGCCCTTGGGAATACCACCGCCGATGTCATAGATAATCTCCCGCAAGGTTATCCCCATGGGCACCTCAACCAGACCGGTATTATTGACCTTACCTACCAGGGAGAAGATCTTGGTGCCCTTACTGTTCTCGGTGCCCGTCTCGGCATACCAGCCAGCACCCTTATTTATAACCAGGGGGACATTAGCCCAGGTCTCGACATTGTTCAGGGTAGTGGGCTTATCCCACAGCCCCTTCTCCACGGTATGAATATACTTTGCCCTCGGCTCACCTGGCTTACCCTCCAGCGAAGCCATCAGCGCCGATGACTCACCGCAAACAAAAGCCCCACCACCCCGATTTATCCTGATACTAAAATCGAAACCGGAGCCGAGAATATTCTCACCCAGCAGCCCATACTCTTCAGCCTGCTTAATCGCTAGCTCCACATTCTTTACCGCCAGCGGGTACTCGTAGCGGACATAAACATAACCCTGGTGACTGCCGATGGCATAAGCCCCGATTATCATCCCCTCGACGACACTATGCGGGTTACCCTCCACCAGGCTCCGATCCATATAGGCGCCGGGGTCACCTTCATCAGCGTTACAGATAACATACCTGGTATCCCCCTTAGCCTGGCGACAGGACTCCCACTTAACCCCAGTGGGGAAGCCACCACCACCCCGCCCCCTCAAACCGGATTTCTTAACTTCACTAATCACCTCTTCCGGGGACATCTTGAAAAGCGCTTTAGCGAGTGCTGAGTAGCCGCCAACCGCCAGATAGTCATCAATCGAGGTAGGGTCAATATAGCCGTTACTACCAAAGACGAGCCGCTTCTGCTTTTTATAGAACGGTACTTCGTGCTCGGAGATTATCTTCTGGCCGGTATTGGGATCAGCATAGAGTAAGCGGTCAATGATTTTACCATTAAGAACGGTCTCGGAGATTATCTCGGGGACATCCTCTACCTTTACCCGTTGATAGAAGATGTTCTTCGGCCTGATAACCACTAGCGGCCCTCGCTCACAGAAACCATGACAGCCGGTAGCCCGGATATCAACCTTACCTTCTAGCCCCCGCTTCCCAATCTCCTCGGTAAAAGTAGCGGTTACCTTTTCACAGCCATAGGCATGGCATCCGGTGCCGCTACAGATGGTGATGCACAACCTCTTGGGGTCTCTCTGACTGGTTACCGATCTTCTCAGAGTCTCCAGTTCCTTGGGAGAACCTAATCTCTTCAACAGCTAACCCTTTCTCACGATCAAGCATAATCGGCTAATACGTCTTTAGCCTTCTCCGCCTTCATCTGCCCGTGGTATTCCCCATCGACAATTACCACCGGCCCCAGAGCACAGGCCCCGACACAGTTAACCGTTTCTAAAGTAAACCTGAGGTCTTTAGTAGTCTCGCCAGAGCCAATAGCCAGCTCGCGCTCCATTGCCTCCAAGACCCTCACCACACCCCTAACATGGCAGGCAGTGCCCAGGCAGACATTGATTAAGTGGCGCCCCCGCGGCTCAAGACTCAAGGCCTTAAAAAAGGTGGCCACACTATAGACCTGACTCAGCGGAACACAGAGACCTTTGCTGACCTCCTCCAGAGCCTCTCGAGGCAGATAATTATGTTCCGCCTGAATATCCTGCAGGATAGCCACCAGCATGCCCTTATCACGCTGATGACTGTCCAGTATTGACTCAACCTGCTCGGCTAACTTTTTCTTCCCTGCGGGGCACATGCTATCTTCTCCTTGAGTTTAAGGTATTCCTTGTTTACCCTATCCTGAATCTCTTTAATTACCTCTTCGGATAGATGCCGGAACCTTCCCTGCAGTTTCAGATAGTCCTGAACCGGTCTCAGCTCAGGTAGGTCAATAGTTAGCTTGTAGCTGCCATTTTCAACCTCATAGAGCGGGAATATCCCGGTTTCTACCGCCAGACGACCTATTTTGACACTTAAATCGGCAGGGCACCGCCAACCGGTGGGGCAGACCGACAGGACATGAATATAGGCCGGTCCGGGTACGGCTACCCCCTTCTTCACCTTAGCCATCAAATCAAAGGGATAGCTGGGACAGGCCGTAGCCACGTAGGGAATGTCATGAGCCGCGGCAATTGCCGGGAGATTCTTCTTCCAGGTAACCTGCCCGATACTCACCTTCCCCGCCGGCGAAGTAGTCGTTGCCGCGCCGAAAGGAGTCGCCGAAGAGCGCTGTATCCCAGTATTCATATAAGCTTCATTATCAAAGCAGATGTAGAGAAAATCGTGGCCTCTTTCCAGGGCCCCCGACAGCGCTTGAAGCCCGATATCAGCGGTACCACCATCACCAGCCAGCGTCACGACGTTTATCCCCTTAGCCGGACGCTTACCCTTCTTTACCATCGCCTTTAAGCCAGCCTCGGCGCCGGAAGCCACCGCTGCCGCATTCTCAAACAGGGTATGAATCCAGGGCACCCGCCAGGCAGTCTCCGGAAAAAGCGAAGAAACCACCTCCATGCAACCGGTAGCGCTAACAATAATCACATTCCGCCCCAGCGCCTTACAGGCTTGCCTCACCGCCAGAGCCTCGCCACAGCCGACGCATGCCCGGTGACCAGGGGCAAAATTCTCTACCCTGGTTACCAGCTTAGGTACATAAACAGAGTACTTTTCCATTTATTCCCTGACCTTAAACATCTCAAATTCCTGCTCACTACCCTTTCGGGCAATCTCCATACCGCGCTTAATCATCTCTGTGAAACCTTCCGCAGAAATATCTCTCCCCCCAAGACCACCAACAAAGCCAACCACCTTGGGCTTTTTATCTAAGTCATAGAGGGCCGACCTGATCTCAGAAAAGACCGGGCCACCCGGTCCGCCGGCGGAAAGAGCCCTGTCCAGGACAACGAGCACCTCGGCATCCCTAACCGCATGACGAATCTCGTCGAAGGGGAAGGGACGCCATAAGCGAAGCTTGATTAGCCCCACTTCGTTACCCTCATCCCGCATGGTATCAATAGCGCTCATGGCCGTTTCGCTGAAGCTACCCATAGCTAAAAGGAGCGCCTTAGCCCCTTCGCAGCGGTAGCATTCCAGGGGAGAGTAGTAACGTCCAAAGAGGTCCCCAAACTCCTGCCAGCACTGCAAGATTACCTCTTTAGATGCCGCCAGGTTTACCTGCTGCGCCTTTTTTGCCTCAGGATATATATAGGGCGGACCAACAGCCCCCATACTTACCGGTCTATCCGGGTCTAGCGGCAATGGGTATTTGCATGGCGGGATAAACCTTTTGACCACATCCACCTCCGCTATGGCTATCGGTTCAATCACGTGTGTCAGGTGGAAGCCATCAAGGTTAACCATCACTGGCAGTAGGACCCTAGAGTCTTCGCCAATACGAAAGGCACAGAGCACAGTATCGAAGGCCTCCTGACCGTTAGCAGCGAATATCTGAATCCAGCCGGTATCACGAGTGGACATGACATCAGAGTGGTCACCCCAGATACTTATCGGCGCCGCCAGTGCCCGATTGGCTACTGCCATCACTATCGGGAAGCGCATCGCCGAAGCCACATATAACACCTCGTGCATCAGTTCCAGCCCCTGAGACGCCGTAGCCGTAAACGTTCTGGCACCAACTGCCGCCGACCCTAGGCAGGCACTCAGCGCCGAATGCTCCGATTCAACCGGAATAAATGATGCCTCCAGTTCACCATTGGCCACCAGCTCAGACAGATCCTCCACAATATGGGTCTGTGGCGTTATGGGATAGGCAGATATGACGTCAGCATCAGCCAGCTTAACAGCTATCGAAACGGCACGTGAAACCTCGATACCTATCCGCTGTGCCATCATGCCTCCTCCACCATAATAATAGCCTTCGTCCAGCACTCCCGAGCACAGATACCACACCCCTTACAGTAGAATAGATTGGCTTCATAAAATCCCTCTTGGTTCGGCTCAATACACCCCTCAGGGCAGTAGATGGAGCAAAGACCACACTTTATACACCGGCTGTGCTCATAGGTCGGCTTCTGTGTCCGCCAGTCGCCGGTCTGATACTGGCTAGCATTTCCCGGCTCGGTTATTATGGAGCCGACCTCAAGGTCTTTCCAGCTTAACTCATTCCCGGCTTTAGTCACTTATGCTGCTCCCTCATCACAGTTATCTCATATGCCCGCTGCATGGCATTGATATTCCTCTCCGCCAAACGCCCAAACCGCCCCTTCAGGGGCTCAATCAGGGACTCTAACTTAACCACCCCAGCAGCTTTAAGCAGCGCCCCGATCATGGCCGTATTAACAATGGGAACCCCAAGTAGCTCCCGGGCAATCTTGGTAGCATCAACAGTCGCCAGGGAACCCGTGACACCAAATTCCCGCCTGATATCAGCCGGCTCTCTAGGGGTATTAACCACCTGAATCCCGTCAGATTTGAGACCAGAAGCAACATTGACCACCCGTAATAAACCGGGGTCAAGCACCACTACAATGTCAGGCTCCGTAATCTCAGCTCTTATCCTGATGGGACGGCTATCGTCTATCCGGACGAAGGCAATAACTGGGGCGCCCCGTCTCTCGGGACCGAAGGCAGGTAAGGCCTGGGCATACTTACCCTCATTTATGGCTGCCTGTGCCAAGAGTTCAGCCGAGGTAACCGCTCCCTGGCCACCACGACCGTGCCACCTAATCTCAGTCAGTCCACTCTTATTAATTACCAAGTCTCCTAATTATTACCATAAAAACGCCCCTGGAGCGACTTGAACGCTCGCACCCAGCTCCGGAGGCTGGCGCTCTATCCACCTGAGCTACAGGGGCTACCCTATGCTAGCACTTTTGCTCGCTTTTGTTAAATAACATTCTGGCGCCAAGACACCAGCTACCCAGAGAACCTACCCTCCACGACACTCCTACCCACACGCACCACCGACCTAGTAGCCTGGAAAAACTGATTACGATCAAAGTGAGGCTGGTGTTCTATCTACCTGAGCTATAAACGCAACCCCATATTAACACCTTTACCACAATCATGCAAGCCCATATTAACCTATTGCCAATAACTAGGAAACCGATTTTACAGCTAGGGTCGGGGAGGGAAGATATACTGCGTAGTGGTTCTAAGCAGTTTTCGTATTACGGCTAGCTGCGGTTTATATATGGTAATTTTTCTCTGCCTTGGGCTCACGGCCATATCAAGAACCTTAGCGATAACCTTTGCTTCCACCTCCCCAGGACATACCACCGCTATTTCACCCTGCCCGGAACTTATCTCTATCAACATCGGTAACAGTAACGCCTTTTGTTCGCTAGCACCGATTAAACTAGCCAGATACTTGAGCTCCTTACGACGGAAAAGATGAGTGCTACCGTCTTTACACACCACGTGGGGATACTCCTCACCCAGCAAATCGGAAAGCGATTTTGGCTTAGTGGGTAGATGGGCATTTATTACCCTAAGCTCGCTCTTCAGGCTCTCCTGAAGCAGCCTTTCATACGGTAGATTGTTAACCATCTTACTTTTGCTCAAGCAGTACCTTAACTCGTTTCAGCCGCGACTTCTCTTCCCTATCCCGTTCCTCAAACTTCATATACAGGTATTTTATGGTGGTGCTTAAAGCCGGGATTATCAGGTACTCCAGGGCATTGAGTATCCTCTTCGTCCGGTTTATTTCCCGGCCCAGCAGTTCTAGGCTTCTCTGGAGCTCAGCCAGCTCAACGATGGTCTCAAGGCACTCTGCCGATAGCTCGGTCGCCCGGTCTAACCAGGAAGAGGTATCACTTAGGCTATACCCTCCCGGCTCCCGTTCGGCTTCCTTTAACTCAAAGGCCGGAATTCTCACCCCACCGACATTCCGTAGGCCGGCGGCGATACCCAAATCCCGCTCGGTAGCCACCAGTTCCTTTTCCAGAGCGATATAGCCATGATAGCCAGCGGTAATGGATAATGCCCGGTAGGTCCCGGAGAACTCCTCGAGCAGTTTCCGCTTAGCTTCTACCGTCTGCCTGGCTATCTGCAGGAACTCCAGGATCAGTATTGACACCCGGTCTTTTACTATCTTCTGTATCCTGGTTGCCAGGACCAACCGGCGCCTTAGCCTTATCAGCTCAATCTTGGTCGGTCTGGTTACCTTAATAATCTGCTGCGGCATTCTTACTTAAAGCCTTACTCATTAATACTGTGGGTTAATTTCCCGTTAATCTTCTTTTACGTACTTGGGAAGATACTTTTTGATCAGTTCTTCTCTAATCAGCTTCAGGTCTTCCTCAGGTAAGGTGGAGAATAGCTGCCACCCCGTGTCTAGGGTTTCCTCCACCAGTCTCTTTTCAAATTCACCCTGAGATATAAATTCCCTCTCAAATCGGTCGGCATTGGCTAAATATATCTTGTCCCGCTCGCCTAACGCCTCAGCCCCGATGATGGTTGATATCTCCCTAAGGCTACACCCTTCAGCATAGGCAGCATAGAGCTGCATGAAGACATTATTATGGTCTTCTCTGGTCTTACCCGGTCCGATACCCTCCTTCATCATGCGCGACAGCGACAGGAAAACGTCTATCGGCGGGTATATCCCCTTTCTCTCCAGCTCCCGGGAGAGTACGATCTGCCCCTCCGTTATGTAGCCGGTCAGGTCAGGGATGGGATGGGTGATGTCATCATCGGGCATGGTCAGGATAGGCATAATGGTCACTGAGCCATCCTTCCCCAAAATCCGGCCGGCCCGCTCATAGGTCGTCGCCAGGTCAGTATACATGTAGCCCGGGTAGCCTCGTCGCGACGGTATTTCTTCCCGCATCGCCGAGAGTTCGCGGAGGGCCTCACAGTAGTTAGTCATATCGGCCAATATCACCAGGACGTGCATGCCCTGCCTCCAGGCCAGGTACTCACCAGCCGTTAGGGCAAGCTTCGGCGTCGATATGCGTTCGATAACCGGGTCGGAGGCAGTGTTAATGAAGGCTACGGTTCTGCCTCTAGCCCCGGTCTGTTCCAGGCTCTTCATAAAAAAGGCGGCATCATCGTAACTCACGCCAATGGCAGCAAAGACCATGGCGAACTGCTCTTCGGTACCCTTAACTGCCGCCTGCCGGATTATCTGGGCGGCAATTCGGTTGTGCGGCAAGCCCGAGCCACTGAAGATGGGCAGCTTCTGCCCCCTGACCAACGCATTCAGCCCGTCGATAGCCGAGATACCGGTTTCAATAAACTCAGCCGGGGGCATACGACTGGCCGGATTGATAGGCTCCCCGTTAACGTCGAGGTAGTCCTCCGGGATTACCTCGGGGCCACCATCTATCGGTTCACCGAGACCGTTAAAGACCCGGCCCAGGATATCCAGCGATACTGCCAGCTTCAGGGTTTCGCCCTTACACCGCACCCGGCTGCCAACGAGGTCAACCTCGCTGACACCACCAAATACCTGGACTACGGTTACTTCCTTACTGATGTCTATTGCCTGACCGCGTTTCACCTCACCGTTAGACAGGATGACATCAACAATCTCACCGAATTTGATATCGGGTATGCTCTCGGCAATCAGCAGAGCCCCCTTGGTGCGGCTGATTGCCTGCGTTTCCTTAACATAGAGTGAAGATTGGGTCATGATGCGCCTCCTTTATGGACTACTAGGCTAGCCTCCATATCAGCCCACAGGTCCTTTACCCTCGCTTCGATATCATCGTTGGGGATGTCCTTCATCCGGGATATTCGCGGCGCCAAGGGAGATGAGCGGATTTCAGCGACACTCACTCCCGAATCAACCATCTTCTGGGCTAGTTCGTAAAACCTGATTACCGTCCGCAGCATGAGCTGTGCCTTAAGCGGCAGGCAGTAGGTATCGATTTCATGATAGGCACTCTGCATCAGGAAATCCTCACGTATCATTCTGGTTGCCAGGAGCACCAGCTTATCGTCCTCGGGCAGAGCTTCCGGACCCACCAGCCGGACAATCTCCTCCAGCTCAGCTTCCTGCTGGAGAAGCCTTAGAGCCGTCGCCCGGGTTGTCTCCCACTCCAGACTGACCTCCGACCACCAGCCCTTAACGTCATCGACGTACAGGCTGTAGCTGGTGAGCCAGTTTATCGCCGGAAAATGCCGCCGGTTGGCCAGCGCCGTATCCAGGGCATAGAAAGCGTCCACAATGCGCAGCGTATTCTGCGTTACCGGCTCGCTAAAGTCGGCTCCCGGGGGGCTTACCGCCCCAGCCACCGTCACCGAACCCTCTCTCTTCGGGCTGCCCAGACACTCCACCCTCCCGGCCCGCTCGTAGAACGAAGAGAGTCGCGAGCCGAGGTAAGCTGGGAAGCCCTCCTCACCCGGTATCTCCTCAAGCCGACCACCAATCTCTCTCATCGCCTCCGCCCACCTTGAGGTTGAGTCGGCGACCAAGAGGACATCATAACCCATATCCCGGAAGTACTCCGCCAGGGTAATGCCGACGAAGACGCTGGCCTCACGAGCCACCACCGGCATATTGGAGGTATTGGCAATAAACACCTCTTTCTCCTGAAGCAGTCGGCCCGTGGTCGGCTCCTTCAGCTGTCTAAAGCTATAGAGCACGTCAGCCATCTCGTTACCTCGCTCACCACAGCCAACGTAGATGTTGAGCTGGGTCTGAGCCCAGCGAGCCAGCTGCTGCAGGGCCACCGTTTTCCCGGTACCGAAACCGCCCGGGATAGCCGCCTTGCCACCGAGAGCCAGAGGAAACATATAGTCAAGAATTCTCATGCCGGTAACCAGCAGTTTTGAGGGGGCAAACCGCTGCTTATAGGGTCGGGGTTTTCTTACCGGCCACCTCTGCATCATGGTAACCTCTTTTACCTTACCATCAACCGCTATCTGAGCTACCGGTTCCTCAATAGTATAATCACCCTCAGCTATCTTCTTAATGACACCCTTCATACCCACTGGCACCATAATCCGGTGCTCCAGAAGGTGGGTCTCCGGAACTGTCCCCAGTATGTCCCCTTCGTCTACCCTGTCCCCGACCTTGACCTTGGGCGTAAACGGCCACTTCTTGTCGCGCGGTAGGGGAAATACCTTGGCCCCCCGCTCAATAAACGAACCCTGCTCCATGAGAACCGTCAGCGATTTCTGCAACCCATCATAGATGGAGCCGACAATCCCTGGGCCCAGTTCAGCGGTGAGAATGGCTCCCGTCCCCTGGATCGGTTCGCCGACCTTAAGCTCAAGGGTATCCTCATGCACCTGGATTATCGCCCTATCTTCCTCAAGCCCGATGACCTCACCGACCAGCCCCTGACTGCCTATCTCCACAATCTCATAAACCTGAGACCCCTTCATGTCCTCACCGATAACTAGGGGCCCGGAAATGCGCCATATCTTACCCATAGCTTGCCACCTCCAGGAAATACAATTAGATTTCTATATCAAAGCCGATGAATCTCCGAATATAAGCCTTATAGTACTGAGTGACATCCTTATAGCGAGTCCCATACTTTGACGGCACCTCAAGAACTACCGGAGGCGAAGCCTTCTTCTCATTAGCCTGAGCGACTAAATCCTCAACATATCTCATATAGTCTTCCAGTATCACGATGATGCCGACGTCAGGCTCGTCGATAAACTCAGTAATCGCCTGCCTAACTTCTTCCCTATCACCCTCTCCTGTTATCCGATAGCGGCTCACACCAGCCAGCCTGAGCCCGCTCACCAGGTCCTCATCACCGATAACCGCTATCTCCAGCTGCCTAATCTTCATCACGCCGAAACAAGATACTCCCTTATTTCTTCCACGGGTACGGCGTCAAAGGTTGCCTTTAAGATCAGCCTCAGGTTTCTTACTTCAAGCTCCTTAACGATTAAGTACCAGGCGAGCACCAGAGGCGTCAGCACCCTCGGGGAGAGCATCTCCCTAAGCAGGCGGAACCGGTGCCGGTCAACGGTCTCCTCAACGACGGTGATGCTCTTCGTCCTGCCGTATCCCGCGACTATTTCCTCGGCTATCTCCCGGTACTGAGTGATGCCTAAGGCACCGGGCAGGTCAGCCAGCTTATGCTCAAGTAACTCCCTGGCCACCCTATCTGAAATCATATAGCCGCCTTTAATTACAACCTCACTGGCTAGCGAACCTATTTCCTCGACTAAGGCTCTGCTTACTAGGGACAGATTGGTCATATCAATGATTATGCTGAAGGCTTTAGTCAGCAGAGCACCATCCGGGATATTCCGCGATACCTTGAGTAAATTATCATAGTATGCTCCGTCCAGTTTAGCCTCAGTTAAGAATCGGGACTTCTTATCCTCCGCTGAGTACTCAGTAAGAATATCGGCATAATTCCCCAGCCGGCACTCCCTCAACACCCCGATAACATCACTAACACCCTCGGCGCGGGAGAGCTCGTCCAGCAGCCCCTGATTATGAATAATGCCCACCGGCACCAGGCTCACCTTCTTACCCACGGCGATAGCCTGCAGAGCCGCCTTGATATTGATAACATCGTACTTCACCGTGTAGGCTTTAAGCACCCGGCGCACCTCATCCGGCACCAGCCTTAACCGCCCCAGACGCTCAAGACAGTCGCTGAGGTAGTACCACAGGTACCTATCTGAGTCATCAAAGGTCTTAACCAGCGCCTCCTCCAGGTATCTACCGGCATCAGTGTCTTTAATAATCTCCAGCACCTCGCGCACGTTGGACGCTACGTCCGGGACAACCGACATCCGGGACACCCGGTCGATGTGCTCCGAGGTCAGCACTTTAGACTCGGCACCCTTCAGGTAAGCCGACATGAAAGCATATTTCGCGCTGGGCAAAGCTAAACTCCTTTAAGCCTGAAAGAGCTCCTTACCTACTTCAGGTAGTAACCTGGGCAGTAACATTTCCAGCCTGGTTTCAAAGGTGTTATCGATCCTGACCCTGCCCTCAATATCCTCAACGATAACGCCGCCGCTGGTGCTGTACTCCTTGATCTCCGCCACCTTAGCGGCTAGTCCCTTATCCTTATCCACAAGCTTCCGCACCACGGTTATATCTTTGGGTGAGACATAGAGCCGCCCCTTACTAACACCAAGGGTATCGAAAGCTTCCTTAATCAGACCGGTGAGCGAGTCCTGGTCACTTGAAATTCCCGCCAGTTCCTTCTTTACCCGGCTGATTACTTCGCTAATCACCTCAGCCTTAGCTCGCGACAGCTCCTGGCGCACCTGAACCATGGCTTGAGCCTCGATGCGGGTAGCCTCCTCCCCAGCCTCCTGGAGCATCCTAGCCTTCTCTTCCTCCAGTCTGGCTCCCTGCTGTTTTTTTGCCTCCGCTATCTCCTGCTTTGCCTTATCCTCAGCATCCTTTACCATGTCAGCTGCCTCAGCCCTGACCTTACCCAAGATAGCTTCGCCTATTTTCTCCATTCCTGCCATGCAACACCTCTACATAAGCCCGTGCAAATTCAGTGCCATTATCGAGAACACCAGGCCCAAGACTCCGATTAGCTCAACGAAAACGGCTAACATTACGGCATTGGTAAATATCTGTCCCTTAGTCTTGGGCAGTAGTGAGATACCGGAGGCACACACGTTACCCTGGTGTATCGCCGAAAAACACTCTGCCGCCGCCGTCATTATCCCGATAGCAAGCACCGCAAAACCAGCGCCGCCGGTCTCCGGCAGTTTCGGCACCACCGTATTCAAGATGATGATCATCACGATGAGCCCGTAGAAGGTTTGCGTCATCGGTAGTGATGCCAAGATGATGACGTTCCGGAACTGCCCCCGGTCTTCCGACAGGGTAGCCGCCCCCGCCGAGGCAGCAGTAGCGATACCTATAGACGAACCCAGTAAGCCCCCACCCAGGGCAATGGCACCGCCCAGTACCGCTAGCGAACTTGGTTCAACTAACATTTTTGGCGTCTCCTTTCTATCATGGTTTTTGCCCAACTAGCATTGATGCCCGCTTCCTTAATCTAAACGGGCTATAGTGGATACCGCCTCCCTCATAGAATTTGATTAGGAACTCGACAAAGCACAACCTGAGGGAGTGGACAAATCCGGTAAGAAAGCCAAGCAGCAGATTGATGGCATGCCCCAAGACGATAATGACCACGGCCAGAATAGCCCCCACCACCGCGCCGGCAACGCCGGAAAGCGGTATCATGCCCGAGATGACGCGCGCCAGTATATTGAACGCCTGGCCCAGATAGAACGTCGCCAGACCGACGCCGGCTAATCTGGAGTAAGACATGACATCGCCCAGTAGACCGGTGATATCAAAGACGCCGAGTAAAGCCCCAATGCCGCCGCGTTCTCGATAAGCGCCAAAGACTATCAGGGCAACGCCGGCAAATGTACCGTACATCGCCGCATTGTAGACTGCAGGAGCCACCGCCGGAAATGCCATAATATGATCAAGCACCGACGGGATGTCAATACTCATCAAAGCCCGCAGCAGCCAGAACGCCCCAAACTGAATGACCAATAGCCCAACCTTATTGATTACTGCCCCTTGGTTTTTCCCCTTTATAGCTTTAACTAAAGCGGTTATGTGGGCAATGTTAATATGTACCCAGCCGATAAAGATGGCTAGTATGATGAAGGTGAGTGGAGACTGCAGCATCTGCTGAACGCCGGCGACCAAACCCAGGTTCTCAAAGCCAAAGAAGACATAGATATCACCGAAATAGTTTCCGCTTAAGAGCCCTAGAGCCAGGGCGACTCCGCTGGAAATATAGATTAACCTCTGAAACAGCTTAAAGCCTTCGGAACCAGCGCCACCGAGCAGCCTAGCCATCAGGAACCTGGCAAACAGCATCAGGCCAACAGCATAGCCAACATCGGCAATCATCAGACCGAAGAAGGTGGCGAAGGAATAGGCTACTATCGGGGTCGGGTCCCACTCTCGATACCTTGGGGTAGCAAACAGGTTGACCACAACCTGGAACGGCCTCATTGCCGTCGGATTCTTGAGCTTGGTCGGTGGCTCTTCTGATGGCTCAGGCTTTCTGGTATCAATAAACACGTAGTCGATGTTCGTCTTAAGTTCCGTGATTAGTGACTCAAGATTACCATCCGGAACCCACCCTTCAATCAGGGTTACGTACTTGGCCTCACAAGCCCTAGCCAAGACGGCGAGCCGCTGGCTTTCAGCGACTAACACGCCCCTCAGAAGAGCTATCCTGCGTAATTCTTCCCTGGACCGGCTGCTGAGCCCATCGTAGAACTCGGCTAGCCTCCCCTCAAGCTCATTAATCCTGTCCTCAGTTTTCTTGAGGAACTCCCTTAGCGTCAAATCCTCGTCGGGCAAGGGCAGAATTTCGCCCCCAGCACCACCAATCATAGATTCTACCGTCTCCAGGTTACTCATCTTGCCGAGAGCGTAGAGAACGGTCTCACCATCTACCTTAGCCGAGGTGCTTTCAAACAGATACCCTGCCAGCTCATCACGCAAACCTTCGTATGCCTCGTTAGGCAGAACAAAAACCCGCGAGAAGAGGTAATCTCCGGAAAATTTTAGGTCTTTTAATTTAACATCGAGATGCTGGGAGAGAACCCCAAGGTGGTTTCTCTGCTCGGTCAGTTCCTCTTTCTCCCGGTTAATTCTGGCGGTCTTCTCGCTTAGCTCAGCAAAGTCAGCGTAGAGCGACCTTACCTCCCTGGTAATCTCACCAAAGGGTCGGGTGTAGATAACCTCAACATCCTCCCCCAGCTCAACCTGCTCCTTCTCGGCGATGTAACTCAGCATGCTACTCACAAATGCTCGTAGCTCGCCTAATTCCTTCTGCTGATTTTCAATAGCCACCCTGTCAACCGGCGCTAACTCTCTACCTTCCTCAACGTGGAGTACCCCAACCTTATGTAAAGTCTTAAGGGTCGGCTCGGAGTAATCCCTTAAGGTGACTACTCTAACCCTGGTCATCGATTCCGGGACATTGAGGATTACTGGCTTCATCTCACCTCGGTCCCGACGACAATACTCACGATGCGCTCCACAACCTTCCCAGTCTTCTTAGCGACACTCTGTCTGATCTCAGCTGCCTTCTTTTTGGCGTCTTCTATCTCCCGTTTAGCCTTCTCCTCAGCCTCATCTATAATCTGCTTGCGTTCCTTCTTTACTTCATCCAAGGATACCTCGGTAGAGAGAATTCTAGCGGCCTCCTCCTTAGCCTTAAGGACAATCTCACTAGCCCGCTTCCTTGCCTCTTCGAGTATCTTTTCCGCTTCGCCCTCGATAGTCTCAACACTACTCGTGATTTCTTTAGCCGACATGACGCACCTCTTTCCGAGAAATTGTGGAACTCAGACACGAGAGGAATTTACCACTGACTAACAGTAACACTAGTTGGTATTCTCCCAACCCAGCTACGCTAGATGCATTAATCAGCATACAGCGACTCATCCGTAACATCAAATATTATGATAGGACGCCGCCCAAACTGGCTGGCACTTATAAGGATATACCGTACGTTTGTATTTTCCCTACCGTCCCCGGGACTCTGCTAGGAAGACCACGCTACCAGTCAAGGTAAATTTTGAAAAGCAAACTTGCCTAAGTAATTTCGCCTAGCCAATCCTTGAGATTATAGCAAACCTCCTCTCTAAAGTAAACCCCAGCCATATCACCGGCTCACCCTAAACTAGCACCAGAGAGAAATATGTAACGCATCCCAAAGACATATAGCCCAATGAGCGCTACCGCTGGCCAGCTAATGAAAAAGAACGTTTTACGCCCCCGCCTGAATCTGAGACCGGCGATGACGATAAGGCTCATGGCTATGGTCACCACCGCCGTGACAAAATGGGCGCTTAAAACCGAGGCGAGAACCGGCCCCTGCCGGTAGGCAAGGTCAACCGGGGTGATAAGGGCCAGGTTAAACATATTGCTACCCAGGATATCGGCTACCGCCATATCTATCGCCCCCAAACGGAGGGCAGCCACCGAAACCACCAGTTCAGGAAGCGAAGTGGTAATGGCCAGAAACAGGCTGCCCACAAAGCTGGCATGCCAGCTGTAGGTTAGCGCAATTTCATCACCAATGAGGGATAACCATATCCCAGCACCAATAACAGCTGCGGTGGCCAAGCCGAATCTTAGATAGGTTTTTCTCAGCGACAATTTCTGGTATTGTGAAGAGACGGCTCCGGTTAGCTGCGACGGTTGATTTCGCTCGGAGCGGGATATCCACCATATCCCTACGACGTAAAAGACAAGCGGTAGAATACCCGGAGCATTTACCCATCCGAGGGCTGAGCCGGGAAATCTTGAGCCAGCCCAGATACCCCCAGCAACAACCCCAGCCAGCACTATGCCAGAGCTAGCCGACATCATATGTCTCGGGCTGGCCCGGCTTAAGACTGGCATTGGACGAGACATGACATCCAGTAAAGCTAAGAGGGCAAGATTAAACAGGCAACTACCCAAGAGGTTGCCGACAGCTAGATCGGGGAGCTTGACCAGAGCCGCGGCACTCACCCCGGTAACTAACTCCGGCATAGAAGTGATGGCGGCTAAAAGAATCAGACCCACCCATATCCGTCCCAGTCCCGTCTTCTCGGCAATAGCATCCCCATAACGGGCTAGCTTTGTCCCGGAGAATAGAATAATAGCCAGGCAGGCAGCAAACTTTAACCAGACCAAAACTCGGAACTCCTAGCTAGAGACGATTCAGTGACAGCATACAATATCGGGAGTATAAGCGTAAAGGATACCGATGAAAAACTAACCGATGTCTTGCCCCATGGTGGCTAAGTATCCCGACCGCTACCTGACAGCGTAGGCTAGAATGTCAAGGTGAGGTAGAACTTTGGCATCAATCCAGCCAATGCTCACGTCAGCTCAGTATTCTCAAAGAGTAAAACGGCTAGGATTTTCGAATAGGTCATTGAGCGTCTTTACGAACTCGTTTGCATCAAGTCCGTTCAAAACCCGGTGGTCGTAGGTCAGGCTGTAGGTCATTATCGGCCGTATGACAACCTGACCATCCCTTACCACTGCCCTGTCGGTAATACCACTGGTACCGAATGTTGCTGATTCGGGTTGGTTCATAAATAATCTTTCAAAGTAATAGCCACTACCCTCAGCTCCAACGCTGGCGATAGTGAAGGTAGCACCCATCATTTCCTCTGCCGTTAGTTTTCCACACCCACCTCTATCAGCCAAGCTCTTCAGCTCCTTACTTATTTCAATCAGAGACTTGCGGTCGGCATTCCTCACCACTGGCCGAGCTAGGCTGTCCTTGGTCTGCATGGCAACTGCTATGTTGATGTCCTCCCATAACACAATCTCATTACCTATCAGACTTGCATTAAAGGCAGGGTGTTCCCTGAGAGTCTGGGCTATGATGGCTATCACCAAGTCGGTATGTGTGACCAGTGTACCCAGAGAACTTGCTCGGCCGACAAGGTCTTTCCGTATCTTGTTTACCTCCGTCATATCTAACTCACCCATCAATGTGATTCTGGCTGAGCACAGTAAGCTTTGAAGTGCCTGGTCCGCAGTTGCCTGCCTTGCCTCAGTAAGTGATACCTTCGCTTTAATCCGCTTACCCCCGTATTCCGAAATAGCCAATGGCGCCTCCTTTTTATCTTTGGTCATCTTCTATCCACTCCGGAGCGACATTGCGGGAGAAGTTTCTGCCACCTCACATTAGCCGGTTTAATTACCCTTGTCAAGACTCTTCAACCTACGGTCGTGCTCTTTTCTAACTTGAAATGTTTTCTGCTTTGCCTTCTTTCTTCTGGTAAGAATACCGCTCTTCCTGCCGGGTAAACATTAGCGGATTAACGTTGCCCAAGACTTCGTGATGACACTAGTGGTTATCATCTTCCTGGTACAAAAACCAGGGGATTGACTTTCCAGAATTTATGTTTTACTGTATATATCGGCATTAAAGAGTACCACAAGAGTATCGGTTTCCTTGATTACATCCCGACGCTGACTCTGAAGTACGGATGAAGCAACCAGGGCACCTATCGCTCCTGGGAGCTTGTCGCTAGCATAAGTTCCTAAGAGCACCTTTTGTGTTTTGCAGATCGTCTTACAGGCAGGGAGCCAAGATAAAATCGGTTAAGGAAAGGAGGCTTTGAAATAATGAAGCTATTTGAGCGGGGCAAGATTGGTAAGCTGGAGATAAAGAACCGCATCTGTATGGCGCCGATGTTGACCGTGCTTAGCGAGCCGTTGGAAGAAGGCAGGTGGTCGCAGAGGGACGTAGATTTCTATACGGCGCGAGCTAAGGGCGGGGTGGGATTTATCATTACCACCTTCATGCGCCCGAACCGAAGGTTTGAAGCATCCATCGGTGAACCAATGGTTAATAGCCCAAGGTGTATACGGTGGCTTAATGACGTAGCCGAGTCTTGCCACGACTATGGAGCCAAGGTATGCATTCAGCTGACTCCGGGGCTCGGACGAATCCAGCCACCTAACCCGGCGCTACCTCACGCTGGCTTGATATCGTGCTCCCCCCTACCAAATTTCCATGACCCCAGCTTCACATGCCGTGAGCTAACTATCGCTGAGATCGAGCAACTGGTAGAGGATTACGAGCTTAGCTGCCGTATAATAGCCCAATCAGGGATAGATGCTATCGAGATACATGCCCACCAAGGGTACCTCATAGATGAGTTCGTAACGGCGATTTGGAACAAACGGACTGATAAATACGGTGGTGATCTTGATGGAAGG
>CAYYLM010000021.1:0-25285 GCA_964472625.1 uncultured Dehalococcoidales bacterium
GGTTCCTTTTGGGGATAGTCTACTTCGTAAAACACTATCTACCTCCTTGAACTTAAGTTTGTGCCGATTTGTTAAAATAGTAATGCATCTTAAACTCCCTTTAGCTTAAAGATGCTTAAGAGCAATACAACACCCTTTCCATTCATACCAATGTTAGGGCGAGTTTCAATATTATTTCATCGTTTCTTTGCCCACATACTATTTGAGTCATCACCAATTTACCAATGCTTTTATGGCTGAGACTCTATATGTTTCAAAAATCCTAGTTTATCCAGCGAATCAGTAATCGGTCTAGGTCAAAGAACGCCTATGTACTCTTCCATTCCTAGCTTCTTAAGTGTCGAGTGAAGCGGCTTGCCAGTTTTCCGTTCCCAACCAAGGGTCTCGTAATAGTCTCGTACCCAACCCTCGAGGTATGGAGCAATACTGAGTCCGGCAGCTGGACCGGCATCGGCTGGAGCTGGGTCAGTTAGCCTGGGAGATACCTTAATATCGTCCTCGGCGGTTAGACCGTGCTTCATATTGAATATCCTCTCCAGCGTAACAGCACGGTGCCCAACCGCTCTAGCCTCCTCGGCGGTGAAATCATCCCAGCCGACAACAGTGGCTATCGCACTCGATGAAAAACGTAAAATCCCGGGGATACCCCAGCTAGCAAACCAGCAGCAGCCGTAACTATCGTTCCAGAACTTTACCGGAGCTGTTCTGGCTACCTCTATCCCCTTTTCGAACGGGCTTATCGGATTGGTCTTCTCTGGGTAACCAGAGTCAGCGTCAGGACACCAGCAGTCGGCTCCGGGAGCCGGCCAACCAGACCCACCGCTGACAATTTGTCCCAAGAGTACTCCCCAAGCCCGCCTCCAATCGTGCAGGTTCATACCGGAGCCCTTAATATCAACTGATGCCTCGGGTAAACCGACACGCTCTGCCGCTACTCTAGGCCCATCAGCTAGCATATTAGCAAATTTACCCTCCCTATGGGCCATCCTCCTCAGCAGTGTCTCAACTACTTCGTCATTACCCCAGGTTAGCTCCAAGCCATCGGTATCCTCTTTGGTCAGCAGCCCCTTTTCATAGGCTTCAAAAGCAACTGCCATGGCGCAGCCGGCAGTACTTGTTTCGAAACCAAGACGGTCATTGAGGTCAGTCAAGCGAAAGATCGTGCCGGCATCACCAGCAACCCCGACGATTGAGGCGGCTCCTTCCATGTTTTCCCCACCACCAGATAATGAGGCGACGTAACCGGCATGTTTACCCTCTAACACCTCCACATCATAGGAACAAGCTATCGGGCATCTAAAGCAGGGCTTAGGAGTGACCTTCTGCCTTATCATCCCATCACCAAAGCCAGGAATATCGTTTACCGTCCAGTTTTTCGACGATAGACCAACAAGCCCTTTCACTCCTTGGTACTCGTCTCTCGGAACTCCTCCACGGCCAACGATAGGAGCAACCCCTAACTTGCTACACAACTTTGTCCACTCTGTGGCAATTTCTTTGAGTTTCTCTGGATCGTGTACGGGAACCTCGCTAGTTCCTAGCACTGCAATTGCTTTCAACTTCTTGGAACCCATTATCTGGCCAACGCCCGAGTGGCAGAATCCATGATTTTTGTCATTCATTATGGCTGACCCGGCCGCCAGATTCTCGCCCGCCGGGCCGATAGCAGCTACACTCGCTCCGTCTCGAGCTCCAAGCTTTTTATTGACACCAAGGTCCTCCTTAACAGCGTCTTCCGTTTCGTGGGTATCCATGCCCAAGAACTTGGCTGCATCTCGGAGCTCAACTTTGTCATCATTAATCCAGAGGTAAACCCACTTGTCCGAGGCACCTGTAATTATGATACCGTCATACCCAGCCATTGCCAGGAAGGGACCAAACCAGCCATGGCTATGTGCCCGCCCAGCAGTATATTGAGTATCACCATTAAGTGTCGTAATGGTACAATTTGTTGAGGCGGGAACCCTTGTCCCGACAAGAGGCCCATTCAAGAAGATTAAGAGATTCTCTGGTTCCAAGGGGCCAATATCATCAGGTAATTCCTTCATCAAGTACCACAACCCTAATCCCCAACAGCCAACATACTTTCTCAGTATGCTTTCATCCGCTGCAGGTTCAGTCGTTATCTTGCCTTTGGTCAAATCCACCCTCAGTATCTTGCCTCTGTACCCACCTTTTATCATCTTCTATTCCCTTTCTACTCCCTCTTTATTATTTGGACAATCACTTAATAGTGAGCCATCTACTACTATTACTTGACCGGCCCCTGAAGCTAGTCTGATTACTACAACGACGTAAGAATCAAAACTATTGTGGGCAGGTCAAGCTTCTTTCTCCAAATCGTGACATTATGGCCTTGGTGTCTCCATGTAGACATCGTGTTCGTGACTCTCTATGACTGAGTCAAATTGTGGCATGAGCGTCATAAACTCGGGAGCGTTAGCCATGGCAACCCATTTGTCCATCGCTGCAAAATTGTCAAACTCAAAAAGATGGGTAATGACATGCTGCATATCACCCGCACCACTCATGAGCATCAGCCGCTTAAAGGCTGGCATTGCACCAGCATCCTTGGTAAGAGCGAACATCTTCTTTTCAAGCTCCATGTACTCTGCCATCTTGCCAGCCAGCACCTTCGTTTTGCATAGCATTATTACTTTCATTTGATGCTCCTTTTCTTAATACATAGGGCTAGTAAAGGGAACACTGTCAGCTTCTCTGCCGTCCGGAGCAGAAATCTGACTTTAAACTTAGCATAGGCATCACCTCCCTCAACCCAGAACCTATGTGGCTAATGTTGCAGTGCCATTGTAGCTTTACAGACCCGTGATGTCAATATTCAGTTCCAAGTAATCTCAAAACATTCTTTGAATTCAGTCGAATTAACGCAGTTTGCGTAGCTGACAGAACCCAACCAATATCCTTGGGAAGGTGGCAGTTCCGGACTGATGCAATCATCACTGACCACATGGATTGGCGGAGGTTAAGCGAGAGTTGCCACGATTCGCCTCTGTAATACGGAAATCGGAGATTAAGAAAAAGATCATGCCCCTCTACAAGGTAGTCTTACAGGATGGCCTTATCTGCCGTTATTTATTGCGATATCTAATAGCCCTTTGATTCCTCGCGAAACTCACAATCAGAGCAAGTGTCCTCATCAGCATATGCCTGACAATAAGTCCCTTCCTCTTTCCAGCATGGTTTGGCGCACATAGCAAGCTGAGAGCGATGCATACAGGTGGGACAACCATCTAATCGCCAACAAGGATAAAGCTGTAGGTAATGGCGTATTGCTGGCAGGTTCAGCTCTTCCGCCATTAATCTTTTAATGAATTGCAGTCGTTTCAAGTCAGCCTCAGAATAGAATCGCTTACCGCCTCTCCTCTGCGGCTGGATTATACCGTATCTTTCCCATACTCGCACAGTTTCGGGGTGTACATTCAGTAGCTCTGAGACAATACCTATTGGGTAAACTGGTCGGTTCTGCATGACCCATAGCCCCCACATGAAATTTAAAGCACATAATCCCTCATTGTCAATTGATGCCTTCAAACTCCCCAGCTATTTATGCCGCAGCGCAAAAGCCGGTGCAGTGAGGCGCTCCCGGCTTTAGAATTCCCATTTCCTGTAGTCTGTTTGGGAAGACACGGCTTATTCCTCTCTTATTCTTTCTCGGCTGATACCACCTCCGTTAAAGCTTTGCCTAGGTTCACCACAATGTCACCGCTATAATGCTCGATATCACCCTCGTCACAGAGTCTAGCCAGTTCTGGATCTATCGGCAGCTGTCCGAGCAGTGGGGCTCGTGCCGCATCGGCCATCTGTTCCGCCCGGCTCTTGCCAAAAATCTCGATCTTCTTATCTATTTCCGGTACATAAAGGTAGCTCATATTCTCGATAACGCCGATAACCCGTTTCCCCATCTTGTGCGTCATGTTCACTGCCTTTTTAACTATCATTTCAACAAGGTCCTGGGGCGTAAAAACAATAACTACACCCGAGATAGGGAGCGTTTGCATTACGGTGAGCGGGGCGTCAGCGGTACCCGGTGGCAGGTCAACTACCAGGTAATCAAGCTTTCCCCAGAGCACCTCTTCCCAGAACTGGGTAATTGCCCTCCCGATGAGAGGCCCGCGCCAGATGACCGCATCATCCTCATTTTGCAACAGAAGATTTAGGGACATGACTTCTATTCCCGACCTTGATATCACCGGCAGTAATCCGTTATCGCTGCCGGTCGGTCGAGCGCTTATGCCAAACATCTTGGGGATGCTGGAGCCAGTGATGTCGGCATCCAAGATACCGACTTCGAAGCCTTGCCTTTTCAGCCCCACAGCAAGGAGGCTGGCTACCAGCGACTTACCGACGCCACCTTTACCACTCATTACCGCAATGATATGGGTAATCTCATTAAGGTCTTTTGGCTTGGCTTCAATGAAGCTCACTTCTACCTCCTCCACCCCGGGCAGCTTCTTCAGGATTTCAGGGGTCTTGGCCTTGACCCAGTCCTGAGTACCCGCGTTCAGAGCTGCCGATGCCAGGATAACTTTGACCTTTGCATCCGAGACACTGACCTCACGTACCAGGTTCAAGCCGACTATGCTTCGTTTGACTACGGGAACCAAAACCGACTCCAGGCTTTCCCTCACCTTTGACTCACTTACCATGGTTTGTCCTCCGTCCATAAACTAGTGATCACATATGTTTGGTCCGGTGTTTAGTTTGCCGTCTAGGTAGCTCTGGACTACTTTCTCCGGGTCACTCTCCAGAATACCGGTGACGACGCTGATACGGTTTTGCTGAAAGAGATTCTGGGCACGCGAACCCATGCCGCCGGCGATCACAAGAGATACTCCCTCTCTAGCCAGCCATGCAGGTAATAAGCCAGGCTGGTGTCCTGGTGAATTAATAGTCTTCCTCCCTAGTATCCTCTTATCATGCTCATCGACATCAAACAGGGCGAACTCTTCGCAGTGCCCAAAATGGGACGCCACCATGCCGTCGGTTACCGGTATTGCACACCTCATAGATACCTCCTGAACCTGTTTATTCAACCTTAATCTCATATTTTGGTTTTCCGGGGTCAAAGTTTATTCTAACCGTTACCCGTTTACCATCGGCAAGATACCTCTCAGACTCATCGCGCAGCGCTTTTGACTCTGGAGACTTCAGAAAGGATACCAGGGCTTCAAACCTTTGCTCAAGCTCCTCGTTTTCTCCAGGTGCCCTTAGGAGTTCAAGGAGGCAGTTGTTAAGCTCATGCTCGGCTAGACATTTGATACACCTGCCTGGAATCTCGTTAGTCGAATACCCCGGGCTAAGGTTAATGGAATCCATATCTCAAGCTCGCTCCTTTAGTATCTTTGACAGTTATCTCCCGTAGAGCAGGGCGGAGTCTCACAGCGTTCGTTTCTGCCGCAGCAGGTTCTCCCGGTTGCCTTAGCCCCAGCTCTTAACAGATAGGATGGCGATATCAGCCGTTCCAGACTACTGCTGCCACAGTCAGGGCAGCGTACTGCATTATCGGCGATATTCCTTAAGAATATCTCCGAAACCACACCACATTGCCTACATCTGAAATCGTAAATAGGCACTTCTTTGACTCCTATTTAGTTCTTTGAGGCAAACTGCCTCACCGGCTCACGCTTCAACTGGGGGCACTTGGCACGCAGGAGTTAAGAGTCGAAGATGTTGCAAACACCGAGAAAATGCGGCGCGTCAGCCATGCACTGCACATAGGGCATTCTGCCTCTTTCTTGCTATCATTCATGCTCCGTCGAAGCTCGAACCTCCCGCCGCATTTCAGGCACTCATATTCGTAGATCGGCAAGTCTTGTTACCCCTTTTCTTCGTGCTCCAGCGTCCTGGAGATATCATGCCACAATTTCTCTATCTCCTGCGAGACACTGTCGGTGGAATACTCGACTACCGGCACTCCATGAACCAGAGCCTCGGTTACTACGTTGTCAAAGGGAATTTTCGAAGTGACGCTAATACCCTGGCGAGCACAATAGCTTTCGATCTGGCGGCTATTGTCCTCGTTGAGATCATACTTGTTGATACAGACTACGGCCGGAATGCCAAAGTGACGGCAGATACCGAATGCCCTTTCCAGGTCGTGTATCCCCGAGAGCGTTGGTTCAGTTACCAGAAGAGCCAGCTTGGCCCCAGACAGCGAGGAAATCACCGGGCAGCCGATACCGGGTGGCCCATCACTAATAATATACTCTAAGTTCTGTTCCTCGGCAATCTGCTTCGCCTGTTGCCTCACCTGGGCCACCAGTTTCCCAGAGTTCTCCTGAGCAATGCCCAGCCGGGCGTGAACCAGAGGGCCGTATTTCGTTTCCGATATAAACCACTGTCCAGAAAGGCTCTCTTTCATTGTTATCGCCTCAACCGGGCATACCTGATAGCACAGTCCGCACCCTTCGCAGGAGATAGGGTCAACAGTATAATCCTTGATGGCATCAAAGCGGCATAGATCCTGGCATAAACCACATTCGATGCACCTGTCCCGGTCGATATGGGCTGTTTGGCCGCTCCAGAACTCAGTCTGCTCTTTCACGGAAGGATTGAGCAGCAGATGAAGGTCAGCCGCATCCACGTCACAATCGGCGAGCACCTTTCTCTCTGCTAGAACTGCCAGCGAGCCGACGATGCTGGTCTTACCGGTGCCCCCCTTACCGCTTAGAACGACAAGCTCTTTCATCTACTATCTCCTGTATACTTTCAAAAAGCTTGTGGAAGCCATCTTGCCACTGAGGCATGCCCTCTACCAAAGTAATACCCCGGGAGTACTGGCGGGCTATCTCGGTATCCAGGGGAATCGTGAGCAGGACAGGTATGCCTTCCTTACGGCAGTACTCTTCGACGCCGCTATCGCTGATGCCAGCCCGGTTAATGATGACGCCGCACGGGATTGCCAGCTCCCGCATCGTATCGACGGTGAGTCCAAGGTCATTAAGCCCGAAGGGAGTCGGCTCGGTTACCAGGAGACAGAAGTCACTCCCCTTAACGGCTTCTACCACAGGACAGGACGTCCCCGGCGGCGTGTCTCTGATAACCACATCGCTATTATTCCCGCGTTCTTTTACCTTCCTGATAACTGGCGGCGCCATCGCCTCACCAACATTGAGTGTCCCCTGAACAAAACTGACCTCGTCCGAATGACCCCACTCGATGACACCCGTCTCCCTAGGTTCCTCCGTAATTGCCTTTTCTGGGCAGAGGTAGCTACAGGCACCACAGCCGTGGCACAGTTGGGGAAAGGTCAACACGTGATTTCCGAGTACGGCAATAGCATGGTAGGCGCAAATCTGGGCACACTTACCACAATAGTTACACTTATCTTCGGCTACCTTGGGAACCAGTATATTGACTGGCTCCCGTCCGGTCAGTGATAGCTTGAGGAAAAGATGACAATTAGGCTCCTCAACATCGCAGTCAAGAAGCATAACTTTATGGCTGTCTTTCAGAGAAAGGGCGAGGCTGGTAGCTACCAATGTCTTGCCTGTCCCCCCTTTCCCGCTGGCGACAGATAGGATCATCTAGGCTCTTACCATCCTCGTGCCGCACTTAGGGCAGCTAACATTGTAGCAAGGGGTACCTGCCTGGTGGGGGACTTTTGCGCCACAGCTGGGGCAGACACAGTCCCCACCGGGGCCGGCTCCCGGCCGTGTGCCTTTCATCCGCCCGGCACCCTTGCCACCGCTACCAGAAGCCCTTCCCGTACCCCGACCATCACCCCAGGGAGGCCCCGTTCCATCTCCTCTAGGCATAATTTTACCTCCGAATTAGGTTTCCTATTTCCTGTTCTTCCCGAGTTCTTCAAGGCGTCGTTCTATATTGGACAGTTGTTGTGCCAGTGCCTGCGATTGGGCTTTAAGCATCGCCAATTCTTGCTCAGAGCTTTGCGGCTGATTTGGCATGCCTGTTGGCGGCGTAGTCCCAGCTCTCATGCCCCGACATCTACCCATACCTCTCCCCTTGCTGCGTCCTATGCCCAGGCCTCTACCCGTACTGGGGCTAGCTCCCATGCTGGGGTTAGCACCCGTACCAAAGTGGTCGGGCACATTGGCTTGACCACCTGGCTTGAATTTGCCGGCTTGGTATCCTTCGATAACATCCTTTACTTTTCCTGATGTCCCGGTTATCACCTTGATGCCGGCAGCGGATAGCACTTGATAGGCATTGGGGCCACAGTTACCGGTAAGAACCGCCTCGACGCCTCTCTCGGTAATAACCTGACCGGCAGAAATACCGGCCCCGCCGACTGCCGCGGCACTGGAGTTGTCGATGGCTTCAAATGCCATCGTTTCCGGGTCAGCGATTATGAAGTACTGACAGCGCCCGAAACGCGGGTCCACCTCAGCCTCCAGATTGGGGCCAGTAGCCGAGATTGCTATCTTCATGATTTTGCCCTGCCTTCCAGCGCCTTTATCCTGGCCTCAATCTGCTCAAGCTGCCCCTTTACTGCCTCCGCCTGGCTCTTCAGATAGTCAAGTTCTCCCTCTCCCGTCATCTGCTGAGAGAGTGGGGGATACTTGGATATGGCTGGCGCTCCTGCGCCGCTGAAGAAGTAGCCACAACGTGGCAACCCGCCTCTACCAATCCCTACGTAAGGCCAGGGCGGTGAGGCACCACGAAAACCAAAGCCCATACCGCCTCTCAAACTAAAGCCAGCACCTCTACCTCTACTAAACCCATTAGGCATATTTCACCTCCTGTTTCTTAAACTTCGTAAGCCTCCCTTTAACATTTCCCAACCTATCCTCGATTATTCGTGCCGCCTCTCCCGGTACGGCGAGCTTTTCTCCGACTACCCCGGCCAAGCCCTGCTGGCCAGATAGGCATTATGCTCGGCGTCCGGCACTCGGGGCAAAACTCCGGCGGCGTGGTAATCATGGTTTCGAAAGGCACTTCCCACTCGTGACCAGTAATGCATCTAAAGCGACGCACCGCCATCTCAAAGTTGCCACCTTCAATCCGTATCGCTTTGCCATTGAGCAGGGCATCGGCCATTTTGCGCCTTGCCGAATCCAGTATCCGGGAGAAAGTGGTTCTTGAGATGCTCATCTTTTGAGCACACTCTTCCTGCTCTAGCCCCTCCAAGTCTTTAAGACGGATCGCCTCGGCTTCTTCAACAAGTAAGCGCACTTCGGCAAGACTAGCCAGAGGTATCCCGGCTGGCTTGAAATAGGTTATCGGCGGGATAGAGTTTACCCGTCGCCACAGAAAAGGTCTGCCCATAATCCATCACCATACCTTTATAATCATAAGTCCATAAACCATAAGTATTGCACTTATGCCCATAATTATTGTATAATATACCCCAGAAACTGTCAATCTGGGAGAGCCGTTATTTGGCAACAGCTTGATGACAGAATAAATGGTTGCCTTACCTTTTACTGGCTAAGGCAATGATGGCTGTTGGGAAAGGTCGATAAACAGAATCTTTATTAGTGTAAAGGAGGTATAAGGTGAAACAGGCTGACGTTTTAATTATTGGTGGTAGTGCCGCCGGACCGACGGCGGGGATAAGCTCGCGACGGCGGTACCCGGACAAAAGTGTTGTTCTCATACGTAAAGAGGAGCAGGTACTGGTACCCTGCGGCATACCATATATTTTTGGTACCGTTGGCACACCAGAAAAGAACCTGATTCCTGACGCGCTTCTCGAAAAGAATGGCATTGACCTCATTCGGGGGGAGGTGGTTAGTCTAGATCGTGAAAAAAAGATGGTTATCCTAGCCAATGGAGAGGAAGTTAGCTATGATAGGCTCATCCTGGCAACAGGTTCCCTGCCGCTAGAGCTACCGATACCAGGATTGGATAAAGAAAACGTGTTTATTGTGAAAAAAGATATCGCCTATCTAAGGAAGATGCTGGAAGTAATGGACCGGGTTAAGGATGTCATTATAGTTGGTGGGGGTTTCATTGGTGTAGAATTTGCCGATGAATGTCGCAAACACCGTGACTGCGTAGACTGCAGTGTGACTATCGTCGAGATACTCCCGCGCTGCCTGCAGTTGGCCCTTGATCCCGAGTTCTGTGAGGAAGCCGGCGAAGTTCTCATGGCAAGGGGTATTAGAGTCCTTATCAACAGTAAAGTCGAATCAATTACGGGGGATGGTGAGGTTAGCGGCGTCAGGCTTTCAGACGGGCAAGAACTTAAGGCTGACCTGGTCATCATCGGCGTTGGCGCTAGGCCAAATGCCGAGTTAGCGGAAAGGGCTGGACTGGAAATAGGGCCGACAAGGGGGATTCGCGTTGACCGGCACATGCGAACCTTAAGTGACGAGAACATATTCGCCTGCGGTGACTGTGCTGAGAAGGTTTCATTCTTTAGCGGTAGGTTGAGCCGCCTTATGCTGGCCTCCATCGCTACCGGCGAGGCTAGGGTAGCCGGGGCGAATCTCTACGGTACCTGTTATTCCAATCCTGGTGCCGTTGGGGTCTTCTCTACCATAGTTGGCGAACGGGCCTTTGGCTGTGCTGGCTTGGGAGAAGCTGCCGCCCGGAGAGAAGGGTTTGATGTAGTAATTGGTGAGTCGGCGGGACCAGATAGGCATCCGGGTAGCATGCCGGGAGCATCGAATGTAAAACTAAAGCTAATCTTTTGTAAGGAAAAGGGGTTACTGCTCGGTGGCGGCGCATCAGGCGGCAGTAGCATTGGTGAGCTAATGAACGTGATTGGGGCCTGTATCCAGCACTCGGTTACCGCTTATGATATGGCCCTCTTTCAAATGGGAACGCACCCGGCCCTGACAGCATCACCAATTGCCTATCACCTAGTCAATGCTGCTGAGGTAGCAGTCAAAGCTATGAGGTAGACCAACTAAAGGATTTCCTGAACTCATTGGCAAAAAAAGGACTGGCTTCAGACGAGAGTAGTCCGCAGAGGAGAGTTTCTGTTAACCGACTTATAGAGAGCCTAGCCGATCCTCTTTATCGAGGGCTTAGATCAGTGTATTTAAAGGAATGATTAGAAGCTGGATATTGTAGGAAGAAGGGGGGTGAATACAGTTGATTCCGAGGACAAATTATCAAACCGTAGAGTCTATTGAGAATTTGTACCAGGTTGACGAAAACAACTACAAAAGATTTGACTCCAGCCGAACAGCTTTCATTCGTGTTGGACAGTCGGATACCGGCGAAATTGGACCCTTAAACTTCTACGGGAAACTACACCTGAATATGATGAAAAATATCGGGGGTAATGTAGAAGGGAAATCTCGCGCAGACTACGCCCTCATGATGGGAGCTGAAGCTATACATTTTGTCATAGGCACATATGGAGACCAGAACGCCAACAAGCAGTTTCTGAAGTGGGCACCTTTATTTGTACCGGAACCATTGTACAAGCAACCCGCGCAAATAGACCCAAACAGGCTGAGCTATTTAGTAAACACTGCTGCGAAAACATACGGTGCCGACCTTGTTGGCATCGCTGAGCTCGACAGAAGATGGGTTTATGAAAGGAACATATACAAACACTTCGTTTTCGATGACGTCGAAAGTCCACTGGAAACTGAGGAAGCATTTGTCATCCCCAATTCAATGAATAGAGCTGTGGTCATGATCATCGCCATGGACAAAGACTTGATTCTGCAATCACCGAACGTGGCCAATCATGCTGGTGCCGATCTTGGGTATTCCCGAATGGCATTTCTCAGTTTGTCATTAGCAGAATTCATACGTGCTCTTGGTTATAATGCGATACCGTGTATGAATGACACTGCTTTAAGCATACCCCTAGCGATAGCTGCTGGCCTCGGTCAGCTTGGTAGAAACGGCCTTCTGATAACACCTGAATATGGCGCCTGTATCCGTATTTGTAAGGTTTTGACCGACATGCCACTGGACGTTAGTAAGCCAACTGACTTTAGACAGACAGAATTCTGCGCTCAGTGTTACCTTTGCGCCGAGGCTTGCCCTGCTGGTGCTATAAGTTTCAGTGATAGAACATTGATTGGCCCAACCTTAAGTAACAATCCAGGTATTAAGAAATGGTATGTAGATGTAGAGAAATGTTTGAGGTTCTGGCAGTCTAATGGCGCTTGTTGTTCAAACTGTATCGCTGTATGTCCATTTACCCTGGGGTTCTCTACTGAAAACTGCCTCCAATGCACAAATTGTATTGCTCCCGATTGTCCATTACAGTTATTTACTCATCAGAGACTGCAGTACGGCTACTTTTTTGAAGAGGGTGAGAAGGAAGCAAGAGGACAGGAAGCCTGGGAAAGGTTCATAGAGGTTAAATACTTCTCTAGTCACTAATAAATAGGGGTATGACAGAATCAACAAACGGTAGCCTAAGGATCCACTCGTTTTTGGAATTGTTTAACTACCTTCGATGTTCCCCATTCCTAGGCTGACTCTCTGTTTAGTGCCCTCCGCCGCTTCCGAAGTAGGTTTCCTAATTACACTACAGGCTATTGACAAAGTGGTAAATGAGAATTAAACTCAAGTCCCCAGACAATATAGAAAAGGTAACGGACATGAAGACATTAGTAGCTATTAGTATGTTAGTTGTGCTAATAACTACAGCAGTAGGCGCGTGTGGGCGAGGGCAACCATCGCCTACTACGCCGATGCCTCCCACTGTAATTACTGACGACGCAACCGATATTACTGTCACCACAGCTAGGCTAAATGGTAACCTAGACCATTTAGGTACGGCCTCAAGTGTAGATATCTCCTTACTCTGGGGAAAAACATCCGGAGGACCCTATCCGAACGAAACTATCCGGCAGGCAATGACCAAGCGTGGGGTATTCAGCTTTGAGCTCATGGGCTTAGACCCAGGAACAGACTACTACTTTCAGGCAAAGGCAGCTGGTGACGGCATAAGCTACGGTGTTGAAAAGAGCTTTACAACGTTAACGGAACCACCGGTAGTAACCACCAATGATGTGACAGGTGTAGCTGTTGACGTAATTAGGTTGAATGGTACTCTAGATGATTTGGGTAGTGCCATAAGTGTAGATGTCTCTTTTATATGGGGGATAACTTCAGGGGGGCCTTATCCCAATGAGACTGCCCTTGAGGTACTGGATACTGGTAAGGCATACAGCTTTGACCTTACAGGTTTGACTCCGGGAACATACTATTTTCAAGCAAAAGCTGTTGGTGACGGCGTTAGTTACGGCGTTGAAAAGGGTTTCACCCTACCGGTTACCTTTGCTGATTCCAATCTTGAAGTCGCTATTCGGGAGGCCATAAACAAGCCAGAAGGGGCAATCTATCTATCAGATATTGAGTCTCTTACTAATCTAGTGGCTTCCCATAGGGGTATCTCAGACATCTCTGGCCTAGAATACTGTAGTAATCTGAGGGGGCTTCACCTAGACGGCAATAGTATCAGCGACATTATGCCACTCTCTGGTCTTACTGATCTACTTAATCTTATACTCACGGACAATAATATTAGCGACATATCTCCAATTAGTGGACTTACTCGTCTGGAGTCGCTTGTCATTACAAACAACAATATTAGCGACATCTCACCACTGGCTGGTCTCACTAGCCTGAATTGGCTTGATCTTGTACAAAACAATATCAGCGACATCTCACCACTGGCTGGTCTTACTAGTCTGGATTGGCTTCCTCTTGGAGGCAATAATATTAGCGACATCTCTCCACTAGTTATGAACAGCGGGCTTTCAGAAGGGGATTTTGTTCATTTAGGTGGAAATCCCCTGAGTGATGAATCGATTAATGTCTATATTCCCCAACTTCTAGAGAGGGGAGTAAACGTTGAGCGGTGATTTGCGGTGGCGGCATAGCGGCGACTTATTCCTGGAGATACTTCTGACACCATTGAGCTTCTGCACCTGTTTTAGTACCACATCCCTATTGACCTTCTCCAATGTATAAAAAGGTTCAAATCCAGCCGCGGCCAGTTTATTACGAGCGTATTAGATCGTTTTTTAATTCGTAATTTTCTCAATTCACGCCTTCTTCAATCGAGTGATTTGTGTGTTTTCAAAGGATTACAGTGATCATTGCGGTAATATGGACATTTGGTCATGCAGAATGATAGGGGTGAGCGTTCCTCAATTAGCTTATTTAGTTGCGATACATTTATTCGCTGACCTTCTTCTAAGCTCAGTTCGTGAAGGATCTTAGCATCCCATTTCCTTACCGCCTGCTCATTGCCTTTAGGATGAATGCATGCCTCCCCATTGAAAAGTGGACACACGGCACAAACGAAGTCAGGACCATGTCCTATATCGATATTCGTTGTTGTATCTTCTAGCAGCTTTTTGCAGTTTTCCCATGCTTCTTGAAATCTATGATCTCTTTCTGGATAGGTGAGTGTCATAAATTGAGCACAGTAGAAATGATGAGGGCGTAAATACATGCGCTAACTCCTGTTTAGCTGTTTAGTGTTTAGTCCTATTATGGCATATTTCACAGCTAATAGGTATGTCACATCCCTATTGACCTTCTCCCTATACGACTATATCTTAGTGTGAAAATCCCATAATTAAGCTAATTGTGTGGTCTGATATTATAAGGGAGTTGGTACAGATAGATAACCTATGATAATGGGATATTTACAATAGCATTTTAGTATGCTATTGTAACGGGGAAACTCTGTAAGTGGGGGTAGTGACCATGAGTCTTAGAACCAAGTTCTGTGGTAAAGAATTACGTGCACCTTTTGGCAGTGCCGCATTAGCTATGAGTTCGCCGTCAGCGGCGTCAGCACAAGATTACGCTGGTAGACTGCTCAAGTGGATCGACTACGGAGCTGGAATTGTATCCACCCTCTTTGTCTTAAACGAGTCACTCAAGGATTATCCAGCTGAAAAAGAACCGACCTTTCTTTGGGGGCGCTGCCGCAGGGAAGAACACAACTTTCTCTACGTGCAAGCGGATATGAATAACATCGTGGGCCGTCTGGAGGAGGGCCTAGAGATAATCAGAATCGTCAAGGAAAAGAGTCCACCTGATGTTCTGGTACAGGCTAACATAATTGCCAAGAGTACTAATCCTGACATCTGGGCAGAGCATGCTAAGTTATTTGAAGAAGCTGGCGCCGACCAGATTGAACTGGACACTTCCTGCTCGATCTTTATAGCCGGCGATGTCTGCCTACTCTCCGACCGACCAGAAGAAGTGTCTGCAATAATCAAAGAAATCACTAAAAATGTAAAAATACCGGTTGGTATAAAAATGACCCCAGAAACCGGCTTTCCACGTTTCATCCAGGTAGCCAAAGCAGTACATGACGCCGGTGGTAAATTCGTTAGTTGTGCCAACGCTGCCATCGGAGTAAACCCGATTGACATTTACAATGGAGGACGGCCTGATAAAGGGGCGTACCCGATGACGAAGAACCAGTTTGTCGCTTTGATTGGTGCCAGTCGGCAGATGGCCCGCAAACAGGTCGCCGGGATTAAGCTAAACATCCCAGATTTAGAGGTGGTGGGTATTACTGGCATTGTAAAGCCTGAAGATGTAATCGACTATATTATGCTCGGAGCGCAGATTACCGAGATATCATCCGGATTAATGTTCTATGGCGGAAAGTATATTAAGAAAGTCAAAGATTTCCTCGAGAAATTCATGGCGGAACAGGGATATGACTCCATCGATAGCTTCCGTGGCTTGGCACTGAAGGAATTCGAGGTGGATTCAGCCAACATTGACTACGGTTTTGGCCAGAGTGTAGCGGTTACCGACGAGGTTAAGTGTACTGGTTGTGGATTCTGTGTGGAAAGCCAGTGCTACGCTTCATATTTACAGGATGGCATCGCGGTAGTAGACCCCGATGAGTGTACCGGTTGTGGTTTATGTGTCCACATCTGCCCACAGGAGGCACGCACCATGATCATGAGGGATAAGCCCAGACGCGTTGGTATCAACCTGGCTTAAGCAATATATTCCCCCTGTTTTCAGGAAACTGCTTGTTACTGACGGAGTTATAAAGATTTCCGTAACGCGAAATACATCTTGAGGGGTAATTATCTAAAGCGAAAACTAGCACAAGAATGTAAGTCATCGCACTTATATAACTAATACTCAATCACTTTGCTTAACTATCAATAGGTTATCATCAGAAGTATCTAGCGAGAGGTGTGAAAATGAAATTATTCGAACCTGGCAAAATAGGCAACCTTACGATAAAGAATCGCATAGCTATGGCCCCAATGCTAAACCTACTTCCTGAGCCAGTAGAAGACGGACGAACCTCAAAACGGGAGATAGATTTCTTTGCGGAACGGGCCAAAGGCGGAACCGGGCAGATTATCACCACGGTTATGCGTCCGAACCATAAATTTGAGGATTCTATCGGCGAAAATGTGGTTAATAGTCGCACATGTATCCGCTGGCTCAATGACCTGGCTGAAGCGTGCCATGATTATGGAGCTAAGGTCTGTATCCAGTTGGGTCCAGGCATTTCACGCCAGCAACCCCCCTTCCCTGGTGCCAGGATGGTAGCGCCATCTCCATTACCCAACTTCTGGGATCCCAGCTATACCTGCCGTGAACTAACCATAGAAGAAATAGAAGAGATGGTAAGGGACTTTGAGTATAGCTGTAACATAATCGCTGCTTCCGATATCGACGCCATAGAGATTCATGCCCATCAGGGGTATCTCATTGACCTCTTTGTCACCTCGTTCTTTAATAAGAGAACCGATAAATATGGAGGCAGTCTTGAGAACAGACTGAGATTTCCGATGGAACTAATTGCGGCGGCTAGAAAGGGCGCCGGGGAGGGATTTCCCATAACCTATCGTTATGGACTCACTCAATATTTAGAAGGTGGCAGGACTATTGAAGAGGGCCTCGAGATAGCCAAGCTGATTGAGGCCGCCGGAGTGGACGGTTTACATATTGACTGTGGCTGTTATGAGACAAACAATTGGGCTCAACCACCGACAACTCAGCCACCAGGACTAAACCTATATCTTGCTGAGAAAGTCAAAAAGATAGTGAAAGTTCCAGTCCTTACGGTGGGTAAGTTGCAGTACCCAGACTTGGCCGAGGAGGCGCTACAGAAAGGGATGTGTGACTTCATTTCTCTGGGTAGACCCTTGCTTGCCGACCCAGAATGGGCTAATAAGGTCAGAGAGGGTAGGACCGAAGATATTGTCGCTTGTTTAGGGTGCCATGACGGCTGTCTCAGGAGAGTGCTCTCGGGTAAAACCATAAGTTGTGCCGTAAATCCCGCCTGTAGTCGGGAGAAGGACCTAACCATAACGCCGACGGAAAAGAAAAAGAAGGTGGTGGTGGTTGGCGGAGGCCCCGGGGGTATGGAGGTAGCTAGGGTGGCTAAGCTGAGAGGCCATGATGTTACCCTCATTGAAAAGGATTCTGTGCTTGGAGGCAATCTGATACTCGCTGCAATACCCGAGTTCAAGCTTGATTACAAGCTTTTCCTGGAATACCTAATTACCCAGACCAGGAAAGTCGGGGTAACGGTGAAACTCGGTGAACAAGCCACACCTGATAAGATTAAGGAAGTGAATCCTGATGTAGTTGTTATTGCTACTGGCGCCTCACTGATTACCCCAGACTATCCCGGGATTCAAGATGGTCTGAAAACGGGGAGGGTAATTACGGCCGTTGACGCCCTGTTAGGTAAGAAGAAACTCGGTAACACAATAGTTATTGTTGGTGGTGGTTCAGCAGGCTGTGAAATAGCGCTCTGGCTTGCCAAGCAGGGTAAGAATGTAACCGTCATCGCCAGACACGAGGCCATGCGTGACTTGTACTGGATCAACGCTAAAGACATAAGAGAAAAACTCGACGAAACTGGTGCGGCAAAAATATTGACCTTCACTAATATTACTGAAATCAATAAAGACGGAGTGGTGGTCACTGATGAGCAGGGTAACAAGAATACGCTAGCAGCAGATACGGTCATACTGGCAGTAGGCTTCAAATCCAATACGAAACTAATCGAGAAGCTGTCTGGCGAGATGCCTTTCGAGGTCCATGCGATTGGTGATTGCGTTGAGCCACGAAGGGTTTTTGACACAATGAAGGAGGCATTCCGCATAGGCCGTATTATTTAAACTATCGCTTATACAGTCTCGGTTTTAGCCCACCCTTCATCATAAGGGGCAATGAAATTGAGCCGGGCAGTCACCTTCTGAAACTTCCACTCCCCGTTGACTTTCACGTATTCCTCTTCATACTTGCCGGCTAGCCATTCCGCTCTTTTTTCCTTATCATTGGTCGCTGGTACCAGGAAGTACCACCCCCCGGTGGCTTTATTCCCTTGCACCTCGACAAAAATGTTGAAGAAATTGTGCATCATGAAGGAGTATGTATCAAGGATTATATCTCGGGTAAACCTTAGAATCTCCTCCTTGCCTTTATAGAATCCCAAGGGACCGAAGTCCCATATCGCATCATCCATGACAAGATTCATAAACTCTTGCCAGTTTCTAGTGTCAACAAAGTAGCCGTATTTACCCTTTAATCTCTTGATTGCTTCAACGTCTTCCAGAACCTTAATCCTTGCTTCCAGTTCTTCTAATGTCATGGCTATAACCTCCTTAAGATTCTCCGGCACTGCCCTTGGTCATATGACAGGAAACATGAACAACTTAGTGGGTTATTAATAAGCCAGCGAATACCGTGCCCGTTATTACACAACTCTTCAGAGAGTACAATGCTGCGATCAAGAAGAAACGTGAGATGTAAAATCCGCCTCTATTTTACGGTTCCTGGCTGCTTTTTCCCTAATTAAATGGCTAACGATAATTACTGCACCTTAACTGCAGTTAAGGTGCAATTTATGTCTCAGGTAGAGTTTACACTATCTACTAATCGGCTAAACGGGCGTACCAGTCACATCCCTTAGAATTAAAGTCGATTAGCTCGATGATAATACCACCACCAGTTTTTTGGGCATCGAAGTAGGCCCAACCGCAGCCTTTGGGGCAGGCGCTGATCAGCATTGGCATACCCTTGGACACCATGTAGGCGGCGGCTTCATCGAAGTTGGGGGCGCTGAAGCCGATATGATGAACTCCCTCTCCCTTGTTCTGGAAAAATTCCTTGTAGGTGGATTCTCCACCAATTACTTGGCCGAGCTCGACTGGGAGTATACCAATCTGCCCCAGTCGCCACCTAGTGTCAAAGTTAGGATCAGCTGGTTTGCCACGAACACTCAACTCCGGGCAGGTATTGATGTCAAAATGGAAGCTCTTATTATCGAATGTGGCGATGCCTGTTGATAGCCAGAAGTTCACCGCCCTATCAAGGTCTTCGACTATTATCCCTACATGGAGTAGCTTCCAGTCTTTCATGATTGGGTCTAGTTCTTTGAGTATCATACCCTCACGAAATTCTCTCCAATCTTCAATCATGTTAAAACTCCTTTCTAGATGGTTATTGGGCCTTTCAATGAAACCCATGGATAGACTTAATATTATCTCCATTCGGCATTCATGTCAATATGAAACAATGTGGACAGCTACATGTAAGCTCTCAACACTGAGCTATTGGTTGCTACCCCACCCCCAGATTTTAGGGCATATTAGCAAAAATTTACTAACCGATCTTGTGCATACCGATACGGAGGTACTTGGCTGTAAGGTCAATATAATATTGTTTTCCCAGACTCCAGCGTTTATCATCCCTTGATGATGCCTGTCTAATCACACGCGCTGGATTTCCAGTCGCCACCATACGGGCAGGAATACTTGCCTTAATGGTAACGACAGCGCCTTCTCCTATTATGGAACGCTCTCCTATTTCACTCCAGAGGCTTAGTACAGAACCCATGCCGACGACAGCGAAATCTCCTATGGACTTGCAGTGTACTATAGCTCCGTGACCAATGGTCACCATTTTCCCTATGTGGCATGTTTCTTCAGGCGGTGAGTGTAACACCGCACCCTCTTCTACTGCTGACCCATCGCCAATTATTATAGTGCCGTAGTCCCCGCGCAGTATAACTCCATGTCCGATATAACACGTTTTCCCAATCTGCACATCGCCAATGACCAGTGCTGTATCACTAACATAAGAGCCTTCTCCAATAATCGGCTCTCTGCCGTCAAATCTATAAAGCATAGATTTCTCCTCCCGAACTAAAACTTAGAATCTTCAAACATTACCTCCTAGGTAAATCATCATGCTTCAGATAATTCTATATATAGTATTGCTTACTGTTCGCCTTGACGTTTTCGCCACATCCTACTATATCATCTCGTGCAAATCTGGGCGAAGAGAAGTAGAGATACAAATCCAGCCGCTGCCACTTGTTTTTGATTCGATACAGTTTCTGCTAGATGAAGTTTGCCACGGGTATTCTTATTAGGTAGCTTAATGTTGGAGACACTTTCTAAATCTCGGCATTTACCACGGATAAAAGCTGGTTACACATTCAGCCATCTTATCACAGCTTAGATGTGAATTCATGGTAATGTCTACTGCCCTTAGGTAATCGGCTATCCTGTCAACAATTAGGAAGTGTTTCTGTACATACCTCCGGCCTCTCTTACCTATTCTTTCAGCAGCCGGCGCATTATCTAAAAAGTATGTTATTCTCTGGGCAGTTTTCCTCGGGTTTTCGTAGAAATAGCCAGTATTACCTTTCCTGATCTGGAAGGATATACCGCCAACATTACTTGCTATAACTGGTTTGCCTTTCCAAAGTGCTTCGGTAACCACGAGGCCGAACCCCTCTCTGATAGACGGTTGCATTATCACGCTGGCGGCACGCTGGAGGGCGTTTACCTCTAAGTAGTTTTCAAGGCGGTTGGATAGAGAAAGATTGAGTATGTGAATGTCTTTATCGTGCTTTGTCTTTGAAAGAATGTTGTCTAAAATCTTAGCGCCTTCTGGGTCATCACTGGCCAGTCCCCCAGCTATTATGAGTTGGCACTTCCTTTCTTGTTTTACGGCACGGTAAGTAGCAATTGTCCTATCTAATCCTTTCCATGGGTCGAATCTTCCAATTTGGGTAATTATGGGAACCCTGGGGTCTATCTGGTACTTAGCGAGAACACCAGATATCTCTCCCTGACTTAGCTCTCGGTTCTTCTCGGAAAACGGATCAATAAAGGGGGGAATAATAAACTTGGGTATCAGCCAAGGCGGGAAGACGTAGCGGGCGGCTGAGAATATGGCTGCGTCATAATCGGCGATCCAATCTTTGAGCAGATTTGATAGGCCATTGCGTGACCTTACTGCCGGTTCTATGTCTATGTGGCATCTCCAGAGCCAGCTTTGCCCATCTTTTTTCAGATACCGGCATAATAACATCGGCTGAGGATCATGTATGATCACTACATCTGGGGAATAATCAATGATGTTATCGCTAACGCACTCCAGCAATTGGTTGAGGTAAATTTGCTTAAGTTCGCGGGTGAAAGAGCCCTTCATCCCCTGTAGTAAATTATGCAGCTTTTTGGTACATTCGAAGTAGCTTTCACGTCCATTAACGATCTTCCATTCTACCTCTATGCCCATATTATTTAGGAATGGAATCGAGCTGTAGAGCATCTCGGCAACGCCGCCACCCTGAGCAGTAGAATTTAGCTCCAATATCTTCAGACCTTTGAGCCGCTGAGCTAAACGCTGTAGTTTTTCTATTCGTTCTTCATCTACGATAGAGGCATATTTTTCCAAAGGATGGGCGGAAAAAGGGCAAAAATTCTTTCTCTTGCTATAAACGGTTCCGTCGGCTAGGACCCGAGCGTCCTTCATTCTAAAAACATCCTGAGCTGATCTCCTTCAAGCACGTCTTCTAGTAGTTCTTGAAGTCTTTCCATGGCAAGTGGTGATGGGCGTGTCTTCCCTGATTCCCATCTCTGTACAGTGTTCAGTGAGACACCGATGTTTCTAGCAAGCTGTTCTTGTGTCCAACCTTTAAGCTTGCGACATTGTCTGATCTTATTGGCTAACTTGCTCATGCTGAATGTTCTATAACATATGTGACAGCATTTGTCAAGTGTTTATAGCATTATCTTGGTGATTAATCTTTGGGATTACTGTCCTTTAGTAACCTTATTATCGTGGATAGCTGTAGGCCCTTGGTCGCTGGTTCAAATCCAGCCGCTGCCAGTTCTTCTTATTAGTAGCGGGTGTTGGGTTTGCGGGGAACGTGCCTCCTCTATAGGTTAACAAGATCCTCGAGCATTCCTTGATCATTCAGGGTAGCATCAACATCTAGTTTTAGGATATTATTAATTACACGGCGCTAATTCAAACATATTGTAAAGAGTAATTGGCGAGTGTATGATACAATAACTGATTGATGGCTAATAAGGGAGTTTAACAGATGAGAAACAGACTCAAGAAGAGGTTACAGGGTGGTGAATTACTTATTGGAACTCTCGTAGGGTTGGGACATATGGACGTTGCGGAGATACTCTCCAGACTCGGGTTTGACTGGCTTTTCCTGGATGCCGAGCATAGTCCACTAAGCTTTGAGACCATGCAACAGATGATGCAAGTTATGAGTACCACTGACTGTGTTCCTGTTGTGCGGCCACAGTGGAATGACCCGGTACAGATCAAGCGGATATTGGATATCGGCGCGTACGGTGTTATGGTACCTTGGGTAAATACTAGAGAGGAGGCTGAGAGTGCGGTCAGTGCCTGCAAATATCCACCGGAAGGCATAAGAGGTTTTGGACCGCGTCGTGCCGCTAGGTTTGATCCAGATTATTTTAGAACTGCTAACCAAGAAATTCTAGTAGTTGTGCTGATAGAGACCGAGCTTGCGCTAAGTAACCTAGACGAAATATTATCAGTACCCGGAGTCGATGCTTGCTTTATCGGACCGTATGACCTCTCCTGCAATTTAGGTTTTGGTGTACCCCCCAAATGGGATAATCCTGACTATCTAGCTGCTATTGACAAAATCCTGGAAATATCCAGAAAACATGAAAAGCCAGCTGGTATATATGCTACTCTCGACATCCTTGAATGGGCAATTGGTAAGGGTTTCCGATTCCTTGCCGTGTGTGATGCGGACAGCTTTCTTATAAGTGGTGCCAAAGCTGCGCTCGCCAAAGCTAGAGGCTGTGTCGAATAGAGGATTGTCATCTCTACCAGATGAGCGATGCGAGGGAATCGTTACCCTGTGGGTAACACCTCCGGCATCACTGACTTCTTCCTAGTCGGAATGCTGATTATTTATAGGGATAAACGCCGGGTACTTCTTTATCTATTTTTTTATTCTCCGCGATTCTCTGCTCTCTCTGCTCAGCGGTTTTGTTTGCGAATGTTTCTATCCATGTTTTATTGACCATATCTTCAAACACTTTGTCGAATTCTTCCATAAGCTCACGGTTTCGGCTCATATCCCTTCGGAGATTAAACATGTCTCTATTATAGGCGAGCCATTCGTCAACAGCCTCTTTTAATTCGGGACTGTTTGTTGACCTTCTTTTCTCTAGCCAGTAGTCCCTCTCCGAAAAATAGGAGCATGCAGGGAGTACCATGCGCTTGCCGGCCCCGATTACCTGCATCATGTGATGATAAAGGGTGCAGGCCAGACAATTCCCCTTATGCGGGCAATCCCAATTGGGACAGGGACAATCCTTCCTGATATACAAATCATCCAGCCCTCGCTTCTTCGCAGCCTCGATGACATCTCTATATTTACCAGGTGGACTCTCCCTCTCGACGGCAATGGCTACTTTCTGCTTATCTCTAGCTGACATAAACTAATCTCCTCCTTTTCATGGTAACAGTTAGCTAACCTAGTTGCCTCCTCAAAGGCTAAACCCTTCTTACAGCAGATACTTTGTCCCCACACTATTCAGTACAAACGCATCTGGCATCTCCGCGGCGAATTTGTTTGCGGCTTTCCAGCCTGTACAGTGCGTAGGGACCAAAATCTCCGGGGCAAATTTTTTCATTTCGGCTACCGTACGGTCAATTAGTGGTTCAAACAGAGGCCCAGTCAAATGAAATCCTCCCATTACGAAATACACTTTGGTCTCTCGGGTAAGTTTTTGGGCGTATAAAATGATGTTGATTATTCCTGCATGGCCACACGAGCTTAGGATGACTAATCCCTTATCTTTAACATTGAGCACCACAGCTTGCTCGTCGATGACCATAGTATCTGGTTTCATTTCCCCGTTTTCAAATTTGCGTCCTAGGGGGAACCCCTTTTCAAAATCGGTAACCCGCTCAATTTCCCCGGTAACCAAGGTCAGACCTGAAGCCAGAAGCAGAGGCCCTTTTGTTTCTTGAATTTTAACTCCGAGATGATTCAAGGGGGTCTTGGTCAGTTGGGGTAATCGGGCCGTTCGGCCATCCGGGAAGGCAATAGAGCGCTGGCTAAAGGCATTGGGGTGAACAATAAGAGGAACATTTCTGGGAATTATGCGTTCCTTATAAAGCGTTATTAGTCCTCCAAAGTGATCAATATGACCGTGACCGAGTACTACAGCCTCCAAATTATCTAAGCTGATCCCCAAGGTTTCTAGGTTAAAGGACACCGGAATATCGACCCAACCGGTATCAAAAAGAATCTGGTGGTGATCTGAGTCTTGGAATACATCTAGCAATAAGGAGAAGCCATGGTCAGCGAGCAAACCTCGGCTAACATTTCCGTCTGGTGCCAGAGGGGCTCTTTGTACCTTATCGGTGCTGGTTAAAAATACATCGGTATAGTTGTCCACTAAAGTGGTAACCTCAACCCGGTCTGCTTTTTTGAGCTGCAACTCTTTTTGCATGTTCCCCTCCATTTTCCAATCTACTATAATTTAGCCGCCCATTCCTTCAATATAGCCCTGGCGTTATCATCAAAGTATTTATCGCACCTATATCCCTTTTGGATAATTTGTGCACCAGCAGATTTCAAAGATTTCTCAAGAATGGTGACGGCATAACAGTACTTTTTATAGGCTGAATCACCCACCCCGAATGCTGCTGCCCTTTTTGATTTTAGATCCATGTTTTGGAGAAAATCATTTACTGGGATCATATCCATTTGCAGCTGGCCCACACCCCAAGTAGATGATCCCAAAAGTAAGACATCCGCATTCTCTAAGTCTTGAGGCATAGCATCGAGAGCATCAATTAACCTCGCCTCATATTTGTTTTCGATCTCTTCGGCAAGCGTATGCGCAATCTCTTCATTCAAACCTGTCACCGAGCCGTAAACAATCACTGCTTTTTCCATGAGTACCTCCTTCTAGATGAAACCATCTGCGGCCAGGACATATAGGTTGACTCTAACCATATCAGCGAAGAGGGTATTGGCGTTATTGAAGCCCCGCTATTTTGAGGCTGATGGTGGGCCACTCTGGACTCGAACCAGAGACCCCAGTCTTATCAGGACTGTGCT
>CAYYLM010000022.1:0-6617 GCA_964472625.1 uncultured Dehalococcoidales bacterium
ACACCTCCCTCTCAAGGAGGAGATCACCGGTTCGAATCCGGTATGCGCTACCAAGTAAACAAAAGCCGCCTTTTTTGAAGCTAAATCGGCACGGAAGGCGGTAAACCTAATAACCTATTCCTCGCGAGGGATTGGTTTAGGGACACGAACCGGTTTAGATGGTACAACCGCTTTCAGTAGGGCAACGTGTACTGTTACTCCAGAACCAACGGCTAACAGCACAATCCTGATTATTAGGCTATCAGTAACGAATGCAGCAGTGCACCCGATGACGACCCATAATATGCTTATAGACCAGATCTTCGCTTTGAGAGACATCGCCTTACCTTCTAGGTAATTCCTCAGATAACTCCCGATGAGTTTATTGCTCAAGAGCCTATTATGTAGCCGTCTTGAGCCTCTGCTGTAGCAATAGGCAGCTAGAAGTAAGAATGGTGTCGTCGGCAGGAGAGGTACAACGATCCCGACTATGCCAATGCCAAGAGAGATACTGCCGGCGGCAATGAACAGGCGACTCTTCACAGTCGCGGATAGCGCTAACACTCGACTCCCTTATCCATAGCTATTGTTAGTGACGACACACGAGCGGCCTTAGCACAATTATAACAAGTATTACTTATCAATTGTCCAGCTTGTATAGTTTCATTCTTCTAACCCCCCGCCAGTCTCTGAGATTTTACGAAGATTTTACACTGCGTTTAAACTGCGGTAACAATCAGGCTCTACACTTTAGATAGACTGAAGTGTGGCGATAGGCATTGACTACGGGGCCCAAGTCAAGGCTCAAAGCCAAAATCGGTCACTAAAAATAGGAGGTTCAGCAAATGAAAATCAAGAGGCTGCATCTAGCAATGATGGCGATCGGGCTCGTGTCCTGTCTTGGATTCACCTCACTCATCAGCTCTCCGGTTGCCCTGGCGGCAGATGAGGTGGAGACTGAAGACATTATTGTTCAAGGAGCCGGAACACTGATCGCTCGCGGTGATGGCATTGCGGCACTGGGAGGCATCGGAAGGGTTGAGCTGAGTGGCAGCGGTGTTCTCTGGGTCAAGGATCTTTTGGGCACGGCCAGCATTGAGGTTACCGGCTACGGTCAGAAGAAAGAGTTTAGCGATGGCTGGGTACAGTATGCCGGCTTCGACGGTAACGCTGAGATTCAGGGGAGACGAATTATCGTGGTTGTTGCCGGAGTAGGTATCAACCTCGAGGCTAGAGGACGTGGTCGCGTGAGACTCTGGGGACACGGAACCTACGAAATCAACGGCCGCAGTGGTGAGTGGGGAATTCAGTCGCCTACCGTATTGTCTGTTGCCAGTGACGGGCAAATTCGCTAGTCCTGCTGACTTTTGAAAATCTGAAGGGACACTGGGGAGCAGGCCCGATTGCATAACCGAGCCTGCTCCCTCATAATGTAAAGGCGGGACGAAAAATTGGGGCCATAACCGGGCATAAATATGGATATTCGAAGGGACAATGACCAATATCCTAGTTGTTGACGATGAGCAGCATATTATCGAGCTGGTCACCCTCTACCTTGAGCATGAGGGGTACCAGGTTACTGGGGTCGGCACCGGTGAGGCAGCCCGCGCCCGGCTTAAGGCCGGTGGTTTCGACCTAGTGATTCTCGATCTGATGTTGCCCGATATTGATGGTTTTGCCGTCTGTAGTGAGATAAGGTCGAAGAGTGATGTGCCCATCCTGATGCTCACGGCACGTAAGGAGGACGTCGATAAGATTGTCGGGCTGGAAATCGGGGCTGATGACTATCTAACCAAGCCATTCAATCCCAGAGAACTGATTGCCCGGGTAAGAGCCATTCTACGACGTCGCCAGGCCGGATCGAAGACCACCGAGGCAATTGAAGTCGGTAAGCTCAGAATTGATCTCTCCCGGCACGAGGTAGCTGTAGCCGGGGCACCGATTACTCTACGAAGCAAAGAGTTTGCCCTCCTAGCAACGCTGGCGCAGAATCTGGGGATTGTCTTCAGCCGGGAAAAGCTGCTTGAGATTGTCTGGGGTTATGACTACTACGGCGAAACCCGCACCGTTGATGTTCACATTAACCATCTTCGCGATAAGCTATCTGGCTCGGGTATTAAAATAGAGACGATTCGAGGCACCGGCTATAAGATGAAGGTCGGCGGAAAGCAGAAATGAAGATTGATAATCTCTTAATCCATAACCCGACTAGCCCTGGCGGTGGGCATTTCCGATGAGTCTGCGCGCTCGTCTCATCCTGTCCTATACACTGATCGTGGTGCTGTGCCTCGGGATTGCCGCCGCGGCGGTGTCGCTACTACTTCAGAACTATCGCGACCGGTTTACTCAGGCGCGTCTTGATGATATGACCATCCCTCTCTATCTACAGATCGTATCCCTGGTGCGGGGTCAGGTCTCCTGGAATGAAGCCTGGGATAATCTGGAAGAAATGGCGGAACAGACCGGGGTATATATCTTGCTGGTCGACGATGACGCCACGGTTCTGAGACAGGCTGCCCCCGAAGCTGATCTTCTGCGGAATACCACTCAGCTACCGCTTGATTTGCCGGATACGGAAACCGCGGCACCTTATCACGGTACCTACTCGCTCAATCGAAGACAGGCTTTTGTCTATGCTGCCTATCCCTTGAATGACCTCCCGGCTGCAGACCGGCTCGGGGCCACTACCATGATACTGGCACTGCCACAAAGCAGGACACTCCTACTCTGGGCAGGCGTCATCCGGCCCTTTATTTGGGCAGGACTTATCGGCTTGGGAACCTCGCTGGGACTCGCCATCTTTCTCGCCCGCTCGGTATATCGGCCCCTCAAGCGGTTGACCCAGGCAGCCAATGAGATGGCCCAGGGTAAATACGACCACGAAATCGTGGGTAGCGGCCCCAACGAGGTTGTTCGCTTGGCAAAAGCATTCAATAAAATGGCCCAGCAGGTAAAATTATCCAACCAGCGACTGCGCGATTTTGTGGCCGATGTCTCCCATCAGCTACGCACCCCGCTGACTTCGATAAGGGGCTTCGCGCAAGCGATACTCGACGGCACCGCTGATGAGCCCGAGGCAAAGCTCAGGGCGGCTCAGATTATCGAAGAAGAGTCAAAACGGATGATACGACAGGTAAATGGACTGCTCGAACTGAGCCGGATGCAGGCCGGACAGATTGAGATGTCTCGTGCCCCCCTAGACATTGGCGAACTTCTGGAGCACTGCCGCGAAGTTTTCGCCCAACGAGCCGAAAAGCAAGGGATAACATTGACCGTGTTAAGAGGCACGGTAAGCCAGGTAATCGGTGATATCGACCGTCTGGAACAGGTTTTCGCAAATCTTCTGGATAATGCCCTGAAGAATACACCTCACGGCGGTGAGATTACAATAACCGCCCGTCAGGTTGAAGATAGGCGGCTTGAGGTAAGCGTAGCTGATAACGGAGCTGGGATTCCTCCCGAGCAGCTTGACCATATTTTTGAGCGGTTCTATCGGGCGGATGAACATCAAACCGGGAGCGGCCTTGGCTTGGCAATCGTCCGCGAAATAGTTTTGGCCCACGGGGGGAAGATAACCGCGTCGAGTACTGTTGGTCAGGGCACTACTTTCCGAATTGAGCTCCCTACAGCCTGAGTGTTGTCACTAACTGCTTTTTCCACTGCCTAAAACCCTTGTCAAGTGCATTCTCTTGTGGTAAATACTAAAGCGAGTAGTCGATTGAACAATATAAGCAAATGTTGCTAGATGTGGCTATATACTATTCTATGGAAATGAGACTTCGGTATCGAAAGCCAAAGAGGGCGACCGGATTAGAGGTGGTCACGAAAGCTTTCTTCGACGGTATCCGTAATACCACACCGACCAGATTAGCAGCCCCAAAGCGGTAGCCAGCCCGATCTTTTCACCCCAATGGCCTAACTTAATTTTACTCTTCAGATTCGATGGATCACCAAATAACAGCAAATCACCGTGAGAGTGAGTATAACAGGTTCTGGCACAATGTCAATATCAGCTAAACTAACTTTACCTTACCATTTGATAAATTGGGTGGATAGAATGGAGCGTTAAGACACTGAAAAGTTATAAAATTAGGGATAAAGAAGTTTAAAAAAGTTACATTCCCCCGAAATCAATGGAGGTTATCGCCATCGTTGTATTTAAGGTAGATTTTTGGATTAGCAGATGGTACGCTTCATTAGGTAGCAAACAAGGTCGAGATGCTTGACTACTAAAAGCTAATTTTGTTGCTCCTAGTAGACCGACAGAACTGAGCGTAGGGGTATCTGGATAAGATGGCAGCCCAAACCGGAGGACCGGGATAGGTGCCGGGAGCTGGGACGCACTGTGGCACGTGCCATCTCAGGGTGCTAAGATAATTAGCTGGAGCTTAGTCTATGACAGACCAACCCTCTAGAGTATCCGTTTCTGGGCGACTTAAGGAGGTTCTGGAGCTTGATGGCAGTCCAGTGGCGGTGGCATTTTTGTCTGACATACCACCAGGACTCAGGAAATGGTCGCGTCGGGGAACGGTATGCGTCATGATACAGAGTGCCCGGCGCGGTAGCGCCTTCTACTGCTCGGGAGACCGCATTATCTGCGGGGGCAGAGTTCATCTCGGTATGGCTACGTCAGCCGGGCGTGACCTAAAGGACTTCCTAGTTAAAACCGAGAAGCTGGCGGCTTCCGATACTGCCGCCCAGAGACTACTTGGGTTAACCAAATCACGAGCTCCCCGGAAGCTTGGGGAATACCTCGCCCTTGCCCCACTGGAGAAAGCAAACTTCACCCCTGATGTTGTCCTTTTTGTGGGCACGCCCCTTCAAATCAGCCGTATTATCTGGCTCGATGCTTTCCAGACTGGTCAGATAAACACCATTCATGGAGAGCCCCTCTACTCTGGTGTTATTGCTGCACCGTTTAGCCGGCGTAGAATTGGCCTGAGCTTTATGGATATGGCCTGCCGGGCTTTTGGGCGGTACAAACCTGAGGAGCTGGTCATCGGGGTTCCCTACGAACGGCTATCCCGGATTATAGACAGTATCGAGAAGAGCATCGCTGGGACTGCCAAGTCCAATTTTATCCTCAGGTTGCTTCCGAAGTTGATTAAACCCTGAGGTCATAATTACTGATCGAAGGAGGCGGCAAACTTTATGATTGCCGGTGAAGCTGGGCAGGGGGTGCAGTCGGCTGGATTCATCCCCTCCAAAGCGTTGGCTCGAGGTGGCTACAGCGTGTTAATCCAGCCTGCGAACACACGGTCATCGTCTACTAGATTTAGTTTTGAACAGTTGTTCCCTAATGCGGAACAATATTTGAGGGACTAGATAGTGCCGAGATTAAGTAGTATGCCCACTATAATATCTTCTTTTTTTCTAGAAAACCAACCGGGACGTCTGATTTTTTCCAGCAAACAATAGTGAAGTAGTATAGAGGATTACCCTCAATTGATAAGCGATGTCTATATCGCTCTAAATGATTGATGTTTAAGAATTCAGAAAATATTAACTCTCTAATCAGTTTCGAGAAACCAGTCTTGTCTGTTTTATACAAAAAGGTTTCCTTGATATTAAATGCGACCCATCCTTCTTTATCAATCAAATTGAGTGCCTCAACAAAAGCCCGCGGTGGAATGTCGCCAAATCCGAGAGCAGCAACGCTTACCAACGCGTTGAGATTCCAGGATTTCACTTCTTCTCTGTCCTTATCACTCAGATTGGTAAAATCTTTAACGTAATACTCATCATAGATACCAGGCCGGTCTCTTTGGGTTGCGTTTTTTGCTTCTTCGAGAATATCCACACCTACAAGTCGGGCGACTCCGGTTTTCTTCAATTCTTCACCCACCATCCCGTTTCCGGCTCCGAAGTCAAGGACCTTCATGGTAGAAAAATATTCGTTGTTAACCTCGATTGTGTGTTTCAGAGTTTCCGCGACTTTTTGGGGAGAGGAGCATTTCAACCGCTCATAAAAAAGCTGCTCATAGAGTCCGGGAACGTTATAAAGCTTACCATAATCATGTAGTAGTATTTTTTCCTCCCCCCCATCTGTTATTAGGTAAAAAAATGTTTCATCCTGATCCAGATGACTGGCATCGAACTTAGGGAATTGAATGTTATGCTGATTCATGGCTACTCCTTTATTCTTGGACTTTAATCCAATAAGACGAAGAATCTCTATGAATACTGGGCTTAAGTTGGAGCACCTCCTTCTATGCTGTAGCTTAATATAGGGCTAGTACGATGTCAATGGTAGATGATTGAGTTCAAGGCTTTATCCACGCCGGGGGGTTAAGTTGCCAACGTTATCTTGAGAGATATATCGACCGTCCGTTCATCTTTATGATTCGGGATATCGAGACCGGGGCTCTTCTCTTCGCAACTGTACAATGCTGACTGAAGTGCAATTCCGCTAGACGTACTCAGAGGCTTTATTGGCACGCAGAATCGTGTGTTTTCACCTTCCCGTTTGACAGATTACCCCTTTTGCCTAGATGATGAGGTAGAATCTTCGGGGTTTTAGTGAATGAAGCTGGATAAACCATCTATATCGGCGGTACTGCTTGCGGCTGGGGAATCAAGCCGCATGGGGGAGTTTAAACAACTCCTGCCCTTCGGGCGGAGCACCTTTGTGGAGCAGG
>CAYYLM010000022.1:6717-24734 GCA_964472625.1 uncultured Dehalococcoidales bacterium
ATGGGGGAGTTTAAACAACTCCTGCCCTTCGGGCGGAGCACCTTTGTGGAGCAGGTAGTGGATGCCCTTTTAGATTCGGCGGTGGCCGAGGTTATCGTGGTGGTGGGGCACCGGGCAGAAGCGGTGATTGAGAGAATCGGCTCCAGACCCGTCAAGATAACGCAAAACCCGGACTACAAACAGGGCATGAGCACATCTATCATCGCCGGACTTAAGCTGGTTGTCCCCGAAGCCGGGGCGGTGATGATCGCCTTAAGCGACCAGCCGCTATTAAACGGCCGGACTATAGATAATCTGATTGATGGCTTCTTAAGCGGGGGTAAAGGCATCGCCATCCCGACCTACCGGGGCATCAGGGGACACCCCATCATCTTCGCTAGAAAATACGTGACAGAGCTTATGGCGGTTAAGGGTGATATCGGCGGGCGGCAGATTATTAGTGCCCATCCCGAGGACGTTCTTGAGGTAGCCGTTGCTTCCGAGGGCGTTGTTGTTGATATTAATACCGGGGATGATTATCACCCCCATCTCGGTTGAATGTGGGTTGACAGGGACGTTATATCGGTAGTAATATATCACCGGTTTATCACAAACCGGGTCGTTGATCGTTGAGCAAAATGGACGTGCCGAAATTTAAGGTTGGCAAACCGCGTCGCTTTTCCCGCCACCCGGAGTCAGGTTACTTGGTAAGAGGTCGGGTGTGGTTGGAGAAGGACGGCGAGCTGTACCTGGGTGGGGGCAGGGTCATTCTGCTTGAACGCATTGATGAGCTCGGCTCGGTGGCAGCGGCAGCTCGGTCAATGCGCCTGGGTTATCGTAATGCTTGGCTTTGGGTAGAAGCAGCGAACCGCCTGGCGCCGTCGCCTCTGGTTGAGAAGACTAAGGGTGGGGTCGGGGGTGGACATGCACGCCTGACAGAAGAAGGGCGGAAGGCCATTAAGCAGTACCGGGAGCTACGGGCCAAATTCCAGGAGTTTCTACAGTTGGTGGGGTGAAAATTTTTTCTAAAGCGGTATATCGTTTGCAATATAACCATTGCTCAGCAGTCATCACGCCAGATTTTCGTTCGGGGAAAACCGGCAAGATGAATAAAGTAGGGGTAGCTTAAGAAGAGGTAAAACTAATGAAAAGAAGGCTGTTATTACTTCTTGCGGGGTCACTGGTTCTGCTATCGGCGGGTGGCTGTGTCGAGAAGGAGGCAGCGCCCATCGGGATGGCGGTGGAGTTTATGGACCATGCCGCCTGCGCCTATATCAGTCAGGACCAGGGGTGGCATGAGGATGAGGGACTAAACCTGTCTTCATACGAGAGCTATGCCACCGGCATGGCGTTGGCCGCAGCTCTGGCCCGTGATGATATTCAGGTTGCCTATCTGTGTCTCGTGCCGGCGATAAACGTCTATGCCAACGCCGGGGTACCTATCAAAATAGTATCCGGCACGCATAAATACGGTTACGGTCTGGTGGTTCACCCGGCCAGGATTAAGACAGTTAAGGACCTGGAGCAGGAAGACATTCGCCTGGGGTGTGTCCGAGAAGGTGGGGCGGTTGACGTGCTGATGCATAAGGCGATAGAAAAATACGGCCTTGACGAGGCCAAGGTAATGGCTAATGTCCAGCGGATGAACCCGCAGAAGCTGACCCTGGCGATTAAGATGGGGCAACTGGATGCCGCCTTTATGCCGGAGCAGTGGGCGACGATGGCTGAAGAAAGCGGCTTTGAGATGATGCTCTTGAGTCAGGATATCTGGCCCGGCATGGAGGGCAGTGTACTGGTGGTGAAACAAGACCTTTTGGACACTCACCCGGAGGTTGTTGAGAAGCTGGTAAGGGTCACCCAAGAAGCGACTGACTGGACTAATGGGAACCCTGATGGAGCGGCAGTGATTATGGCGCGGCAGTTAGGCGGGATTGGCAGTAACCTTCTGCCGACTGAGGTGGCCGACATGGTTAGCCAGCTGGAAATCACCCCTCAGGTATTGCTGCGGTCTATGGAGAGGCTGGACTATACCACTGATATTGACTCTGGCGTAGTTCAGGAGACCATAGATTATTTGGTCGAGCTGGGTTACATAAAAGGTAGCTTTGATGCCGCTGAAATCCTGGATCTCAGGTATCTCCAATGAAAAGGCTAAGCCGGATTAAACCAGGGTGGGGGATACTGCCCATAGTTATCTTCCTGGTGGTATGGGAGATAGTTGCCCGGCTTAATCTGGCTCCGGGTCAGTTCCTGTTTCCACCTTTCTCGGCGGTGGTGGTAGAGTTTTATCACCTTACCGCTAATGGGGTATTGGGAGATAGCTTTCTCAGCAGCTTAAGCCGGGTTCTCATTGGCTTCTGTACCGGCTCTCTAGCCGGTATAGGCATAGGGGTTTTGATGGGCTGGAAGGAAATCGCCAATAAAGCGCTGAATCCCATATTCAGCCTGCTCTATCCAATACCTGCCCTCGGCTGGCTGCCGCTTTTAATGCTGTGGCTTGGGGTCAACGAGGCCCTGCCCATCACCATAATATTTATCTGCAGTTTCTTCCCCGTCCTGTATAATACCATCACCGGGGTCAAGAACGTAGACCGGGGCTACGTGAAGACGGCGCGGGCGCTGGGGGCTTCGGATAGGCGGATTCTGACCACCGTGGTTATTCCTCTGGCCCTGCCCAACATCTTCACCGGGCTGAGGCTTGAGGCCGGGATGGCCTGGCGGGTGATAATCGCCGCTGAGATGGTGGCTATTCCCACCGGTATCGGTGCCCTGATGATGAAGGCCGAGAGCTTGATTCGTATAGATATTATCATCGTTTGTTTGATAGTATTAGCTGTGATGTGCCTGTCCTTTGAGAAGTTCTTCGCCTATATGGAAGAAAGACTAACCAGGCAGTGGAGGTAGTGTGCCGTCAATCGAGTTTCGCAACATCTGCCAATACATCTGTAATGATGTGAATCTGATGGTAACGGACAAAGAGCTGCTGGTGCTCCTGGGGCATAACGGTGCCGGAAAAACTACCCTGCTTAACATCGTGGCCGGTTTTATTGATTACCGTGGCTCGGTGCTCCTTGACGGTGTGCCAATAGATAAAATCCCGGCTAATAAACGGGGTATCGGCTATGTGTCTCAGAATCTAGACCTGTTCCCTCATCTTACCGTTGCCGATAACGTGGCTTATGGTCTGAGGGCTTTAAAACGGCATACAGAGCCGGAGGTCACCGACCGGGTAAACGAACTCCTAGATATGGTGCGGATAGCCCATCTGGCTGCCCGCTATCCCAGAAGCTTAAGCGGTGGTGAAAAACAGCGGGTAGCCCTGGCCCGGGCTATCGCGCCGTCGCCCCGGGTTCTGCTCCTTGATGAGCCGCTGAGCGGGCTGGATACGCAGACCTCAAAATACCTGAGGGTTGAGCTCCGGCGGATTCAGCATAAACTCGGGATTACCACAATGTATGTCACCCATGACCTGAACGAGGCTGAGGAGGTGGCCGACCGGATTGCGGTCATTGATAAGGGCCGTATCGAGCAGATAGGCCGGCCGGAAGAGGTATTTTTCTACCCCGCCAGCCGGATGGTCTCTGATTTCGTCGGCACGCCGAACATCCTGGACTGTGCTTACTGCCACAATCTGGGCAACGGGATTGTTGAGGTGGGCTGCGGCGGCCTGCCGATTATTGTGCCCCACGACGGCAACCTGATTAAGCGGATTGCCCTGTTCCCCAGAGACATCTATATCTCTGAGGCCCCACCCCCCGGCCCAGGAGTGAACCGCTTTGTGGGACGCATCACCTCCATCAAGGACACCAGAGAGGTGGTACGCTTAAAGGTCAAAGCAGGCGACAACAGGCTGATAGCCGAGGTGCCTCACCACATATTTGAGGACATGGATTTAGCCGTAGGCAAGAAGGTTCACCTGATAATGAAGCTGAGAAGGATAAGGGTTTATGAAGACAAAAATTTATGATACCCTCAGAGAGAAGTTCATCACGCTTATTAAAGAAAACGGTCTTGAGTCGGATGCGATTATCATCCGCGCCGCTCCGCTTTCCGCCGAGGAAGCTATCGGTAGGCCATCGGATCGGGATTACCCGCTGATAACGGGGCGGGAACGCCTGATGCAGGCCGAGTTTCGTGACTGCTGCGGGCAGGCGTTCACCGACATGTATGGTAACTATGACGGCTCCCTTTCGGATGTCGTTGCTATCGCGCTTGGCGATAATTTCCAGCGGGCCGTTTTTATCGCCAGCCTTAACGCCGTGATGCGATATCTGAGGCGGGTGACCAGGACGGTTCACTGTAAGGACGAGGAGCCCCGGTGGTGCGCTGCTGAGCTTGCGGACTACGTCGAGAAGACCTACGGCCGTCCCCGGATAGCGTTAATCGGCTTTCAGCCGCGGATGGTTGAGGCGCTATCACCGAGATTTGAGATAGGGGTAACGGATTTAGATGAAAAGAATATCGGCACCGAGAAGTTCGGGGTCGTCGTCTGCGGCCCGGAGAGGACGGAAGAGCATCTTGACTGGTGTGATATCGCTCTGGTAACCGGCACCACGATAGTAAACGCTACCATTGAGCCGATGATAAAGATGACAGAAGATAAAGAGGTTATCTTCTACGGCACCACTATCTCCGGAGCCGCGGAGCTATTGGGCTTAAAGCATTTTTGCCACTGTGGGCGCTAGGAGGGCAGGGTGAAAATCCTTGATGATTTAATCGCTACTTTGGAGTATGATGGCGTGATTCGCGAGGTGCATTCTTGTGCCTTCTGGACAGCGGTGGTAAGCAAAAACTGCGGGCTCTCGTCCACCTTCCGGGGCGACCATCCTCATCACGGGATAGTGCGGGAGGCGGGGGGGCTGCGGGGTAAGCCGGCTTTGGAGATTGCTGGGTACGCTAAATCCGATAATCTCCTTGAGGCGTCTATCGGTATGGCAACCGTGAACTCGCTGATTGACATTGACCAAACCAGGTGCGTTACGGAAAACGCTTTGGATATCCTGATGGCCAAGGGGAGGGGGAAGAACGTCGCCGTGGTGGGTCATTTCCCCTGGGTGCCGAAGCTAAAGGATGTCGCTAAAGAGCTCTGGATTCTGGAGCAAAGGCCCCAGACCGGTGACTTGCCTGCCGCGGCGGCGGATAAGGTTCTGCCTCAGGCCGATGTGGTGGCTATTACCGGGACATCTTTCATAAACCACACCCTGGAAAGGCTGCTTGAGCTGAGCCGGGACAGTTTCGTCGTCCTGGTGGGGCCGACCAGCCCATTGTCCCCAAGCTTGTTTGACTGGGGGATAGACGTTATTAGCGGAACGATAGTAGATGAGCCAGATACGGTCATCCGTTCCATCAGTGAGGGGGCCATATTCCGGCAGGTGAAGGGGATAAGGATGGTTAACATGGTAGGGGAAAGACAGAAATGAATCTTAACGAACTGGTGGTTCTGATAAAGGGTGGCGGTGAGGTGGCCAGTGGGGTGGCGCACCGCTTATTCCACGCTCACTTTCGGGTCTGTCTGACTGAAATACCCCATCCGCAGGCGGTAAGCCGGGGGGTCACCTTCTCTGAGGCGGTATATGATAATGAAAAGGAGATCGAGGGCGTGACTGGCGTTCTGGTTGATTCCCTGTCCGGAATACGCCAGGCGTGGGCAAGTAACCGGATACCGGTTATCGTTGACCCGGGGGCCAAGATAAAAGATGTCCTTAAGCCCGATGTACTCATTGATGCCGTCATGGCCAAGAAGAACCTGGGGACGAAGATAACCGATGCCCCGCTGGTTATCGGGCTGGGACCCGGTTTCCGGGCGGGTCATGACGTGCACATGGTCGTTGAGACCAACAACACAGAGCAACTGGGGCGGGTAATCCTTGACGGGGAGGCTGAGGCCAATACCGGCATCCCGATCGCCGTGGGCGGGCTGACCTCGGAGCGGGTGATACACTCGGACGGAAGCGGCCGGTTTCGGACGGTGAGCAAGGTGGGCGATACGGTTAAGGCTGGTGAGGTAATCGGTTCCGTCGGGGGGCGGGAGATTAAGGCCCCGCTCGGCGGCGTGGTTCGGGCCCTTATCCGGGATGGGATTCAGGTAGAACCCGGTACCAAACTGCTGGAGATAGACCCCGTGGCGGGTGAGGAAGTCTGCTACCGTATCCGGGCCCGGATACGGGCGATATCCGGCGGGGTGCTTGAGGCAATAATGCGGCGGTTTAACGCTTAGCTATGAAACTGAAAGAGGCTTTAGATATCAGGCCTGGTGAGGTCGCGAGCCTAGTAGGGGGTGGGGGTAAAACCAGCATTATGTTTGCCCTGGCTAAGGAGTTGGCTGCGGCAGGTAGCTGTGTCGTTACCACTACCACGACCAAGATATTTGAGCCGTTACCAGACGAAACCCCGTTGGTCATCGTGGAAAAAGACGAAACAGAGTTGGTAAGTCGGTTCCTTAAGAGTGCGCCTCACTACCGCCATATTACCCTGGCTACAGAGCGGCTTACCTCGGGGAAACTGGCCGGAATTAGCCCAGAACTGGTAGAAAAGCTGGCCGGGATGAAGACGGTATCCCATGTTATCGTGGAGGCGGATGGGGCAGCCCAGCGCCCACTCAAGGCGCCAAACGCCACCGAGCCGATAATCCCGGAAAATACCTCTCTGGTCATCGCGGTGGTGGGGATTGACGCCGTGGGTGGCTCTTTAAATGAAGAAAGGGTCTTTAGAGCCGGGATTGCCGCCAAACTGCTGGGACTGCCGCTTGGTGCGGTGCTTTCGCTTACGGCTATCGCGGCACTGGTAACCCATCGGCAAGGCATAACAAGGGGAAGTCCGGAAAAGGCCCGGATTGTTCCCTTTATCAATAAAGTGGACCGGGACGGGGGGCTGGTGTGGGGACGGAAGTTGGCACGGGAGATTCTGGCGGTGGGGCACCCCGGTATTAAGTATGTCCTATTAGGCCAGGCCCGCTTGGCGGAGCCGGTGGTAGAAATTATCTCAGAAGGAGGGGCGGGATGACGGATACGGATATCTACAAGGAGATAGTCAGAATCAGGGAGGAAGGTGAAGAAGCGGCGCTGATTACGATAGTCTCAACTTCCGGTTCCACACCGCGTGAAGAAGGTACCAAAATGCTGGTCAGGGCTGATGGGAGTATCCTCGGTTCTATCGGCGGCGGCGGTTTGGAGGCTCGGGTGTGCGAGCTGGCCGCTAAGGTCATGAGAAAGGGCAAGCCGGACAGGTTTCAGTTCAACCTCACCAAAGAAGAGGGGGAGGGAATGGGTATGATTTGCGGCGGAGACCTGGAGGTCTTTATTGAGCCCGTGCTGTCGTTGCCTGTCCTGTATCTCTTTGGGGGCGGTCATATGTCGCTTCCAGTGGCTAAAATCGGCAAGTTATTGAACTTCCGGATTACGGTGATTGATGACCGTGAGGAGTTCGCTAACCCGCAGAGATTCCCGGAGGCAGATGTCATCATCACCGAGGACTTTGACAAGGTCTTCCCCAAATTAAATATAACGAAAACGGGCATTATCGTCGTTATTACCCGGGAGCACAAGTATGACGAGGTGGTATTGGAGCAGGCCTTAAGAACCCCGGCGGGATATATCGGTATGCTAGGCAGTAAAACCAAGAACAAAGCCGTATTTTCAAACTTACTGGCTAAAGGGATACCCCAGAAACAGCTGGACAGGGTCCATGCACCTATTGGCTTGGAGATAAATGCCAAAACCCCGGAAGAGATCGCCATCAGCATCCTGGCAGAGATAATAAAGGTCAGAGGGGGAACCTAGGAAGTAGAACTCCTTAAGGAGATAGAGATGCTGGATGTTTTTCAAGAACTCAGCAACATAATTGCCAAGGGAGAAGCGGCCGTACGGTAACCGTGGTGGCGGCAGTGTTTAAGGAGGTGCCATGTCGGACAGGATAAAGATTGCGGCGGTTCAGATGGCCCCCAAGCTAATGGGAAACGAGGCGAATCTAAAGGCCATACTGAGTGCAGTCAGGGAGGCGGCGATTAACCAGGCTAGGTTGGTAGTATTTCCTGAGTGTAGCCTAACCGGTTACATGTTTTGCAGCCGAGAGGAGGCGTTACCCTTTGCCGAGACCTTACCCGGCCCGAGTACCGAAAAGCTTAATTCCCTGTGTCGGGAACTCGGGGTCTACGTCATTTTTGGTCTCCTGGAAAGGGAAGATGACAGGCTGTTTAATGCCGCAGCCTTGGTGGGTCCTCAGGGGTTTATTGCGGGGTATAGGAAGAACCACCTCCCTTTTTTGGGTATCGACCGCTTCGTAGACACTGGTGACCGGCCTTTTCAGGTGCACAAGACCCCGATAGGGAATATAGGAATTTATATCTGTTACGATATCGTCTTTCCTGAGAGTTCGAGGGTGATGACCCTGATGGGGGCTGACATATTAGCCTTGCCCACTAATTTTCCTCAGGTTCGTAGGGAAACACTGTCAACCTATGTCGTCACTGCCCGGGCGATTGAGAATAGAGTTCACGTAGTCTCAGCAGATCGGATTGGCACTGAGAGAGGCTACTCCTTTGCCGGGTTGAGCAAGATTGTTAGCGCTTCCGGAAAAATCTTGGGTCTGGCGAGCCCTGATAAGGAAGAAATTATCTACGGTGAGGTTAGTCTAGATTCAGCGCGACAGAAGCATCACATCATTATCCCTGGCGAGTATGAGATAGATTACATTGCGGACCGTCGTCCAGAGCTATATGGGGTAATTACTGAGCCTAAATTGGACCGGTCTTAAGGGCTGGGATGTTCTCTAGATTAACTTAGCTTGGTCAAGGTGGCCTCATTAACGGCTGCTCCTAGCCTAGGCTGGCTAGGGTGGTCATGCTTAATGGCAAGCACCAGCTTGACTTTTGGGTTATCCGTCTCTATAATATTCCAGTTGGCTGACTTTGGGAAAGGGAGCTGCGAGCGGTGATGCCCGAGTAGCGCAATGGTAGCGCAACCGACTTGTAATCGGTAGGTTAGTGGGTTCGAATCCCCTCTCGGGCTGCGCGGCTAGCGGTGATTTACCGGGAGGGGTGCCGGAGTGGTTAATCGGAGCAGTCTGTAAAACTGCCGCCTGAAAGGGCTACGCAGGTTCGAATCCTGCCCCCTCCACCGTAGTCTGATCGTCCAGCTGTCTATGGACGATACGTGGAAAAACCTGTATAATACTGAGATAGATGCCCACATAGCTCAGTCGGAAGAGCACGTTCTTGGTAAGAACGGGGTCACCAGTTCGAATCTGGTTGTGGGCTGAGGAATAAAGGGGGGTCTAAAATGGCTAAAAAGAAATTCGAGCGAACTAAGCCACACTGTAATGTTGGCACCATTGGTCATGTTGACCATGGCAAGACGACGTTGACTTCAGCGATAACCCTGGTGTTATCTAAGGTGAGTACTACCAGCTTTCGCTCATTTGACAGTATTGATAATGCGCCAGAGGAGAAGGCAAGGGGGCTAACCATTGCCATTGCTCATGTGGAGTATGAAACTGAAAAGCGCCACTATGCTCACATTGATTGTCCGGGGCATGCCGACTTCATTAAGAATATGATTACCGGGGCAGCTCAGATGGATGGGGCGATGCTGGTGGTCAGTGCTCCTGATGGTCCTATGCCCCAGACGAGAGAGCATGTCCTGCTTGCCCGTCAGGTGCAGGTGCCCGCTATGGTGGTTGCCCTTAATAAGGTAGATATGATGGACGACGAGGAGCTTCTGGAGCTGGTGGAGATGGAGGTCAGGGAGCTACTCAGTAAATACGAGTTCCCCGGTAATGAAATACCGGTGGTGAGGGTGAGTGCCCTTAAGGCTCTGGAGTGTGGCTGTGGTAAGCGCGAGTGTCAGTGGTGTGGCCCTATCTGGCAATTGATGGATACGGTAGATAGCTATATTCCTGTCCCCACTCGACCTAAAGATCAGCCCTTCTTGATGCCGGTAGAGGATGTTTTCAGTATCAAGGGTCGCGGTACCGTGGTTACGGGGAGAGTGGAGCGTGGTGTGATTCATCCCGGAGACGAGATTGAGATAGTTGGTCTGCATCACGAGCCGCGCCGAACGGTAGCTACCAGCCTGGAGATGTTTCATAAGATATTGGATGATGCTGAGCCTGGGGATGCCGTAGGGGCGCTTTTGAGGGGCATTGACCGTGAAGAGGTAGAGCGGGGGCAGGTCCTGGCGGCACCAGGTACCATTAAACCGCATACTGAAGCTGAGACGGAAGTATATGTTCTGAGTAAGGAAGAGGGGGGACGTCATACTCCCTTCTTTAACGGCTATAAGCCCCAATTCTACATCAGGACTACAGATGTTACCGGGTCTATTGAGCTACCTGAAGGGGTGGAGATGGTCATGCCCGGTGACAACATTAAGATGAAGATAAAGCTTATCTATCCGGTGGCTCTGGAGAGAGGCTTGCGTTTTGCTATCAGGGAGGGGGGTAGAACGGTCGGTGCGGGTACGGTTACTCGCATCATTGAGTAGTTATGGCTAAGAAGGCTGAAGCTAGGATTATTATTCACCTTGCCTGTACCGAATGCCGGGAGAGGACCTACACCACTACTAAGAATAAGAGAAATGACTCACAACGACTGGAGCTAAGAAAATACTGTCCCCGTTGTCGAGTTCATAGGCTTTATAGAGAGGTAAAATAGAGCTGTGTTGCCTTAGATCAGGCACGTTGGAGATTTCGTCATGGCAAAAGGTACGGTTACTACGACAACTGCAAAAAGGGGCTTCTCAATAACCCGTTTCTTCGGCGATATTACCGCCGAGCTAAAGAAGGTAGTCTGGCTTTCCCGACGGGAGACTGCCTATTTGACGGGGGTAGTCATAATTGTGACCGTCATTGCCGGCGTGGTTCTAGGATTCCTGGACATGGGCTTTACCAACCTGGTCAATAATATTTTTTTGGGCGGCTAGCAGTCTAGCGGTTTTCATCAAGTTGAGCTGGGGTTTTTCACCCGGGGGAGGCGTAGTTAGTAGGAGCCCCAGCATGATATTTTAGAGTCAATATGTTGGGCATCCCCTGTGGTATATTAGATTTTCTGAAAACATATTTTGGTGAGGTCTTGTGGAGGAGCAGCTAAAACCCTGGTTTGTAATTCATACCTATTCCGGGTATGAAGAGCGGGTCAAGAAGAATCTGGAGCAGCGTATTCGGTTTATGGACTCTGAGGGTGAGATTGCCCAGGTAGTTATCCCTACCGAGGACGAGATTGAGGTTAGAGGTGGGCAGAAGCGGACGGTAAGTAGGAAGATCTTGCCCGGTTACGTCCTTATTCAGATGAAGCTGAGCGACCAGAGCTGGCGGATAGTGCGTAATACCCCGGCGGTTACTGGTTTTGTGGGTAGCGGAGATAAGCCGGTTCCCCTGAAGGAGGAAGAGGTTAATCAGATCTTAAGGCAGATGGAAGCTGAGGCACCAAGGCTTAAGATTGGTTTCCGTGAGGGGCAGAGCGTTCGGGTGACTGATGGCCCGTTCGTTGACTTTATCGGGGCGGTGGACAGCATAAATTCGGAGAAGGGGAAGGTTAGAGTGCTGCTGTCCCTTTTTGGGCGGGAGACGCCGGTGGAGCTTGATTTCTTACAGGTGGAGAAGCTTTAGGCTCCCTACCCTTTATTCGGGGCGAATTCTATTCCTCTGAGGAGGTTTTAGTGGCCAAGAAGGTAAAGGCCATAATTAAACTGCAGATTCCAGCCGGTCAGGCAAACCCAGCTCCCCCGGTAGGTCCGGCGCTGGGGCAGCACGGGATTAACATTATGGCCTTCTGTAAGGACTATAACGAGCGTACGGCGTCTCAGGCTGGGTCTATTATTCCCGTGGAGATAACTGTCTTTGATGACCGGTCATTTACTTTTATTACCAAGACACCGCCAACCAGCGATTTGCTCAAGAAGGCACTGGAGGTGGAAAAGGGGTCAGGTGATACCGGGCGGGAGAAGATTGGCACGCTGTCCCGGGATAAGCTTCGGGAAATAGCCGAGCTCAAGAGTAAGGACCTGAATGCAACGAGTATTGAGGCTGCCGAGCGCATTGTTGAGGGCACGGCCCGTAGTATGGGGATCGAAGTAGAGTAGAGATGGCAAGAGCATTTTCAGTTCCGCCGGTACTGATTTTCGGCTCAGGGGCCTCGGCACAGGTTGGTGAGGGGTGTCGGGAGCTTGGGGTCGGGAGGGGCTTAATTGTTACTGATGAAGTGCTCCTGAAATTAGGCGTGCTGGACAATATCAAACAAGCCCTCAAGCAAGCTAAGATTCAATTTGCAATCTATTCTGGTGTCTTCACTGAGCCAACTGTAGAGTTCGTGCAGGAAGGCCTTAAGAGTTATCGAGAGAACGGCTGCGACTTCCTGCTGGCGGTCGGTGGCGGTAGCGCTATCGATACTGCCAAGGCGATTGCCATTATGGTTACCAATACCGGTGCCATTGAAGATTATCAGGGGGCTAATAGGATTAAGGAGAAGGGAGTCCTACTGATTGCCATTCCCACCACAGCTGGTACCGGTAGCGAGGTTACCCAGTTCACCATCATTACTGATACCAAGAGGGACATCAAAATGCTTATTGCTAGCCCGTTCCTTATTCCTCAGCAGGCTATCGTTGACCCACTGCTGACCCTGTCGATGCCCCGCGGTCTAACTGCGGCCACCGGAATTGATGCCCTGACTCACGCTGTTGAAGCCTATGTTTCGGTGAAGGCTCAGCCGATGAGTGACCTCTTCGCTCTCTCCGCGATTGAGCTTATCTCAGGTAGTCTGAGACAGGCCTGGTCTAACGGAAATAATAGAGAGGCGAGAGAAAAAACCATGCTCGGAGCGCTTCAGGCGGGCATTGCCTTTAGTAACTCCTCGGTGGCTTTGGTTCACGGGATGAGCCGACCGATTGGTGCCTACTTCCACATTGCCCACGGGGTTTCTAATGCGGCTCTGCTCAGTGTCGTTACCGAGTTCAGCCTGATTGGTAATCCAGAGAGATACGCCCGTATTGCTCAAGCGATGGGAGAGAATATCGAGGGTCTAACAGTTCTGGAAGCGGCTGGTTTGGCGGCTGAGTCCATCACCGGCTTAGTTGAGGATATCGAGATACCCTCGTTACCGGAACTGGGTGTTGATAAGGAGAAGCTAGACAAACTGGCGCCTCAGATGGCGGAGGATGCCATTGCCAGCGGTAGCCCAGCCAATAATCCCCGTCAGGCAACGAAAGAGGAAATAATCGAGCTTTATAAGCTAGCTTACGGGCAATAAAATCTGTGAAGGGGGGTAACATGGCGGTTTTAGAAGAGCCGATAAAGGGTGTGCCACTGGTTAGGAACTATATCAACGGCGAATGGGTTGAATCTAAGGGCGAGATTAAAGATGTGGTCAACCCGGCTAAGTATGAGACGATTGGTAAGGTGCCCATTTCGACTAGGGATGAGATAGACGAGGCGGTAAAAGCGGCTCAGGAGGCTTTTCCTGATTGGAGACGAACAACCCCGGTGGCCCGGGCGAGATACCTCTTCCGGCTGAAGGAGTTGCTCGAGGAGAATTTTGAGGAAGTTAGTCGGGTCCAGACGCAGGAACATGGCAAGACGATAGATGAATCACGGGGTGAGACGAGACGTGGCATAGAGAATGTAGAGGTGGCCTGTGGGATTCCCACTTTGCAGATGGGATGTAATCTGGAGGATATTGCCGCAGGTATCGATGAGTATCTGGTGCGGGTACCTTTGGGGGTTTTCGGTATCATCGGGCCGTTTAACTTCCCCTTTATGATTCCGCTCTGGTCAGCGCCGTATGCGGTGGCGACCGGGAACTGTGTGGTTGTCAAACCCTCAAGCGAAGACCCCTTCAGTCAAATTAAGATTACTGAATTGGTCGAAGAGGCTGGTTTCCCACCGGGTGTATGGAACGTGGTCAATGGTGGCCGGGTGGTGGTTACCGGCATGCTGGAGCATCCAGGTATTGAGGGAATAGCCTTTGTCGGCTCCACGCCAACCATGAAATATATCTACCAGAAGTGTGGTGAGACTGGTAAGAGAGTTATCGCTCAGGGTGGGGCCAAGAACTTCATGGTAATCATGCCGGATTGTGATGTAAGGGCGACTGTGGCCGCGATGATGACGTCGTTTTTTGGTAACACGGGACAAAGGTGCCTCTCGGGGGCTAATCTCCTTGTTGTTGGTGATGACAAATTCTATACTAGTTTTATGGATAAGGTCGCTGAGGCGACGTCAAACATCGTCATTGGTTACGGCCTTGATGAATCGGTTCAGATGGGGCCACTGCGTGATACGGAGAAAAAACAGAGGGTCTTAGGGTATATAGAAAGCGGTCTTAAGGAGGGAGCCAGGCTCAGGCTTGACGGGAGGAAGTTTGAGATTAGGGGTGACTATCCAGACACCTGCTTCCTTGGGCCGTCCATCTTTGAGAATGTGACGCCGGGTATGAAGATAGCCAGAGAGGAAATCTTTGGTCCGGTAATGAGTGTCATGCGAGCCAAGAGTCTGGATGAGGCTATAGATGTGGTTAACGACTGCGAGTTTGGTAACGGTAACGCTATCTTTACCTCGAGTGGCAAGAGCGCTCGTGAGTTTCAATACCGGGTTGTCAGCGGTAACGTTGGCATTAACATTGGTATTGTGGCCCCGATGGCTTTCTTCCCCTTCAGTGGTATGAAGGATTCCTTTTTTGGTATATTACACACGCAGGGTCAGGAGGCGGTTCGTTTCTTTACCGAAAGTAAAGTTGTCATCCAGCGGTGGTTCTAGTAAAGGGGGCAGCATTATGAAATTGCAAACAGCTTCTTCGGTGATTAGTCTAGCTAGGGAGCTTGAGGGCGAGTCAGCGAAGTTTTATGAGGATTTGGCTCAGAGATTTGCCGAAGGCGAAGATAGCTTTCTCTCTTTTGCTAAGGAGAATAGGAAGTATATCGTGCAGATTGAGAGGGCGTACTACGGGGTTATCACGGACGCCATCGAAGGTTGTTTTGCCTTTGATATTGAGTCGGATGACTATGCGATTGAGACCGCACTGGCTGAGAAAGCAGGCTATTCTGACGCCTTGAGCCAAGCTATCAAGATGGAAGAGACGGTGGTAAAGTTCTACACCGATGCTGCCGAACAGTCCAAATCCTTGATGGCTGATGTGCCACGGGCCTTTATGCTGATAGTGAGAAAGAGAAATGACCGTCTGGCTAAACTGAGATCGCTATGAACGGATTAATGCATTAGGTCTGACTGGAATATGTAAAAGAGATGGGATAGAGATGGCAAAGCATGGTAAGAAGTATCAGGAGACGGTAAAACTGCTGGATAAAGGGGGGACTTATTCTCCAGAGGAAGGTATTGAGCTAGCCAAGAAGGCGGCTTTTGCTAAGTTCGATGAGACGGTCGAGCTTCACCTGAGGATGGGTGTTGACCCGAGAAATGCCAGCCAGCAGGTGCGTGGGGTGGCGCTGTTACCTCATGGGCTGGGTAAAGAGGTGCGGCTTCTGGTTTTTGCCCAGGGCGAGGCGGAGAGGATAGCTAAAGACGCCGGAGCCGATTTCGTGGGTGGTGATGAGTTGGTGAAGAAGATTGAGGGTGGTTGGTTAGATTTCGATGCCGCAATGGCTACCCCAGATATGATGGGTAAGGTAGGTAAGCTGGGAAGGATTTTGGGGAGGCGTGGACTGATGCCGAACCCTAAGTCGGGAACGGTGGTAGCGGCGGAAGACCTACCCCGGGTAATAGGCGATGCTCGAAAGGGACGAGTCGAGTTTAAGCTGGACAGGACGGCTATCATCCATGTTCCGGTGGGTAAGGCTAGTTTCGAGAATAGCAAACTGCTGGATAACCTGACGGCGGTGATTGAGGCGGTGGTCAAGGCAAAACCCAGCGGTGCCAAGGGGCAGTATGTTAGGTCAGCCACATTAACCACGACCATGGGTCCGGGGATAAGGCTTGACCTTAATTCGACCCTGGCTTTGAGTTCCAGTTAAACCTGACTAAAAATTTAGAGAGTTCCCGAGATATTATGAGCTTGGTTTAAAAATCCGGGAGTTTCTGGTAAAATAGGCCTAGCTTGATAGTCTCGGGGAGTACCAGTGTAGTTTAAAAATTTTATGAAGTCCTGAGACAGTGGGTGCCGATTGGGCTTAATTTAGTTGCCTACCGAGGAGAAGTGAAGGTTTTAAACCCGATTTGAGAGGCTATTACTTAGAATCTCGAAATCGGTTCTACCTGAGAGCCCTTGTGTCGTCGGCACAGGGGCTTATTTTTGCGGGTGTTTAGCGGTGTGGTGGATAGATCAATACAGGCTTAAGTTGTAAGGTTTAGGAGGTTAGTATGGATGTCTAAGGAAAAGAAGGCAAAAATCATTGATAGCCTAGAGGAGACCTTTTCTCGATGTAGCGTTGGTATTTTGACTGACTACCGGGGCCTTTCGGTTCACGAGATGACCAGCTTGCGACGCAGGCTGGGGGAGTCGGGTATTGAGTACCGAGTGGTGAAGAATACCCTGGCTCGGTTTGCGGCTGAGAGGCTGGGACGAACCGATTTGGCAGCCACCTTTGGGGGTCCAGTAGCCCTGGCCCTGGGCTATGGTGAGCTAGTTGAGCCGGCCAAGGTCTTGGCTGACTACATCAGCACCTCGAAATCTATCCTGACCATCAAGGGTGGCTTTATGGGTGACCGGTTACTTACTTCGGAGGAGGTCTTAACCCTGGCTAAACTCCCGTCACGGGAGGTATTGCTGGCAAAGGTTTTCGGTGCCATGCAGAGCCCCATCGCTGCGTTGGTTAACTGTCTTAATGCGCCGATAGCCGGTCTGGCGAGGGTACTTCAAGCTAGAATTACACAACTGGAGGGAGAATGAAATGGTAGAAAAAGAGGCGGAAATGGAGCAAGGTGTTGCTGCTGAGGCGGCTGAAGCTGAAAAACAGCCTAAGGAAAAGAAAGCTGCTAAGGTAGAGGAGAAGGCATCTGGCGAAGCCAAGGAAAAGGAAACTACTAAGCCAGAGAAGAAGGCGGCTGCGGTCAAGAGTGAAGAGGCTGCGCCGGCTGAAAAGAAGGCAGCAGCTAAGGAAGAGAAGGCAGTGAAGGCGGAGAAAAAGGAGCCAGCGGTGGCGGTTAATGGCATGATAGAGACCATAAAGAATATGACGGTGCTTGAGCTGTCACAGCTGGTAAAGGCTCTCGAGGAAGAGTTTGGGGTTAGCGCTGCCGCTCCTGTGGTGGCGGCTGGTGCGCCCGCTGCGGTGGCTGAGGCTCCGGCGGCTGAGGAGGAAAAGACGGAGTTTAACCTTATCCTTAAGGAAGCCGGGGCTAACCGGATTGCCGTGATTAAGGCGGTGCGCGAGCTAAGTGGTCTGGGACTCAAGGAGTCCAAGGACCTGGTGGAAGGTGCCCCGAAGCCAGTGAGGGAGGGGATTACTAAGGATGAGGCGGCAGTAGCTAAGGAGAAGCTGGAGGCGGCTGGGGCTACGGTTGAAGTTACCTAGTATGCGCCTTGCTAACTCGGTTGCAAATGGTCTCGCCAGCGCCTATAATCCTCGGTAGAGACTCTTGGTAGGGGGTGTACGCTTGCCCTATCCTGATAGCTTTATACTGCTGATTATGGGTATTGTGTTTACTGCGGTTGGTGTCGGTATCACTGGCTGGAGTAAATGGGCGGAGAAGCGGTACTATGACACCCTGACCGCCCGCACTGACATGAAGGAATTCCTGGAGAGCACTCCGGAGAGCTCCGGCTACGGGGCACTCCGGCTGGGAGGGCTAATCAGCATTATTGTCGGCGTGGTGTTCTTGGGAATCGCCGCTTTCTTACGCTTCGGCGGGTGAGGCGACCTACACCACCATCCGTCTCGGGCGGTATTGAATCGCCTCAGCTATATGGTGGGCTCTAATCATGTCGCCGTTTTCTAGGTCGGCAATGGTACGCCCCAGTTTCAGGATGCGGTGGAAGGCCCGAGCGGAGAGGTGAAGCTGTTTCATAGCTGCCTTGAGGAGACTCTGGGCTTGTTCCTCTACCTCGCAGAACAAGTAATGGATAATAGACCTGATAATCAGTAGATAACTCTTCT
>CAYYLM010000023.1:0-23604 GCA_964472625.1 uncultured Dehalococcoidales bacterium
TAGCTCAGCGGCAGAGCGGTCGGCTCATAACCGATTGGTCGTAGGTTCGAATCCTGCCGAGCCCACCATAAAATCTTCGATGCTGCTTGACGTTTTGTTTAACTCTAGCCATTGTCAACCCCCTAAACTAACGCTTGCTAGAGGGATTGACAGACACTATTTTCAGGAGTATGGTAAAGTCTGCAATAGAATATCACGTATGAAGTAATGCCGAAAAAACTTAAAATATTACTCTGGGTTACAATAGGCTTAGCCATAGCAGCTTATCCGGCAATTACTCAGGCATTACAGCACTAATACTCATTTAGGGGGTAATATTAGAGCGATGAAAAGGCGAGATGACCTTCTTCAGGGTCCTAAGGAAAAAGCAGTTGAAGCGCTTAATCAGGATGAGAAGACAGAAGCCTTAAAGTATATCCACGAATTATATGAGGAATTCCGACCTCTCCATGATAGATACGTAGAGATCGTAAATTCATTACTAACATTCATTGGCAAAAAGCTCGGAGAGGAGGCAGTTGCTGAAGCCACCCAGTACTATGTTGGGCAAACTGCCACCAGCATGTTTACCCGAATGAAAACGTTGAACCATGAACAACTGGTCAGCGCGCTCGTTGACCTGCATAGAAAGCATTACAACGGCTTCTATGTGGAAGAAAACGATGAAAAGACGGTAATCACCGTATTGGAATGCAATGTCGGCGCCCGATTACTAAAGGATAGAATCGTTACTCAACAGGAAGGCGGTCTGACTAAGAAGGCATGGCACTGGTCTTTCAACCGTGCTGGAGTCCCTTATTACTGCATCCACGCCCATGTCTTCAACAATATCTTCAAAAGGCTCGGGGTGCCCGTGGTGGTGGAATGGGGAAAACAATACGATGACAAAGGAAAGACCACAGGTGAACCCTGCCGTTATATCATTCGTAAGACGGTCAGCTAGCTATTCGGGCTCCGCACCAACCCACAGGCTATCATGAAAAGTAACCGCTGAGTTTACGGTACGGATACCTCCCCGCTCTGGGCAATGTCATAGGGCTGCTTCAGAGGATATGGCAACCCAATGAAATAATCACCTAGACTCTCGGTACCAGCCGTGACTCCCTGAACTTCTGCCTCGGTATCAATTGCAGTGTAGCTACTATTTAGCTGCTTCTGCTCCGCCGCCATCATTAGCGCCAGCACTGCTGTCTGGAGATTAGTAAGTTCCGTAGCTTTAGCCTCTTCCTCCCCCTCGCTCATAAAATTGGCGACCTTAGGGATGGCAACCGCGGCTACGACCCCCAGTATCGCCACCACTACTAACAACTCAATGAGGGTAAAGCCCTTCTGTCCCCGGTGAAGTTTCCTTGCGAACATTATCCCGCTGTAATTGAGTCTCCTCAGCAACCCTTTCATCGCTTTCTAATACCCTCTCTTTGCTACGCACTTTGGTAACATATGAATAGCATAATATAACTTTGACTATTTTCAATCACTTATTAGTATTAAAACTATCGTTTTATTCTTTCGTCTCCCCACTGGGATACTAACCACATTAATGCCAGAATAGTGGCAATCTACTTGAGATTGCTTAACCCCGCAAGCTGTGCTACACTCATTTTGTTAAGCAACCTCACTGTGCTAGGGCGGCTCATAACCGATGGTTGTAGGTTTGAGTCCTGCTGAGCCCACCAAGTCAACGACCATTTATCCTATAACTGTTGACCTCAGGCAACTCTTTGAATTACTATTAGCCCCAGATATGAAGTGATAGATGAGCGAGGAAGGAGGATGAAAACTAAACTATTTGCGCTGTTTGTCTTGGCTATAGTTATCGCTTCTCTATTACTGTCTGGTTGCGCGGTAGCTCCTAAGCATGTCTCAGTTGAGGTATCTTGCGACGATTTCTACGCGAGCCAGCATATCACAGATGAAGCTCACATTCCGGTTGATGGCACCGTAACACTGACCTTATGCTCCAACCCGACTACGGGCCTTCAGTGGGAACCAACAGTCTGCTGCCCGCTGCGCTCAGTTATCTTAGCCGAAGTAGATCATAAGTTTATACCACCTGAGGAGACGGGCGATATGCCTCCGGCAGTTGAAGCACCAGGTGAGGAAATCTGGGTTTATAAGGGAGTTAATCAAGGTGTGGCGGCTGTCTCCCTTGACTACCGACTTCCGGGTCAGAGTGATGAGAGGGGGGAGTGGACTTATGACTTAACGGTTGTTGTAGAATAGAAGATAGGTAAACCGTGACCGATTAGTAGTAGAGTCAAAGTCTACTGAGCCACTTTCATTTTAACACGGCAGCTAGTCTTTAGCCTTAAAGTGTAGAGTCGGAGAAGAACATCGTGATAATAAGATTTCTGGGAACCCACAACGAAGAGTCCTGTGACAGCCGGCTGGTCTCCCTTCTTATTGATGATATCCTGGCTGTGGACGCTGGCAGTCTCGTCTCCGAGCTAGCCTTCACGGAGCAGGAGAAAATAAGAGCCTTATTACTCTCCCACGGTCACTACGACCACATTAGAGCCGTTCCGGCGCTCGCCTTTAATAACTATCATCACCTCATTAAGGTCTTTGCTACGCAGCCGACCCTAGAGATTCTGGCTTCTCACCTAGTTGACGGCATAATCTACCCCAAGTTTACCGAGAAAAACTCCTTCCTAGAAAAGCCAGCTCTTAAGCTGTGTCGCTTAGAAACCTTTAAGCCGCAAGCTATTGAGGGTTATCAGGTAACGGCTGTCCCCGTAAATCACCCTATTGAGACGGTGGGTTTCGACATAGTCTCCCCAGATAAAAGGCAGATTTTGTATATCACCGACACCGGCCCGGGCCTCGACAAATTATGGGAACACGTCTCCCCCCATCTATTAATTATCGATACCACCTACCCTAATAGGCTAGAGAAGATAGCCTGGGATGCCGGTCATCTCTGCCCTCAGTTGCTGATGGCAGAGCTGGTTAGCTTTCGTCGGGTTAGCGGATACTTACCCCGGGTTATCTTAATCCACATGAGCCCAAGGCTAGAAGCGGAGATTAGGGATGAGGTCAAGAAGGTATCCGAGGATTTAGGCACCTCAATTGAACTGGCTAGAGAGGGTGACCGGGTAGTTGTTTAGGGAACCAGGCTACTCTGTAATTTGTGCTTCATAAGGTGGTAATATTGTAACCATGTATATTCAGCTCTTAAGAAGATTTATCTGGCCTGGTGCTGCCCTGATTGCTGTTCTGGTGATTGGTACGGTGGGTTATCGGTTTCTCGGAGGGCCAGGGTATTCGTTTCTAGATACCTTTTATATGACCGTCATCACTATTTCCACGATTGGGTTTGGCGAGATAATCGATGTGGCTGCCATCCCTGCGGGGAGGGCATTTACTATATTCATAGCCGTGGCTGGCGTCGGGGTCTTATTCTATATGATTACCCACTTTACGGCTCTTATTGTTGAGGGAGAGCTTACCAAATCCTTCAGGAGAAGCAAAATGGAGAAAAAGGCAAAAAGTCATAAGAACCACTACATCGTATGTGGCGTTGGAGAGTTGGGTCGACACATAATAAACGAACTTATCGCCACCAAGAGACCGCACGTAATGGTAGATGTGAGCCGGGAAAACATAGACAAGGTTTCGGAGGTGGTTAGGGACGGGGTTTTCATTGAGGGGGATGCTACCGATAACAACACACTCCTGAAGGCTGGGATTACAGAGGCAAGCGGTATCTTTGCTACCCTGGGAGATGATAATCAGAACCTGGTGGTGGCGCTGACTGCCAAGCAGCTTAATCCGGGCATAAGGGTCGTAGCTCGGTGTAATGAACTTAAAAACGGCGACAAGCTGCAGAAAGCTGGTGCTGATGCGGTGATTTCACCTAGCCTTATCGGTGGCCTTAGGATGGCCTCGGAGATGATTAGGCCCACGGTAGTCTCATTCTTGGATACCATGTTGCGCGACCGAGAAAAAAACCTGCGTGTCGAAGAAGTCTCTGTGCCCGGCTCACTGATTGGCAAAAATCTTGCCTCCTTGAGACTTGACCGCTTCCCCGGTATATTGCTGCTGGCGCTCAAAACAAGGGAAGAGTGGACCTATAACCCGCCCCATGACTGTATTATCAGGCCGGAAAGTACCCTAATCTTCATCGGCGGCCCCGAAGACAGGGTTGAGTTAGAGAGAAAGCTAGCTAGTTAAGTTGTATGGAGCCGGGCACCTACCACCGATTATTTAGGATTACAAACACATTCTATCGGCGCTCCTGAATACCTGACAGATAGCCTACGGCACCCTCACTGATACTGGCGGCATTAGCCTCGTCGGTATCAAGGTGCATGGCCAGTTTAAAATCGGGAGCCACCCTCACCAAAACGTCACCAAAGGTTAGGGTACGTTCACCCTTGACTACCACCATGACCATGTCTTTGTCCCTTAAGCCAAAAGAGAGGGCATCCTCCGGAGACATATGGATATGGCGTTGGGCACAGATAACCCCGATAGGAAGCTGGCGCCGACCTTTAGTAGTTTCTAAAATGATTCCCGGGCTCCCGGCTAGGTCACCGGATGAGCGAATTGGAGCCTTGATTCCCAGTTTGAATTCTTCGGTCATCGAAATTTCAACCTGGGTCTGGTTTCGAATTGGCCCCAGTATCCTCACCCTGTCCACACGGCCCTTGGGTCCGATAAGGTCGATCGTCTCAACACAGGAGAACTGTCCTGGCTGGGAGAGATCAGCTCGTTTCATTAGCTTATGTTCCGCTCCAAACAGTGCCGCAACCTCTTTTTGACATAAATGAACGTGGTGGGCCGAAACCTCAATGGGGATACCCCTCTCCTCTTGGCTTCTGATGAGCTGGGTCACCTTTTGCTTATTTAGAGTGCGGACAACCTCTCTAGCGATAAACCTCTCTTCATGGGTAGGAATGACCAGCACCTTAACGCGGGAGTGCTCATCGGTGATGTCTGATACCTCCTTAGAGCCTGCCGAAACAGTTCTATTGAGGATATCGTCCACCGCGATGCCGATATATTCCAGACCCTGACAGGCTAAGCCTCTTACCCAGGCACTACCTTCGCCAATACCGCCGGTGAATACGAGCCCATCTAGACCACCCAGTGCCGCTACATAGGCTCCGATATATTTCCTTATTCGGTAGCAGAAGGTATTTATGGTTACTAAAGCCCTTGAATTACCTTTGCCCGCCGTCTCCTCTAGCTCCCTGAGGTCGCTTGACAAGCCGGAGAGACCCTTCAAACCGCTCTCACGATTTAGGATTTCATCCACTTCGGTTAGGGAATAACCCTTCTCCCGGCAGAGGTAGCTAACGATTGAAGGGTCTAGGTCGCCACACCTGGTACCCATGATTAGCCCCTCCAAGGGGGTGAAGCCCATACTAGTATCGATAGACCGACCGTGGTCAATAGCACATATCGACGCTCCGTTACCCAAATGGCAGGTAATAAGCTTCATTTCGCGATAGTCACGTCTTAGATAGCTGGCAGCCTGAAGAGCAACGTAGTTATGGGAGATACCGTGGAAGCCATAGCGGCGGATACGATCCTCTTCGTAGAGCTGGTAGGGAAGCCCGTAGAGGTAGGCGTGCGGCGGTATCTTTTGGTGAAAACCGGTATCGAAAACTGCCACCTGGGATACGCCTGGCATAAGCTTGATAGCTTCTTTTATGCCCATTAGATTTATGGGGTTGTGGAGTGGGGCTAGATTCGAATTCTGCTCGATGCCCTTAATTATCTGGTCATCAACGATGGTTGCGTTACTGTATTTATCGCCACCGTGAACCACCCGATGACCAACCGCCGCTAGCTCAGCGAGGTTCCTAACGACACCCTGGTTACGGTCGGTTAGTAGCGCCACAACAGCTCTCAGTGCCTGACTGTGGTTAACAGACCCCAGTTCTTTATTAGTCTCGCCCTTTTTCGCCCTTACGATGAGGCGCGATTTTTCCAGACCTATCCTGTCAACCATACCGTCAAGGTTATTCGTTTGATCTTGAGTATCGAAATAGCTAAATTTCAATGAGGAACTGCCCGAATTTAAGACCAGAATCTTCATCGGCTCAGACGTGGACAGCCCAAGCCCATAAGGGTCTGGAGCATGCTGCCAGGCTTCCTTAATCAGTAGTTGTTCCTCTTCATTTTCCTGGCGGCTCTTCAGCCTTTCCGTCATTGTCTTTGCCAGTACCTTTACCGCCTCAGGGCTAGTAGCTAGGAAAGCAGTAAAAACCTCCAGGGGGATTAGTAGTAGCTGGCATTCTTCTAGGGCAATAACATCTGCTGAGGTTGGCTCACCGGTTAGTAGCGACATTTCCCCTAGAAAATCCCCTTGCTTTACGGTTCCCAGCCGCTGTCGGTTTCCCGATTTACCGGTGACTACAGCTTCGGCTTCGCCTTCAAGGACTATGCCTAGGAATTGCCCTGGTTGACCAAATTTTATGATCACATCACCCGGGCTAAAGGCTTTTAGGTCGCTCTTTTTAATTAGCTTCTTTAGTTCGGTTACGGGAAAGCCTTTAAATAGGGGTAACTTACCTAGGAAAGTCTCTAAATGGTTCATAGTTACTACCTCCTGACCAGCCTATTACCACTATGGACATAACCGGTAACGGTGAAAACTGGGTGATAGTCAAAATGACTTACGGGTATAACCATTATTTTGTATGCCGCGCCCGCTATTGTCAAATGTTTATTATGTGCTAGAATTTAGCCGGTGGTAGGTCGGGTAGGGGAGTATGATAACTTGACATAACTTGGGTAGGGGTTGAGCCACCGGTAAAGGGAAGGTAGGTAGATGACAGAGATTTCACCCAAATCAAGGCTTACGGCTACTCTGCTGGCCGTTTTTCTGGGGGTGTTTGGGGCGCACCGAATCTACCTGGAAAAGACGCTAGGCGCCGTCGTGATGCTCAGCTTAGGCATTAGTGGCTCTTCAATTCTGGGGGTCATGGTAAGTGTCAGATTCGATGCTGTAGACCCTCGGGTGCTGATGGTTCCAGCTGGTGCTGGGTTCATCGGAGTGGGGGTTCTGGCGGCGATAATCATCTTTGCGGTTGCTGGGGGCTGGGCCTTCGTTGACTTTATTCTTATCGTCTCCGGGAAAATGAAGGATAGGGATGGTAAACCCGTTAAGAAGTGGTCGGCTTCGGCTTAGTGACCTTCAACCATTACCTTTAGCCTATTGACAAAGAGGCTGTGACAGGCTAATTTAGACGGTAAAGCTAAAAGGAGGGAAACATGGAAGCTTTGGGATTGTTACCATTCAGTGGACTCATCGTGGCCATCATCGCCATTGTTTTGGGCATTATTATGCTTGTTAAGCCACAAATAGTGGCTTACCTCATTGGTGCCTACCTTCTGTTCATAGGAATTATGTTTTTGGTGCAGACCTACATCCTCTAAGTCAATATCAAAACCTAAGCACATAGTGAATCTCCCGAAAGGCGCCACCTCTTTATTCGGCTGGTTAGATTTGAACCTAGCCGCATTAGGCTATTGACAAAGTTGTGCCAGCGAGCTAAAGTTCTTATTACCTGGTTTTACAGAACAGGTGCTAAAATATGGATTTTGACGAGCGCTACAATCACAATGACGTTATCTATCTAGTGCCGATAAAAATGGCTGATGAGCAGCTAGCAGCAGCGCAGGTAAGGATGCTGTGTTGCGATGAGAAAGGGAATCTGGTGACCACGGTTATCGAGGGTTCGGTTTACGAGCTGGCTAAAAGCCAGGCTAAAGAATTAGCGAACGCCCGCAAGAACTACGCTGTCCTAGGTCTTGAAATCACTCCGGGGCAGCCGTTTCCCTGGGTAGTTACCATCAACTCGGAACAGGTTTGGGCCTTGGAAAGTATCCTAGAGCACGCTCTTAAGAGGGGCCTAGTTCCCGATATCATGAAGAAATATATTAAACAGATAATTAAGCTTGGCGAGGATAAACGCAAGGAACTTATGATGCAGAACGCAGCGGCAGAGAGTGACTCTCCCTCGGGAACCACCCCAGAGATATTGCAGAGATTAGTCTACGGAGTTGAAGATACTATCGAGGTCTCCGTGCCAATCTATAAAGCCAGGTATCAATATCCCTTAGTTGTCCTCAAGCGTCTGGTGCCTGATGAGCAGACCGAGCCAGAGATGCAGAGAATATTGATTTTAGATGGTGACGGCGATTTAGCCATTATCAGGGTGCCTTTAGAAACGATCGATGAAGCGGAAAGAGATTTTGAGGAATGGAGAATAAAATCCAAATCAGAAGGATGCATTATCTATTCGCGGCATCCAGACGGCTTGGTAATGAGTTACCTAGAAACCAGCTGGTTCCAGAGGAAGGCTTTAGACCTGATCGTCCAGCGTTTTGAAGAAACCGGGCGAGGTGAAAGACCTATTTCCAAGGATGCCCAAGAGGTCTTAATTAGGGCTCGGGCTAGAGAGTCCTCCATCTAAGCTGTTAGATTGCTCTCAGACTGCATGTCGCGTAGTGATAATAGTCAAAGTCACTTGGTGCCTTCAAGTGGGACTAAAGAGCAGTGCTACTGTCTTCTAAGTATACCTTGGTGACCTAGGTCAATCTGTTTTTTCAGCTATTCCCGGTCGTCACCGCCGCCGAACATCTTATCGCCGGTGGTCTTTATTTCAGGCGGCTTAGCTTCCAGTTTAGCCAGCGAGCTCTTTTGCCTCCCGGCACTCGAAAAAATTCGGCCGTACAGATTAGCTACCTTTGTTTTCTCAAGTAATAGAACGAGGAGAGAAGTACCTATAATGCTGAATAGGACCACACCGTAGGTGATGTTCCTAATCAGGTCCCCGCCCACAACCTCATTTTGCAATGGGATAGATGCCAGCACTACGGCGGCCAGCCCTTTGGGCACCATGATTGCCATCAGGGAAACATCTCGGGTCGGGATGGACTTACTGGCGGAGACCCTGACCGCGGCGATGCGTACCACGAAAACCACTATTGTCAGAATTAATCCCACCAAAAACAACCAGCCGCCCAATAGTTCGAGCGATATTCCCAGATAGACAAAAAAGAAGGTTTTAAGCAGGAAGGCAAACTCACTAAAGAAGATTTTCTCAGTTTCCGTCAGGCTAACTGGCTCACGGGACAGCGGTTTTTTTGAAATGGGTGGGAAACGAATTGATTGTACGTTTCCCAAGGTAATACCGAAGGCTAAAGCTGCAATGGCACCACTGAAGCCCAATACCTCGACAATACCAAAGATAACAAAAATAAAAGCCGGGGTGGTAAAGGCAGCATTCTTGATAGCGTGTATCTTATTGAGCAGCAGTGACCAAATAAAAGCCCCAACGACACCGGAGACAATGGCCACCAGAAAAGAGGCGACCAGGTTACCCGAAATGGCAGCGAATTTAAACTCACCCAGGCTATAGGCTTCAACAAGAGCCACCGTAATGACAATGCTGAGGACGTCATTTACTGATGACTCAACCGAAAGGAGGGTCTCAGTTTTCTCCCGCATTTTAAGCTGTCTTACCAGGGGGATGACGACTGCCTCTGAGGTAGAGCCAACAATAGCCCCCAAGATGAAAGCCGGCATTAACTCCAGGTCAGTTAGCCATATGGCTAAGCCGGCAACAACTACCATGGTAAGGAAATAGCTAAGGGGTGCCAGTGTGATGGCACTACCCAAGGACGAACGCAGGTTCCCTAATTTTAAGGCTAAGCCGCTTTCAAAGAGGATTATAACCAGGGTAATGGTAGTAAAGATTGGGCCTACGGCTCCAAAATGTGTTGGGGAAACAAAGCCTAAGACCGGGCCGACACAAATTCCGATAATAGTCAAGAGAAGGACATCAGGAATTCTGGTACGCCGGAAAACACCAGTAAAAAAATGGGCTAGGAAAACAAGAATACCAACAAATGCTACTACGGGAGCAACATCTTGCATGGGTATTGCTCCTTACATCCAGCGGTATTGGGTAAACAAAGGCTTGTTTGTCCTTACTGCTGCTTATTTAGCCCTAAGTTTCTAGCAAGTGGTTTGCACCATACCGGGTCATCATACTCAGCAACTCACACTTTAAGTGAGCGAGGGGGCTTTGTCAAGGAAGCTCACCCACTGGGTTTTCTACGCCTTGAAATCAGACTAGCACACGCCACCAAAGTCTAAATCCTGGTGCCATAGCCACCCAAAGCCGTAAGAATGCCAGGGATAGAATGACCTGGCTCGCAGCTCTAGCTTAGTGCGCCAAATCATTCTAGTGAGGTCTTACTAGGAATATTGGGTTGGAGGCATGCTCCAGAACTTTGGTGGCAACACTGCCGTAGAACCAGCGGCTCATTCCTGAGTGCCCATGAGTTGACATGACGATGATACTGAAGGGGTTCGCTCTGCCATAACTAACAATCTGTTCCGCAGGGCCCCCGGAACTTACCTTCGATTGTACCCTAAGGTCAGAATTCTTGAGTCGGGCCGCTATTTTAGCCAGGTATTGCTCAATTTCCTCCCGACTTTCCGGTATATTACGAAAATAGTGCCCTGATGTGGTAGGCGCTTCGGTCACCCTAAATAGAACTACATCTACCGGCGGCGTCGCCGGTTGTTTGGCTAGTACTTCAACGTGGGGCAGTACCTTTTCGGCCAGAACTGAGCCGTCAAGCGGAACCAGCAGGGTTCTTTGGGGCCATTTGTCATAGGTAACACTTTCCACGGTGCCGGCTCGGATAAGCCACACCGGAATACTGGAGACACAGAGAATCTTATCGGCGACACTGCCCAGAACCCACCGTCTAACGCCAGAACGCCCGTGGGTTGCCATGAGAATCAGGTCAAAGTTGTTTTGCTCGGCATAGCGCATGATCTCCTCAGGTGGGTAGCCCGTAGCAAGCTCACCACGTACCTCTAATTTTCTAGCTTCTAATCCGCCGCCAATCTTCTTCTGCCAGTCTCGTAACTGGCGCTTTATGGTCTGAGCCTTGTGCTCAATATAAGCCTGGTGCAGGGGTATTGTTTCGCTCTCCTTTGAGCTGTGAACATGGAGCAGAACTATGTCTAAACCTAGCCTCCCAGCTAGGTCTTTAGCGTAGGGAAATACTATCTCTGATAATCTAGAGCCATCTAGAGGAACCAGCATCTTGTGATACATCAATTTATACCTCCGTCCATTTGCATAGGTGGATATGCTTCGCCGCTACTAGGTAAAACTTTTGCTCTAATCCCAGATATTGCCTGAGATGTCCACCCTCTCGGGGTCGCCTCAGCCATACTTAGTGTCGCATCCCCTCATATTGCCGGCTGGGGGAAGGCTTAAACTCAATTGTGGAGTGACTATCATGACCCGCCTGCCTTTTGAGCTAAAGCCAGTTTAGCTAGGTTTTTAATCTTTGGGGGCTTTCTCCGAAAGTCGCTTATCTACGGTGGCAACTCCGTCCATAACGGCTAGCTTTAATAGCTCAGCCAGTTGCAGGGCATTCTTGGCTATTTGCTCAACCCTGTCAATACGTTCATTAGCAATCTTAGTAGCTTCGCTGAAGGCCTTATCGCCCGCTTTGCGGGCTTCTACGGCGGCCTCTCTGGCATTCTTAGCCGCCTCGTCGGCTAGCCCAATACTATCCTCAATCTCGTCAAGGATTTCAGGAAGTGGCTTGGTCATAATCTTTCTGGTTTCACCCTTGTCGACCATTCTTGCGCCCTCCATTTCAATATTGACTGCCTAATATAGTGCTGTATCTCAGATTATATCAAATAGTATACCCTAATATACAGAGTATTCACGATTGATTACAAATGCTTGGAGAGACTGGATTACCGGCCGGGTCTACTTTTAGTTATTGACAATAGTCTAAGTATAGCACTAAAATCAAGCACCAAGCAGTCTTTTATCACCAGGGGTTTTCGTGATTAGAGAAAAACTCGTAGAAGGGAGCAAGAAGAATGGCTGAAAAAGAAAGACCGGATGAGGGGCCTAAAATACTCACCAAACCACTTCCTGAAATTCTCGATGAGATGGAGAACAGTATAAGAGCCGCGACGGAAGCGGCTAGAGAAGCTGAGCAGGCCGCCAAAGAAGCTAGGGAGGCCGAGGAGTCTGCTACGGCAGCGGCCCAGGAGGCGTCAAGGAGAGCCGGGGAGGCAAGTATTGCCGCTAGAGAGGCGGCGGAAACGGCTAAGAAGGCATCTGAGGAGGCAATGGCCGCAGCTTCCAGAAAAGCTGAGGAAGCTGCCCAGGAAGCTAGGAAGGCTGAAGAAGTCGCCCTGACCGCCTCACAGGAGGTTGTCGAAAGGGTTCAGGAGGCTAAAAAGGCGTCTGAGGAAGCAGTGACCCAAGTCTTTATGAAGGCGGAGCAGATAGCCAAAGAAGCCAAGAAGGTGGAAGAGGTCGTGGTAACAGCGTCGCATGAAGCGGCAAAGAAGGCAGAAACGGCCAAGAAGGCATCTGAGGAGGCAGCGGCTGAGGCTTCCCAAAAAGCTGAGCGGGTGGCTAGGGAGGCTGAAAAGGCGGCTCTGGCAGCCTCACAGGACGCTGCCCAGAAGGCTGAAGAGGCAGTCTCCATCGCTAGGGAGGCTGAAAAGGCAGCCTTGGCAGCTTCGCGGGACGCTACCAAGGAGGCTGAAGAGGCGGTTTCTCTAGCTAAAGAGGCTGCCGGGGTGGCCAAGAAGGCCTCTGAGGAGGTGGCGGCTATCGCCGAGGAAGCTACTCCTAAGGCACTCGCTAACAAAATCTTTTCCTCTCGGCAGTTTCTGACTCTTTTTATAGTTATGATCCTGGTAAGCATCGTAGCTGCAGTGGGCATCAGTTTGGGCTTGAGCCTGCTCGGCCCGTAGCCAGTGGAGCCAGTTACCACAAATTAGCACGGATATAGTGATATAGAGAATAGCTTAAAGGGCAAGGGGAGCTTAAAAAATGGGAAAAATCAACCTGGAAGAACAGCACAAAATTGTGACCTTGGAGGATGAACAGAAACAGGTAAAACTTTTGACCTTAAGCGGTCAGCAATTCGAAAGTTTTAATCCTGATGTATTGGGTCTTGGGGACATAGGCTCACCCTCTACCCAGGTAGAGGCGCTGGCAGCTATTTTTGACCTATCTGGGTTTACTAACTTCTGCAGTCAAGTTGACCCGCATCTGGCGGTTCCGGAATATCTTAGCCGCTTTCTGGACTGGCTATTTAAAGAAATCAAGCAGGGGTTGCTTAAAGAGGGTAATGAGGAAGAGAAAATATTATGGGCTAGTCTACCATTTCTCGCCAAGTTTCTGGGAGACGGGGTTTTGTTCCTGTGGGATACCAAGAATATGGGTGGGGCTGAAATCTGCAATGTTATCACCTCACTTTGGGAGATCTGCGGTAATTATGTGCGCGAATTCTACCCGATGATAAGAAAGACAGTGGTTCAGCCGCCAAAGTTTCTGAGATGCGGTATGTCGCGGGGGATGGTATTTTCGGTAGGCAATGGTGAGGATTATGTTGGTCCCTGCATTAATATTGCCGCTAGGCTGCAAAAGTTGAGTTTACTTACATTCTGCTTTTCTCGGAGAGGTTTCGATATTGAGAAGCATATGCCGGAGGAAACAGCCGCAAAATATATGCTAAAGTCTGTTGCCCTGCGGGGAATTGGAGAGGATGAGTTGGTATGGGTACGCAGAGAGGAATTTGACGACCTTCAGGATGAGGACAAGGCATTATTTAGAAACCTCTAGTAATTCTAGAGAACGGGCACATTAGGGTATAATCAGTATCGTCGCTGATGTTTCCCAAAGCCTCCATTGTTCAGCGCTCTCCCACGTGCTAAGCATAGCAACAATACGGCTATTTTGCTCACTAACAAGATTTTCCCCACCAACGTAGCCAGGGTAAGTTAGCGCGTGTGACCTAAGCTTCAAAAAAATGGACTCTATGTCAACGCCATTTTTCAATTCATATCCCCTAATAACCTTTATCACTGTTCTACTCCATACCCCACAAAGTCGAGGTTATCTGGGATTGTTTGTGAAGGAAGCATTCATTTCAGCTAGAGAGCGAGCAACATCTTCACGCCTAAATCTTCTGTCACCTCGCTTCGTAATCCGATATGTGCGTATTTTACCTTCGTCACTCCATCGCCTCACTGTATTGGCATGAATGCCGAGGAGACGAGAAACCTCGCGTACTGTTAGCATTGGCCTTAGGCTACTATTAGTTGACATATCTTTGACTATCTACCCTTAATTTACCTTCAACTAAGCTATCTTAATCCTAATTCAATCAAGCTAACTGAGCAATCACCCAATGGTGGCACTGTATGGGTGGATAGTATTGAGTTGTTACTCAATAGGGGAGGACAGAGGGTAAAATCGCCCCAAAATAAATTTACATAATAAGTAGCCAATATACCCATGTGTGATACAAACTAGGGTAAACCAGTGTAGAAAACTGAGTTCCCAAGAGCCTAATGTGGTATTAGTTACTTAAGGTTAATTTTGGTGACCTTGAAATCGTTCAGATATGGTATTAATATTAAAAAGCGTCACCCAAATGGGGGATTGGGCGGTGATTAAACGACTAAAGTATTAGATAGACATAGTAAGGATCTAAGGGAGACGCTGAACTGCCACCTTTAGGTGGTCACTTTGGTGGCGGGGAGTCAGTAGTGAAACCGGCCCTAAAGCGGTCGGTTTTGTGTTTGAGAAATATTTAGGGCACAGACTATGTTAGTCGGCAGATGCATGAAGTGTGGTAAACATTATATCGGCTGGGCACTACAAATGCCAGAGCACCAAGTGTGCCCCGTTTGTGGGTCAAGATTGATGATTAGAAATACCGGTGACAATTACAAACCGGGCGATGAGACGGTGGCAGCTTCGCAGAGAGGCGGAATAGCAGAATGGCAGGAGGCATTGGAAAACACACTGCCTCACTTCTTATTATAGGAGGTTAGCGAACATTACCTTAAGTGCTATGAGGGGGGAAGGGATTTAATGTTAGCTAGCAAATGTGCCAAGTGCGGGAAACATTTTGTCGGCTGGTCGTTAGCTTTGCCTGAGAACCAAAGGTGCCGATACTGCGGGAGCAAATTGGCGATTCATGACGAGACTATCGACCTCAATGTAGATTATGGTACTTTACTGCAGTCAATGGACAGTAACCAAAGCGAATGGCAAGGGTTACTGGAAAAGACCATGGCCATTTATCTGAACGGGGGATTACCAAACATTAACTCGGCTAATTAGGGGGGGGCAGCTGATATTCAAGCCCACATAAAAGAAAGTGAATCCGTAAAGGGGGGGGCATATGAGGAATCCATTAAAAGCTTACGGAAAGAAGGAAATAGCCATCATTATTGGAGTAGCACTAGGTGTAACCGCTGGTGTCGTCTATGCCTACACGGCACTAACCATTACTTCGGATGTGCAGGTGAAGGAGCCAATCAGTGTCTTGGCGGCTGAGGGCGATGGGGAGTTTGATCACGATACCCTTATCTGGGATATCGGCGAGATATACCCGCTTGACGAGGCATCCCTGACCATCACCTTCGCCAACGAGGCGGCAGGACCAATCCAGCTCAGCCTGACTGCGGATCCGGCGTCCTTCGATGGGGGTAATCTCACCTTTAGCTTTGACTTGAACCCGCTGGTGGTGCCCGAAGAGGGTGATGCCAGTGTTACCCTGAGGGCGGAGACCACCCAGAGCCTGGAGCCAGGTGAGTACTCCACTGAAATAATCGTCGAACGGTAAGCTGGTCCGATAGGCCACTATCAACTTCTAGGAATTGGATACAACACACGGCTACTTTCTGTAAGTACTGTTGGAGGATATGGTGAAGTATCATTGGCAACAATACTTCAGTCAATGGAACAGATACATAAAATACATTCCTGGTGTTTTCCGTATTGTTGCTTTCAGCGTAGCTGCGGGTTATATATATTTTAATCCCCAGTCTTATCAACTGGTAATCCCTTCTTCTATTCTTCTAATAGGCTTGGGAGCTTATACAGCGCTGAGAGTAGTGTATCCACTACGTTGGTATACCGCCGACAAACTAAGTAGGACTGTTTTAGGCGCGGATACAGCTATTTGTATCCTGTTGGTAGTATCTACCGGTGGGTTACATAGCCCATTCCTTCCGTACTGTTTAGCACCGGTACTGACTGCATCTTTGCTTACTGATAGGGTACCAACAGTTATTATTGCTAGTGCTTCAATCGGGGCAGTTGTCGCTAGTCACACGATAAACCCATTACCTGTAACAGTACTACCGTTGGAACCAGGTGTTTTGTTACTATACATATTCACTGTTGTCTTAACTGCGGCACTTCCATATCTGATTAATATTAACCTGCGAGAGCGAATGAAATTCCAAGATATGCTTGAAGAAAGACAGAGACTATCTCGCGAAATACATGATGGTGCTGCTCAAATGATCTCAGGTATTCGCTGGCAAGTACAAACGCTGCGAAAGCATCTTTCAGAACGGCATCTGGAATTGGATGAAGCAAAGCAGCTGGAGAACTTGGTTGAGGAAGCCTATGGCGATACTAGAGAATCCTTGGAAGTCTTGCGAACTTTCACTGGTGACGGTACTTTCATACCCAACCTGGATGCGTATATTCAACATCTTAAGAAAGACTGTGAGATAGACTATGATCTCGAAGTTGATACAGGCAATCTCGATCTAGGACCTTCTGTTGAGCTTCAACTGCTACGAATTTGCCAGGAAGCCCTAAAGAACGTCAAAAAACACTCAAGGGCTCATCACGTACAGGTCAAAGTGATACCCGTTAACGGTCATATCAAAGTGACCATTAGCGATGACGGCTGCGGCTTTGATGCAGTGGCTTTCTATCATGACGGAGTAGAAGCTAAAGGCCATGGTCTAGCTATCATGAAGGAAAGGGCAAGCACAGTCGGTGGCCAATTCAGAGTGATCAGTATGGTTGGTCGAGGAACTGAGATTCAGGTAGAGGTGCCGGCTAAATCTATTAAAGGTTAATAACCTATGACTGGTGGGATAAAAGTACTGATTGCCGATGACCATGCAGTAGTTAGAGAGGGTATTGCCGCCTCGCTTAATAATGAACCTGACATCAACATTGTCGCCAAAGTAAGTAATGGTAACGAGGCAATCAGTAAAACTATTGAGCTAAAACCTGATGTGATTATAATGGATATCTCGATGCCTGTTTGTAGTGGTCTCGAAGCAACCTCAGCAATTTCTCAACAGTCGCCACAAACCAAGGTTTTGATCTTCACAATTTCAGATAAGGAAGAAGATTTATTTCGAGCAGTAAAATTTGGAGCTAGGGGTTACCTCCTCAAGAGCGCAACATTAGAAGAAATTACGAATGCCATTAGGCAAATCCATAAAGGGGAAGCCATTCTATCTTCTTATGTCGCTGGTAAATTACTTGATGAGTTTAGAAAGAACAGAACCGACGGAAATCCGTTAAGCCAGAGGGAGGGTGAAGTACTCTCACTCGTCGGTGAAGGATTAACGAATAGGGAGATAGCCGAAAAACTCATCGTATCACCAGGTACTGTAAAAACATATCTTCAGCGTATCTTGGAGAAACTTCACTTAAATAATAGAGCTGAAGCTATGGCCTATGCCCTAAAAAGAGGGCTTATCCAGACGTAATTAGTTTCCTGCCTTTTTATTCCGTTACTATTTTGCCGGACTCTTTGACCTGATTAGCAACCTAATTGGTATATTAGCCCTCTTTACATTACCTAGACAGACGTTTTTTATCCCTATAGGGACAAAGATGTATACATCTGGGGACAGACGAGATAGTTCTTTAGAGCTAACCTAAATGTACTTGATAGCCTGGTCGATTCCCCATTAAGTGCTACTTTATGGGGAGGGCCTAATAACCGATTAACAGGAAGGAGGCGAAACAAGATGAAAAAGAAACTACTCATAAGCGTGATCACACTTGGTGTGATTGCTGCTTTAGTGGCTGGCGGAGTTATTGCCTACTTCACGGATGATGAGACTACTGGTCCGCATACGATGGATGCCGGAACAATAGATATCGAGGTAGACGGTCAAAATCCTTGGGCTGCTGAAACTGGTACGTACGACATTAGTGACATGAAGCCCTGCGATGTTCAGTGGATGACGTTTACCATCACCAATGTCGGAACGAACGAGGCCGAAGTCTGGAAGCATTTCGAGATAGTTTCGACTGGCCAGGGCGTGCAGTCAGAGCCCGAGGACGACTGGGAAAAACAGTTTGGCCCAAGAAGCGACATTGACAGCGTGATAATGTACGACCTGATGGTGAACCACGAGGAACTTATCACTGTTGGTCCGGATAGTCAAGGTCTAACACTGGCCGACGTCGCCTGTAAGTGGATCTATCTCGGTAAAATAGAGCCAGGCGCCGATATGGTGGTATGCCAAAGCTACCACATGAGGGCTGATACTGAGAACTGGGCACAGGGTGATACACTGACCTTCAATATCGATCTCTTTGCGCAGCAGATGAGGGGTTGTCCGCCACCGCCACCGCCAGATCCTGAGCTAGACGGGTACGGGAGACCAACTGATCAAACGTTTGTCGATATTGGTAACCCAATGAGTGAACTAGGGCACCTCAATAGAGATACCGATGGCTGGAGCTACGTAGGTAGGGACGATCAAGACGGAGGTCTCTTCCTGAGGCATGGAAATTACGGCGACTATGATCCTACCGACCCGGAGGGAAGCCATGATTTCCGTGGTCTAATGGGTCCGCCGACTGGTTGTGCAGGGTTTGAATGGGCTCATTTAGTGTTCAGAACATGTGACCCGGTCACCCAGCTGACGGTACGACATCTTGATGGTTCGCAAAATGATAGCTTCGACGTCTACTATCGTTTGCCACCTGATCCAGACTGGGTATACATCGGACACTATTCGTGGTCTGGCGTTACCAGTGAGACCTGGCTTGAAACCCCCTTTGATTTACCACACCCGGTAATTGGGAAGATTGAGTTCAGCTTTAATGCTACTGATCCAGTAACAAGCTGGTGCGAAGAACCTGCCGCAGGACAAGGCTGGGGTCAAGTCATGTTTAACTGGGCGAAGGTTGAATAACTAGTTAACTCACGCCTGTGTGACCAAGTAGGGCTAGTGGGGTAGTCATCTACCCCACTAGCCAATGTGTTGGAAATATTCCACAAATTTGAAAAAGGAGCATTTCTGCTAAAAGTCAAAGGGGTTGACTTTCACTTGCATAGTAGTAAAATAGTTGCGCTGCTATTGGCATGTAGTCTAGCTCCAAACAACAAAAAGATCTATAGTGATTGGGCTTTTGAAGAAAACGGAGGTGGGGTAATATGAGGAATCCATTAAAAGCTTACGGAAAGAAGGAACTAGCCATCATTATTGGAGTAGCACTAGGTGTAACCGCTGGTGTCGTCTATGCCTACACGGCACTAACCATTACTTCGGATGTGCAGGTGAAGGAGCCAATCAGTGTCTTGGCGGCTGAGGGCGATGGGGAGTTTGATCACGATACCCTTATCTGGGATATCGGCGAGATATACCCGCTTGACGAGGCATCCCTGACCATCACCTTCGCCAACGAGGCGGCAGGACCAATCCAGCTCAGCCTGACTGCGGATCCGGCGTCCTTCGATGGGGGTAATCTCACCTTTAGCTTTGACTTGAACCCGCTGGTGGTGCCCGAAGAGGGTGATGCCAGTGTTACCCTGAGGGCGGAGACCACCCAGAGCCTGGAGCCAGGTGAGTACTCCACTGAAATAATCGTCGAACGATAGTATCTGTATAGGAGATACTTACGAAAAAGAAATACGTTATCATGACAGCAATATTGGCGGTTCTTGCTTGTGCTTTAATTGCCATAAAATTGGAAAGTAAAGCCCGATTTACTGACGTGGAAACCTCTACCGCAAATACAGTCTTTGCAGCCACGGAACCTGTCTGGTTGGCTAATACAGAATGTGTTGATGGTGTCTGGAATAGTCCACATTGGGTAGTAAGCATGTACGGTAATGAGAGAAAAGAGGCTATACTTACTTTCGGCAACTCTGATAAGGAAGAAGTCCCAATTACTTTCATTATTACACCAGAATCGCACGATGATGGTAACTTAACTTTTGGCTTTGACAAAGAAGAGCTTGTCATTCCGGCTAAAGGAGAAGCTAGTGTAAAGTTCTGGATTGAAACGAGTCAGAGCGTGACACCGGGTACCTATTCTATTACGGTTGAGGTGGATAGTGAATGGTGGAGCAATGGCGACAATAACTGAAATACATACAGTATATTTATGCTAGGGTAATAAAATGAAAAATAGAAAGCGCTTATTACTACCAATCATTGTTACCATAATGGCGCTAGTTACTTTTTTGTTTCCATCAATAGCTTTAGCTAGTGATCCAATAGAGCTTGATTCCGTGAATATAGGTGATAAAGACAGTGAGGCAGGACATTGTTTACTTGGCTGGGGGCCGGTAGAACCAGCCACGAATGGCGGGAATTGGGGTGGTATCGGTAGTGAAGGTGGAAACTGTCGTGTTACCTGGGAACCAGGTTCCAGGGATAGATTTTTGAAGCGTGCTGCTTTATTCGTATTGAAGGTACCACGTGGCAATTGTGCGACTCAGCTTGAGCTAAGGGTACTTGATGGTTTGGCGGATGATTCTTTTGACGTCTACATTGGCTGTAAGAAAGTGTATAGTTACACTGGTCTACAGAATGGTAGTGAAAACTGGATAACACATCCAATAGATATCAATAAATGCGCTTCTTGCTGGCGATCTAGATCGATCCTCGTAACGATTGTAGCCACTGGGCCAGCTTGGTCCGGCTTTGGCACATATGGCCAACTAGGTGTAGATAGGGCAACAATCTACGGTTTTGAGAGTAGCTTATATGTAATGGTGATGACGACGATTAACTGTGTGAAGACTTAAATACAAGATTCATTCAAATAGTTAAATGTTAACATTGCAGCTAAGTTGGCCAGCCAATATAAGGCTGGCTAATTTATGCAAGAATGTGCGATGGAAACTCGTAAATGATAGCGATTGACAAAAGATAAAGGAGTATGAAAAGGGCAGCAAGCATAATAGTCAATATCATAATCGTGTGGTTGATTGCTACTGTAGTTGGGCTGCTTCTTCTTCCACGTATTGCCGGCTGGAGATTTGATACTGTGTTATCTGCAAGTATGGAACCTGCCTTAAAAATGGGGAGCGTGGTAGCAATAAAGCCCGAAGATATAGAAGTAATTGAAGTAGGCGACATAATAGCTTTCAATGTAGGAGAGCTCACGGTAACACACCGTGCTATTGATATTAAGAGCTACGAGGGAGATATCTCAATTATCACGAAAGGGGATGCAGTTGAAGACCCTGATATACGAGTGGTTACAGATGATAACTTAGTAGGTAGGGTTGTTTTTAGTGTTCCGTATTTTGGATATTTATCTGCATTTATGAGGACGCGTCTTGGCATCATAGTAATTATTGTAATTCCTGCCTCAATAGTATTTGGCCTGGAAGCGAGGAATATGTGGCGAATAATTAAGGGAAAGGACTCTAGCAATAACCAAGACGACACGTGAGCTATATTCTTAGTACATCAATATGGGGCTTTGAGTAAGAAAGGCATAAAGCTAGTGGTATGGACAAATCAATACCGTTCTGAACTTGGTTCTATGCTTTGCTGTTCCACAGAAACGAATATTGAGATATAGCCTAAAGGCACAGGGGGTGTCCAATGAGAAGTTCGGGACAGTTGCCAAACAAGAAATGGGCTAGCCTTGTGAAAGAATATGGCGTTAGAATTCTCATAATAGTGGCCATGGTACTAGGGATACTTTGTGCTATACCAACTGTGGCCCAGGCTCAAGATGAGATCCCTGTTGCCGTTTGGGTGACTATTACTGACAATAGTGAGGGTACAAACCCAGAATCCGAGACGGATACTACTGGGGATGGCGAACTTCTCCAATACCTGGAGTTTAGCCTTTCAACTGACCCTTCCGGGAAGATAGATACTGACCTAACGTGGCCAGCCAAGCTTGATGAATTTCCAGATAGTCCTCCACCGATACCTCCAGAGCTTCCTACATCACCGTACATAAGCGTAATGGCTCCAATTAGTTCTGTTGAGACTGTTACTTTGTATTGGGAATGGGAACTACCTTGTCAAGTAGGCAATGATGCTCAAGGAGATACACTGTCGTTTGATATCCATTATCAAATTGGAGACCCAGAAGTAAATCGAGATCTAGTGCTAAGTGGCGAAGGAGCCACGAGTTGGACAATAAATGACATAAAACCCTGTGATAGCGGTATTATGCCGGTTATTCTCTATATTCTCGAACCCACACCAAATGGAAATGGCGGTACTACTACAGCTCGAAGTTGTGAATTAGATATCATTATGCTTGGCGAAAGCGCTACGATTAAGGTTGATTGTTGTGATAATCGTACTTTCGCAGGCTATATAATCTACGACCCAGAGCTTGATAATTCCTTGAGTATTGATCGTTGGACCCGGATTACCTGTGGTGATTGTGTGGAATGTGGAAGCTTCCCACTGATAATAGAGATGACTTTTTCAGAAAATGACTTACCAGAGATGATAGATGCAATAAGACTGAGTCCCATCTATGAAATTATTGGATATCGAGCTGAGGAAATCTGTTCGTCTGTTTCCTTTGGCAGGCCAGTTATATTATTGGTAAAGTATGATTCCAGTAGACTTACCCCTGATATTTCTACAGTTTTTATAGCACGGTATAACCCGGATACTGGTGAATGGGAGCCGCTGCCACAAGCTGTGGGTAGGGTAGCTGGAGATGGAGAGGCAACCGCTGAAATACTTAGGCTCTCGACTTTTGCTGTCTATGGTCAGATAGGTCCCTCAGAACCACCGTCTCCTCCCCCACCACCTACTACCACTCCTACTCCGCCACCGCCTGTTGAACCAGCCCAATTCGTAGTCAGTAATCTAAATATTCAGCCAAGTCTGCGCACAGTAGGAACAGGAAAGTTCTTTGTATTCTATGCGAGTAGCGGTGAGACGGTACAAGTAGGTACCGATGTAAGCAATATTGGCGGACAAGAAGGCGGTTATATAGCTAATCTGGAGATAGATGGTAAGCTAAAAGCAAGTACAGAAATTTGCCTCTCCCCTGGGCAGAGTAAGGATATATTCTTCTCAGTTGCCGGCTATGAGCCAGGCAGCCATACAGTTAGGATAGGTGATTTAACCGGTGAGTTTCAGACCACTGCTTGGATCAACTGGCCGCTAATTGCTGGTGTAGCCACCGCTTTTGGACTGCTAGTATGGTTAGTATGGTTATATGGCTATCGTCGTCGAAGGAGGTAAAGGTTGATCCGAGGAAATAAATCACATTAGACGCTGTCTCAATAGCATCATCGATATCCAAGTAAGATTTACTCCTTTAGCTGACGTATTATTGACTAGTGCAACAGATCAAGTTTTATTTAAATAGGGTAATTAATATCATTCGTAAGTCGTATTAGCTTATCGAGAGAGCTAGTTGAAAGTGAAATAGAAAGATGTAGTTAGTTTAGTCTGGTTATGTTTATCTTGGCAGTAGATAGCTTGGGGAGTAGGGTGTAAGTGTATCACTGCAGAAGGAGATTCGAAGAGTAGTATAGCCAATTATCTAATTGAGCAATAGAATTCAACGAATC
>CAYYLM010000024.1:0-20954 GCA_964472625.1 uncultured Dehalococcoidales bacterium
TGAAGTAACTAGATTAATAAGAACCAGGTTAGCTGTTGGTCTACTCCTAGGAGTAATGATTGGGTTGGTTATACCCTGCTTACTACCAGCCCCGGTTCAGGCTCAGGATGAGGTTGTTGTCAACGTCTGGATAGGGAATATCGTAAGCGGTGAAGGGCTGAACCCGGAACCAGAGACAGATACCGAAGGGGAAGGCGAGCTTGACGACTGGATGCTGTTTAACCTTTCTACTAACCCGGGTGGTCGGCTAGACACCAATATTGGCCTACCAGGAACGCAGACAACAATTAATAACTTCCCACAACCTCTACCTCCAGAAAATCCCGACACTCCCTTAGATCCTTTTATTCATGTAACCCTGAACAACATAAATGATAGTGTTGACCTGACTTGGGAATGGGAGTTACCTTGTGAAACCGGTAATGTGGCCCAGGGAGACACCCTAACGTTTGACATTTTCTATGGAATCGAAGATGACGAGAATATTGACCTAGTGGTAACTGGCGAGGGAGTCACCGGCTGGAATCTAGAGGGCATTATGCCCTGTTCGAGTGGTACCAAGACCGTAACCCTGAGCCTAGAGGCACCACCACCTCCTTCTACTCCGCAAGGTCCACCCTCGCTTCCTATCGAAAGAGAGCCATTCGTACCACCCGAGCCGCCACCGCCACGTCCGCCACTTCCTGAACCAGTAGGAACTATTGCTGAGGTCAGTTTCTGCCCCGATGATGTAACGGTTACTGCTGATCCGGGGCAGTGTTTTGCTACTAATGTATATCTGGGCATCCCAGAATGTATTTTTGAAGAATGTGTTGCTGCGATAACTAATGATGCTCCTTTTGTCTTCCCCGTGGGAGAGACCATCGTCACTTGGACAACAACTGATATTCGAGGTAATGTGGTGACCTGTGCCCAGAGAGTGACCGTGATCGAGAGTGAGCGCTACCTGGAGATAGACATGCTGGGTGAGATAACTAGGGTGAGACTCGTCTGTCCCACCTGTACTGTCGCTCAGACTTCGGTAGCCTCCGACCCCGATGATATGCATTTCCTTACGATTGAAAAAGACACCCATGTGCTTTGTATAGAAGATGATATGACTTTATCTTGCCCCGAATTAATCGTAATGAGTATATCCGAAGAAACACCACCGGTGACGCAAGGCTATATCTTGCTCAGTCCGATTTACGAGTTTATCGGGTACCGGGATAAAGAATCACGCTACCCAATATGTTCCCACATTACTTTCGACCTCCCAATAACAATGCTGGTAAGCTATGACCGTGATGCGGTATTATCGGGCACATCCGCACCGTTCATTGCCTATTTTGATATCGAAATTGATGACTGGGTTAAACTGGAACACGCCAAGCCAGGTCAGGTAGCTGAGTTCGGCGAGGGCGAGGTAACTGGGCTAACACAGCGTCTCTCATTGTTTGCTGTAATGGCAAAGCCAACGGACCCCTATCGAGTGCCAGTTAGCCTACCCGGGATATCCAGTGTTGACTTACGAATCGTCGCTGCGATTGTGGGTGGTGTTTTGTTGGTGCTTGTGTTAATCTTGTTTCGGCGACGGCAACGGCGTAAGAGACTAACAACCGGGAGCTAACACACCGCACTATCGGCAATCTGTGGTGGTGAGTAATTATGCTGAGTGTGGAGTTATGGCTTAGCACGTAAATCAACCACGGAGGTATAGGAATGGCTAAGAAAAAGCTAGTAACTATGGCTATTGCGCTATTTGTGATAGTCACTACTCTAGGTATGCCACTAATGGTTAGCTGTTCCTGTGAAGAGAACCCAAATCAGGAGGCTGTGCTCTCTATGAAGGAGGGGGATGTCTTCGTGATGGAAACGGGTGGTGATAACTGGATTGAGGCACAGGTTAATCTGATCTTGACAGCGGGTGATGCCATAAAGGTTGGTGATGATTCTCGAGCTGAAATTACTTTCTTTGAAGGAAGCATTATTGAATTGGAAGCGGGTACCATAATTAGTATTTCTGAACTCAGTATTGCTGCCGATACCGGCACCACGACTATTTCACTTAATGAAGAGGTGGGTAAAACAATTAGCCGAGTAACAAAACTCTCTGATCAAGCCTCCCGCTACGAGGTGATAACGCCGGCCTGTGCGGCTCTGGTTAGAGGCTCCATCATGGAGGTATATGTTGACCAGGAAGGTATCACCGAAGTAATTAACCAGGAAGGATTTATCGTAGCTACCAGTCAGGGTTTAGAGGTTCAGATTCCAGAAGGCATGAAAAGCATAGTAATACCAGGTCAACCACCATCCTTGCCCATTCCAGTTGGCGGTGAAGGCGCCGGGTCAATACATATTACGAAAAGTATCATGTCTGAGGATGGCGATACCATTACCTATCTTTATGAAGTAACCAATGTGGGCGATACGCCGCAGTCTGATGTTTATGTACTGGATGATGACGTTGATGTTATTACTTACATTAGCGGCGATACCGATGGCAATAACAGACTCGACCCAGGTGAGACATGGTTATTTACCGGTCGTTGATAACGCTGTTCGAAGGTAGCATCAGCTAGTGGAGAGGATTAAGACGCGAAGGGAATTATCGGGCAGACAACATTGTGTTTTGCCCGCCTAGCAAAACCCGCATCAAGCATAATGGGACTCTCCCAAGAGAGGGAGACCGTATCTAACCGCTTAGGGCAGAGATGAGAAACTTCTGCCTCAATCCAGAACTAAACTGTACGAGAGAGATCAGGATTTCTATATATGGTTGCACCACAAGCACAAGATAGAAAAAGGAGCCGCCGCGAGACCAAGCGTACCTACCACACGTTGGTACTGGTTGGGGCAGGGATTGTGTTCATCCTGATTGCGACTCTGGTGCAACCGTTTGCCGGTGGTAATTTGGCATTAACAGACCGACTCTTTACGACTGTGTCTCCTTCGCCGAATATCGTCATTGTTGGTATTGATGACAGTACTCTTGACACCTATGGCAGACTAGCTGATTGGCCGCGCAGTCTGCATGCTCAAGCCATCACCAGACTAAGTGAAGCAGAAGCCGAAGTAATTGGCTTCGATGTACTATTTGCCGATAGTTCGCCAGAGGACAGGCTGGTAGCTGATGCCATAAACAACGCGGGTAATGTTGTGTTGCCAGTTGTAGGCATTGAGCCCCTACCAGCCGAGCCAATGGTTACCTATGGACAAGTCCTGAGACCAGTTAACATTTTAGAGCAAGCGGCAACCGCGGTTGGGCACGCTAACATTACTCCTGATCCAGATGGTACTGTGCGACGTTCACCGTTAGTGGTGCAAGAGGGTAACGGTGAGCTTTACCCATCTCTGGGATTGGCTACGCTTCATGTTCTGTTCTCCATGCCTCTTCCTGACAATTACGAGGTACGGGACGGGGCTTTACATCTATTGATGCGTGACATTCCGGTTGATCACTCCTTTCGCCTCCGATTAAACTTCTCTGGAGAAAACGAAAGCAGGCCTTATATTTCTTACGGTGACGCTATCAGGGGCGACTTTGATCCCTCAGTGGTGAAGAACAAAATCGTTCTAATTGGTATGGTTGCTACTGGTGAGGTTGACACCTGGGCAATCCCTGCCTCGGCCGGAAAAGTGCCGGGGGTATTTATTCATGCTGCGGCTATGGAAACCATCCTTAAGGAATGGTTCCTAGCGGAAGCGGACCTGGGCATACTGATATTAACTTTAGCGCTGGCAGTGGGCATTGCCGCTTGGGCTCTACCTCGCTTAAAATTGCGGTGGGGTGCAATACTTATAGGTAGTTTGTTTGCTGGCTACCTGGGTGCCAGTTTCATTACCTTTGACAATGGTCTCATTCTTAATATGCTATATCCGTTGGTTATACTACCGGTGCTCTACATAAGCAGTGTGTTCACCGTGATAGTGAATGAACAGTCTGATAAACGTTTTGTGCATGATCTTTTCGGTCGTTATGTTTCTCCACAGGTGGCTAAGGAAATCCTTAGTCTCGCTGATACCAACCGACTCAACCTTGGCGGCGAACAAAGGGAAGTTACCGTACTCTTCGCTGATATACGGGGTTTTACCGAAATGAGTGAGAAGATGTCCCCCGAAGCTGTCGTAAATATGCTAAATACTTATCTCTCCGTCATATCTGACCACGTTCTGCAGAATGGTGGGATAATTAATAAGTTTATTGGGGACAACATAATGGCGATATGGAATGCACCAAATTATGAACCGGGGCATACGAAGCTAGCAATAAAAGCAGCCTGGGAAGCTCAGCAAAATATAGCCGAACTTAAACAGAGTGACCCGTCGCTGGTTCAGGTGAATTTTGGGATTGGTATTAATACTGGAGAGGCCCTGGCGGGCAATGTCGGTTCCTCAGGGCGAACCGAGTATACGGTCATTGGTGATGCAGTCAATCTAGCCTCTCGTATTTGTGGTGTTACCCCTGGCGGAGAAATCTGGATTGGCCCGGTGACTTATCAGGGAGCAAAAGACTACTTGGAAGTTGAGGAGCTTCCGCCTCAGACATTCAAGGGTAAAACGAAGCCAGTGGTAGTCTACAAGGTCATGGGCTTGCGTAGCGTTTGATTTGAGAGCGGTAGACTTCAACGTAAATGGCTCATCAGCATCTTCACTATACTGCCCCTTTTCTTAAGCCAACTTGTGGGCCGCCTGTCCTGCATGCCGCAAAACACCCTCCAAGATATCATTTGTAGTACCGAATTAAAGTCGAATCTCCAATCGCTTCGTAAACTGCAAAGCATTCTAGACTTGTGCTGTGATTCCTGGCTATCCGCCTGCAATAAGTAGCAGGCCGAAAATCCCGATGCCTCGGTCCTAGGTTGAGGAGCGATAAGGATAAAAAATCTAAAGAGAGGAGTTTGACATAAAGTAATGAGAAAATAGCAATTGTGGTTACGACGGTGGTTGCCCTGATGTTGGCGTTGGCTATACCTACTTTCGCTGATCAGCCTGATAATCTGGGATGCACTGCTGAAGAGGTTAGCACACAGAGTGAGGATGGTACGAGATAGGTATAGGCGGGGAAATCCGCGATGGTCCTCCCTTAGTGTTTACACCAAGATACTTCCTAATTCACTTTCTCACCGGGCTGCTAATAAAATGACGCTCTGAAATCAAAATCTAGGCCTGTTAAATACATTATTAATAATAATCTACTCGAGACAGTTCTATTTGGGTGATAAGCTTATTTTTTTACAGACAATCTATGGACAATATAGATTGCCGAAACAGCATAGCAGTGGAGTTGGACTGGAAGCAACTGCCTTTAGATTATGAGCCCCGTGGTCATCACAGCTTGACCAAACTATCTTATTAGAAAAGGATGGAGGACAGACAAACTCTTTTATGAATACACACGGCGCGGATTGGATGGTCTTATACGCACTGTTTGATTGTGACAACTGACTCAGGCTCAGGGAGTTACTCTTGTACATCCCCGACTGATAATAACTTTGTGTCCCAGTGTCTTCTAGGGTAGCATGAGATACTCTGGGGCGACTTTACTCATCGCTTGCCACTTGAACAATAACCTTTGTTTCTTGGCTAAAATCTTTTGGCTGAGTTTTAGAACGTTGTCGGTATAGACCATCCATCTTGTTTAACTCATGTATGGCCTTTATAACATTGCCCAATTTGACTGCAGTCGTGGTTACAGTAGTACCAAACTTATCAGTTCTGGTTACTGTCTCTATCTCAACCACGCCATCCGTCAGTACGTCTTCCTTATTGAATTTCAATCGGATATCACCATTAACTATTTCAATATAATCTCCCATCCTCGCCCTAGCAATCTCCGAAAGGCGTTCTTTTCGCTTCTGTACCGTCATTATGCGTGGCGATGCCATTTCCTCTTGTAGCCTTCGTATTTCCTCTCTTATCTCAGCTCTTTTCATCAACCTACAAGCTCGCGATCTGTTTCCTCTTTCAGAGTAACCTGCCTTTATGGCGGCAACGGATGGATTAACACCCTCAGCAACATATTGGCAAAAAAGCCTTTGTCGAGCCGATAGCTTTTCCGTGTAATTCTTTATACTCATAACAAATGTAATTCCATATGGAATGTTGTCGTTTTGTTGCTACTATATTGTCTTATGCACATTAATAATAGCATAAATTGGCGCATTAAACGAAAATAGCAGATGCTTAAGTTGTCTTCTGTTGCATTGTAATAGGGGAATATTTCGAATTGATTGTGGACTTCATGGCTTTAATCTTACATAACATATATTGTGCGACGCAAATAATGACTCTAACATGTATTTAACATAATCCGGCAGTGGCAAAGGTGGACTATCGTTCAAAATAAAGTGCCCACCCGAAAAGTAATAACCCCAAATTGACAACGGTGTTCCCCAATCTGTAGAATTTAAACCGCGAAATTATGTTTCAGGAGGCGACGGAAATGGCAAAGGACCCAAGAAAAATCTTAGACGATTTAAAGGATGGCGTTAAAAAGTTCTCTGAGGTCGATGCCGACCGGATGGCTGGCTGGGGCGGTTTGAGCCAAGCGGCCTTCAAAGGCGGTGCCCTGGATGCTAAAACTAAGGAATTAATTGCGGCGGCTTTGGGTTTGGCTGCCCGGTGTGACTACTGCATTGTCCACCATGTCTACGAAGCTCTCAAGGCTGGAGCAACCCGCGAGGAGCTTATTGAGGCTGCCTACACTACGATTGGTATGAGCGGTGGCCCAACTGTGACCTACGCGGCAACCACGTTTCTGGATACAGTTAATACCTTCGCTCCGGATTTTGGTAAGTAGCCCAAGAATATCAGCTAATTGTGGCTGGCAAGTACTAAACCGCTCAAAGGGATTTTTAGGCGCCTAAATTTTGATTTGAGAGCGTGGTTCTGCTGGGGTGACTATGCGAGGTGAACTTTTGGCTTAAGAACCTGGGTGATACGTTCCAGTAGCCTAGCCAGTCCCCACTTTCTGGCTGCCGAGACAAGTACCGTATTGGCATTGGCCTCCCAAGACCACCCAGAAAGATATTCTATAGCCTCCTCTTCTCCCCAGGTCTGATTCCGGTCAAGCAAGAGGTCGATTTTATTTAGGGCGGTAATCCTTGGTTTATCAGCCAGGTTCAGTTCGGCAATAACATTCTCCACGGTTTGGCATTGCTCAGCAGCATTGTGGGAAGCTAGGTCTACTACGTGAATGAGAATACTAGCCTCGACTAGCTCCTCTAGGGTGGCCCGAAACGCCGTTATGATAGCGGGCGGTAGCTTCCGGATAAAACCAACGGTATCGGTAAGTAACACTCGGCTCTGGTCAGGCAGCGTTACCCGCCTCGTGGTTGGGTCTAGAGTGGCAAAGAGTTTGTCTTCAACAAATACCTCGGCCTCGGTGAGCGCATTCAGCAGGGTGCTCTTACCAGCATTAGTATAGCCGACCAAAGCGACGATGGGGATTCCAACCTTTCGGCGCTGGTGACGATACAGCTCCCGGTGTTTCTTAACCTGCTCGATCTCCTTCTTCAGGTGCTGAATCTTCCGCTGAATGAGGCGTTTGTCAGTCTCCAGCTGCGATTCACCGGGTCCTCTGGTACCAATACCGCCACCGAGCCTCTCTAGATGGCGCCACTGCCCGACTAAGCGCGGCAGAAGATACTGGTGCTGAGCCAGTTCTACCTGCAGCTTACCTTCGCGGGTATGGGCCCGCTTGGCAAAAATGTCCAAAATGAGAGCCGAACGGTCAATGACCTTTACCTTCAGAATCGCTTCCAGGTTCCGCTGCTGGATTGGTGACAGCTCATCATCAAACACTATTACGTCACAGTCAGCCCTATCCTTCAGCGCCAAGAGTTCATCTAGTTTCCCTTTACCGAGGTAATGCGTTTTTGAAGGTACCGATAATCGCTGGATCAGTTTGCCGACCACGCTAGCTCCAGCGGTCGCCGCTAATTGAGCCAGCTCCTCAACAGAATCCTCTGTTGACCATCCCTGGTCACGTCCTTTGGTGGCGACTGCAACTAAGCATGCCCGTTCCCGGGATAGTTGTGTGGTGAAGGTCTTCTTAGAAATAATAACCCCTACTTTATGTCAAGTAAGCCTTCTTTACTAGACCGCTTTTACGGTCGCGCCATTCGGCTAGCCGTGATAGGCCCTTAACTAAGCTGGCATCGGCGATAGTCAGTGACAGCCTGACGTAGCCCTCACCCCGCTTGCCATAACCGACTCCTGGTGTCACCACCACGCCCACCTGCTCCAGTAGATCGTTGGTAAATTCCACTGAGGTATAGCCACTGGGAATCTTAGCCCAGACGTATAAACCGGCCTTGGGCAATCTGGCCTGAAGCCCCATGCTATTTAGTTTGTCAACAACTAGGTCTCGGCGTCTCTGATACCTAGCATTCTGCTCTTTTATTGAATCCTGGGGACCAGTCAGGGCCTCAATAGCCGCACACTGAATGGCCTGGGGAATCCCTGAGTCCAGGTTTGACTTAACCCTGCCCAAGGCATCTATCATTTCCGCATTACCCACTACCATCCCTATCCGCCACCCGGTCATATTGTAGCTTTTGGAAAGAGAGTGAAACTCAACCCCCACTTCCTTAGCCCCCTCGGTCTGCATGAAGCTAACCGGCTGGTAGCCATCGAAGGTAACCTCAGTATAGGCGGCGTCATGGCAGACAGCGATATTATATTGGTGAGCCAAGCTGACTACCCGCTGGAAAAGATCAAGGTCAGCTACGGCACCGGTGGGGTTATTGGGGTAGTTCAGCCATACGAGTTTAGCCTGCTTCAGGATATCATTGGGAATAGCCTCTAGGTCAGGAAGAAAATCGTTTTCCTCAGTAAGGGGGAGATAGTAGGGCTTGCCGCCAGCCAGAATGGTACCCATGGTGTAAGGGGGATAAGCCGGGTCAGGTACTAGCGCTACATCACCGGGGTCGAGAAGGCAGAGAGCAATATGGACGATGCCCTCTTTAGCACCGATAAGCGGCAGAACCTCTTTATCGGCGTCAAGGGAAACGCCAAAATGATTTTGATACCAGCTGGCAACAGCCCGACGCAGCTCAGGTAAGCCCACTGTCTCTGGGTAGCGGTGATTAGCTGGCTCCTGTGCCGCCTGACACAGGCGGTTAATGATATGAGGTGGCGTCGGGAAATCCGGGTCACCAATGCCGAAACTAATTACATCCTCGCCCTTAGCCTTCTTCTCGGCAATCTTGCGAGTGATCTCCACGAAGAGATAAGGTGGCAACTTTTCCATTCTCTTGGCTAGTTTCATCTATACTTCACCTGGCCAGTCTCCAGTAAATACCATCTCTGCCGGACCACCTAGGAATACCTCACCCACTCCATCCCAGCCCACCTCCAGATTGCCCCCAGGCAATGCTATGGTTACTCTATCAGCCACCAGGCCGTTTGATTGAGCGGCTACCGCCACGGCTGCAGCACCACTGCCACAGGCTAGGGTCTCCCCTACTCCCCTCTCCCACACCCGGGCTTCTATCTGCTCCCGACTCAGCACCCTAGCCACTTCAAAGTTTGTCCGCTGGGGGAACATCTTGTGGTGCTCTACCCTTGGCCCCAACCGTGTTAGGGGGAAGCTAGCCACCGGCCGGCTAGAGAAATGTATGGCATGGGGATTTCCCAGGGAGACAAAGTTGAGCCTTAACTTCCAATTACCCACGGTTACAGTATAGCCCAGCATAGACTTTATGTCAACTAACCCGACGCTACCCTCTTCTATTACCACTGGGATATCTTTGGCTTCAAACTTTGGCACCCCCAGGCTAACCCTGATTTCAGCTGGCCTACCCGATACCTCGGTAATCTTGGCTTTTCTTGTTCCGGCTACCGTCTCGATCCATAACTCCTTAGCTCCCTGGTTAGCCACCGGTCCCCTCTCTAAAACGTACCTTACCAAGCATCGTAGTCCGTTACCACAAGCCTCAGCCTCAGAACCATCAGCATTGAAGATACGCATCTTGTAGTCAGCTACATCTGAAGGCATGAGCAGGATTAAGCCGTCGGCACCGACACCAAAATGCCGATTGCAGATTGATACTGCCAGTTGAGACCAATTGCGCGCTATATCAGCGGTCTCTACCAGCACGAAATCATTCCCGGCCCCTTGAAGTTTAGTGAAATTCATCTGTTTATGCCCTCACGAACTGAGTAACTAGGTTCACGAGCCCTGACTCCATATTATCGCTAGCGATATCAAACCATCTGATCCGACTGTCTGGCAACCGGAACCAGGTATATTGGTGCCTGACAAAGCGGTGGGTTTCAAATTTTATTTGCTGGATAGCCGCAGTTAGGGTTAGTTTGCCCTTAAGAGACAGGCCAATTTGCTTGTAACCAATGCCGGACATTGACGGCAAACCAAGGTCATAACCCAGGCTAAGCAGCTTTTCTACCTCAGCCACCAAACCCCGCGCTATCATGTCGTCAACCCTCAAATCTATTCTACGATATAGCTTTTCCCTGTCCGCCGTCAAACCTATAATTAATACCTTGAAGGCTGGTTTCTTCTTATGCTTAAGCTGGGAAATGGGAACCCCCGCACTCCGGTAAACTTCGAGTGCCCGAATAGTGCGGCGCAGGTTATGCGGACTAATCCCCTTAGCCGCCATCGGGTCAACCTTCAGTAGCTCCTGATAAAGCTCATTCTCACCTTCTTTAGCGGCCCTTTCCTCCAGGCGGTGTCTAAAGTTCAGATCCGGTGGCACTGGGGGTATTACCCAGCCCTCCACTACCGACCAGACATACTGTCCGCTACCCCCGACCAAGAACACCAGTTTGTTACGCCTCTGGATATTATTAATCACTTCGGATGATAATTTATGGTATTGAGCCAGACTAAAATCCTCGTCAGGGTTAACAATGTTTATCAGGTGATGAGGGACGAGGGATAACTCCTCGGGGCTAGGTTTGGCGGTACCGATATCCATAAAGCGGTACACCTGCCGGCTATCAGCATTTACTATCTCCCCGTCTAGCGCCTGTGCCAGTCTTATCGCCAGCTGGCTCTTGCCGACGGCCGTGGGACCAACAATTGCCACCAGATGACTCATGTTTGTGAAGAGCCTTTAATCTCCGAGGCTTGTTTGGTGATGCTCAAGAACTGGTCGGCTTTCAGGCTGGCCCCACCCACCAGGGCACCATCTATCTCGGACTGCTTCATAAACTCAGCGGCATTGTCAGCGTTAACACTGCCGCCATAGAGAATCCGCATCTCTTGAGCCACCTTCTGGCTCTGCAACTTGGCCAGACTCTGGCGAATGAAGCCGATAGTCTCGTTTGCCTGCCCCCCCGTCGCTGCCCGGCCGGTACCAATCGCCCAGACCGGCTCATAGGCTACCGTCAGATCGTCACCAAAATCTACGTCGGCTAAGGAAGCTCTGATCTGCTCGGAGATAACCTCCCTGGTTCTGCCGGCCTCGTTCTCCTCTAGCTTTTCGCCAACGCAGAGAATGGGTTTCAGCCCTGCCTTTAACGCTGCCTTGACCTTCTTATTAACGAGCTCGTTGGTCTCGTGGAAATACTGCCGGCGCTCGGAGTGTCCGATGATGACGAACTCACACAATTCAGCCAGCATCGGCGGCGAAATCTCTCCGGTATAGGCGCCCTTTTCCTCAAAATAAAGGTTCTGCGCCCCCAGCCGTATTGAGCTCCCTTTGATTATCTCCTTCACGGCGGCTAAGGAGATAAAGGGGGGGCAAATCACCTTATCAACATTAGCGATAGTATCAAGCCCGGCCTCAAGGTCACCGAGACAGACGCCGGGAGGGCACACTATGCTCTCGGTATGGGGAGCAGCATGGATACCGCCATGCATTTCACGAACCAGCGCTACAGCTTCACCGATCGTTGTGTTCATCTTCCAGTTACCGGCAATCATCGGCATGCGCATCTTTAGCCTCCTAGGCACCAAATTTGGTTAACTTTAGAGCGTGGGCCATGGCTAGGGGCATAATCTGGGTGGCTGGGAAATGCCCTAACCCGCCCGAGAGACAGGCTGACTCAGAAAACTCGTCGGCCCGGTCGGGGCGACACCATTTAGAATAAAGGAGAACAGGTACCGGGTGCCAGCTGTGCCCTCTGAAGGCGGCCGGGGTTGAGTGGTCACCGGCAACGACCATGACGTCTGGTTCCAGACTGATCGCGTCGGCTAGGGCCCTATCAAACTCCTCAATGACCTTGACCTTTCGGTTAAAGTCGCCATCCTCGCCAGCACTGTCTAGCCACTTTACATGCAAGAAGAAGAAATCGTAGCCAACATAATTCTGTCTCAGGGTGACAAATTCATCATCAATATTAGTTCCGGTCTTGAGAATCTCCATGCCGATTAGTCTAGCCAGTCCCTTATACATGGGGTAAACAGCAATGGCAGCTGGCTTTAGCTTGTAGACATCTGCCATGGAAGGTAACTCGGGTCTATGCGAGAAGCCGCGCAGGAGAACCATATTAGCGGGATACTGCTCAGCCAAAATCTTCTTTGCCCGGCCTATAAACTTATTAGCTACGTCAGCTAGGCTAGCCGCCTTTGGCTCTAGAGCGGTGATGATCTTCGGGGCTACTCCTGTCTGCTGTGGGTCAGAGTCGGTAACCTTATCATTAAGCCCACCACCCCTAAATACGACGACAAAGCGGTGTTCCCTTACCGGGCGAACCAGTGCCTTAACGCCGTCTATCACCGTGCTGTCAAGCAGCTGGCATAGCTCAGTACACTTTTCGTTGGAGATACGTCCGGCCCTGCGGTCGGTAACCAGGCCAGCCTCATCAACGGTGCAGAAGTTCCCCCGGGCGGCGATATCTTTTGGTTCAAGGTTAAAGTCTATGCCGACGGCTTCTAATACCCCGCGACCAATGGTAAATCTGAGTGGGTCGTAGCCAAATAGAGCTAAGTGCCCCGCACTACTACCCGGGGTTATCCCTGCCCCGACTATCTCAGCCAGACCGCATATGCCGCTGGTTGCCAGCCGGTCAAGGTTAGGTGTGCGGGCGGTCTCCAGCTCTGTTTTACCGGTTTTGGGGTGGGGTAAGCCACCTAAACCATCAAGGACGAAAAACACGATCTTGCTCGGTGAGGGCTGACTGAGTTCTCTCATCAACTCTAGGTTGTCCATAGCTAAGACTCCTTATTCGGTAGCGCCTCAATCCCGGGTAGTGCCTGGCCGCTGAGGAACTCGAGAGAGGCGCCGCCACCGGTAGAGACGAAGGTCATACTGTCGGTGAGCCCCATGTCGGCGACGGCATCGGCGGTAGAACCGCCCCCGATGACTGTGGTCGCCTCAAGACTAGCTATAACCTTAGCTAGAGCTTTCGTCCCCGCAGCAAACTGGGGTAATTCATAGATACCCATTGGCCCGTTCCAGAAGACGGTCTTACATTTCAGTAACGACCTCTGAAAGCCCTTGATCGTTCCCGGACCTACGTCCACAATTCTCTTATCATCAGGGATATTTTCTGTTGATACCGTTTCGCCTTTGGCCTGGGGACTAAGCTCACCAGCAATAACCACATCAGCTGGTAACAGCAGGCTTACTCCACTTCTTAAGGCCCTTTTCATCAGCTCAAGCGCAATAGCTACCTTATCAGCCTCAATCAGTGACTTGCCTACTTCACAGGATTTAGCCTTTAGGAAGGTAGCTGCCATCCCGCCACCAATCAGAATATAGTCCACCTTGTCCATAATATTCTCTATTACGCCGACCTTATCACTGACCTTGGCGCCGCCCAGAAGCGCCGCAAACGGACGGGCCGGATTTTCTAGAATACCGCCCAGGTTTATTATCTCCTTCTCAAGGAGCAAGCCAGCTACCGCTGGCAGGTACTGAGTGATGCCGACCACCGAAGCATGAGCCCGGTGAGCGGCACCGAAGGCGTCATTAACATAGATGTCAGCCAGTCTCGCCAGAGCCTGGGCAAAATTAGCCTCATTTTGCTCCTCTTCAGGGTGAAAGCGGACATTTTCTAGAAGTAAGATGTTCCCCTCCTTTAGCTTGGCTATCGCCGCTTCAACGTCAGGACCAATGCAGTCCCGGGTGGTTTTTACCGGCTGCTTAAGGATCTGGGACAGGCGCTGACCAACCGGCGCCAGGCGCAGCTTGTCCACTACCCTACCCTTGGGACGACCCAGGTGAGAACACAGAATGACCCTGGCCCGGCGCTCGGTTAGATACCGAATGGTGGGCAGGCTTGCCCTGATACGGCTGTCATCGATGATAGCCCCGGTTTCTTCATCAAGGGGGACATTAAAATCAACCCTCACCAGGACTCTCTGGCTACCAACTTCGGTGTCCCTAACAGTTAGCTTACTCACCTGCCCCTCTGACTCATAGCCGCCCTTTATAGGAAAGTCTACTATATATTAGGCCAACAGTAAACTACTCAGTATTGGGTTGAATACTGGGTGAGGCAGCGGCTATTGGTGACTAGTGGCTTCTGGCTAAGACAGTAGTGGGAAACCCTGCTCATTTGGCTTGGAACGGTCTTTCTAGTAACGCAAAGATAGCAAAACTTGCCAAAACGCTTGACATTTTAGCATATATTTGCCATATTACATGCCAATAGTCCATTCTTTAGAAGATGGCTTAGCTGGCTTGATGGGCTGGCGCGTTACCAGCTAGGGACCCCAAGCTGTTAGAGCTAAAGTGGCCTTGACCTCAAAGTTAACCCATGTTATCTGGTTTCTCGCTATCCTCGATTCTGGAGCAGTAGCACTACCGATTGTTGTTCGCCTTAAGGTGAGTAAACACCGCTTGTGCTACTCAAGTCATAGTCCTATAATGGCAGCAAAGAGATTTACTGAGTTGGAGGTTTACTATGAGTTCGAATATGGAGCAACTCCTTTCAGTCCTAAACAAAGCATTAACCCTTGAATACACACTCATAGTCCATTACCCGCGTTTAGCAAGTATGGTTAAGGATGCAGATACTAGAAAACTAGTCAATGAGCTTGGTAGCGCATCCATTAAACACGCAGACGTTGTTGCAGATGCGATAGTCAGACTAGGTGGAAAACCAAGTTGGTCTTTTGATGCTTTTCCTTCGCAGGTTGATTTAGTAGATATTTTCCAGACACAGTTGGGTAAGGAAAAGACCGCTCGAGATTTACACAAGCAATCGGCATATATGGTCTCGGTTAGCGAGTTGAAGGACAGGTTTGAAGAGATAGCCGGCGAAGAGGAATCTCATATCGAGATTGTTGAGAATATCCTTAAAAGACTGACAGGGCTTGAACAGTAAGGCGGCACCATTTTGTAGCCCCGTATCGTTTTGGGAGATTTGTTTTCAGTTCTACAGTTTAAGAGGGGGTAACCTTTGGTCAGGGATTCGGGGCTGGTTGCGGAAACTAGAGATTGTGAAAGCAGTTGGTCGACGACTTGTCTTGCCATTTCTTTTGTCGTAGAATCTACGTGTGATTCGTTCTCGTCCCTGTAGCTCAGTGGATAGAGCGGCTGCCTTCTAAGCAGCGGGTCGCAGGTTCGAATCCTGCCAGGGACGCCAGAAAGCTCAAGAGAGTATCCGTTATTAACTCAGAGGGAAGACTGATTATTTTGACACAGCACAAGGTTAACAAAGGTGCTTCTAGCGGGGTAGACGATGGGCTCGAGGGTGTTTTTATGGCAGCAGTGTCGGGACTACATTCAGCGATAGCCAGGCACCGTACCCGATGAGTCCGGAGGTTATGGCGACCAATACAGGCACTAAGACCCGGGGCTGTTCCCATAGCGGACGGGATATGCCCATCTTAGCGCCACTAGTTTCAAGTGTGAGATGCTCAAGTAACTGTTTCTTCAATTCGGCGGGAGGTCTGGTTGGCCTATACGCCGATTTAACTAGGTTTCTTATGTCATCTTCGCTGTTGAATTCCATCCTTGCTCTCCCGCTATCTCGACGTTCTCCTGTTATATTGGTCGCTTTTACCGCTCTTTATCCCTCATTTTGTGCGGCGAGCCTTTCCCGCAATTCCCTTCGGGCCCGGGTCAGGAGCCCTTCAATCGACTTTGGTGATCGCCCCATAACCTGGCTTATCTCGGTGACCGGCATCTCCTCGACGTACTTGAGTATGAGAACCTGTTTGTAGTGCAGAGGTAAGCTAGACAAAGTCACCTGAACAGCTCGGCTTTTCTCTTCAGACTCCATTGTCCCCGCATCAGGGCTAGCCTCTAACTCTATTTGGCTATCTGCAGACACGGTTTGGTACTTGGCCTCTCGCTTACGTCGGCGGTAGAAGTCAGCGACTTTCTTGTTGGCGATGCTGTATAGCCAGGTATAAACCTTACTCTGTCCTCGGAATTTGCCGGCTGACTTTGAAGCCGCCAGAAAGGTTTCTTGGACAATATCCTGGGCTGCATCCCGGTTCCCGTCTACTTGGTTAAACACCAGTGAATAGATACGGTCGGCATAAGCTGTGTACAACTCCATTACAGCCGTCGGCTCGCCGCGTTTTAGCTTGGCGACAAGCTCTTCGTCTTTAACACTTGTACCTGAGTCTGGAATCTCTGTGTCACTCATTTGTTATTCTGCGCCGGTCTTTAGCCCAAGGGCTAAAAATATAACTCAATCAATATCATAGCACAATATGTCAAGGAAAAGAATAGGTTTAGCCCATGTTGGGAGGGTTCTCTTGAATAATACCTGGTAGAGGGTTAAAAGCAGTATCTGTGTTGCCTTGGTGGGGTATATCATTAGTGGGGATGGATACTGGCATTGGGAGGTATCATATACAGCCATCGCTCTAGCTATGGCTACGAAGTGCTAACTACTCCGGCGAGGCCAATTTCTTGGCAACCAGACTCAATTATTGCCCGAACCTCGTCATTCAGCCAGCCATTACTGTTGGCATCAGTCACGATATCAAAAAGTAGTGCCCCGATACCACTAACATAGGCGCAGGCAAAGGAGGTGCCACTCTTATAGCCGTAATCATTGTCAGGGAGTGTGGAGTAGATATTTAAGCCAGGGGCGATCACATCTACCCAATCACCGAAATTTGATAAAGGGGCTAGGTTGTTATCGGGACCAGCCGCCGCTACCGCCAGACAGTTTTCATAATAAGCCGGGTAGGTTGGCGAATCACTAGCATGGTTACCGGCAGCTGCGATAATCAGACTACCCTGGTTCCAGGCATAGTTGATCGCCTTTTCCAATTCGGGAGAGGGCTCTCTAATCTCAATGCTGATATTGATGACCTTGGCGCCGCTATCCACTGCCCAGATGATCCCCTTGGCTAGTGCTAATGCTGGGCACATACCGGTGTCGTCGGCCACCTTAACATTCAGCAGTAAGCAACCAGGTGCTACGCCAGTAATACCCAGCCCATTATCCTTAGCGGCAATAATCCCGGCTATGTGGGTCCCGTGTCCATGGATGTCGCTAGGCGTGGAGCTTTTAGAGAAGTTAGTCTTAGCTATTACTTGGCCATCGAGCTCCTCGTGATTCTGGTCAATGCCAGTATCAAGCACAGCCACCGTTGTTTCGTAGCTTCCCGTGGTAAGCTGTCGCAAGCGGGACACTTCAATTTCAGTCAATACTGGCTGTATCCTGACATACGTTTCATCTATATTTAAAGATGCGCTCTGATCGACATTAGTATCCAGAGTTGCCTCGCCCCTAGATGGTGAGCTAATCTCTACTGGTTCTACCCGTGCATATGCCTTATCGTTAGTACCGGCTGAAGCCGGGACTAGCAGAGTAGAACATAGCCTGTCATCATCCTTCGCCAGCGCATCTTGAGCAGCTGGCGCTGATAATGCCAGCATGGCAGCCGCGAGAAACAGCATAATTAGTAGATTGCGCCTTCTCATACCACATAATTGTCGCCCAGCCCCCTTTTCATTAGAATCGCCTATTAGGGGCAGAGTGAGAGATGAATTAGTATTATGTCTTTAGGGCTAATACTTTTGAGGGATTTCAGGCTAAATGGCGACTAACTAAGTAGAGGCAGGAGAAACTGCGGGATACCTTAGTTGGATTTTAACGAAATCTATATGCCGTTTTTACGGATATTTAACCCAATCAGTCTAAGGTAGAGGAGCTACATCTTTATGCCGATAGACTGTGGAAAAACAGGAGGCGAGGGATAGAATGAGACGGATTTTAGTTCCCCTATTTACCGCGGCGATGCTAACGGCATCCGTAGTGGCACCATTTACCACTGGGGTGCCAAAGGTTTATGCCGATCCAGACGGAGCACTCACCCATAATAGTCTTACGGCGGTTGGGCGTTACGGTATTGTCGCCGATGGCGTCGGACTTAACGGTAAGGACGATAGCACCGAGGCAGAATTCAGGACTATTCAGCTTGATGTTCCTGGTAGTGTCGTCAGAGCCTATCTCTACTGGGCAGGCTATGATAGTGGCTCAGATCCCAGCACCCTGGACTCGGTCTCCGTGGCCGTGGATAGTGACCCCACCCCGGACACCGTTATCGCTGGTGAAACCTACGGCCCGGACGAATGGGCAGGCAATTATTATCACTTCGTTTTTGTTGCTGATGTCACCTCTCTGGTTCAGAGCGGAAGCCATGATTACGCCGTTTCCGGTGCCGGGCTTACCTTTACGGAGAACTACGGCGCCGGACTGATGGTGGTCTATGAAGATGCCGGCCTGCCCCTGTCTTATGTTGTTATCAGTGATGGGCTGGATTCCTTCTACTGTGACTATGGGGCGCCGCAAGGTTCCGATAGTGAGGTAACCTTTTTTGACTTCGCCACTGACGCTGGTGACCGCAGTGTGGATATCACTCTGTTTGCTGGCGGCGTCGAGAATGACAGCAGGCCAAACTCCCTGTGGTATCAGACCGGAAGCGGAACCAAGCCGGCTAATCTGCTTGATGAAGATGGTGCCACTGAACTCACCGACTCCCCACCCCCCTATCCTCTGATTGCCAGCGACGAAGCGTGCTGGGATACTTTTGCCAGCAGCGGCCAGATTACGGTACCAGCCGGGGATAGCTGGCTGGGGCTGCAGCTTGAGTCGGTCTCCGATGTGCCCGGTGAGACAGGGTGCGAGGCTCTGTTTGTGGCCGCGGGAATGGTGATTCCGATTGATAGTGAGTTATACCCTGACGGGATACCTCCCTGTGATGACGGTGAAATTGAGACTACCTCCGAGATACAGACATTTCAGTCGGGGTCAGGCGACATAGCGCTTCAGTCCGCAGCTGGAGGTAGTGGTTGCCAAGCCGACGTCGTCTTTGTCGTGGACACCTCAGGCAGCATGTGCGATGAGTGGGACGACCTGTGCAACATATTAGACGGCGTCATATCTGATCTCTCTGCGGAGGGGTATGATGTGGTGCCTCACGTAGTTGCCCTGGACGTTTATCCCAGTCTTGGAGATTACTGCTATGGCAGTCAATGTTCTTGGGTTAATGATGATTGCATAGACACCGTCTGGGATGCTCCTTCGGTTTCACGAAGTGAGTGCTCCACCTCCACTGACTGCGGGATAGGTTATCGCTGCTACTCCGGCCGGGAGCAGTGGGGTCCTGGGGTGGCCCACTGGGCGGGAAGCTACGGCTGGAGAGACTGCACCACCCGAATTATAATCCCCATCTCCGATGAAGGTCCCTACGGCGGCTGCCCGGTTGATAGCTATGATTGGAGTTCTATTAATACTGCCGCCACTTCCGCTAACGCCAACCATGTGATTGTCTGCCCGGTGCTGGGTGATGCCCCGGCGAGTCAGTGTAGTGGCACTGGCGTATGGGATACCATGACTTACCTGGCTGGGGAGACAGGAGGGCAGGCATTTAACATAGGTGATGCTACTAGCCTGGCAAGTGCAATCAAAGCGATAGTGGAGGAAAACTGCGGGATAGCGCTTCACAAGGAAGGGTCAGCATGGGTCTGCGCGGACTGTGATAGTCATCCTGATTGCGACCTGATAGACTACACCATAACCGTTCAGAATAATTTCCCCGAAGCAGTTACCGACTTGGTGATTGTAGATACCCTCGATGATAGCGTCGATTACGTAAGCTCCGATCCTGCAGGAACTCATGACCCAGGCCCGCCGGAGACTGTCACCTGGACGATTGCCTCTCTTGACCCCGGTGCCGCATCAGCACTAACGCTAAATCTCAGTGTCAGGGTTAGTGGCCCAGTGCCCGAGACGATTATAAATACGGTGAGGGTGGCTAGCTACTCAAGTATATGCCCGGAGGTTATTCCAGACCCCGAAGTGGTGGAAACCGAGAAAAGTGATTGTAGCAGTCCGATAGCAACCGCCCCCGGTGTAACCCTGTGTGAGGGCTACTTACCGGAGGATCTGGAGGCCGCTATAGCTGCGGCTGGTGCCTGCGATTGTGGTGAGGGTGAGTGTGCCTGTACCAAAACTATCACCGATAACGGTGATGGCACCTACACAGTCACCTGTACCAATATATGCTGTACCGATACAGCGACGGGTACGATAACGGTAGTTGGGCCGTGTACGGTGAATGCCCCAGACTTTACCATCTGTGAGGGCACTACTGTCAATAATGACCTGTTTATAGATAACGGCGCCTCCTGCTCCGAAGGCTGCTCAATGACCCTCATTTATTCCTTCAATGGCACTACCCCAGGCACCTACCCATATACCGTCACTTGTTCTTCCGGCGGCATCTGTCCGGATGTGCAAGATGATGGTGAGGTAACGGTCTACGCCAATCCAGAGGCAGATGCTGGGGATGATCAGTCGGCGTGTGAAGATACTGATGGGATAACGACCTTTAGCCTGGAGGGTAATCCGGATGGTATGACTTCCTATGCCTGGAGTAATCCAGATGGTGATTCTGAGGTCACCATCAACACTCCGGCTGCCCAGGACACTACCGTTGATATTGATGCTCCGGGTACCTACACGATAAGGCTAACGGTGACCAAGGAGCATGACGGTAAAACCTGTACTGATACCGATGATGTGGATCTAACGGTCTACGCCAATCCAGAGGCAGATGCTGGGGATGATCAGTCGGCGTGTGA
>CAYYLM010000024.1:21054-22604 GCA_964472625.1 uncultured Dehalococcoidales bacterium
TAAGGCTAACGGTGACCAAGGAGCATGACGGTAAAACCTGTACTGATACCGATGACGTGGTGCTGACGGTCTACGCCCTACCCACAGTTAGTGTAGCCGATGTCTCAGTATGCAGTGGTGCTACTGCGACGCTGACAGCCACCCCCAGTGGCTGCGGCGGTAGTGTAAGCTATCAATGGTATGAAGGCACCTCATCCAGCGGCACCATTATCAGTGGTGCCACCAATAGCACCTATCAGACGGCAGTTGCTGGCGACTATGCCTGCAAGGTAACGTGTGATGACACTGGCTGCAGTGCTGAAGACTACGGGACGGTAACGATCCCAGACTGTGATGATGGGAACGAGTGTACTATTGATGAGTGCGTGGATGGGGAGTGTGTATATACTCCGGTAGACTGTGATGATGATGACCCATGCACGGCTGATAGTTGTGACCCCGAAGTTGGCTGTATTCATACTTGGATATGTGGTGGTGGTACTACTACCACCCCCGGTTGTTCCTTCGAGTTTGATATGCTCGGTGAAATAGTCGAGATAGATGTCGATTGCTGTAACGATAGCGTTTTCTCAACTCACCTAATCTATGACCCTGACGAAGAAAACTTTGTAAGCATTTACCGGGGTACTCCGGTAATCTGCGGCGATTGTGTAGGCTGTGGCAGTTATCCCCTGCTGGTGAAGGTTACCGAAGCGGCAGCCAAGGACTTACCGCCACCACCGGAGGGTACGGAGATTGTTCTTGCCTATAACTGCGAGGGATTTAAAGGCGACAAACTCTGCTCCCATGTTACCTTCGGTAAGCCGATTGTACTCCTGCTGAGATACGACCCTGACGCCGTGGATGATGATATGTTGGTGTTTGTCGCGCAGTTCGATCCCGAACTTGGTGAATGGGTACCTCTGCTACCTGACCCTGGCGGAATAGCCGGTACCGGTGAACTAAGAGTGGTTGCAAGCAGCTTCTCGATGTTCGCGATCCTCGCCGAGCCATTGCCAGAGGCACCGCCGGAACCACCACCGGCGCCAACCCCAGCACCTCCGGCGCCGGAACCTGAATCACCGCCAGCTCACTTCGTGATAGGTGATTTGTCAATCATACCAAGTGAGAGATTCGTAGGTATTGGCAATATAGCCTTCGTGATTGAGAGTGGGAAGAACGTCACAGTTAGTGCCGATATTTCTAATGACGGCGGCCAGATTGGAAACTATAGTGCTTCCCTTATAATAAATGGTGAAACCGCATCCTCCCGAGAAATAACGTTAGGACCAGACCAAGGTCAAGAAGTAACCTTCACCTTGTCGGGTAACGAACCTGGTCATTATATTATTCAAATGGACGACCAGAGAGGGGAATTCACCGTGGTGCGGTGGACCAACTGGCCGCTTATTGCCGGGCTGGCTACTGCTTTTGGACTCTTAGTCTGGGGAGTGTGGTATCTAGTTTATCGTAGGCGGAGGCGGTTAAGACCTGAAGGCTAGGTAAGCTAATACTGCCAAATGCTTAGAAAGCTAGAGCAGAGGGCTAATCACCCTCTGCTCTTTTATTTG
>CAYYLM010000025.1:0-18257 GCA_964472625.1 uncultured Dehalococcoidales bacterium
ATTGCCACCATTGCTTACTCCTTTTCTGTATGACGCGATAGTCGCCGAGGTTCTTGACAAACTTACTCATAAACTGCTAGAATGGTGAATCTTCTCATTTTTCTTTATCCTCCACCTCTACGAAATGAGCTCTGTAGACAGCCCTCCAGAGCTCATTTCCATTTCTATCACAAAAGGATTGTTGTGTGTGAATTCTATAATCTCCAGTACTAGCGCCATATGGAGAGATACTTAGCGTCGTATCGTCTAGGGAGCGGTATGGGGCGTTACCTGCAGAGTAAGACCGGTATGGCTGAGGGAGCGCTTGAATAGAGTGAGGCCTATAGTATATTAAGAAAATATGGTTAAGATATATAATAAAGATATATAATAAAATTTAATTAAGAATTGACATGTTGGTCAAAAGGGGGTATAATTAGGCGTAGCTTAAATGGGGTTGGAGATGGCCAAGAAAGACTACTATGAAATTTTAGGGGTTAAGCGGGAAGCCAGCGAACGGGAGATAAAGCAGGCTTACCGTAAGCTGGCGCGTAAGCATCACCCGGATGTTAACCCCGGTGACAAGACCGCTGAGGCAAGATTCAAGGAGATAAACGAGGCTTACGAGGTTCTGTCCGATAGTGATAAACGAGCCAAGTATGATAAGTTCGGTGATAAGTGGCAGTATGCCGACCAGTTTGCCCAGGCTGGCTACCAGAGACCCCCTTCCTGGGATTTTAGCCAAGGGGGCGCCAGCGGTTTCCGCTTTGAGGGAGACGATTTAGGCAGCCTGTTTGAAGAGCTATTCCGGGGCTCCCGGGCTGGAACCTACACACGTCGGCCTCGCTCGCGGCGGGGTCAGGATATAGAACACCCGGTAGAGGTTACCCTGGAGGAGGCATATCACGGCGCAACCCGCCGGCTAAATCTCGAGGCTGGGGAGCCGTGTTCTAGCTGTCGGGGCACCGGTCTGATACAGAACGTGCCCTGCTCGGTATGTCGTGGTTCCGGAGTGGTATCGCGCCTGAAGCGCCTTGAGGTCAAGATTCCGCCGGGGGTTAGAGATGGCTCCCGGGTGCGCATTGCCGGTAAGGGGGGGCAGGGCTATGGTGGCGCGGCTAACGGTGACCTCTATCTCGTGGTTTCGGTGAGGCCGCATGCTTTGTTTAAACGGAGTGGTGACGATCTTAACGTGGAGGTAGGGGTTCCCTTAACGGTGGTCGTGCTGGGGGGCGAGGTTCAGGTACCTACCCTGAAGGGGAAGCTGGCGCTTAAGGTTCCCGCGGAGACACAAAACGGGCGCATCTTCCGTCTGACGGGACAGGGGATGCCTCACCTGGGTAAATCAGGTCACGGCGATCTGTTGGCTAAGGTTAACGTGGTACTACCCAGCAAGCTCTCTGACAAGGAAAAGGAGCTATTCCGGCAGCTTGGTGAGCTTAGACCAAACTGAGAGTTGAGAGGTTGATGATGAACGAAGATAAAGAACCGCGTTACGGAATAAGCATCGCCGCCAGGATGGTGGGGGTGCAAACTCACACCTTGCGTTATTATGAAAGCGTTGGCATAATAGAGCCATATCGCTCCCGGGGCAATATTCGCCTCTACTCGGATAGCGACATTGCCCGTCTCCGGCAGGCGAAGGCCCTGATGGAGGATCTAGGGGTAAATCTAGCCGGGGTGGAGGTGATTTTGCGGATGATGGGGCGGATGGCTGATATGCAGAATCGCTTGGAGAGGATGGAGGCAGATTTAGAGAGACTAAGGGAGGTAGATGGTGAAACAGGAGAGATTTACTGAGCAGGCGCAGGAGGCGCTGGCTTTATCGCAGGAGATAGTCCGTCAGTATCATCATAGCCAGTGGGATGTGGAGCATATCCTGCTGGCGCTGCTCCGCCAGGAGCGGGGACTAGTTGGTGAGATATTGAGGGAGCTTGGGGTTGATACCGAGGCAATGAGGCGGCAGGTTGAAGAAGCCCTAGAGAAGTCTCCCAAGGTTACCTATGAGGCAGAGCAGATTTATGCTACGCCACGGGTTGCTCAGCTAATTACTAAGGCTGGGGAGGAGGCCAACCGACTCAAGGATGAGTTCATCGGTATTGAGCACCTGTTGGTGGCTATGGCCGCTGAGGAAAAGGGTGAGGCGGCCGGCATTCTCCACCGTCTGGGCATTGATCAGGAGAAGGTGTATCGGGCACTGCAGAAGCTTCGCGGCGGGCACCGGGTTACTGATGCCCGGGCGGAAAGCAAATACCGCTCCCTTGAGAAGTACGGTCGTGACCTGACAGAGCTGGCTCGTGAGGGTAAGCTTGACCCGGTTATCGGACGGGATGAGGAGATTAAGCGAATCATGCAGATCCTTACCCGGCGCACCAAGAATAACCCGGTGATTGTCGGTGATGCCGGCGTCGGTAAGACGGCCCTGGCTGAGGGGCTGGCGCAGAAGATTGCCGCTGACGATGTTCCTGATTCCCTTAAAGGGCGTCGGGTGGTGGCTCTGGATATGGGGTCGCTGGTCGCCGGGAGCAAGTTCCGTGGCGAGTTTGAAGAGCGGCTCAAGGCGGTGATGGACGAGGTCCGCGAGGCACAGGGTGAGGTTATCCTGTTTATTGACGAGATTCACACCGTGGTCGGGGCCGGCGCGGCTGAGGGAGCGATTGATGCCAGTAACATGCTGAAACCGGCGCTGGCGCACGGTGAGCTGCAGTGTGTCGGGGCGACCACCCTTGATGAGTACCGCAAGTTTATTGAGAAGGATAAGGCTTTAGAGCGGCGTCTCCAGCCGGTGTTCGTTGGTGAGCCGAGCATTGAAGCCACTATTGAGATGCTTAAGGGGCTCCGTCCCCGCTATGAGGCACACCATAAGATTAAGATAAGTGACGAGGCTCTGGAGACAGCTGCTAAGCTGAGTCAGCGCTATATCTCCGACCGTTTCCTGCCGGATAAGGCGATTGACCTTATTGATGAGGCGGCCAGTAAGCTGCGTATCGATACCGAGAGTGCTCCGCTGGAGGTTAAGTCACTCGAGCAGCGCTTAAAGCAGATGGCTAATGAGGAGGAGGCGGCCTCACAGCGACAGGAGTACGAGCAGGCAGCCCAGCTTAAGGCAGAGAGGTTGCGTCTGGAGAACGAGTATAATAAGGCTAAGGGGAGCTGGCTCAAGCAGGAGAAGATTGACGAAGTGGTCAGCGAGGAGGATATTGCCCGGCTAATCTCTAACTGGACGGGAATTCCCGTCTCCCAGATGCTTGAGGGTGAAGCCGAGAAGCTGCTTCATATGGAGAAGCGGCTTCACGAAAGGATGGTAAACCAGGAGGAGGCGGTAGTGGCTATCTCCGAGGCTATCCGCAGAAGTCGGGCCGGGCTTAAGGACCCGGGGCGACCTATCGGTAGCTTTATGTTCTTGGGTCCGACCGGAGTCGGTAAAACGGAGCTAGCCAGGACCCTGGCCTGGTTTATGTTTGATGACGAGACGGCTATGGTACGGCTGGATATGTCAGAGTATCAGGAGAAGCACACTGTATCCCGCTTGATTGGGGCACCACCGGGCTATGTTGGCTACGAAGAAGGGGGACAACTTACCGAGGCGGTGCGTCGCCGTCCCTACCGGGTAATCCTGCTTGATGAGATTGAAAAGGCACACCCTGAGGTATTTAATACCCTCCTTCAGATTCTTGATGACGGGCGGTTAACCGATGGCCATGGGCGGACGGTTGATTTTAAGAACAGCGTCGTCATTATGACCAGTAATACCGGTGTTGAACTCATCAGGCGCGAGGGTAGCCTCGGTTTTGGCACTCAAAGAGACGATGCCAAAACCCGAAAGCAGAGCTATGAGGCGATGAAGGAGAAGGTGATGAGTGCGGTGAAGAAGACCTTCCGCCCCGAGTTCATTAACCGCATCGATGAGATTATTGTCTTCCATGAGCTAACTGAGGAGCAGTTAAGGAGCATTGTTGACCTGATGGTTAAGGATTTACAGCAACGGCTTAGCGAGCGTAAGCTGGTAGTAGAGCTAACGGAGGATGCCAAGTCGTGGCTGGCGAAGGAGGGTTACGACCCGATTTATGGGGCGCGACCCCTAAGGCGAGTTATCGAACGCTACGTAGAAAATCCGCTGTCAACCAAGCTGCTCCGGGGCGAGTTTGGCGAGGGCGACACGGTTATTGTTGCCCACGGCGATAAGGGCTTAACCTTCAAAACCAAAAAGGCAACCAAGGTGGCTGCCTAGATGGGAAATCCGCGGTAATGGCGGTAGCAACCGGCACAAGCTCAAACAAGAGGAAATATATTGCTGGCGGCCTTTTCCTAGGCGGGGTAATCGCCGGCTGCGTTTTCCTTGTTTATCACTGGGAATATATCATCCGTTTTCAGCAGTATGGCTATCTGGGCCTTTTCATCATGACCATCGTGACTGGCTTCAGTATCCCGCTGCCCGTTCCCTACATGGTGTTTACCTTCACCCTTGGTGGTTTATTACATCCGGCGCTGGTTGGCGCTGCCGCTGGGTTGGGACTTGGTCTCGGCGGCACACTCCTTTATCTTACCGGTCGTGGCGGGCGTCGTTTTTTACCCCAGTTTGATATTACTGACCAGACTGATGAAGCCAACTCTTCCCGGTGGGCTCGATTTCTGAGGAAGATCAAGGTGCCGCGGATGATGGAGTTTGCCAAAAGGAGAGGCGCCTTAGCTATCTTTATATTGTCCATGATTCCCAATCCGGTCTTTGCGCCGGTGGCGGTCAGTATGGGGGCAATGCGTTTCGGGGGATGGAAATTCTTTGCTGCCTGCTGGGGGGGCTCAACGGTTAAGGCCATGGCTCTTGCCTATCTGGGTTATTTAGGCTTGGGCTCTGCCCTGCGCTGGTTCGGCGTCTTTGGGGTACCGTAGAATAGATAGCACGGTGAGGTAGCTATGCAGAAAGTGGTCACCGATTGGGACGAGTATCATAGGCGTGTCCGGGTTAGCCAGAGATTCCTGTGGACTGTCTGGCGAGCCTACGCCAGCCTGCTACGCGGGTTTAGTTTCTCGCACCCAGTCAAGATAATTGAGCTGGGCTGTGGCACCGGCTATCACACCCTTAAGATGACCCAGTTGTACCCGGTGTCTAAGGTGACCCTGGTCGATTTCAACGCCAGTGTTATCGAAGATACCAAGCAGAGATTTGCTGAACTTAAATGTGACAAGGAATTCCTGCTGAGTGACCTATTCAAGCTGGAACTGGACGAGAAATACGACATCGTCCATTCTCAGGGGCTTCTGGAGCACTATACCCCTGAGGAGCGAAAAAAGCTGATTCAGCTACATCGTGACCTGCTTGCCCCAAACGGGATTACCCTGATTCTGGTGCCCACGCCAAGCCTGACTTATAGGTTTTGGCGGGGGCTCCTTGAGAAGCTACACCTGTGGATCTACCCTGATGAGACCGCTATTCCCGCCGCTGAGTTTGCCAAGGAGCTTAAGTCAAGCGGTCTGGAAATCTTGAAAATACAGGGGTGTCACTTAATGGAGGTGGGAGCTGTTTGTCGGAGGCTAGGTAGCCCCGAGTAAAAAGCGGGTTTACCTTTATAATTTGAAGTCGGTTTGCGAGTTGAGGGGGTGCTGTGCCTAAACTAAACGCTCTAAATAGGATTGGTGGCTCAGGTCTTCCCTCTTTCGCTGGGGTGCGTCGTTCTGGTGCTCTTCGGTCACAGAGGGGAAGCTACACGATGGCATTTAATTTCAACTGGGCTTTGTTCAACGTGCTGGTAAAATATCTTCAACCAAAGCCGGGGGAGGCAATTTTGGACCTGGGCTGTAGCCGGGGCTTCTACGTTAGAGCCATGGAAACCTATACCGACGGCGCAGTCGGCGTGGATGTCAGTGAGGCTTCCTTGAAGGAGGCGGTTAGCCCGAGAGTACGGTATGGTGACATTACCAACCTGGAGTTTGAAGACGCTAGCTTTGATAAAGCCTATTCACTGCATACTGTGGAGCATTTACCAGATTTGAGGAAGTTCTTTATCGAGATGGCTAGAGTCCTGAGGCCAGGAGGCATGGCTATTATTGTTTACCCCTGGGAGCCATTTCGGGGGTTTCAGGCTCTAGTGGCGGCGGTAAGACAGTATAAGAACCCCTTTATGGCGCGGCAGATACATCTACATCGGTTAACGCCGAAGGCGGTTGCCAAGATTACCGAGAGCACACCTCTTTCTCATGTCAAGAGTAAGCTGGTGCTGGCGCTGGGGATCCAATACCTTACCGTGCTCTCTAAAGAAGGCTAGCCTCAGAGTAATTCAGTCCCGGTCTGCTACCGATACGGTTTTTGGCTTTTGGCACGTCTTGGCTTTAGGGTCGGCGCTATTACCTCGGTTCAGTTTTCGGTGATGGTTATCCGTATTATCCGGTCTCCCTCAAAGTCCGGGTTCTGGCTGGGGTCTCGGGGGGTAAGGCTTTCCAGAACGTCCGTGCCCGCGATTAGCTGGCCGAAGACGCTGTAATTGCCATCAAGCTCATGTCTTGCTTGGTAGGTGATGAAGAACTGGCAGCCATTGGTGTCGGCACCGGCATTAGCCATGGACAGGGCGCCGGCGACATGGGTGTGCTCGGTGATTTCGTTATCGAAGATATAGCCGGGGCCACCCATTCCGGTACCCGTCGGGTCTCCCCCTTGGGCCATAAAGCCCGGGATTACCCGATGGAAGGTGCTGCCATCGTAGAACCCCTCGCGGGCTAGAAAGACGAAATTGTTGACGGTGATCGGGACATCACTGGCGAATAGCTCCAGGACCAGACTCCCCTTTTCGGTTTCGATGGTGGCGGTGTACTTCTTAGTCGTGTCAATTGCCATGGGCGGTGGTGCGGAGTAGGTTTTTGGTTTTGCGGCCGGTGCTTGGCTTGTGCACGAGGCTGAGAGAACCATGCCGAGAGCTATCATAATAGGGGCTATTTTGTGGCGACCAATAATTTTCATTGTCTGTCTCCCGCCAATTTTGCCTCGTATTGTAACCCATCTACTAGCGATAAGCAATTACTTTTGGCTTAACTTGAACCTTGCGTCGAAAGGTTCTGAGCTTGCACAAAACAGTGTTTTCTGCTAGATTATTCAGGTGAGGAAATTCTGGGGCTGTAGCTCAATTGGGAGAGCGTTTGACTGGCAGTCAAAAGGTAGGGGGTTCGAATCCCCCCAGCTCCACCACTTGGCACAGATGTTACCCCCGAATCTTGGCTGTGGTTGCTGTTGGTTCAGACTCAGACTTTTGGCCTAACCTCATCGAGCCGTTAGATTGACAACCAAGGGAGTACGTGTTATCTTCAGGTCTGGCATGTATTATAATTAATTGGTTGGGATTATTAGGGAGTTAAATAAGGCAAGTCGCTGTAGAAAGGGGTAACCGACCAAAATGAAGATCATCGTGGTACAGGTGCTGGCGGTAGAGGAAGACAGTGAGGGTGGTCAGTTCTGTAAGAAGTGGGCTGACCTGATGCGCCGCAACATGGATTTGGTGAAACAAAAAGATACCGAATTAACCTTTCGCTTTCCCACCTGGGGTTCTAGGGGTTTAGACGCTTTCTTATTCAGCCATCTCCACCACTTGAACGACAAATCAACCTTCCATGCCATTGTCCAGGCGGAGAAGGAGGGCTATGACGCGGCGTTAATAACCTGCTATTTCGATCCCCTGCTGAGAGATATCAGACAGGCGGTAAATATCCCAGTGGTCAGCCTTTGTGAGTCGTCACTGCTTGTGGCAGCGATGATGGGGGCTAAATTCGGCGTTGTTAGCATCGGCCCTGAGACCAATTATGACTATGAAGAGAATATAGCCAAGTACGGATTGAAGGAGCGAGCAGTGCCGGTCCGGCCTGTCCCGGAGACTACTGACGAGCAGCCGATGGCACTGATTGATGCCCATCACGGTATTGAAGCCTTCGAGAAGGTAGCTAGGGAGCTGATTGCTGATGGTGCTGAGATAGTCATCCCGGGCTGCGGCTTACTGTCACCGGCGTTGCGTCTGGCTCCAGGCGCTGAGAAAGAATACCCCAACGGCTTAACGGAGGTAGATGGCGTGCCGGTAATGGATGTGCTTGGGGCAGCTGTAAAGATGGCGGAGACGCTGGTCAGTCTAAAGCAGTCCGGTTCTAGCTGGATTAGCCGAAAAGCCAGCCTTGCTCAGGCAACCTCTAAGGCGAAAGAACTCGGCGCAGATGTGCTCGATGGAAGCGACTTGGTCTTTTGGGATTACTAGTAGACACAGTGTGTAACTGCAATCGGGTGGGGGTACATCAAACTGGCGAAAGGGGGAGCTTGCGTATGAGTCATGACTAGCCGGCAAGGCTAGAAGAAAAACAAATCAGGAACCATTGAGGATTAGGAGGTTAAACCATGGCCACCAAAAAAGCTGAAGAGTATGTAATCAGAGGAGCAAAAATCCCGGAGCAGAGATTATGCTCCTGCGGCTGCAATATGAAGATTTACCCCATCGCTGAGGAACGGGATCTGGCCGATTTCCTGGTTGTTAGGAAGGCCGACTCCAAGGACAAGGGCTGGACGATGCAGCTGCACTCGCACCCTGACTTTGACGAGTATTGGTATGTAGTGGAGGCAAAAAAAGGAGCGTGCAGCTTCGTAATTGGCGATGAGGAAGTAGACGCAGAAGAGGGAGACCTGATTATCACCCCCAGGGGTGTGCCCCACAAGATTAAGGGGGATGCTACCGTGATCTGCTTTTCGTGTAAATATAATGTCAATGGTAAGACTACTGGTGGCAAGCTTTCCTACGTGGGCCATGACGAACCCGAGCGGGAGGATCCAACAGGAATGCCAGCAGTTGGGGAGTACTGTGAAATAGATTTTGGTCCCCTGTACAAGATTAATCGGTAAGAAGTTAGGGAGAAGCAGAAAGGAGGGCTGTGAATATGCCACATTTCAAGGCCGAAGACGTCAAATTCAAGCGTTTACCTAGCTGAGGATGCAATCTAGGATGGTACCCGGTGGGTCCCAATAATGACTTACTCGACTGGATTGTAGTTAAGAGGACGTTGAAATCGGACGAAGAAGGATGGGCAATGCAGATGCATTCTCACCCGGATTTCGAGGAGTACTGGTTTGTACTCGAGGGAGAGGGACAGATAATCTGCGGTGACGAGACTTACCACGTCAAAAAGCACGATCTGGTGATCACCCCGCGCGGTGTCCCGCACAAGGCCATAGGCGATGTAACCTTCATTTGCACCACGGCCAAGCACAATGTCTACGGTCAGACGGTTGGAACCAAGATGCAGTATAAGGCCCATGACAAGCCGTACCGCGAGAATCCGGATGATGCTCCAGATGTCGGTACATACGTGGAAATGGACGTCACTGAGAAGGCTAAAGGCTAACCTGTAAGAACCATTATTCGGTAAGAAGTTAGCGAGAAGCAGAAAGCAAGTCTCAAGAATGATCTTAGCTTGAACTGTACCTGCTTTCTGCTCAGTAGTGTTGTTTTTGTAATTGTCTGTAATCGGTTGGATAATCTGAAGCCGAGAAAGACTAGCATGGCTTATTAGTCAGGTATCCTTTATCTCAGCTAATAAAGTCGGGAGGTAAGTTTTGGAAGCCAAGATAGTAATACCGATAATCGGTCACGCGGGAGGCAAGTGGGATATTGCCAAGCTGGTTGAATGGAAAGCAAAAGAGGGAGATAGAGTTGAAAAAGGAAAGCCTGTCGTGACGATGGAAACAGATAAGGCTAGCTGTGATATTGAGGCTGAGATATCAGGCTTTCTTCACATTCTGCTTCAAGAAGGTGCCAAGGCGATGGTCGGCACTGCGGTTGGATTGATTGCGGAGACCGAGCAAGAGTTGGAGAGACTTCAGAAGGCTTAGTGGCAACTTCAATTGAGGCGCTGACTGCCGTGTAGATTTGAGTTGACCCGATTGCAGACGTTGTATTGGTACTTGAGATTATCTTGGCTGAGTCCAAATAGGTGCTCTTGTCGCTGAGAAATCAAAGGACTATTTATTAACGGTAATTCTTTTCTCTGATAATAGGTGTATAGAGATAAGGAGGCTGAAGTATGGCAATTGAGAAGGATAAGCTCATATGGATGTACCGGACGATGGTCAGACATCGGGAATTCGAGGATAGAGTGGTTAAGGAGTTTGGAGCAGGAAATATTCCCGGCTTTGTGCATCTAAGCCAGGGCCAGGAGGCTATCCCGGCGGGTGTCATGGCAGTACTGAAACCTGATGATTATATCCTGACTCATCACCGTGGCCATGGACATCTAATTGCCAAGGGTGGCGATACTGCTCAGATGATGGCGGAGTTATACGGAAGAAAGACCGGTATTATGAAGGGTAAGGGCGGCTCCATGCATCTTACCGACCCGGATGTCGGTGATCTGGGGGCCGATGGCATTGTAGCCACCGGACTGGTGACGGCTACCGGGGCAGCTCTATCGGCCAAAATGAAAAAGACAGGACGGGTTGTCGTCTGCTTTTTTGGTGACGGTTGTCTCAATACCGCGAGGTTCCATGAGGGTGTCAACCTGGCGGCAATCTGGAAACTCCCTGTGGTCTACCTCTGTGAGAATAACCTGTATGCTGAGTCCACGCTAATTACCTACGCTATGAAGGCCCCGATAGCTGATAGAGTTACTTCGTATGGTATTCCCTTCGTAAGTATCGATGGCAATGATGTAGTCGCAGTGTATGAAGCCGCAGATGATGCGGTTGCCCAAGCCAGAAAGGGTGGAGGCCCCGCCTTTATTGAGGCCAAGACCTGTCGCTGGCAGGGCCACTTTGAGGGTGACCCGCAGGAAACGTATCGAACCAAAGAGACGATCGAGGAATGCAAGAAGAAGGACCCCATCAAGAGGTTCGGTAAGAAGCTCATTGAGATGGACGTATTAACAGCAAAGGACCTGGACAAGATCAATCAGGAGGCGGTTAGTGAGATCGATGCGGCGGTGAAGTTTGCTGCGGAAAGTCCGTGGCCCGGCCTCGAGGATCTCCTAGCCGACGTCCATTCTTAAAGAAATATGCTAAGGTGTTTTGCTCAAGGAGGCTAAGAATTGAAGGAGATAGCTTTTCTTACGGCGATAAATGAGGCAGTGGATGAAGAGATGGGGAGAGACCCAAACGTGGTTCTCATAGGTGAGGACGTGAGAGCTTGGGGGGCTCCTCTGGGCGAGTTTAAGGGTTTATATAAGAAATATGGGCCGGATAGGGTGCTGGACACACCAATCTCAGAGACGGCTATTATTGGCGCGGCCATAGGCGGCGCTGCTACTGGCATGAGGCCGGTCGCCAATATAATGTTCAGTGAGTTTTTGGGTGTGTGCATGGCTGAAATACTGAATGCTCTGTGCAAGTCACGTTATATGACCGGCGGGAAGGTAAAAATGCCGGTAACCATCTTGACCTACAGTGGTGCTGGTGTCTGCGCAGCTGGGGAACACTCTTCGTGTCTCGATGGATTGTTAATGAGCATCACCGGACTTAAGGTGGTGGTGCCTTCCACCCCTTATGATGCCAAGGGCCTGATTAAGTCAGCCATCAGGGACGATAATCCGGTGATTGTTCCTTACCATAAGGCAATAATCTTTGGGGGTACTAAAAGCCAGATACCGGATGAGGATTATACCGTTCCGCTAGGTAAGGCAGATGTCAAAAGGAAAGGCAGCGATGTCACCGTAGTCGCCATAGCCCTTATGGTTCATCGTGCCCTCGCGGCTGCAGAGACACTCCAGAAAAAGGGTATCAGTATTGAGGTTATTGACCCTCGAACCCTGGTACCCCTTGATAAGGAGGCTATCATTAGCTCAGTCAGAAAGACGGGCAGATTGGTGATTATGGATGAGGAACCGGTAACCGCAAGCGCTGCGTCCCGGCTCTCGGCGGTGGTAGCTGAGGAAGCCTTCGATGCTCTGCGGGCGCCAATAAAGAGGGTGTGTGCGCCTGATACTCCAATACCCTTCAGCCCGGCTCTGGAAAAGCTCTGGATGCCAGATGAAGAGAGACTAATCAAGGCAGTAACTGATATTACGTAGCGCTAGAGGAAACAAGCCGAATAGGTTGAGTGGCATTGATCCTTGAATTCATCTAGAGTTCGTGAGGTTATGAAAATGGTGCCACAAAGGAAACGGGCCCAGTTAGCGCTGAAGCGATGGAGAGTAAGAGGGCGTGAAAATTGAGGCAAACCCGGAACTCTGGCTCTGCTGAAAAAGGAGGCAAATGAATGTTGGATACGGCACAAGAAGCATATAAGCAATATCTCAAGGGATGGAGAGCTGAAGTAGGTCTATTAGCTCCGGTATCCGGTATGTATCGTGAGTTTGACATCCTCGCTCCAGAGGGGGTCAGATTCTCCCGGGCAATTATGGGGCTGGAAGAGGTCACTCCGGAAGCTCTCAAGCGCATGGCGGAGGCTGTGGTAAGTGAATCCCAAAAGCTAAACATTGGTCATAAAAGAGACCTCATCTGTCTTGCCTGCACCTCGGGCTCCTTTATAGGTGGCCCGGGCTATGATGGTAAGATTATTAAGATGATTGAAGACGCCACAGGTGTACCAGCGACAACGACAACCACCTCTGTGTTACAGCTACTCAAGGACTTAGGAGCTAAGAAAATAGCCTTGGTTGGCCCCTACATCAAGGAAGTCTTTGACACCGAGGTGGACTTCTTTGAAACGGCCGGATTTAAGGTCCTGACCACAAAGTGGCTGGGATACAGAAAGACCGAGGAGTTCTGGGAATACCGCGATAATCCTTATCCAGTATATAGATTGATAAAGGCGGGACACCAAGCGGCACCAGACGCAGATTGCGTATTCGTCACCTGCATGTGGAGCTCCATAATGGGGATAGTTGATATTGCTGAGCAGGAGATTGGCAAGCCAATCATATCAAGCTGCTCGTCAGTGATGTATAACATCTTAAAGATGCTGGGGATCCCCGACCCGGTTTACCACTACGGAGAGGCTCTAAGAAGGCCGCGTTGGTAATGGCATAAGCCTAGTAGAGAACTACGTACCGATATTTTGGGCTTTTCAGGCTCTACCTAGAGAGCCTCGACACACAGTTCAGCGAGGTCTCTTACTTCTAGCTTATCCTCAACGTTAACCGACTTAACGCCGTCTGAGAGCATGCTGAGACACCACGGACAGGCGGTAGCGATAATCTCAGCACCAATCGTAAGGGCCTCATTAACCCTCAGGTTTGCGATCCGTTCCACCTCTGAGGCAAAGTCTGCCCACATGCGCCCGCCGCCACCGCCACAGCAGACACTATCAACTCTAGCTCGGGGAAATTCCACAAGCTCTATGCCTGGGATACTACCTAAAACCTTCCTTGGTGCCTCGTAAACATCATTATGCCGGCCCAGGTAGCAGGGGTCCTGATAGACCACCCTTTTGTTCAGTCTGGATTTGAAAACCAGTCTTTTCTGTTCGATTAGGTCAGCCAGAAGCTGGCTATAGTGCTGTACCTTAACCCCAGCTAGCGCCTCTTCGGGATACCGGTTAGTCAGCGTGTCAAAACAGTGCGGCGAAAGGGTCACGATATGGCGGATACCCAGCTTTTGGAACTGTTCCACGTTCTTCTCAGAGAGCTCTTCGAAAAGCCCCACCTCGCCCATCCCCAGGGCAGGGTTACCACAGCACACTTCATCTTCTAGAACACCAAAACGAACCTGTGCCTTCTCCAACAGGATAATAATTGACTTAGCCATGTTCTTTACGGTGGCATCGTGAAACGCGGTGCAGCCCACATAGAATAGAACCTCCATCTCGGCACCCTGAGAAAAGACCGGGGCATTCAGTTCCTCAAGCCACTCCCTTCTCACCGATGGTGGCGTACCGTAAGGGTTTCCATACCTTTGCAAGTACTCTAGAGCTTCTTTTTGCTTGGGCATGGGGCCTACCATTTCCTCGATCAGCAGCTGCCTGCCCTTCTCTATTGCCTCTACTAGCTTCGTGCCGGTGCTTAGATTCTTGCAGGCTACCTCGCAGTTTTTGCATGTCATGCAGGAATACAGAATATCCCTTAACTCCTGAAGAGTCTCCCGGTCTGTCATGCCCCACTTTACAGCGTAATATAGTGCCCTGGTTATGCCGGAAGCGCCTTGGCTCACATCCCCAGTGGTGATATCAAAGCGAGGGCAACTGGGTAAGCAAAACCGACAATTAATACAGCAACTCAATGTGTCTAAGATTTCTTTTCTTAACTCTTGTGTCAGCTCTTGAACATCCATTTACAATCCTCTAAAGCTAACTTCGGGCGGTGGTGATTATTCCTCGGGTAAGACATTGGGGTTCAATATGTGGTTCGGGTCAAAGACCTTCTTCACCGCCTTCACGAGCTCAAAGGCTCTTTCGCCATACCGCTTCAGGAAGAAAGGGGCTCTCCGAGCAAATTGCCCCCACTCGCCACCAGCCGTTCCATACTTTAAGTTTATCTCAGCCTCTCGAGCAAACATCTCCTCCAGGACCTTTGCCTTATCTTCACTCGGCCAATCAGTTGGGATGATAAATGTAGGATGAAAGGTTAAGGCGCCAATGTGCCCGAAGATATAGGGCTCCCCCAGCTTCTCCAGGGTTGGCATCCCTTTACCCATATTGCGTACATCTTCCAGGCAATCGCCTAGGTCGGCTACGGTGGACACTACCTCGGACAGGGCAAAAACCCCCTTGCTTGCCTGACAGACAAAGGGCAGGGCTGATTCCCTGGCCAGCCAAATCTTATGCCACTCGTCGACGTCATCAATTCTTCTAGCTTCAATCGGTGATTCCTTCTGAATGACCCTGACCATCTGGTTGATCTTATAGGTTGCCTCATCTTCGGTCTGCCCCATGGCGTGGAACATAATGAGCGGGCCTGGTGGCTTGGGCAGTCCTTGGATCTCAAAGGTAAGTTCAGCGCACCTTTTGTCGAGGAGCTCGAGAAAGAGGGGGAGCGGCGCATTCTCCTGATAGATTCTTTGGACGGCCCTAGCTAAGCGCACTAGATCATCGAAAAAGGCTACCCCGTAGGCACTCTTAAACATGGGTAGTAGTCTCATCCTGACCCCGGTGATAATCCCCAATATCCCATCACCGCCAACAAAATAATGGGTTAGGTCGGTGCCAGCTAGCCTCCTCAGACTCTTTGTCCCGGTCTGCAAAACCTCACCGGTGGGCAGCACTACCTCCAGTCCCAGGATGTAGTCCCTCGGTTTGCCCAAGCAAGAATCAACTGCGTGAGCTCCCGTATTGTTTGAGATGATGCCGCCGATGCTAGCTATCCTGATACTCCCCGGCACTAGGGGTAGAAAATAGCCCTCCTTTTCTAACCGCTCCCTAACGTCGATCACCCGATGCCCCGGTCCAAACTCTACAAACCCGTAGTCTTTCTTGATTTCAAGACGGGTTAACCGGCTGACATTGAGCACAATGCCTCGGCGGTGAAACCTGGCCGCTCCGTGCAGGCTCGTCCCTGAGCCCCTGACATATACCGGTATCCTTTGGGAGTTGGCATACTTCATTAGCTGGCTCACTTCATCAGTGGAACTAGGCCTGGCTACGGCGTAAGGAACTTCTTCTGGAGTAATATCTGAGGCAAATGTATATGGGTCTAAAGCACTGTTTATCCTCTCGAAGACGCTCTCGGAAAGAGCTGCCTCCGGCAGAATTGTTCTTAAACCCTGGTAGATGTCCTCTGGCTTGTACTCAGGGTAATCAACCATTTCCCCTCACTTTTTAGCACTACTTCGCCACAAAATATAATGCCATCGGGCACGAATCTGAAATTTCACACGATGGCATTACACAAAAAACATCCAACGAGTTACAGCTCTTATTTCCTAGCTCTAGCTAGAATCCCGAATGGCGGCGTCTACCGGAACATTATCCGAGCTAACTACTCATCGGGCTCCAGCATTACTTCTCCCCGATGAGATTACAGTTGAGGCTGATTCGCTCAAATGATAACACTCACTCACCCTTAGTGTCAACTTGCCGCCTTGAGATTAAGAACGGCTATAGTCCAAGCTGAAGCCCGCTTAAGGACAGACTTCCTAAGATCGGGAGATAAAACGGTGGGTAATAGTCGTTATGGATTCATCACCTGCCAAGTTATATCTCCCCTACCTCAGGCTACTTTTGGGGAGTTTAGCTATTTTTGTATTCCTTTATCTTCTGAGTTACTGCCGGAACAACCTTAAAGATATCATCGATTACCGCATAGTCTGATACGGTAAAAATAGGTGCCTTCGGGTCCTTATTAATGGCGATAACCGTTTCTGCCCCCTTTATCCCGATCACGTGTTGAAAGGCACCGCTTATACCAAGTGCTAGGTAAAGTTTGGGCTTGACAATTTTACCACTCAGGCCAACGTGATGAGCTTCTGGCAGCCATTTGTTATCTGACACAGGTCTAGAGCAGGCCAATTCTCCACCTAGAGCTTTGGCCAGTTCCTCTGCCAGGGGTAGGTGCGTACCATCCTTTATCCCTTTTCCCACTGAGACGAGGATGCTTGACTTTGTGATATCCACCTCCCCTGTCTCTGGAGGCTCAATAAAACCCTCAAAGCGCTTGTAATTAATCTCCTCCCTTAAAGGGGAGCTGATCTCCTCAGAGCTACCCTGCTTTTCGCCGGCTATGATGGGGAATTGACCCGGACGCCCCGTAAGTATTATTGTGACACTGGGAGCGAAAGAATAGGTAGCCTCAACCTTACCATTGAGAAGGGCTCTTTTTACGCGAATATCTTCATCCTCAATCATGATATCAATGCAATCTGAGCATAGAGGGGCACCGACATCGATGGCTAGCGCCGGGGCTAAATCCATACCAAATGAGCTACCGCCGATTAGAACAAGCTTTGGCTTCCTCTCTTTGATGAGTGGGGACAATATCTTCTGGTAAGGCTCGCTTAGTGAATCCTCCAAGCTATCTTCTTTAATGAGTAAAACCTTGTCTACCCATTTTGCAACCTCGGTGGCGAATCTATCCACGTTTCTCCCGATGATGACGCCAGTTAGTTCATAACCCGACTGGCCCGCCACCAGTGCCCCCTTACTTAGCATCTCTAAGGAAATGTCGGCTAACCTTTGTTTTCTGTGTTCGATAACTATGAGCATCTCAGCCATTCAGAGCACCCCCAGGCCCTTTAGAATATTGACTAGTTTATCGGCTACCTCTTCAGCCGAGCCGGATAGTACCTCTACCTCCTTACCTTCAGAAGGTAGCGCCATGTTCTCTAATCTAAGCATCGGGGCTAGCTGCTCCTGACTCAGGCCCAGCTCACCAAGCGTCATCACGTTAAGTTCCTTCTGTTTTGCCCGTCTGATACCGAGGATCGAGGGGTACCTGGGCTGGTTAATCCCACTTTGAATGGTCACTAATGCCGGCAGCTTCAAGGTGTATAATTCTATGGTGCCTCCCTCCAGCTCTCTACCAACCTTAATTTCTCCATCTAGTACCTCTAGGCTCTTAACACCGACGGCATGAGTTAGGCTGAGCATTTCCGCAGTCATTGGGCCAAGCTGGCCACGTCCCCAGTCTTCTGACTGCATACCAAATAACACTAGGTCATGAGGTAGCCGACTAATCAGCGTCGACAGAATCTTGGCAACCACGAAGGAGTCGGCACTAGTTACATCTTCGTTAACTCTTATCGCCTTGTCGGCACCTAAGGCTAAGGCTCTCCTAAGGATGTCCTCGCATTCCTCGGTACCCACCGTTACCGCAGTAAAACTACCCCCCAGCTTTTCCTTGATTTGCAAAGCTGTCTCCACAACATATTCATCCCAATCGTTAATCTTGAACATCAATCCGTCCCTCTGTATATCCTTACCGGAGGCATCGATTTTAACGAAGTCCGGAATATCAGGGACTCGTTTTATACAGGTAATTATTTCCATCGTGGACTCCTACTGCACAGGATTCACATGGCTGAAATCGGTTCTGACGTCTTAAGCTACGGCCTTCCCAGCAGTTCCGCTGGGGTGCTGAGGCAAGAAACTACCCCTGCTTTTATACATTCATAGGCATGACTAAAGGACCTAAATAAACTAGCTTTCCCTTGTGAAGATGGTAGCGGCTGAGAAGTTCACTATTTAAAAGCATATCTTAGAGAGACGGCAGCAACCACAGAGATAGCCGGCTGTGCTACCCATTTACGGCCCGGAGGTTAGCAGCACTGTTACAGCACTCGTAGCCCGTTATATCGCTCTTGGCTCAGACTCTAAATCAGCCGAGCAGTACGGTAGCCTTCCCACATGGCGTCGAGCACCATACGGGATTCTACGCAATCACCAATGGCATATGCTTCG
>CAYYLM010000026.1:0-17679 GCA_964472625.1 uncultured Dehalococcoidales bacterium
CCTGAGGATAATATTGTTTACCCTGAGTCCTCGAACAAGGTTAACATCGAGGGGGAACTGGGAGTAATTATGAAGGCTAAGGCACACCGAGTATCCAAAGAAGATGCCCCTAACTACATCCTCGGTTACACCTGTTTTAACGATGTCAGTGCCCTAGACTGGCTATTCGACAAGAATCAGCCAGCTGTATGCAAAGCATATGACACCCTCTCTCCTTTTGGCCCGTGTATTGAGACTGAACTTGACCCGGCGAATGTTGAGATAAAAGCCTATTTAAATGGTGAACTTGCCGCAGAGGGCGATAATAGTGACCTTATTTTTTCCATCTCGGATCAGGTAGAGTTCTTATCTCACATAATGACCTTGTTACCAGGTGATGTTATTACGCCCGGAACACCTGGTGTTAACCCTTTTATCAAAAGGGGAGACACGGTAGAGATAAAGATAGAGCCGATAGGCACGCTGAGAAATTACGTGGTTTAAGAAAGCTACTATCATCAACTGTCTAAATGATGAAATAATCTAGCATAATGACAGCAAGGGCTCTCCTTTGGCGCAGACGTTGCACGATTATTTCGCTACGATGGAGTTCAACTCTCCCCCGTCGCCACCAGTTCGAAACCGGGCTCTAGACTGACACCGGAGCCCGTAATTTTTTCTCCGCTCCCCTTATATAGACGAGAATACCCCTGATAAGCTATAATCAGCAGGAAAAAAGTCTTGAGAAAGGTCTGGTTTTGTTAAAGAACCACAGCTGCGGTGAGCTCAACAGAGAGCATATCGGTAGCGAGGTAACACTGGCCGGCTGGGTCGACCGACGGCGGGATCACGGCGGGCTAATATTTATTGACCTGCGTGACCGGGAGGGTATCGTTCAGGTGGTGTTTAACCCGGAGGTATCGGAGGAATGCCACCGGGTAGCCAGTGACCTGCGCAGCGAGTATGTGGTTCGGGTTAAGGGACGGGTCACCCCCCGCCCCAAGGGAACCGAGAACCCCAACCTGGCTACCGGTGAGATTGAGGTTATCGCCGAGAGTTCCGAGCTCCTCAACCCATCCAAGACGCCGCCTTTTTATATCAATGAGGAAGCCGAAGTGGAGGAAAGCCTCCGCCTGAAATACCGCTATCTCGACCTGCGCCGACCACGCATGAAGGAGAACCTCCTCCTCCGTCACCGGGTTGTGAAGTTTATTCGCGACTTTCTGGACGGAAAGGGCTTTATCGAAGTAGAAACCCCAATCCTGATTAAGAGTACTCCCGAGGGAGCCCGGGACTACCTGGTGCCGAGTCGGATTCACACCGGCAAATTCTATGCCCTGCCGCAATCCCCGCAGCAGCTAAAGCAACTGCTCATGGTAGCCGGTATCGATAAATATTTTCAGATTGCCCGGTGCTTCCGTGATGAAGACACCCGTGCTGACCGCCAGCCCGAATTCACTCAGCTTGACCTGGAAATGAGTTTCGCTGAGGAGGAGGACGTCCTTAACCTTGTCGAGGAACTCTTTACCGCCCTGGTAGCGGTAGTTAAGCCCGCAAGACATGTGCTCAAGCCCTTTCCCCGCCTTACCTACGCTGAGGCGATGGCACGATACGGCACTGACAAGCCGGATGTGCGCTTCGGTCTAGAGATAAAAGACCTGACCGATATCGCCGCTCGGTCCAACTTCTCTATCTTTCAGTCGGCAATCGCTGAGGGAGGCATAGTGGCAGGTATCTCGGCTCCGGGATGTGCCAGTTATACGCGCGCTCAGCTTAACGAATTAAACAAACTAGTCCAGGGTCTAGGGGCCGGAGGCTTGGTAACCATCTCTCTAGACGCCCGGGCCGATAGCTTAAGCTCCCTAGCCGCAGATGATGTAAAGTCGGTAGCGGCTAAATTCCTTACCCTAGACCAGATTAGAGAGATGGCAAATCACCTTAAGGCAAAGCCGGGAGACCTACTGCTCATCATTGCCGGTAAGTCTGAGGTGGTCGGCACCGCCCTGGGGGAGCTACGGCAGGAAACAGGGCAGCGGCTTAAACTAGCCGACCCCGACCTACTTGCCTTCGCCTTTATCACCGGTTTTCCGCTACTAAGATGGAACGAAAAATCAGGGCGTTGGGAAGCAGAGCACCACCCCTTTACGGCACCTCAGAGTGAAGATATCCCACTACTTGATAAAGACCCGGGCAAAGTAAGGGGCAGACACTACGATATTATCTGTAACGGATATGAGATTGGCGGCGGCAGTATCCGGATTCACTCAAACAAACTCCAGAAAAAGGTGTTCCGCCTGATGGGCTATGGTGATACCGAGGTCAGTGAGCTTTTCGGACATATGCTGGAGGCCTTTAACTACGGCGCCCCACCCCACGGTGGTATCGCCGTCGGCATTGACCGTCTCATCATGCTCCTCGCCGGGGAGAAAACCATCCGGGAGGTAATTGCCTTCCCCAAAACCCAAGAGGCTATCGACCTAACCTTCAATGCCCCGTCACCGGTTACCGGGGAGCAGCTTAAGGAATTACATCTGCGCCTAGGGGAGGAAGAGTGAAGGTAACCAGAGATAAGATAGAGAACAGCCAGGCTTTTCTCACCGTTGAGATGGAGCCACCTGAAGTTGAGGCATCCTTAGAAGCAGCCTACCAGCGCCTGGTTAAAAGGACAAATGTGCCCGGCTTTCGCAAGGGAAAGGCACCGCGAGCTATGCTGGAACGCTACCTCGGCAAAGAAAGCCTCCTTGAAGACGCCTTAAATAACCTGATTCCTAGAGCCTGCGAGGATGCCCTTAAGGAGCAGGAGATTGAGGCTTTTGCCCGCCCGGCTGTCGAGATAACCCAGACCGAGCCGCTGATATTTAAGGCAACGGTACCTCTGCCGCCTACGGTTAAGCTGGGTGATTACCACAGCGTCCGCCTGAAACCGGAGCCAGTAGCCTCAACCAAGAAAGAGGTGGCCTCTGTAATTGAGCGGCTGCGTCACCAGCAGGCTACCTGGGAGCCGGTAGAACGGGAAATAGGCTTTAATGATCTGGTGGTTTTTGATATTGAGAGCACCGCTAGTGGTAAGTTGTTTATCAACCAGAAGGGAGCTCAATACCAGGTCATTGAGAACTATCCCGCCCCGCTACCTGGGTTTGCTGAGCAGCTAGTCGGCATCAAAAGAGACGAGGAAAAGGAGTTTACACTCCAGATTCCGAAGGACTATCCTGACAAGGAACTAGCTGATAAAGAGGCCTCCTTTAAGATAAGGGTTAGTGAGGTAAAACAGGAAAGGCTGCCCGAGCTAAATGATGAATTCGCTAAAGGGATTGACCCCAAGTTTAAAACCCTGGATTCATTGCGAGCGCAGGTAGCGGATAACCTGAGGCTCAGGGCTGAAGAGAAGGCTAAGCAGGACTTTGAGGAGAAGGTGATTGATGCCGTGGTCAACCTTTCTGAAGTGGAGTTTCCTCCCGTCCTGGTGGAAATGGAGGTGAGCCACCTCTTCAACCAGCAGTTACGGCACTGGCAGGAGAGCGGCCGCGGCTTAGAGGATTATCTAGCCAGCATTAATAAGACCGAAGAAGAGCTGCGGGAGGAGCTGCGTCCTCTCGCCACCAAGCGGGTCACTCGATCGCTGGTTCTAGACAAGATTAGCGAAGGGGAGAAAATTGAGATTAGTGACTCTGAAATAGATAGCGAGATTGAGGACATGACAAAAGGTGCTGCCGAGGGGAAAGGGGGAGAACTTAAGAAATTACTGAATACCCCCCAGTCCCGTGAGTCAATTAAGCAATTTCTGGTCAGGCGTAAGACTATCCAGCGACTGGTAGACATAGCCAAGGGCTCAGGTGCTGGTTCAGAGAAAAAACGGAAGAAGGAGGGAGCAAAATGAATTCCCAACCGAAGAACGTCATCCCGATGGTGATTGAAAGTGGGGCGAGAGGCGAGCGGGCCTTCGATATCTATTCGCTTTTGCTCAAAGAGCGTATCGTTATGCTGGGCATGCCGATTAATGACCAGGTGGCTAATGTTATCATTGCTCAACTTCTCTATCTGGAGCGGGAAGACCCGGACAAGGACATAAGTCTCTACATTAACTGTCCCGGCGGTATCATCAGCGCCGGACTGGCTATCTACGATACCATACAGCTGATACGACCCGATGTATCAACCATCTGTGTCGGCATGGCTGCCAGCATGGGCACGGTACTTCTTTGCGCCGGGGCTAAGGGTAAGCGCTACGCCCTGCCCAACGCCACCATTCACCTACATCAGGCGGTCGGTGGTGCCCAGGGACAGGCTGCCGATATCGAAATTGCAGCTCGCGAGATTATGCGCCTGCAGGCACTATTACGTAACATCCTAGTAAAACACACCGGGCAACCAGAGGAGAAGATAGTCCACGATACCGACCGGGATTTCTACCTTACACCACAGCAGGCGGTGGAGTATGGCCTGGTGGACGAGGTCCTCGGCAAACCGGTAGAAGAGATAGCCAAGACTGGTGAAGCCGGGGGTAAGCCAGAAAAGAAATAGCGCTAGACTAGCTATGTAAAGGTGGCTGAGTTTAACCCGGCTTGCCCGTCTCTTCCGTGATCAGGTGTCTTATCTTCCTATGAGTCTCAATAACCTCGTCTATCCCGTTTCTGCCCGCCAGCCAGTGGAAGTAACCTTTATCATCAGAGCCGCCCTTCTCTTTCCCCCTGACCAGTTTCTCGACTCCCCGGCGCTGACTCTTCCGCCATGCCTCAAGCACTTCAGCCAGGTGGCTGATGGAGGTAGCCGCCAGCCCCATAGTCGCATAGGGAAGGGTATGCTCACTGGCATTAAAGGCGATGGCCAAGCCACCAGCGGCATCCACTGCCTCAAGCATCCTGAAATCGGTGATACTATCACCGACGACCACCCAATTAGCTAGCGGTTGGTCGTATTTATCACCAAATCTATCCAGGGCCGCAAGCTTGCGCCGCCCGCCAACTGGCTTTACCTCTCTCATCACTTCCCCAAAGCCGGTGGCCGGGAGTTTCTCCCAGAAGAAGCTATCTAGCCTTTGCTTAATCCGGTCATCATCATTAACCGGCTTCATATTTAAAATGTCTGCTTCAGCCTGCTTAAGGAGAGTCAGCTCTTCCTCACCCAGCCTTAAGCGCAGTTTATCCCAGGGTAAAGGGGTACAGGCTACATTATGGGCATAAATACCAAGCTTGTGGGTGAGATGCATGGCGTATGGCTCGTAGGTGGCGGTGATGCAAAATACCTTCCAGCCCTTGGACTGAAGCCCGGAGACCAGCTCCTCGGCACCGCTTACGAAGCTGGCACCAGCGGCCAAGCCAGCAATATCACTCTCTGAGATGCCGTGGAGGATAAGGAAGGGTAATATTAGCGCCAGGGTATCTCCCGGCTCATAATCCTCCCTCTCTTCAAGCGTCAAAAGGTCATCATAACGGCTTATGACCTCAAAAAACCGCTCGCCATCGGGGAGGAGCTTCATAAGCTCACTAGCGCTATCTTGAGGTGATAGCGGCCCTTCCAGTCCAAAACAGATAAGATTGTTCAACTACCTCACCTTCTCAATTCCCTTCGACACAGCTCCGCCTTCTCTTCAATAGACGAGATTCCCTATAAAATCACCCCTCCACTATCTTATTTATCTCGGTAGTCAGGTCATAGCCATGAATCGGATGGCCCTCAGCATCGATAACCCTCTTATCAGCCGTTATCTTAACCTTACCCTGACTGAAGGCCTTGATAGTAGCTACTACCAGCGGGAATTCCCGGACCACTCCATGTTCACGGATGAGCTTAAACAGGGGACTATCTTCACCCTGCTTCAGAATTTTCTCAAGAGGGCGGCCCTCTATTCCCTGCCAGTACTTATCAAAAGGCTCGCCCCGGATAGAGAAGGTACAGTAGGTTACTGGTGGCCCCTTGTCCAGCTCTGGAGTCACCAGGTGCATCATGGCCCCGGTCTCCCGAGCTTTACCGCTAATCAACTGCCAGATTACCTCCTGCCAGGTTCCAGTTGGCCCACTGGGGGCAGCGGGGTGAAGGTTAATCATGTTATAGCGCTGGCACATCTCCCTGCCAACGATGAGCATATAACCAGCTAAGACACACAGGTCGGGATAAAAACCAGCTAACAGATCCATTGCGGCGCGGTCATATTCCCGCCGCCACAGGGGTAGGTTATCCTGCTCGCCGCTAAACCGGGCACCCTGCTCAGCTTTAAACCTCTTCGAGGAAAGGCAGACAAGCGGGATATGATAGCTCCTGACCAGTTCAAAAAACCGGTCGCTATTCTCTCCTTCCCCGACTTCACGGTTAGAGAAGACAAAGGCAATCTCCGCCTCAATCTCGCCGCGGTTGATACTATCCCATACAGCCTCAAGGAGTTTCTTGGAGGTTTTTCCTCGGCTGGTAGCAAACCAGCCCAGCTGATACAAAGCACGCCTCCCTAGCCAAGATTGCTCTTCAGCCGTGCCCAGATGCTGTTAAAGTGAGTTAAGGGATTGGTGCGACGGCCGACAATTTTGCCCTGGGCTAAAGATTCCAGAAAGTCATCCCACCCGCTGAACTCAGGCATCTCCACATAGGCATTGCCAACCTCATAGGGAGTATGGGCATCGCTCCCGGCAGTACCCGGGATACCATGCTTTCGGGCAAATGCCCTCGCCTTGTTTGACGACCGATAGAGAGGGGTTCTTGAGTTAAACACTTCTATGGCATCTATCTGCTTCTGTGCCATCAAATCTGCCAGTATCCCGCCATCCAGAGCTGAGGGGCGGAATCTGTCAAAGGGATGCGGAATTACCACTAGGCCACTCTGAGCCCGAATTCTGGATATCGTCTCTTCCACGGATATACCGCTGGGTATCCCCTCGGTAAGAAACATACCCATAATCTCACCGTAGGGGGTCATTATCTCCTCAGCAATAATTACTGGGAAGGGGGCTATCTTCTGCATCTTTAGCGCCCCCTCAATAGTGCCGTGGTCGGCAATAGCGATGCAGTTTATATCCCGCTTCTGGCAGCAGCTTATGATCTCCTCAAGAGGTGTATTACAGTCCAACGAATATCTGGTGTGGATATGGAGGTCAGCCTTCAACAACTTCAGTTTAACTCACTTTCATCCAGGCTAGATTATACCCTCCACCGCTAGGGTTTATCAAATGTGCTTAAACGAGAGATCGCCTGATATCTGTGGCCGACGACCCGGATGAGGATGTATTTTAGGCACTCGCCGCAACAGCACACCCAGAAGGCGATAGCAATACCCATCTCACGGGCTAAAGACCCCTCTTGAGTCGGGATTTCAGCTAACCCGCTCTAAATAGCTACCGGTCCGGGTGTCAACCTTAACGGTATCCCCTTCATTGATAAACATCGGAACCTGAATGGTAACGCCGGTCTCCAGTGTGGCTGGTTTAGTGCCGGCGGTAGCGGTATCCCCCTTGAAACTGGGCCCGGTCTCGGTCACCTTAAGCTCAACAGTAATTGGTATCTCAACTCCGACTAACTTATCCTTATAGCTTGATAACTGCAGGGACATGCCATCCTTGAGGTAGCTAACGGCATCACCTAGCTGGCTCTTATCCAGAGAAATCTGCTCGTAATTCTCCTCATCCATAAAGTAGTATAAATCGCCCTCGTTATAGAGATACTGCATATTGCGATAGTCAAGCCGAGCACGAACAAATTTCTCCGTGTTCTGAAAGGTCTGCTCAATGGTATGTCCATCGACAATGTCACGGAGTTTGACCCGCGCCAGAGCTGTTCTTTTCATCTTAATGTGTTGATAGTCAATAACCTGATATAGTTTGCCATCCAGCTCAATAGTAATTCCCTTCCTCAATTCAGCAGCGTTTAACATGTTATTCTCGCACCTTCCTAGACTGTGATATCACCCTTATTTTACCATTTTCCATGACTACTGTATCCTCAATTCTTACCCCACCCCAGCCCGCGATGTAGATACCCGGTTCGATGGTGAATACCATACCGTTAGCTAGCCTCTCCGCCGAATTCGGGCCGAGGCGCGGTGCCTCATGGGGACTCAGTCCGAGGCCGTGACCCAGGGCATGCCCAAAAGCCTCTTTATAGCCCGCCTCCTCAACTACTATCCTCGCCATGCTGTCAGCTTCATCCCCACTCATCCCCCCACCAATCATAGCTACTGCCGCCAGCTGGGCTCCGAGAACAATGTCATAAACCTTGCTGAAGGTCTCATCCTGATTGCCGAGGCAAATGGTACGGGTGAGGTCACTGGAGTAACCGCCCACCTTAGCCCCGATGTCAATCACTATCGGCTCCCCGGGAGCAAACTGGCGCGATGATGGCTTGGCGTGGGGCAGAGCAGAATTCTCACCCGAGGCAACAATCACATCAAAGGGGATAACCTCGCTACCCCGCTCCCGCATGAACTTTTCTATTTCCCAGGCTAATTCCTGTTCACTGATACCGGGACGAATTACCGTCTCAGCATGCTCAAAGGCAGCATCGCTTATCGCCGCAGCCCGAGTGGTGAACTCAATCTCCTCGGCCTCTTTTATCGCCCTTAAGCCTTCCACCAGCCCCACCACCGGGATAAGTCGCAGGGGAAGCTTCGTCTTAATTAAGGTATCAGACAGCTTCCGGTAGAGAGAAAAAGAGATATGCCCCGCCTCAAAACCCAGATGCTTCAGTCCCAGCCCCGAAACCAGCCCAGGAAACCAGTCCCCGACATCACCATTTATCCTGAAAATCTGGCACTGCGGAGCCTGTCTCCTAGCCTGCTCCAAGTAGCGAAAGTCGGTAGCCAGAACTATATCCCTAAGGGTGATTAAGAGGTAGCCAGCTGAGCCGTCAAAACCGGATAGGTAGCGCCGGTTCTCCGGCTGCGAGACAAAGAGAGCGTCAATCCCCTCATCAGTAAACGTCTGACGCAGCTTCTCTAGTCTAGCCGCCAGTCCCATTATCCGTCTCCCGCGCCAGTGGGTGGGCCGAGAGGTACACCTTCCTCGCCTGGCTCTTGGTAACGTGAGTATAGATTTGAGTCGAGACCAGATTGGCATGCCCCAAGAGCTCCTGAACGACCCTCAAATCAGCCCCGCCGTCAAGGAGATGAGTGGCAAAGGTGTGACGCAGCATATGGGGGTGAGCCCTTTTGCTAATACCAGCGATACGGGCATATTTGGTCAGGGTTCTCTGGATACTCCGCTCAGTAAGGCGTCCGCCGTCACGGTTAACGAACAGAGCATTATTCTTCTTAGCCAAAAGTCTAGGTCTACCGTGGCTGAGGTAAGTACTGAGCGCCATAGCGGCCGGTTTACCCATGAGCACCATTCGCTCCTTGGCACCTTTCCCCCAGACCCTGATCTCACCGGTATTAAGATTAATCTGCCCCAAATCAAGGCTTACCAGCTCGCTGACCCGGAGACCGGAGGCATAGAGCAGCTCCATCAGGGCACGGTCGCGCTGCCCCTGCGGCGTGGCCAGGTCCGGGGCTTCCAGAAGCCGCACCGTCTCCTCAGGGGTGAGGAAATCGGGCAGGCGCTTGTCAAGCTTGGGGGATGAGGTAGCCGCCACCGGGCTACTGGCAACGAGCTTTTCCCGCAGCAGGTAGCGGTAGAAGGAGCGGATTGCCGAGAGCTTGCGGGAGATGCTTACCTTGGCGAAGTCATCGTTGACAAGCTGGGAAAGATAACCGCGCAGGACCTGCTTATTCACCTCATTCAGTGAGGCAACCTCTCTGGATTTAAGGTAGCTAAAGAAGTCCAATAGGTCATGGGTGTAGTTACGCACCGTATATCGGGAAGCGTTCCGCTCCGCTGTAAGGTAGTTTATGTACTTGTTAAAGACTTCCTGCATAATACTGGCTCACGGAGTCTTTTCAAGACTTCCTGCATGGGGTTAGTTCACTAGACTATCTACTTCTTACCTTGGTCGTCGTTGGTGGAGCTAGTTTCAGATTTGCCTTCAGCCTCAGGCTTCTTCTCTTTTTCTCCCTCTTCCTCCTCCGGCACGCTGCCACTTACTGTACCGAGGACAGCAATGTGTGCCAGGACGTCGGCGAAGGCGATACCCCTGGACTTGCCTCCCTTAAAGCCCCGCCTTACCTTTCCCGCCACCACGTCACCGAGATACAGATTAGCCTGGGTCATTTCCTCGGGAGATATCCAGCCCCGACCGTACATGTAACCGGTAACATACGCCTTGGTAATGTGTTCCCGCAATAGCTCGGTAATCCCTTTTTCACTCTTCTGACTCAACTGCAACTCTGCGTATTCTATGGGCCATTCCTCTCTCAGTTCGTCAATGAACTTGTCCCGTAACTCAAGCCAGCGCGGCAGTCCTCTCAAGCGCCACTGACGGTGATTTTCTTCATAATGCTCGATATTAACCTCGGATACCTTCTCCACCAAGTCGGTATCGATAACCTCCCCTGACTCGTATATCTTGGTTTTCTCCGGAGGCCAGTTCTTTATGTCTTCGGTTGCCCTTTTCAGGGTACGGCACAGCTCTAGGGTCTCCTCAACCCTAAATTCCCAGTCACCTGGCTGGTACTTTTTAACATCCCTCCCACCACCTAACTCCTTGACAAAGGCTATCTTGGTTGAGAACCGGCCACCAGCGGCATACTCTACCTCACCGCTGGGCAGACCCTTGCGGTGCACATGGAGACCCTTGGCACTGGTTAAGGAACGGTCACCCAGCGACAGGCTGTTCTTTATGGTAGCAATCTCCTCAATGCTGCTAAGCAGGTGCTCCGATGGATAGTCCATTACGTCTCCTCTAACCTACCTTTATAGTCGCATTTTAAGCATTTTGCCCACTTTCCCCGGTACTGGGTAAGTAGCCCGCCACAATTGGGGCAGGGGTGGGGGAGAGGTCTCTGACTAATAGCAAACTGGCACTTCGGGTAGTTAGCGCAGCCGTAGAAGGTTCGCTTCTTTCTGCTTACTCTCTCCACTAGCTCACCGCCACACTCGGGGCAACTAACCCCGGTTCTAACCTGGTGAGACTTGGTAAACTTACACTCCGGGTAGCCACTACAGGCGAGAAACTTCCCGTAGCGGCCAGTCTTGACAACCAGTGGCTTACCACACTGAGGACAGGCTTCGCTAGTAACTTCATCGGGCAGCTTTACTCTCTCCATTAATTCAGCGGCACTCAGCAGGCTCTTTTCAAACGGAGTATAAAAATCCTGAACTACGTCCCCCCACCCCCGTTTCTTGCTGGCTATTTCGTCTAATTCTTCCTCCATTTGAGCCGTGAATTCAATATTAACAATACTGGGAAAGTGTTTAGTCAAGAGGTCAGTGACCACAAAGCCCAGCTCGGTCGGTTCAAAGCAACCCTTAACCTTAGTAACATACTCCCGCTCCTGAATGGTGGACAGGATGGGAGCGTAGGTGCTGGGGCGCCCGATGCCCCACTGCTCCAGTGTCTTAATCAAGGTCGCCTCGGTGAAGCGCGGTGGCGGCTGGGTAAAACGCTGCTCCGGGAAAAGCCCGAGAAGCTCAAGTAAGTCGCCTTTCTCCAGAGGGGGAAGTAGCGAACCCTTCCTGTCTTCGGCTTCGTCCTCATCCTTACCGGCGGTATAGAGAACCATAAAGCCGGGGAAGGTGTTAACTGAGCTCTGGGTCTTAAAGAGATATTTAGTGCTGGAAGCTGGGTGTCTGGCCTCAATATCAACCGTGGTATTCTCAAATAGAGCCGCCTGCATCTGGCTGGCTACCATGCGCTGCCAGATAAGCTGATAAAGCCGGGACTGAGCCGCATTGAGGTATTGTTTTACCAGAGATGGCTCCCGCCAAACCTTGGTGGGGCGGATCGCCTCATGGGCTTCCTGAGCCCCCTTTACCACGGTGGTGAAGGAGCGAGCATGGGGCGGCAGGTACTCCGCCCCGTACCTGGTGCTGATAAATTCTCTGGTCTCGGCTAGAGCCGCTCGGGAGACACGGGTGGAGTCAGTACGCATATAGGTAATCAGCCCGACACTGCCTTCGTCGCCGATGGGTAAGCCTTCGTAAAGCTGCTGGGCAATAGCCATGGTCTGCTTGGCACTGAAGCGAAGCTTACGCCAGGCCTCCTGTTGCAGGGTACTGGTGATAAACGGGGGGGCTGGTTGGCGGGTTACCTTCTTTGTCTTGACCCCAACTACCCTATAGCCAGCCTCTTTCAGTACGTCACAGATTTCACTGGCTTCTTCCTGGTTATGGATTCCCAGCTTGGTGCCATCAGCCAGACCGATAAACCTGGCTCGAAACGAGGGCGTATCTGGGGCCTCTTTTTTGTTTAGTTCCGCCTCAATGGTCCAGTACTCTTCTGGAACGAACTGGCTTATCTCTCGCTCCCGCTCAACAATAACCCTTAAGGCCACCGACTGTACCCGGCCCGCGGAAAGCCCCCGCCTCACCTTGCGCCAGAGGAGCGGGCTTATCTTGTAACCCACCAGCCGATCCAGAATGCGCCGTGCCTGCTGGGCGTTGACCAGCTCCATATCTATAGAACGGGGGGTCTTGAAAGCACGCTGAATGGCTCCCCCGGTTATTTCATGGAAGACGACGCGGCGGTAGGGCTTCTGATCCGACCTCGTTACCTCGCTAAGATGCCAGGCGATGGCTTCTCCCTCACGGTCCGGGTCGGTAGCCAGATACACGGTACTCGCCACCCTAGCCGCCTCTCTGAGCTCCTTTACCACCTTACCTTTTGTCCGAGGCACCACATACTTGGGGGCAAAGCCATTTTCCACATCTACCCCCAGCCGGCTCTTGGGAAGATCCCTTACGTGCCCCATAGATGCCTTGAGGCTGTAGCCCCTGCCCAGAATCCGGCCCAGCGTTCTCGCCTTAGCCGGTGATTCAACAATAACCAGCTTCCTGTTCGTAGTACCTTGCCTCTTTTTCACCATACCTAGTCCACCCTCACCCGGTATTCCTCCCTAGCTTCCCGCGCCAGAACATAGCTCATCGTTCCCACCTGCCTCACCAGACCCTTTAACTCCATCATTGCCAGGGTACTGCTTACCTGTGAGATGGAAAGACTGCTCTTGCGACAGACCTCGTCAATATGGGCCGGTTCCGCACCTAGCTGCTTAAGTAGCTGGGTTTCAATATCAGAGGCAGGGATGACCTCTTTGATCTCCATTTGATGGGCTACCGCCATCAGGTTTAGCTCTTCCAGGATATCGGTGTAGTCTTGAACCAGCTTGGCACCCTCCTGAATAAGGTAATTAGTGCCGCTGCTTTGCGGGGAGAGGATACTGCCCGGGATGGCAAACACCTCTCTATTCTGCTCCAGTGCCAGACGAGCCGTAATCATCGCCCCGCTCGTCTTACTGGCTTCGATAACCAGCACCCCAAGACTCAAGCCACTCATAATGCGATTACGCCGCGGGAAGTTCTCTGCCCGGGGTTTGGTCCCCAACGGATACTCACTTACCAGCGCCCCCTGCTCCCTGATTTTGCGAGCCAAAGAGGCATTCTCACTGGGGTAGACCATATCAAGGCCGCAGCCAAACACAGCGATACTCCTCCCCCCCACCTCTAGGGCACTCTGATGGGCTACGGAGTCAATTCCCCTGGCTAGACCACTGACAATGGTGATTTTGCTCCGGGCCAGGTCAGCTACTAGCTCCTCGGCTACCTGCCGCCCGTAAACAGTAGCCCGACGGGTCCCGACCACCGCCAGACACCACTCATCTTCAGGTAACAGGGAACCCCTGACATAGAGTATTGGCGGGTAGTCGTATATTTCTTTAAGGCGAGATGGATATTCGGGGTCATGGTAGCGGAGCACCTTTACCCCATAACTCTCCAGCTTTTCCATCTCAGCTTCCAGAGACAGCTTGGTACGCTCAGCAGTGATGGCACGCACCACCCGACTGTCCAGCCCGGCACGCTTTAGGTCAGCTGAGCTAGCCTGCCAGGCATTCTCCAGACTGCCGAAGTAATTCTCCAGCTGGGCTAAGCGCACCCGACCAACGCCGGGCACCAGACTAAAGCCCACCCAGTATTTGATGTCTCTACTGCCCACTTCGAGAGCATTCTAGCACAAGGCGGGACTGCTGACAATTAGGCTGTGTCAAGTAGCCCTAACTTCTTTGCCAGCGAGGATAAAGAGTTTGAAAAGGAGAATGGCGGAGAGGGTGGGATTCGAACCCACGGTAGCCAAAGGCTACACACGCTCTCCAGGCGTGCCTGTTAGACCACTCCAGCACCTCTCCGTAAGAGTACGGATGAAATCTACTACTTTAATCTTGGCGGAGAGGGTGGGATTCGAACCCACGCTCCGCAAAACACGGAGACCGCTTTTCGAGAGCGGCACCATAAACCACTCGGACACCTCTCCACGAAGCTATTCTCAAGCTAACTCGCTAGACATAATATTAATTAGCTAACCGATAGCTAACGCACCTTTTCATTAGCTTTACTATTATGCCCGACTATAAATGCGTCGTCAAATCTTAGTGCGGCTGCTTCTTGAAGCCCTGGAGTGACATGCGAGTAAGTGTCCAGGGTCACCGCTATGCTAGAATGGCCGAGACTCTCTTGGACAACCTTGGGATGCACACCTTACTTGAGCAAGAGAGAGGCATGGTTACAACGGGCTTAACCATGCCTCAAGATCTTTGCAATATTTGTTGCAATTATATCGTTTGCATTCTTACGGAAGTCTTCTTACCGCGGGCAGGTTTTCTGTCGGCTCATAAGCCTCCCAAACAATCTTCAAGGGGGCGACAGTATCGTATAAAGCAAAGGCGCCGTCGCCTAGCTTACCGCTCTGCAGAGTGGAAAAACCGACGCTTGCCATAATACTAGTTAATTCATCGACATTGGCTACTTCGGAACCCAGATGGCTAATCCCTTCGCCGTGTCGACAAAGGAAGTCGAAAAAGTACGTGTCTCCCGCGACCGGCTGTACCAGCTCCAGCTCAACGGGCCCGGCAATAGCTCTGCCGATTCTCATGGCCTGAGTGGTTGGTTTACCGTGATAATCACTGTTCTGAAGTGCCGGAGGCGCTGCCTCAAATATTTGCCAGGGACCAACTCCCAGTATGTTCCAGTAGTTTTCCGCTGTTTCCTCTAGGTTTTTAACCGTGAGACCGAGCTTGGTTATGGCTTTGACCTTAACCTTGGATGGACTTTCCCTTACCGCATCCGCCGGCACTTTGTAACAGGGACCGCCAAAATTGTCCGGCATTACAATCGCTTCCCACAGGGTTTTCAGGGGTTTGCGGGTATCGAAATAAGCTGAACGGCCGTTATCACCGAGTCGGTTGCCCAGGAAGAATGTGTAGCCGTTTCTCTCCATTATCTCGAGGTGCTTGTCAATCTCTTCCAGGTTGCGCGCCATGTACTGGACATGATTAATCCCCTCGCCGTGTTCCGCCAGGAACTCGTCACCAGGGGTCGGCCCCTGAAGCGTTTCCACCAACTCAAGCTGCACGTCTCCCAGCTCAGCCAGAGCGACTCTCAGTTCGAAATAGGCCGGCTTGCCACCGATGGTGAGGTCGTATCCGTGGGGGGGCGGCAGATAGAGAACATCCCAGGGGCCAATTCCTAGGATATACCAGTAATTTCTGGCTACTTGCTCTATATCCCGACACACAATCCCTATTTGATGCAGACCCGAGATTTTAATTTCAGATGGAGTTGATGTCATAATACCTCATCACCTTAGGTTTTTTATTATTTATTAAGACGGTTCCTTCGCTTTTTACACAACGATAATAGAGAAATTATGTCGGTGTGTCAAGCATGCGGATCAAGGTTTAATCCGTGGATTTGCAGGTAGTGTAAGCTTGATTTAGATATGGTGAGCTTTCACTCAGCCAGAAGCAGGTGCCGAAGCCCCGTACGATTGACATTACTAGAGTCACTATTGTATTATTCAACATTGCTGATGTGCCGGAAAAGGCCGAACCGATACAAGAAGGCAGACGAAGCGGCGGATTCAAATACGAAAGCGCTTGCAGCCAGTATTTCACTGACAAAACCAACCGAGTAACAGCCGGGAATCCGGGTCTTCTGCAGCATATGTAGTGTGGAAGACGCAGTACGGCAGAAGGTGTGAGGCAGAGGATCATCAGTGAGAATGTTCCCGGAACAGAGGTCTCTTAAGAAAGGGGTAAGTAAAGCCCATAAGATTATGCCTGAGGAGGTTTACTTTTGCCATTGAGAGCTGTCGTTATGAATGCTAGAGACAACGTGGCTACGGCACTGGATAGTCTCAAAAAAGGTGAGAATATCGAGCTGGTCATTAGCGGCGAGAAAGAACCTGTGGCGCTTAAAGCCGATATCCCTTTCGGTCATAAGTTCAGCCTGGCCGATATTGAGCCGAATTCCCCGGTGATTAAATACGGGGAGGTCATCGGTGTCTCTACAGCACCAATTAGCGCGGGAGACTATGTCCACGTCCACAATATAGCGAGCGCCCGGGCACGGGGCGACCTACAAGGGGGCAAGGAATGAGTTTTTTGGGTTACCCGCGCCCTAAAGGGTACGTCGGGACAAGAAATTACATAGGTATTATCTCCGTAGTAGGATGCGCTAACGATGTGAGCTGGTGGATAGCGGAAAAGGTGAAGGACGCGGCGGTATTCCTCCATTCCCATGGCTGCTGCCAGACTCAGCCTGACCTGGATACCGTAAACCTGACTCTTACCTCGCTTGGCTGGAATCCCAACCTAGCCGCCGTGCTGCTTGTCAGCTTGGGCTGTGAGTCGTCATCAGTGGACGTTATAGCAGATGGTATCGCGAAATCGGGTAAGCCGGTGGAAAAGGTGGTGCTGCAGAAGATGGGCGGGAAGACGAATGTGGTCAATGAGGGAACCAGGATCGCCCGCGCTATGGCGGAGACCGCCGCCAAGCTAAAGAGAGAGGAATTCCCAGATTCGGAACTCAGGCTGGGCGTAAAGTGTGGTGCTTCCGATACTACCTCAGGGCTGCTCTCCAACCCGGCTACCGGGGTTGCCTGCGACACGCTGATTAACAACGGTGGCAGCTGCGTTTTCGGCGAGACGACGGAAATCATCGGAGCCGAGCACATCTTAGAACGCCGCGGCGCTACCCCTGAAGTAGGCAGGAAGATACTGGAAATCGTCGCCCGCATGGAAAATAGAGCCATCGCCATGGGAGTTGACATGCGCGGCGGTCAGCCAAGTAAGGGCAATATCGCCGGCGGACTGAGCACGATTGAGGAGAAATCACTGGGGGCTATTGTCAAAGCGGGCACCAAGCCAATCAAAGCGGTTATTGAATACGGAGAAAAGCCTGAAGGCAAGGGGCTGTTTCTGGTTGATACCCCAGGGCGTGAACCCGAATTCCTTACCGCTCTCGCGGCAGCGGGTGCCCAGGTTATAGTATTCTCTACCGGGCTCGGAGCGCCTCAGGGTTTCCCCTTCATCCCAGTGATTAAAATAACCGGCAACCCCAATACCTACGAGAACCTGTCGGAACACCTAGACATCTTTGTGGAGCTGGGAGAGCAAGGCGTTATCCAGGCCGGTAAAGCGCTCTACCGGGAAATTCTTGAGGTTGCTTCAGGGAAAAAGACAAAGGCCGAGGCTATTGGATACGGTCGCTTTCCAAACATCTTCACCATCGGCCCCGTTGTCTAGGCCTTTCTTCAGCCGAGCTACGGCGCTAAATCAGCCGAGCAGTACGGTAGCCTTCCCGCATGGCGTCGAGCACCATACGGGATTCTACGCAATCACCAATGGCATATGCTTCG
>CAYYLM010000027.1:0-13168 GCA_964472625.1 uncultured Dehalococcoidales bacterium
CGGATACATGCCGCCAAATTAGTAGCCGCGCGAGCAGCAATTCAAGTAAAGTCTGTGGCCAAAGTGGAGTTCGACTCTCGGCCGGTATGAATCCTGTCCTACTCACCAGTCCCTCGTCCCGGCTCTTCGTTTACATGGTTATCACCCTAGCCGAGTCTTGACCTTTCGTAGTCAGCCCAACATCCGGCACGGTTTCTGACTAATTAAATATGAAGCCATAATCTTATAATGACCGCTCAATACGGAAATATTACCAGCTATATTGCCGTATCTAGTCATTGTGCCGCCAATGTATCGTATCATTTTGAGATCCAGGGTTTAAGCTTGAAGAATCTGTGGGGTGAAGGTATTAATAGGGGTTGACAAATAAAAAAGGTTGCAGTAAAATATGGCATATGGCTACCGTATACCTTATTGCGAGCCATACCGGTTGTGAGATTAGGTTAGTATAAGCAGTCTATAAATTGGGGAGAGCAGAAAGAATAAATGATCGCTATAGTTGATTATGGGGCGGGCAACCTACGAAGTGTGGTTAATGCTTTGGTTAAATTAGGTTATCAACCCACTATAACTAATGAACCTCAGGGATTGTTGAGGGCTGATGCTGTGATACTGCCTGGAGTTGGCGCTGCTGCTGATGCTATGGCTAATCTGCGGGAGCTGGGACTAATCGAGCCTATTTGCAGATATATATCTGATAGTCGCCCGTTTCTGGGAATCTGTATCGGGCTGCAGCTCCTGCTTAGCGGCAGCGAAGAAGGGGGGTGGCATAAGTGCCTGGATGTCATCCCGGGACGGGTCAAAAAGTTACCGGTTGGATTTAAGATTCCCCACATGGGTTGGAACCAGGTATGTCAGAAAATGTCGCACCCGATATTCAGGGATATACCGGATAAAGCCAATTTTTACTTCGTTCATGGCTATTACGTTGAGCCGGATAACAAATCACTGATCGCGGCGGATACCGAGTATGGCATATCCTTTTGCAGCGTTCTGGCCAGTGATAACCTAATCGGGACGCAGTTTCATCCAGAGAAGAGCGGTGAAACTGGTCTTAGGGTGTATAAGAATTTCCTCAACCTCGCCCTTAACCAGGATTAGTCGCGTAAAAACGGTGTTGAGTGGTAGAAATGGGAGCTAAATACAAACCTAGGATAACAATATTTCACTGTACTAATGCGTTCAGTGAATTAGCTTCGCTATCCTTAACAGGAGGTAACGGTTTTGATTTAAGAACCATCAAACTGCCCTGCTCCAGCATGATAAAGGACGTCTATCTCTTGCGCGCCTTTGAGGCTGGCTCGGATGCCGTAATCGTCCTCGCCTGTCCTGAAGGGGAGTGCCGGCAGGTAAGCGGCAACTTGAGAGCCAGGAAGCGGGTGGAAAAGGTTCAAGAAATACTGGATGAAATCGGGATTGATGGCCGAAGACTGTCACTATTCAATATCGCTCCTGAAGATAGAGAAGCCACTGCTAAGATTATCCGAAAGACTCTATCGGGCTTAGCAACTCTCGATCCCAATACTGCTTCGTAGTCCTGTAGTTTAGATGACATGTCGTCTTGGTAGATGGAGTTAAATATGATAGTTGGCGAACAAAAACCTATCCGGGAAATCAAAGAAATGGTAGCACCTTATAAGAGGCTCCTTATCTTGGGCTGCGGCACCTGTGTCAAGACCTGTTTTGCCGGTGGGGAAGATGAGGTGGCTACTCTGGCGTCCTCTCTACGGCTGGCCTTTAAGGGGCAAGGGAAGAACCTTGAAATTGAAGAGCTAACCATTGAGCGCCAGTGTGAGGACGCATTCATTCAGGAGGCCGCTAGGAGCATCGCTGATAGCGATGCGGTGCTGTCCCTGGCCTGTGGCGCTGGAGTGCAGGCGCTGGCTCGGCGCTTCCCCACGACACTGGTGCTACCCGGCGTGAACACGACCTTTATCGGCGTGCTGGAAAGTCAGGGGCTATTTACTGAGGAATGCCTGGGCTGTGGGGATTGTGAACTGGCTAGATTCGGGGGGGTCTGCCCGATTACCCGCTGCGCCAAGAAGCTACTGAACGGCCCCTGTGGAGGTTCTCGGGATGGCAAGTGTGAACTTGACGGCGATACCCCCTGTGCCTGGCAGCTTATCATCGACAGGTTAAGCGTACTGGGACAGCTAGATAACCTAAGGGCACAAGTTCCACCTAAGGACTGGCGACTCAGTAACTCTGGTGGTCCCCGAAAACTGGTTAGAGAGGATCACATTATATGAACATGAGCACACCAAGCCGGCTTCAAAGGGTTTTATCAGAGGGTGGGTTTGCGGTTACCGCTGAGTGTGGACCGCCACGTGGTGCTAACCCTGAGGTCATCCGCAGGAAGGGCAGGCTGCTGAAGGGTTACGTTGACGCCGTGAACGTAACTGATAACCAGACCGCCATTGTGCGTATGTCCAGCATAGCTGCCTGCGTTTACCTTCTAGAAATGGGTTTAGAACCAGTTATGCAGGCGGTGACCCGTGACCGTAACCGCATTGCCCTGCAATCGGATATTATGGGCGCTTATTCATTAGGTATCAGGAATATCCTCTGTCTTTCTGGTGACCATCAAAAATTCGGTAGCCAACCGGATGCCCTCAATGTCTTTGATATCGATTCGATTAATCTACTCCGCACGGTCCAGACCATGCGTAACGAAGGCAAAGATATGAGTGGATTCGAACTGGACGGGCCACCTAAAATGTTTATTGGAGCCGCCGCCAATCCGTTCGCCGACCCGCTTGAGTATCGCGTAGTGCGGCTGGCCAAAAAGATCGAGGCCGGTGCTGATTTCATTCAGACACAGTGTGTCTACAACCTCCCGCGTTTCAAAGAATGGATGAGGATGCTCCGCGAGGAAGGCTTAACCGAGAGGGTTTTTATTCTGGCCGGGGTAACCCCTCTAAAATCAGCCGGGATGGCAAACTATATGGTGAGCAAAGTGGCCGGTATGGATATCCCTGAGTCTTTAATAAAGCGCCTGGCCGGTGTTCCCAGGGAGAAAGCTCAGGAGGAGGGCATGAAAATTTGCCTGGAGACGATTGCCGAGCTACGTCAGATTAATGGCGTGCGTGGCGTCCATATTATGGCGATTGAGAGTGAAGAGAAGGTCCCCGAGATTGTTGTGGCGGCTGGTCTAACGCCACGTGCCGAAGCCCCGATACCTGGAGGGTCTCATGCCTAAGAAATATCATATCGCCACCAAAGTGACGCCACCGCGATTTCATCCGATCGGGAAATACGCTGTCGTCGAGTTTCGGGAGGATTGCGCCGGAAGCTGTAAGGAGTGCGTGAAGAAAAGGTGCGTCTATGAAATTTTCAAGAACGACTATGAGTATTTGAAAGCGATGGAGGAGCCGGAATATCTCTACACCTGCCAGAACTGCTTCCGCTGCGTACAGGAATGTACCAAGGGCATCTTTTCACGTGTCATCAATCCTGAGTACCGGCTCCTGGGGGATGATTACTGGCAGCCGGACATCATCCAGCAGACCTGGTATCAGGCTCACACCGGAAGGATTCCGGTTTCCGGGGCTGGCTATCGGGGCCCCTTTGTCGGTGAGGGATTTGATTCTATGTGGACTGATATGTCCGAGATTGTACGCCCCACCCGAGACGGTATTCACGGCCGGGAGTATATTAACACCACTATTGAGCTCTCTCGCCGACCTCTGAGATTGGAGTTCGGAGTAGATATGTCTCTTGTCTCGGATGTCCCCCCGATCCTTGAGGTGCCAATACCGGTTGTTTTTCAGCGGCCAGCGTTCGGGATGTTAAGTCAGAACGTACTGCTGGCTATGGTTAAGGCGGCACACAAGCTGGGGACGCTGATTCTGCTCCAACCTGAAGACTATATTGATACATTGACCCCGTATTCGGATAGCCTCTTGCCGTGCTTAACCAGGGACAATTACCAAGATTATACTGACCTGATCCAGAGGAGTCGGATGGTAGAACTGGCCTATGAGCCTGGAATCGAGAGCGAATTTGAAACACTGCGCTCGATAAAACCTGATTTGTTCATCGCGGTGGGATTGCGTCTGAACAGTGACGCTGCGTCTGTTGGCTTACGGCTGGCACACACCGATGTCGATACCCTCCATTTCTATGCCGACGGTCGTGGTAACGAATTAGATGCCGAAAGACCGCGCTTCCTCAAGGACATGATCCGAGAGGTGCACCTAAAGCTGGTTGAAAACTCATTAAGACCGAAAATAAACCTGCTGTTCTCCGGGGGGATTGCCATGGCGGAGCATATGGCCAAGGCGATTGTTTGTGGCGCTGATGGTGTCGCCATTGATAACCCGCTGCTTATCGCCCTTGAGTGCCGATTATGCTCCCAGTGTTTGGAAGATAAGCCCTGTCCGGTGAAATTGGATGAGATAGACCCCGAATGGGGCGTTCAGCGGATTATGAACCTGATGGGTGCCTGGCGCAACCAGCTACTGGAAGTTTTGGGGGCGATGGGTATCCGCGAGGTTAGAAGGCTGAGGGGAGAAGTCGGGCGCTCCCTATGGTTTGAAGACTTGGAAAGGGAGTGCTTCAGCCCGATATTCGGCGAAAGAAAAGTAGTCGGGATTAGGTGAGTCATGGAGCCTAGAATGAGACGAATTCAGTTACCCGAGCCTGTCCGAACCCCATCGCGATTTCGAAACGCCATCGGGAAATATGTCATCAGGAGGAACTCGCGCTGTATCTCCTGTGGTCTGTGCGCTGAGCTTTGTCCCTACGGAGTGCATATCAGATACGATAAATACTCAAAGCCCCTGCGGCCCAGAGACTATAAATGCATCGGTTTTAGATGTAAAGAAAACGCTTTTTTCTGCGTTGAGCGGTGTCCGCAGCAGGCCTTGACACTGCGCCTGAACCCAATACTAGAGACGATGGGCGATTACCGCTGGACCGCCGAGATGTTAATCGGCCACTGGGAGATGGCCGAAACCGGTGATATACCGGTTGCCGACCTGGAGTATAGCGTGGGTAGCTCCGGCGGCGGTTTCGATAAGCTTCGCTTTAAGCCCCCGGATCCAAAAGACTATTTAGATATCGGCGATGAGTACGTTGACACCAGTATTGAGCTAAATAAACGAGGCGACGGGCGACCCGTAAAGACAATATCCATCCCGTGTTACGGTGCCGGTATGTCCTTTGGCTCAACCGCCTTACCGGTGATGCTCGGTAGGGCTCGCGCCGCGCAGCGTTTAAATATCCTTTCCTGTACGGGAGAGGGTGGCTATCCCGAAGAACTGGTTCCTTACGCCGACCATGTTATTACTCAAGTGGCCACAGGGCTATTTGGGGTGCGGGAGGAGACAATACTGCGTGCCCCGGTTGTGGAATTTAAGTATGCCCAGGGCGCTAAGCCAGGATTAGGTGGTCACCTATTGGGTGATAAGGTAACCCCCGAAGTAGCTGCGATACGGGAAACGGTGGTCGGTAGTGCCCTTTTTTCCCCTTTTCCGTTTCACAGTGTCTATTCAGTGGAGGATCATAAGAAACACGTTGATTGGGTAAAGGAGGTAAATCCTAGGGCGTTGATCGCGGTCAAAGTCTCGACCCCAACCGACTCAGACATGGTAGCAGTTGGGAGCTATTATGCCGGAGCTCATATCATCCACTTTGATGGTAGTTATGGTGGTACCGGCGCTGCCCCCGACATTGCCAAGAAGAATATCGCCATGCCCATTGAATATGCCATCCCCAAGGTACACAGGTTCCTGACTGAAGAGGGGGTCAGGGATGAAATCTGCCTCATGGCTAGTGGTGGTATCCGTACTGCCATGGACGTCGCCAAGGTAATTGCTCTGGGAGCGGACGGTGCGATTATCGGCACCTCAGAGCTGGTAGCTTTGGAATGTATCCGCTGCGGTAAGTGTGAGAGCGGCCGTGGCTGTGCCCGTGGTATTGCCACCACAGACCCCGAACTGGGGCACATGATAGCCGAAGAATGGGCCGAGCAGAGGATCGTCAATATGTATCTGGCCTGGCGCAAGCAGTGGTGTGAACTCCTGAGGCAATACGGTATGAGGAGCATTCGTGAGCTAGTGGGGCGGGCTGATCTGCTGGTTCATCTTGACTACTTGGACGAAGACGAACGGCTAAAATTTGAACCTTCGTCACTGAGCCTAGCGGTGCTTTAGCGAGAATTCAGAGTGGTAAATCAAGGAAAAGGGAGCGTGGTGAGGTAAAGCTGATATGAAGGATGACAGCGTAAGCAACGTTGGGAGAGTTCTGGCCTCTAGGGCAAAGTTGCCACACGGAAACCCGCCTTATAGAAAGTCGTCTGAGGAGGGGGGGTGCGGGGTAACCGGGTTTATCGCCTCGATTCCAGTGGGTGGCCGCCATATATTCGCGCCTTCAATCCAGATGCACAATCGAGGCAACGGCAAGGGTGGTGGTATTGCCGCGGTAGGCCTATCGGCACGTGAGCTGGGGGTTACCCAGGAGGTCTTAGACACCCACTATCTGCTTCAGATTGCCTTGTTGGATCCCGGGTCTCGCTCAGAGGTGGAAGCCTCCAATATCACTCCCTTTCTTGAGGTTCATAAGGCTGAGCGTATTCCTACCTTAGATGATTACCGAGAGGTCGCCGGGCTTGAGGTGAAGCCTCCAGATGTATGGCGCTATTTTGTCAGGGTGAAAAAAGACGTACTGGACCAATTCACTGAGCAGAGTGGACTTCAGGATATAGACCCCCACCGAGTCGAAGATGAGTATATCTACCAGAACTCCTTCCGCCTCAATCAGAGCTTCTACGCTTCACAGGGTGAGAAACGAGCCTTTGTTCTGTCACACGGGCGTAACATCATGGTGCTCAAGATAGTTGGCTACGCGGAGCAGGTGGCTCAATACTACCTTCTTGAAGATTTTAAGGCGTACGGCTGGATTGCCCATCAGCGCTACCCAACCAAAGGCAGGGTGTGGCACCCTGGTGGGGCGCACCCTTTCATCGGTTTAGACGAGGCTCTGGTTCACAACGGGGATTTTGCCAACTATCACACGGTCTGCGAATATTTAGGGCAGCATAACATCTTCCCCCAGTTCCTGACGGATACCGAGGTGTCAGTATTGCTCTTCGACCTCTGGCACCGGATTTATGGCTATCCCACGGAGTATATCATCGAGGCAATGGCACCAACTACCGAGCATGACTTCGATCAGTTGCCGTTTGAAAAAAAGCGGATCTACCGATATATCCAGGCGGTGCATATCCCCAGCTCTCCTGATGGTCCCTGGTTCTTTATCATCGCCCGTAATGATCCTTATAAGAAACAATTTCAGCTTATCGGGATCACTGATACCTCCATGCTGCGGCCCCAGGTATTTGCCCTACAGGAAGGAGAGGTGAAGATTGGCTTGATCTGCTCAGAGAAGCAGGCTATTGATGCCACTCTGAGGAGCCTAGCGGCGGAGGATGGTCGCTTCTGCCCTATCGCCGACAGGTACTGGAATGCTCGGGGTGGTAGCGCCACCGATGGCGGTGCCTTTATTTTCACCGTTACGGATGCTGACCGGGGCGATGGATCAAAACAACTCATCTGTACTAACAAATTCGGTGAAGTCGTAGGGACGCCGGCTAATCAGAAGCATTTTAAATCAAATAGTAAATCGCTGGCACTAACCGAGAAGAGACAAATCACGCAAGCCGTAAAAAAGGGGCTAGCGACTGATGACATCGCTGATTTCAAGGACTATTGTCGTAGGAGCTTGGCTGGCTGGAGTTATGAATCACTCCGACATCTGTGCGATAGGCTCGTAGCGAAGGCTAGAGAGAGTGATGGCCACAAGGCGAAAGCCATCGCAGCCTTGACCTATTTAAACGACGGTCACCTCTTCACGGGAAACAAGAAGAGAGGCTCGGTGATTCAGATAATACGGGACAGCTTAACCAGAATATTTAAGTCTACCCCTGGACTGACGGAAAACTCAGGAAGTATCTATCGCCATATAGACTGGAATACTCGCGAGACGATAAGGGCTCCCCAGGCTAGCGAGAGGATACTAATTTTGAACGGTGGTGAGTTCCCGCCGGAAGGGCAAGACTGCGACGCTCGCCTAATCTGCCGAGCTTATCAGCTGGGGTGGCACCAGTTTATCGGCTATGGCTATCGGGGGCAGAGGTTTTGCGGTTGTGGTCTGGTAAAGGACTCAGGTGGGGTTAGGATCGACGTCTATGGCAGCGCTGGTGATTATCTGGCCTCCGGGATCGATGGCGTGGAGATATTCGTCCACGGCAACGCCCAGGATCAGGTGGGACAGATCATGAAGCAGGGAAAATTGGTCATTTACGGTGACGTAGGGCAGACCTTCATGTACGGTGCCAAGGGAGGAGAGGTGTTTGTCCTCGGTAATGCTGCTGGGCGGCCGCTGATTAACGCCGTGGGACGGCCTAGGGTAGTGATTAATGGCTCTTGCCTTGATTACCTAGCGGAATCGTTTATGGCTGGTGACCCGCTCGCTGGTGGTGGCTTTGTCATCGTGAACGGCATTGAATTTGACGAGGAGGGCAATATAGTTGACCAAACCACGCCATACCCCGGCTCTAACCTCTTTTCCTTAGCCTCGGGGGGTGCTATCTATTTAAGGGACCCCTATCATAGGGTGGTCGATGACCAGCTGAACGGTGGCGAGTTCGTTGATCTGAGCCGGGCTGACTGGGAGTTAATCCTTCCCTACTTAGAGGAAAACGAGAGGCTTTTTGGTATCTCGGTAGAGGAAGATCTTTTGAGGGTAAATGGAGAGATACGGAACTATCGAGAGATTTATCGCAAGGTGCAGGCAGTCAAGCTCGAGGTTTTGAGCCGGGTAGAACAGGATCTGGAAGATCGGGATAGTTCTGCAGACGATGAGGACGACCTTGTCTTGGAGAAGGTGCCAAAATGCTGACCAAGAGGATTATCCCCTGCCTTGATGTAACTCAGGGAAGAGTGGTTAAGGGCACCAGCTTTACCAATCTGCGTGATGCCGGCGACCCGGTAGAGCTAGCTGCTTTTTATTACCGTGAGGGAGCTGACGAGCTGGTGTTTCTGGATATCGGGGCCACACCGGAGGGGCGTGATACCATGGTGGATGTAGTAGAGCGTGTCTCGGAGCAGGTTTTCGTTCCTCTTTCCGTGGGTGGTGGACTGCGTAATACGGGAGATATGCGGCGCATACTGGAAGCCGGAGCCGACAAGATAAGCGTAAACACTGCTGCCGTGCAGAGCCCACCACTTATTAGTCAGGGAGCCGAAAAATTTGGCTCGCAGTGTATCGTCGTCGCCATTGATGCCCGGCGACTGGAGGGTAATAGCGAGTCCGGATGGGAGGTCCTAACCCACGGGGGGCGAAGGCCAACCGGGATTGATGCCGTCGGGTGGGCGGAACAAGCAGTATCACTCGGCGCCGGTGAAATACTTCTCACCAGCTGGGATGCTGACGGTCAGCGTAGCGGGTATGACCTGGAGCTGACCCGCACCATTAGCAGTTCGGTTACAGTACCTGTAATTGCCAGTGGTGGTGCGGGCAATCTTGACCACCTCTATGAGGCGCTGGTCACCGGCCAGGCAGACGCAGTGCTTGCCGCCAGCATCTTTCACTATAGAACCTACTCTATTAGGGAAGCCAAACAGTATCTGCTAGACAGGGGAGTCCCGGTACGGATCTGAGAATATTTAAGCAGCTGGGTCAAACGAGGGAGGGGATTCTAAGTAAGTAGGAGAGCGGTCACACGAAATATGGATCAAATAGATAAGCCTAGCTCTATACACAACACCATTAGGAAGGAAGGCAGTTCGATAACTAGCCCAAGCCTTGAGAGACTTAGTAAGGCTCATGTGGGTGGGTGGGTAGAATCGATGACTGGTAAGATTGAGATGATGGCACATCAATGCACCTTCGATCCGGTCAAACGGACCGGTAAGGTACCCGCTAGTCTGAATTTGATTCCAAGGGACATGTACCCTCAGGCTGTGAAAGCTATGAAAGAAGCCTTTAAAGCTAAACTCACCATTTCTGACTCAGTTGGGGTCATTCACGGAGAGGCAAGAGTAGGGCAACGACTCGTGCCTAAAAATGTGGTTGGCCTGCTTGCGGTCTCTCACATTATATATATTGGAGCCCTGCTTAAGTGCGGAATCCCGGCGGTTCCTAAGTTCGGAGGTTTGCTCCAGATTCGAGACTACGAACCATTGCGTTTTGTCGACCTTATTGAGTACAGTAGCTCCTCCATTGATCCATCGGAAATATTTCTTAGTTGTCGCATGACGTCGGTTAACAAGGTAGCCAAAGGGGGCAATGGCAAGATACTGGCCAGTTTCTTAGAGGTACCAGCTTTAACATGGCCTGAAGTGGAGTCGGTTCTTCAGATGCTGGTGGCGGGAGGGGTGAGAGGTATCCTAAAACTAGGCGGGGTGGGTGAAGGGATTTGCGAGGTTTCGGTCAGGCCAGACCATTTTGGGATGGTAGTCCTTGACGGGCTGAATCCGGTAGCGGCGTCGGTTGAGGTTGGGGTAGATATCACGACTCATACTGTTGGTGAAGTTATCGAATTTGGGGAGTTACGGAGTTTCCGGCGTCTCGGAGCCGGTGGAGGTGACAATCGCAGACAGGCGGTGACTGAAATTGTTTAAGGTATTAATACTGGCTGAGGAAAGCGGCCAGATAAGGAAACTGGGAGCAGAGCTGGTCGAGTCCGGCTTCAGCTGCGGATTTTGCTCAAATGGAGATGATTTGATTGAGAATTTCAACGAGCTGGATACCGATCTAATAATGGTCGTCATTGATGACAAGTCGTTAAGCTGTAAGGAGCTATCTCGTATAAAAAACATTAAGCAGAAGAATAATCTGCCTGCCATTGCCCTCGTATCTCAAGATATGTTGTCCCTTGATTTTGACCACTGCATTGATGATTTCGTGGTCGAACCCTGGGCATTGACTGAGGTGATGGCTAGAGCCAAAAGGGTCACCGAGCAAAACAAGAAAAGGGACGAAAGCGAGATAATCAGGTGCGGTGATCTCGTAATCGACCTCAAGAGATGTGAAGTATCTGTTAGTGGGCGGGTGGTATCTTTAACCTTTAAAGAGTATGAACTACTCAAATTTCTGGCCAGTAATCGTGGCCGAGTCTTCACCCGGGAGTCGCTGCTCAATAGTGTCTGGGGCTACGATTACTATGGCGGCGATAGAACCGTGGATGTCCATACCAGAAGGCTCAGGAGTAAGATTGAGGATGCTACCCATACTTTTATCGAAACGGTAAGAAACATAGGCTACCGTTTCACAGAGGACGCGTAGCAGTTTATGGGTGGTTTTGGAACATACATTCCATTTTCATCTGTAACCAATATTTAACCCTGCTGTAATCTGTTTGAAATATTTGGCTATTATCCTTAATGGTGTTAGGAGAATGCAGTTATGCTTCCAAAGAGTTGGACATAACGTGATGAATTGAGCACCCGAATTATATGATGAGGGAGTATTAGATGAATTTCGACTCGGGGGATGTGAGTTGGTTACTGGTCTCGTCAGCATTAGTGATGTTGATGGTACCCGGTGTGGCTCTTTTTTACGGTGGACTTGTCAGGAGAAAAAACATTGTCTCCACAATGATGATGAGTTTTGCTCCTCTGGGTGCTATCGGGCTGCTCTGGGCGCTCTATGGTTATAGTCTGAGCTTTGGCTCAGATCAAGCCGGCTTTATCGGCGGGCTTGACTTTGTGGCACTGAATCAGGTTGGGCAGTCATCGTCTTTAGTGTATGCCACCACCGTTCCTCATCTAGCCTTTATGGTTTTTCAGGCAATGTTCGCTGTTATTACCGTGGCCTTGATCAGTGGTGCCGTAATCGGCAGGATCAAATTTAGCGCCTTTATGCTGTTTTCTGTCTTATGGTTCACCATCGTCTACTGTCCAGTGGCTCATTGGGTTTGGGGAGATGGGGGCTGGCTCTCACGCTTAGGATTCTTAGATTTTGCCGGAGGTGCCGTGGTACACATTAACTCTGGCATGGCAGCCTTGGCCTTAGCTATGCTTCTGGGTCATCGGAAAGGCTTCCCTGACGAAGCTATGGAGCCCTCTAATGTACCAGTTGTATTGCTCGGGGCAGGCTTGCTCTGGTTTGGCTGGTTCGGATTTAACGGAGGTAGCGCCTTAACCTCAGGAGGACTAGCGTCGAATGCCTTTGTGGCTACTAATATATCGGGCGCCGCTGCCACCGTTACCTGGATGCTAATAAGCTGGATTCATAAGCGCCCAACTCTAATAGGGGCAGCCACCGGAGCTATTGCTGGCCTAGCGGCGATTACGCCGGCGGCAGGGTTTGTATCACCAATCATGGGAATACCAATCGGTGTTGTGGCCGCGATAATCTGTTACTACTGCATGTCGCTAAGAATGCGCTGGCGAATAGACGAATCACTGGATGTTTGGGCGGTACACGGGATGGGGGGTATCTGGGGGGTCTTGGCAACTGGCATTTTCGCTAATGTAGCAGTTAACGACGCCGGTATCAGCGGTGCAATTTACGGGAATACGGCGCAAGTTGCTAGGCAAATTGTTGGCATTGTTGCCGTCGGTGGGTATTCGTTTGGAATTACCCGCCTTCTGGGCACCTTTATTGAACGGACTATTGGATTAAGGGTACGCCAGGATGAAGAAACTGTGGGACTTGATATTTCTCAGCATGGAGAAAGAGCTCACGGAGGAATAGTAACATGAAGAAGATTGAAGCTATAATAAGAGAAGAAAAACTTGATGCGGTTAGATCGGCGCTTGAAAGCCTCAGCTATATGGGGATGACAATCAGTGAGGTGAATGGTAGGGGAAAGGAAGGGGCTCTCGTGCTGCAGTGGCGGGTGGGCGACTACAAAGTGCATTTTCAACCGAAGTTGAAGATTGAGGTTGTTATACTGGATGAGGATGTCCCCGAAGTATTAAGAGCAATTGTCGATAATGCCAGGACGGGGGAAAAAGGAGATGGCAAGGTATTTGTCCTCCCCGTTGAAAATGCGGTTAGAGTCAGAACTGGCGATGATGGTGAAGATGCCATCTAAAAGATCACTAAGGAGGTTTGAAATGGCTGATAAGTCCAGAGAGGAAAGCAGGGAATATGTCCTGAAGACGGCAAAGGAGCACGATGTAAAATTCATCAGGCTGTGGTTTACCGATATCCTGGG
>CAYYLM010000028.1:0-11304 GCA_964472625.1 uncultured Dehalococcoidales bacterium
GGATAGGCTTTCCCGTCCTGGCTACCTTGGTCAGCAGGTCTTGATTATACATGTTCCTGGTGCCAATTTGAAGCATGTCAATGTACTCGGCAGCCAAATTAACCTGGGCTTCACCTCTTATTTCAGTTACTGTAGCCAGATGAAACCTTTCCCCGGCTTTCTTCATCCAGGACAGTGCCTCCTTAGCTTCTTCCCAGCCAATGGAGCCCAGCCCCTGAAACGAGTGAACCGAGCTCCTCGGCTTGAAGATACCCCCCCGCAGCATGTCGGCTCCGGCCTCCTTTGCCTCCTCAGCGATTCTTAGGAGCTGCTCATGGCTTTCCACGGCACAGGGCCCGGCAATGAATACCGGTCTAGTACCACCGATCTCGATGTCACCGACTTTAACTACGGCGTATTCTTTTCCCTCATCCTCAAACTGTTTACTGTATTCCCGGCTGATCAGTTTATAGGGAGCCTCAACCATCCTCGCCTCTTTTACTCCAGGAAGGGTGGCAAAGTGTTCAAAGGGTGCTTTCCTCTCGTCGCCAACTAGTCCAATAACCGCGCGGTATCTCCCCTTGGAAACATCAGCCCTCAACCCGTATTTTTTCACCTCCTTCACCACCTCAGCTATTTCTTCTGTGCTAGCATCGGCCTTCATGATTATCATTATCCCCCTCCAGAAAACTTTTATCTCTGGTAAGCCCTTTGGGGGCAAAGCCCCTCTGGCTGTTCCCAGAACAGAAGAACCCTCCGCTTGGGAGGGTTCCTGAATTTTCCTTATTCTTTATTGCTTTGCAGTACCTTATAGGTACAAACCAACCCCCCAAGCGCGCCTAGGCGCTCCTAAATACGAAGTAATAATACCAGTTTTGGGGAGTGGTGTATATCATATTGTTTGTCACCTAACTTCTTCTAGATTAACCTAACATAAGGAAGACAGTTTGTCAAGCATGATTTTCCCTTAAGGTTTTTGTGAGGCGCTGTCGTCTTTATAAATACAGTAGGGGATTCTTGACGGGTAAAGGAACTTGGTATAATGTTAATATCGTATTACAATATCGGGAGACGTTACTATGGTTGATAGAGAATTTTTTCTGGGCTTTATCAAGATTCACATTCTATATCACGCAGATCAGGAGCCAATCTTTGGCGTTGGGATTGCCACCGAGCTAGCTAGGCATGGCTACAGTGTTAGTCCGGGCACCCTCTATCCGATGTTGCATCGTCTAGAGCAAGCGGGATACCTGAAAAGCAGTACTCAATTAGTTAATGGTAGGGTGAGGAAATACTACCAGACTACTGTAGTTGGAAAGCGGGCTTTAGCGCAATCCAAGAGGAAAATCAGGGAGCTAGTGAACGAGGTTATCGAGGGCAGGTAATTGGCAGAACTATTTGATGGAGAAACACCCCGGCCCAAAATCTGGGGAGTCAGCCCCAATGTGTTCTTTTTAGGCGTCGTCAGCTTCCTCACTGATGTCTCTAGCGAGATGATTTTTACCCTGGTGCCACTTTTTTTGTGTAATGTCTTGGGGGCAGCGACGACAGTCGTCGGTCTTATCGGGGGACTCTCGGAGAGTATCGACGCCCTGTTTCGGATGTTTAGTGGCTGGTTTAGCGACCGGATAGGTAAGCGTAAGTCCTTAGCTGTGGCGGGCTACACTATTTCCACGGTAGCCAAGCCCTTCATGTACCTCGCCTCAACCTGGGGGATGGTTTTAGGCGTTAGGTTCGGTGACCGGGTGGGCAAGGGCATTCGTACTTCGTCCCGTGATGCGTTGCTGGCTGATTCGGCACCCCCTGGGGAGAGGGGCAAGAGCTTCGGCTTCCACCGGGCGATGGATACCTCCGGTGCCGTTACCGGGCTGGCAATAGCCGCCGTCGTCGTCTATCTCATGCAGGGTCGTGGTCTGGAGCTCGGTCTCCAGACCTATCAGTGGCTAGTGCTAATTGGCATCGTGCCCGCTGTGCTATCGATAGTGATACTGTTAAGGTTTGTTAAGGAGCGGGAGAGAAAACCTTTGTCTGGTGAAGGCCATCGCCCCGGTTTTAATCTGGTTAAACTGGCCGCTGGTTTTGATACCCGCTTTAAGCTTTTCTTGGTGGTCATGGCTTTATTCACACTGGGTAATTCCAGTGATTTCTTCGTGGTACTAAGAGCACAGAATATGGGCTTTTCTGTATTCCAGATCGTGCTCATGCTTATCCTGTTCAATGCTACCTATGCCGCGGTGGCGCTGCCAGCGGGTAAACTGTCTGACCGGCTGGGCAGAAGGCGCGTCATCAGCATGGGCTGGGGTGTTTATGCCCTGATTTACCTCGGGTTCGCCCTAACGGGTGGGACATGGCAGGTGTGGCTGCTGTTTGCTGGTTATGGTCTCTATTATGGAGTAGTTGAGGGAGTGGCCCGGGCCTTTGTTGCCGACCTGGTTCCGGTAGAAAAGAGGGGCACCGCCTATGGGCTGTATCACGGGGTGGTTGGACTTACCCTGCTGCCAGCGAGCCTTATCGCCGGCTGGCTGTGGCAGGCCTTTAGTCCCGAGGCACCGTTTTTCTTTGGTGCCGGTATGGCGGCAATCGCCACGATAGGTATGCTGGTTTTCATTAAAGAAGGACCCTACCGGAAGCCGTAAAGTGCTTATTTAGGGCGTTATAATAGTACATTATCAATGAGTCTAGTTTTACCGATTTTTACGGCTAGTGAGACCAGGGCCGGCGACTTAACTATATTCAGTTCGTCCAGGGTCTCCGCATCGGCGATAGACACATAGTCAATGGTGGCTAGCGGCTCTTTCTGAATCAGCCCTCTCATCTCCTGCCTGATACGCTCGGCATCCTTTTCTCCCTGCTCCCAGAGCCTCTTAGCCAGCGTGAGGGCGTGATATAGAACTAACGCCGCTTGGCGCTCAGCGGGACTAAGGTAGGTATTGCGGCTGCTCAGCGCCAGCCCATCAGGCTCACGTACCGTAGGCAGAGTGACTATCTCCAGGTTCATATTGAGGTCGCTTACCATCTTTTTAATAACCAAAGCCTGCTGGGCATCCTTCTGACCAAAGTAGGCTCTTTTTGGCTGAATGATGTTAAATAGCTTGGCGCAAACTGTGGTCACCCCTCGGAAATGGCCGGGGCGGCTGGCCGCCTCAAGCCGCTCGGTTACCTCACCAACCTCTAGCCATGAGTTAAACCTGGGTGGGTACATCTCCTCAGCTGAGGGGATAAAGATAACGTCGGTGGCTTCCTTTTCCAGTAGCGTCAGGTCACGCTTGGTATCCCGGGGATAGCTCTGGAAGTCTTCCTGCGGACCAAACTGGGTGGGATTAACAAAGATGGTGACCACTAACGAAGGGTTTTCTATTCTGGCTTGTCTTACCAGGGACAGGTGGCCTTCATGGAGATAGCCCATAGTCGGCACGAGGCCCACCGGCTCAGTAAGTCCCTGCCTCAGCCGTTTCATGTCAGCAATCTTGGTAATAATTTTCATTTATCTGGTTTGTGGAAGTCCTCATTAGTCTCTCTTCTATAGAGGGATAGCCTCAGTCAGCCACTTACTCTCCGCGGTGGTGTTTCGGGCATCAACGTAGACCAGTCTGGGCATGAAGTTAGGGGCCTCATCATCGGAAACCTGGCAGTAGCTAAGGATAATGATGATATCTCCCTTAGCCGCCAGCCTAGCCGCGGCACCATTGAGGCAGATCTCGCCATCTTTCTCCCCTTTAAGAGCATAGGTAGTAAAACGGGCACCGTTATTGAGATTTAGCACCTGAACCTGTTCGTAGGGTAGGATGTCGGCTTCTTGCATGAGTCTCTCGTCAATGGTAACACTGCCTTCGTAATCAATATTGACGGCAGTGACCCGGGCACGGTGGATTTTGCTCTTTAGCATGATTCTCATAGGCTCCCTCCAGCTATTTCACAATTAGCTTGCTCTAGTGTGGCCTTTAGCTCGTCTGCCTGCTGCTCGTTTATGCGTCCCTTGGCCAGAGCAACGGGAATGGTCTTGAGGCCAAGTTCCCGATAGGTGGCTAGCGTGCCAGGAGAGGCTTTTGCTAATGCCTCAAGGTGCTTCTTTATGGTGCCGCTATCACCGCGGGCAATGGGTCCGGTGAGGCACTGTGGCAAACCGATAGTTTCCAGGTTACGCACTGTTCCTCGTATCAGGGGCAGTAGTGCCTCAGTGGCCTTTTCTCTGGGGACACCGAAGGTCTGCCACAGGTCAGTAGCCATCTTAACCAAGGTCACTAGGTAGTTACTGGCAATAACCGCGGCGGCATGATAGACCGCTTTATCCCCTGCCTTTAGCTTAATCCAGTGACCACCAAGGGCATGAGCCATTTCTTGGAGTATTCCCAGCAGAGGCTCTTCTGCCTCCAGGGCGAAGGTTGAGCCAGGCATGTTTTCCATCGCCTCTCTGGCACTGGCGAAGGTCTGAAGAGGGTGGAAGACACCGACATAAGCCCCCGCTTTCTTGGCTGGTTCCAGAATATCAGTGGCATCGGCACCGCTGCAGTGCACCGCCATCTGTCCCTGGTGCCACGCTGTTTGCGAAGCTACGGAGGTGATAACATCATCGGGAGTAGTGATGAAGACAAACTCAGCGCTGTCGGCTACCTCTTGATTATCGGCGACCGGTGAGCAGCCACTAATAGCCTGAGCCAGCTTCTTGGCTGAGGCATGATGCCGGCTGGATACGGCTACCACGGGATAGCCTTGGCTGCTTAGCTTAAGAGCAAGGGTACTGCCAATGGTACCGGCGCCGATAAACCCTAGCTTGAGCACTCGTCTCCTCACCGAGCTAAACTAAATAAAAATACCCTCTCCACTCCTCGCGGAAAAGGTATCCGAAAAGGTAACTTCGATTTTCGGTCGTCTCGGTCGTTATGATCCGAGCGACTAAAGGTTTTGGTCATTTTAACTAGGCTCACCGCCAGAATGGTCGATGGCAGATAGCTACTTCACTTTGAGTATAGAAGATTAGGTGGTATAAGTCAAATGTGATAGGGTCCATTATTTTCCGGCATCCAGTTTAGCTAGGCACTTCTCGGCTAGGTTGCTGAACCAAGGAATCCGGTACGGCTGCCCGTGATAGGCTTTGTACATCCCGACTGCCCAGAATACCCACCAGAGCACAAAAAAGATTATGAAAATGGCAGTGGCGGCAATGTACTGGGGACCCCAAAATCCTGTTAACCCCCAACCCCCAATCCATCCCCAGCTACGGAAAGTGTTGGCAATACCCCAAATAATATTGAGAATACCGAAGGTGACCAATGACTGCATAGCGTGGAAACGGACCAGCCGGTTCCTTCGCTCTATAAGCAGGAAGATAATACCGGTTACCCAAAAGCCAAGATAACATAATAGTCCCGCCACATTCGGCTTGAGGCTAGTTGTTGAATCCCCTTTGGCTTTTTGTTTCCCCTTTCCTTTCTGCTCCTGTGCCTCAAGCCGCGCCTTTTCCTCCTCGTAGATTCTTTTCCTTTCCTCGGGCGATAATCCCATTTCAGTCCCCCCTCATCGTCAAAATTACTCAGGTTTAGTGATGGATACCTGCCGGGTGCATTGGCTATATTAGCTTACCGCCTGCAAGCTGTCAATACCCCCTGAGACCTAAATGAACCTTAGGGTGGCTTCAATCTGGCCTGAAACCGTGCTATAATACTTATGGCGAGATTAAGGGGTGTTGCTAGCGTGACTATGGTGGAACAACCGACTGAGATCGAACGCCTTACAAGATTAAATGAATTTGGCCCTGATGACCTTTTTCTGTGTTGGGCTAGCTTCGAAGAGAGATGCCTTTCCGGCGCTTTGAAAATGGGCCCCGACTACCGGACGAACTACTCTATAATCTTTGTCATCGAGGATTCTCTTTACAAGAAGCAGGTTGATACTAATCTTAACAGCCTGAAGGGTATGCTGGGTGCCCGGACCTCTAGAGGCATTTTTATCATCTCGTGCCAGCAGGCAAGCCAAGGTGAGTGCGTGACTCAGCTCAAAGGCATCTGGGATAAATGTAAGCCTCGGGACCCGGAAAATCCCTATATCACGATTGACATTAGCGGCTTTACTAAGATGTTCTTGTTGCAGCTTCTCAATTATCTCATCATTGACCTCAAGTCAGGGCTGCCCCGGATAATCCATACCACGCAAACATACTTACCAACCAAGCTTACTAAAGGGGTAACCCAGATAACCACTATTCCGGACTTCTACGGCAGCGTTTCCCTAGATAAAGAGACGGCTCTTGTCCTATTCCTTGGCTTTGAGCCGGAGCGTTCTCTCGCCGTTTGGAAGCACTTTAACCCGGCGAAGACCATCGCCTTAATTGCCGATCCGCCGCGCCATGGTAATCTTAACTACCTGAAATATGCTGAGAAGAATAATTCTTACCTGCTTTCGCAACCATCGGTAGAGCTAAGGGAGGCGCCCCCGGATAACCCATACATAGTGAAGAAGGTGCTTCAAGATATTTATGCCCAGCTAAAGGCTTCGTTCAATATGATAATCGGTCCCTTCGGCACCAAACCGCAGGTTGTCGGGGTGTTTCTCTTCTGTCTGGAGCAGCCTAGGGCACAGGTTGTCTATTCTCTGCCCAGTAAATATACGCGCTCCTATTTATGGCGTAAGCCTGGACCGACACTGCTGCTGCCGCTCAATCCGCCGCTATCTGTTTAGTGCTCACCAATCTTAGAGCTCATCAATTTGGTCTTATTTTAGCTTTTGTTGAGTAGTGGCCCCTGTATTCGGGTGGCAGGAGTCTGGCAATGTGTTCCATAATTAGGTCAGCGAGTTCCGTAAGCCTCTTCTTGGTTGGTGTCTGGTGAGTGACCGGTAGATTGAAGGGGCGACCAATATTAACTGCTACCCGAGGCCGGTGAAAAACAGACCACAATATGCCCTTCCACCTAGCTTCCATACCAGTAATACCTACGGGGAGAATAGGGACATTCTTATCTAAAGCTATCAGCGCTGACCCGGGCATAGCACGTTGTAGCTGCGCCTGCCTACTTCTAGCTCCTTCTGGGAACATAACCAGGGCAAAACCATTATCGAGAACCCAGTAAGCCTCACTTAAGGCTTTCCTATCAATTCCCTCTCTGTAGACCGGAAAGGCACCAAAACATCTTGCCAGTGTCCTTACTGCCGGGGAGCGAAATAGTTCCTCCTTGGCCATAAACATCATCTTGCGCTTAATAGTGAAGTACAGTAGATATTGGTCGGCGCTACTTAAGTGATTAGCTACAATCAGCAGCGGACCATCTGGGGGGACATTATCCTGCCCGGTGACTCGGTATCGTGTTAGTAGGCAGAATAGAATTCTGAAGAAAGGCAGGGCAAAAACCCTGGTTAGGTGATAGATAAAAGTTTGGGGAAACCGTTGCATTTTCATCTGCCTGCTTAGAATCGAGGTAGCGTAGCCAATCTATGAATTATATGTCACCAACCAGCGTAGAGGCAACCGTATGAATGGTGCAAATCTTCGCTTGACGCTGGTAGCCGAAACAGCTACAATAACCTTTGTGCCGAGGTAGCTCAGTTGGTAGAGCAGCGGACTGAAAATCCGCGTGTCCTCAGTTCGATTCTGAGCCTCGGCACTGGAGCCGGGCAGTTGTTAAACAGTGCCAAGATGCGGAAGTAGTTCAGCGGTAGAATGCTTCCTTGCCAAGGAAGAGGTCGCGAGTTCGAATCTCGTCTTCCGCTTATGCCGAAGTGGCGGAAGAGGTAGACGCGGCAGTCTCAAAAACTGTTGGAGAGCAATCTCCGTGTCGGTTCGAGTCCGACCTTCGGCACCATAGCGTCTGCCTGGGCGATAATCTATAAGTTGTGATGCCGAGTTGTGTAGTGGTAGCACAGGGGACTTTGGATCCTCTAGCCCTGGTTCGAATCCAGGCTCGGCAGCCACTAGGCCACTCACCCTGACGCTGTAGAGTCCATTCTACTAAGCGACTTCCCTTGTTATTCAAGGCGCCGGGGAGTATAATTTTGAGGTAGTTCTCATTCCCCGATAGCTCAATAGGTAGAGCGGGCGGCTGTTAACCGCTAGGTTCGTGGTTCGAGTCCACGTCGGGGAGCCAGTTTCGGCTTATTACCTTGCCTGACTAGTTTGGCGAGCTGATTAATGTCGCCAGCCTCGTTTGACTTCTGTCCTAACCTTTGGGCAGGCTCAGCGTTATAACCTATTGAGGTATACCGGGGGGGTGGTATCTAGGGTATCTTTCTCCTCGGCGGATAGTATTTATATTGGCTACCTATTGACACGTTGACAGAGCGTGGTATAATAAGGCTAACGAATAGAGAGGAGGTGATGCTATGGTATGAGCCCGGAGGGAGCACGCCCACGCCTGTTTCTGGGGTGGTCCTGAAGGGGGAGAGCCTTCAGGTAAGGCAACTGCCAAATCTAAGAGTAACCTTATCTCCATAGCAGGGAGTAAGTGAGGTTTTATGTCTTTGCTTATGGAGAATCAAAAACCAAGGAGAATAAAAGGTCGATGAAAAGTAAAATATCTAAAATATTGGGGATAGGCCTGTCGACGGGACTCGTTGTTGGGCTGATTGGAGCCGTTTTTGCGGCTCCGGTGTCTGCCGACATGATGAAGTGGTCCATCGTCAATACCCCCACCGTGGCCGGCATGGTCATCCTGCCCGAGAGCAATATCATTGACTATGATATTGGCGGTGACGAGGGTGACACCATCTACGCCGTGCTCGAGTGGGATGAGGACTGCATCGATGACTGGCATACTACGGGTACTGACGCGGACTTCGCCCTGGTCAAGTCCACCGATGGCGGCGTCACCTGGAGCGATATCACGGCTAACGTGGTCGGAGCCGCCAGCCTGCCTTCCCCTACCGGCTATACTACGCTGGTAGCGGTAGCCGTGGCTTCGGATGACGAGGACTGGGTGGCGGTGGCTGGCTACGGCACCAGCGGCGACGTATGGGTGGTTGCCTCGCAGGACGGCGGCACTCACTTCACCTACACCGGCGACATGGTGGATGCCGGCACTACAGACGACATGATGGGTGGTGCCCCGAGCAAGGTCTTTGACCTGGCGGTATCCCCCGAGGTGGACAGCATCCATAACATCGCCATCGCTGGGATAGACTCTGATGGCGATGCCGCCCTCTTCCGCCTCAAGGCGGGCACCTGGCTCAGCGCCTCCTGGGATGACCTGACCGGCGACGCCACTAACTACCCGGGCTGGGATTACGGTGTCACCGGTGGCAGCGATGTCGTGATCGCCATTGTCTTCTCGCCCAACTTTGATATTGACGACACCATCGTCATCATCTTGGCTGAGACTGATAACGCCACATACCCGGTGTACTACCTCCAGTCAGGCATCTTAGAGACCAACGGTTCCTGGGCTAGCGAGGCTGGCTTCCCCAACGCTGCTGAGATCAAGGCTGACGGCGAGACCCTGGCGCTATGGGCTACTTCACCCTACGCCTACCTGAGGTGCGCTGGTCTGACGCTGCCCGCCGACTACGACGGCTCTGACCCCGGTGCCCGGGCGGTCTTCCTCTACGTCAACGCTAGGCTTGACCCGGCCGGGAGCGATATCTACGGCGGCTATGTCTTCCGTGCTGACAACAACGCCCTGAGCCCGGTCTGCGGCCCGCCCGGCGACCCGCTGCTGGCGTCGATTGACGTCCACGGCGATGCCGACACCGGCAAGCTCATGATTGGTGAGTACCTCCAGTTCGATAACGATGGTACTACGGCGCCTGGCGATTTCCTATATGCCTGCTGCTGCCCGAGCGTTAGGGTGTGGCACACCGAGGAGCTTGACTTCTGCTGCCCGCAGTGGGACGGCGCCTGCAAGGACCCCTCCGGTCCCTACATGGCTCTGGTGATGTACACCCCGGACGGGGCTAAGGAGTACGCCTCTACCACCGGTCTGATTGACCAGGATTTCTTTGACATCACTGATACACTTGTGGACTGGTACGCCAATCCTTGTAGCGGTAACTACATTGGGTTCGATAGTCCCGGCGCGGGGACCCCGGGTGATGAGTCCGCCTTCTCGGTGAGCCGGGATGATGCGGTGTCCTTTAACCAGATTGGCTTAATTGACACCGACATTGACCACCTCTCCGACTTCGTTGCCTGCCCGGACTGTGGTACCTACTACCTCTCCACCATGAATGTCAGCGACTGGAGTCCGTGTGGTAGTTATTACTGTCTGTGCGACAGTGTCTGGCGCAGCTACGACGAGGGCGACACCTGGGAGAGAATCTTCTTCGGCGACTGGGCAAACGTACGCTACGACCGCCTGATGCTGCGCATCCCCTGTGATGCCATTGAGGACTGCTGCGATCAGGATCCGGTCTCACCCAGCGGCACTGTTTACCTGGGTATCCAGGACGGTGATGGTGGTAACGGTGATGCCGATGACGACCTGTTCTACAGCCGTGACTGCGGTCAGTGCTGGAACACCCCACCAGTTCCCAAGGTTGACCTCCAGGACTTCAGCGTGGAGAGCGAGAACATCGTCTACGCCATTGACGATCTGGGCTATATCACCATATCAACCCAGTACGGGCGGCGCTGGAGCGACCCGGTTGATACCGGGCTTGATTCCAGTCACATGGTGCTTGCCTGCTGTGACGAGGGCTTCGTGGTCGTCACCCCGATGACCGATGCCGAAAAGGTAGCCTGGACTGATGACGGCGGCGACACCTGGAACCTGACCGACAAGCTGCCCAACGACGGGGCAACTGCCGGAGTCCACGTTGCCTGTGACCCGGTCTGTGAGAACATCATCTACGTGGCTACCGATGATTCCGGTACTGATGGTAATGTCTACCGCACCGACCTCACCGACGGCTCCTGGACGAAGATTTCCATCGTGGAAACGAACTACACTGGCATCGCCGTCGCCCGCGAGGGCACCCTGTATGCGGCGAGCGATCGGCTCAACTTCGATACTACCAGTGCGGCTGCTCTAGCTGCCTGTAAGGGAAGACTAGCGGTTGATGCCGACCTCGGCGACTTTGCTGTCAGTGGTGTGGCGCGCAACCTGACCCCCTGCGATACCGCCTGCTGCGGCATGGAGGACTGGGACTACCTCATCTGCGGGCTTACCCAAGACACTACTCTCCCGTTCTACGTGGAAGAGGACTTTGATGCCCAGGTCAACGCCATTGACCTCTGCGGCTGCCTCACTACGGACACCAACACCAAGCTCTTCGCCATTGATAGTGGGTCACCTGGTGATTATGATGAGAAAGACTCGACCATTCCAAACCATCAGCTGTGGGTCTATGAGGACTGCGCTGCCAAGCTCGGTCCTGAGCTGACCAGCCCTGAGGATGGTGCCG
>CAYYLM010000029.1:0-8603 GCA_964472625.1 uncultured Dehalococcoidales bacterium
TAGAGGAGAACGTCTACGAGATGACTGAGGAGGAAAGGGAGAAGCGCGGCATCGGGACCCTGCCCCCTGACCTGCTGGAGGCAATTCACCTGACTGAGAATAGCGACTTAGTGCGTAGGGCCCTCGGTGAGCACGTGTTTGATGCCTTCATCAGGAATAAAAAGATTGAGTGGAACCAGTACCGGACCCAGGTAACTGAGTATGAGATCCAAAGATACTTACCGATATTGTGACTGGAGACTGGAAGGCGGCCCTATACCGAGAACATGGGTATGCCTGTCATCTGTCTTAACAGCCAGTATTCCAGGCTGTCGGCTAGAGCCAACCAGCTAGCCTCAATGATATTGGTGGAGCTACCTACGGTACGCCACTCACGAACTCCATCGCTAGACTCAATAAGGACTCTAACCTGAGACTCAGTGCCGACATTCTCCTCAAGGATGCGAACCTTATAGTCAACTAGTCTAACTATATCCACACTAGGATAGAAACGAAGCAGGGCCTTACGCAGGGCATGGTCCAGAGCATTTACTGGACCGTTGCCCTCAGCGGCGGTATGCATTACTTCCTTTCCCACCCTTACCTTTACCATTGCCTCAGACAGCATTTCTTCAAGCTCCTCTCTGGTGGGTGGCCGCCTTCTCTTCTCCACCACCACCAAAAAATCAACCAGCTCAAAGGGCGGCTTGTAATCTGGTTTCGCCCGACGCACCAGCAATTCAAAAGAAGCCTCAGCATTCTCATACTGAAAACCTCGGCTCTCCAGCCACTTAATCTGGCTAAGCAGCTTCTTTAGTTCCTCACCCTCTGGGGGCAGATCCAAGGACATCTCCTTTGCCTTATAGATAATGTTTCCCTTGCCAGAGAGCTCAGATACGACTACCCGTGGCTGGTTGCCCACTCGCCTCGGGTCAATGTGCTGGTAGCTCCCCGACCACTTAGAAAGAGCCGAAACATGAAGCCCACCCTTATGGCTAAAGGCACTAGAACCAGCGTAAGGCTGAGAGGCATCGGGAATAAGGTTAGCTACCTCACTCACATAGCGAGACACCTCAGTCAGTCTGGCTAACTCATCATCACTAATGCAGTCAATCCCCATCTTGAGCTTCAGATTTGGAATAATAGAACAAAGGTTGGCATTGCCACAGCGCTCACCATAGCCGTTAATCGTCCCCTGAACCTGACTCACGCCGACACTCACCGCCGCTAGGGTATTAGCTACTGCCAGTTCACCATCATTATGAGCATGAATACCCAACGGCACGGCAATCTTATCCCGAGTCGCCTTAATCGCGGTTACTACCTCAGCGGGTAGTGCCCCACCATTGGTGTCACACAAGACAAGACAGCTGGCTCCAGCCTCAGCAGCAACTTCCAGACAGCGCAGCGCATAATCAGAATTGGCTCGAAAACCATCAAAGAAATGCTCGGCATCAAAGAAAACACTAAGTCCCTTTGCCCCAAGATAGCGTATCGAATCGCTAATCATGTTGAGGTTTTCTTCAAGCGAGGTCTCTAATACCCTTCTGACCTGCAATTCTGAAGCCTTGCCAACAATGGTGACCGTCTTTACCCCAACCTCAGCGAGTGCCCTAAGGTTAGCATCAGCTCCTGCCTTAGTTTTCGGCTGCCTAGTGCTACCAAAAGCAACCAGCTGCGATTTGCAGAGATCAAGCTCTCTAGCCCGCTCAAAAAACTCAACATCTTTGGGATTGGAGCCGGGCCATCCCCCCTCGATGAAGTGGACACCCAGCTCATCAAGTTTATGGACGATATTCAGCTTGTCAACCACCGAGAAGGAGATGCCCTCCTTCTGAGCCCCGTCCCGAAGGGTCGTATCGTAAAGCTGAACCGAGGTCACTCCCTAGCCACCTGCCTTATTAGCGATTAGGTCACCCATCTCTTTCGTCCCCACCTTTACCTTACCCTCAGCCATGATGTCATAGGTGCGGTAACCCTCATTGAGCACCTTGCTAACGGCATCCTCAACCACCTGTGCCTCCTTTAATAGACCAAAGGAGTAGCGTAGCATCATGGCGATGCTGAGAATAGTAGCTATCGGGTTAGCCATATTAAGCCCGGCACGACGAGGAGCACTACCGTGGGCCGGCTCATAGAGGCCAAAGATACTAGCTCCCTCCCGTGGAATCCCAGCCAGGCTGGCTGAGGGCAGCATCCCCAACGAGCCAGCCAGCATTGATGCCTCATCGGTAAGAATATCACCGAACATATTCTCAGTAACCAGGACATCAAAATAGGTCGGGTTCTGAATTAGGCGCATGGCACAGGCATCGACAAACATATGCTCCAGCTCAACATCAGGGTATTCGCCGGCCACCTCCATCGCCACCTGCCGCCACAGACGGGAAGACTCCAGCACATTTGCCTTATCCACCGAAACCAGCTTCTTAAGTCGCCGCCGAGCCAGCTCAAAGCCGACTCTGAGGATGCGTTCAATTTCAGTCTCGGAGTACACCATCGAGTCAACCGCCCGCCGTCCCCGTGACGTCTGCCAGCGCTTCCTCGGTCGCCCAAAATAGACGCCCCCGGTAAGCTCCCGGACAAATATGAAATCCACCCCCTTCACCACTTCTGGCTTCAGGTTGGCAGCATCAATCAGCACCGGAAAGACCTTAATCGGGCGCAAATTGGCAAAAAGCCCCAGTCCCTTCCTCAGCGCCAGGAGACCATCCTCAGGACGAACCCTTGCCTGAGGGTCATTATCCCACTTTGGGTCACCTACCGCCCCAAGCAGCACCGCATCACTTCGGCGACACATCTTTAGGGTATCATCAGGGAGAGCCATCTCGGTTTCGTCAATGGCCACCCCACCCAGCAGACCCCGCTGCCAACTGAAATCATGGCCGAATCGGCTACCGACCGCCTCTAGCACCTTGACCGCCTCAGCCGTAATCTCGGGACCAATACCGTCACCGGGTAAAACCGCTAGCTTAAATTGCACTCTTATTCCTCCTGCTCTCCAGTCTCTCTCTGGTATAGTTAGCGAGCCCGCCGGTTGAAATAAGCTCCGCCATAAAGGGGGGGTAGGGCTGAGCGGTGAACACCAGATTGCGAGTCAGGTTCTTTATCTCACCACTGGCTAGGTCGATTTCCAGAATATCGCCCGACTCCGTTTTTTCCACCGCCTCGGCACACTCAAGGAGCGGCAGGCCGATGTTGATGGCATTACGGAAGAAGATACGGGCAAAGGTCTCGGCAATAACGCAGGAGACACCCGCCGCCTTAATCGCCAGCGGGGCGTGCTCCCGGGACGAGCCGCAGCCAAAGTTAGTCGTCCCCATGATAATATCCCCTGGCTTGACCCGCTTGATAAAGTCCCTATCTAAGTCCTCCATGCAGTGCCGAGCCAGTTCCTCCGGCTGGGACATGTTGAGATAGCGCGCCGGGATAATAACATCGGTATTAATATCAGCGCCGTATTTATGAACTTTACCTTTTAACACTAAGACAACACCTCCTAAAGTCCAACCAAAGCCCGCTCAAAATCCCTCACCCTGAGCTTCTTACCCCTGCCGGCTTCAACGATGTGCCCTTCTTCCCTTAAGCGGGCCGCCTGGGCTCTTGCACCCCCAGGGAATTTCTCGTTCAGGCTGCCGTCGCCTCTCACCACCCGCCAGTAGGGCGTCACCTTTTCTCTGCCCGCTCTCAAATCCTCCTCGGCAACCTCAGAAACAGTGCGCACGAAAATACCGGTCGTCAGGGGACAGGTTGCATCGGCTTGAAAATCTTTAGCCAAGTGCTCTCTGATCTGCCCTACCGTAATAAGTTTTCCCGACCCCACCTTCTGGATTACCCCGTTAACCAAAAGTGGTGTCGCCACCAACACCCTTCTGCCCCCAAACCGCTTTTCCCACTTTGGAGGCCCGGTAACCACCTTAGGTAAACCCTCCCCGGGGTTTTCCAGTTTCTCTCGCCAGCTTTTAGACCCTTTAGCCACCACTTTGCCCCCTTACCCCTAAATCTCCTCCGGACTGGCAATTCTACCCAGCACGGCGCTGGCCGCGGCCACTGCCGGGTTAGCCAGATATACCTCCGATTCAAGGTGACCCATTCTACCGACAAAATTTCGGTTAGTAGTGGAGAGGCAGCGCTCACCAGCCGCCAGCACCCCCATATGCCCACCAAGGCAGGGCCCACAGGTTGGAGCACTCACCACCGCCCCCGCCTTGATAAACACTTCTATCAGCCCCCGAGTGAGAGCATCAAGATACACCTCCTGCGAGCCGGGAATAATAATACAGCGCACCCGAGAGTGTACTTCCTTCCCTTTCAGTACCTGGGCACTAACCTGTAAGTCCTCAATACGACCGTTGGTACAGCTACCAATCACCACCTGGTCAATCTCGATATTCCCTACCTGGCTAACCGGCCGGGCATTAGCCGGTGAGTGCGGCAGCGCCACCTGGGGTTCAATCCCAGAGACGTCATATTCAATGACCCGAGCGTAATTAGCTTCGCCGTCTGGTTCGTAGACCCGGTAAGGGCGCTTTGCCCTAGGTTTTATGTAAAGCTGAGTCTTGTTATCCACCCTGAAGATACCGGCTTTAGCCCCAGCTTCAATAGCCATGTTTGCCATGGTAAAGCGCCCATCTATGGACAATGAGTCTATGGCTTCGCCGTTAAATTCCATGGCTGAATAGAGCGCCCCATCAACGCCAATGTCACCAATGGTATAAAGGATGAGGTCCTTACCCATCACCCAGTTACCCAGGCTACCGAAATAGATCAGTTTAATCGTCGGCGGTACCTTCATCCAGATGTCCCCAGTAGCCATTGCCGCAGCAATATCCGTTGACCCCATGCCAGTGGCGAAGGCACCCAGAGCGCCATAGGTGCAGGTATGCGAATCAGCCCCGATAACGACATCCCCAGGTAAAACCAGGCCCTGCTCCGGCAAGAGCACGTGCTCAATGCCCACCCGACCAACCTCAAAATATACTATCCCTTGCTCACGGGCAAAATCCCGCACCAGCTTTGCCTGCTCGGCAGAGGCGATATCCTTGTTGGGCGTAAAATGATCGGGCACCATGACTATTTTCTTGGGGTCAAAAACCCTGCCCACACCCATCTTCCGAAACTCCCGGATCGCGATGGGGGCGGTAATATCATTGGCCAAAATCAGGTCAACCCGGACATTGATGAACTCACCGGGGCTTACTGTCTCCTTATCAGTATGAGCCGCTAGTATCTTCTCTGCTAAAGTCAACAAAGCCTCCTCTCTGTCGAGATATTCCAGCACAAATCTCAAGGAACGTTATCGAATGTTACGGGGAAGGAATAAAACCGCCAGGGCAATGCCCGTGGTAACCCCGGCGACCACGAATAAACCAGCCCCAGCCGCCAGACCAATAGCCGCCACCACCCAGATAGTAGCCGCCGTAGTCAGCCCGGTAACAATATCGCCACCACCCCGGTGGATAATCGCCCCGGCGCCAATAAAGCCAATACCAGCCACCACTCCCGCTGCAACCCTAGCTGGGTCAGCGACCGGAATGAAGCCATAAACTGAAGCGATGGTAAACAGCGCCGAGCCAATAGCAATCAGAATATGGGTTCTAAGCCCGGCGGGCTTACCCGACCTCTCCCGCTGATAACCAATAACCGCCCCCAACCCTGCCGCCGCCAGAAGACGGATAACCATCTCAAGCTCGACTGACATCTTTAGCCTGCCTTCTTAGCCGTCAGCAATCGGTTAAGGGCATTCATATAGGCTTTGGCACTGGCCACAATAACGTCGGTATCAGCACCACGCCCAGTGTAGGTTACCCCCCCGCTCTCTATCCGAATAAGCACCTCGCCGATGGCATCGATACCCTCGGTCACCGATTTGACCGTAAACTCAGTAAGCTCATTAGGTACGCCAACGATACGATTAATCGCCTTATAAACCGCATCCACCGGACCCGTTCCCGGAGAGGCATCGGCTAAAGCCTCCCCACCAGGACCAATAAGCCTGACTGAAGCGGTAGGAATACCCCTATCACCACAGGATACCTGAACACAATCGAGGTGATAGACCTCGGAGACAGTGCGTAGCTCTTGAGCAATTAGGGACTCAATATCCCGGTCGGTAACCTCTTTTTTCTTATCGGCAAGCTCCTTAAAGGCGGTGAAGGCACGGCTGAAGTCTTCTTCAGACAGGCTATAGCCCAACTCCGCCAGCCGCTCCCGAAAGGCGTGGCGCCCACTAAGCTTACCCAGCACCAGGCTTGAGGCAGGGATCCCAACTGTCCTAGGGTCTATTATCTCATAGGTCATGGGCATCTTGATGACACCATCCTGGTGAATACCCGATTCATGACTGAAGGCATTAGTGCCCACAATTGCTTTATTGGGCTGCACCGGAAAACCGGTAAGCTCACTAACCAGCCTACTTGCCCGGTAGATCTGCTCGGTATTAATACCGGTGGTCACCTTAAACAGGTCCCCGCGGGTCTTGACTGTCATCACCACTTCCTCAAGCGAGGCGTTGCCGGCCCTTTCCCCAATACCATTAACGGTGCATTCCACCTGTCTTGCCCCACGTCTCACGGCTTCCAGACTATTGGCCGTTGCCAGCCCCAGGTCATCGTGACAATGAACACTGACGATAGCCTGATTAATATTGGCTACATTCTGGAAAATCCCCTCAATAAGTCTGCCAAACTCACCAGGTATGGCATAGCCTACCGTATCGGGAATGTTTACCGTGGTCGCCCCGACCCTAATTACCGCTGCCAGGATTTGGTAAATATATTCCGGCTCAGTCCGGCTGGCATCCATTGGGGAGAACTCCACATCATCGGTGTACTTTTTGGCTCTAGCCACCATCTCCCGCGCCATCTCCAAAATTTGCTCCCGGCTCTTTTTGAGTTGATACATCAGATGAATATCGGAAGCCGAAAGAAAAACGTGGATACGGGGACGTTTGGCTCCTTTCACCGCCTCCCAGGCACTATCGATGTCATCGGGATGAGCCCGCGCTAAGGCACAGATCACCGGCGTCTTAACTTCCTGGGCAATAAGGCTCACCGATTGAAAGTCGCCCGGGGAGCTAGAAGGGAAGCCTGCTTCAATAACGTCCACCCCCAGCCGCTCCAGCTGCCTGGCTATCTCCAACTTTTCATTAATATTAAGCGCCCCGCCAGCCGCCTGCTCCCCATCCCGCAGGGTGGTATCAAAAATAATTAGTTTGTCCATAGCTGCACCGCTTTAATCTCGCCTAGTATATTCTACACAGCACACCCCTGCCGCAACAATAAGCCTAAACCATCACGACGAACAGTAAATGATTCCTCCTTAGCTACTTCTTCTTGAGCCAGGGCATCATGGCACGGAGTTCCTTACCCACCTTCTCAATCAGGTGCTCTTCCTCCATCCGCTTCAGGGCATTATAGACCGGGCGGTTAGCCTGGTTCTCCAGAATCCACTCTCGGGCGAAGGTGCCATCCTGAACCTCGGCCAGCATTAGCTCCATTTCCTCCCTAACCATGTCGTTAATAATCCGCGGCCCACGGGTGTAGTCACCATATTCAGCGGTATCACTGACCGAGTAGCGCATATAGTCCAAGCCACCCTCATAGATAAGGTCAACGATTAGCTTAAGCTCATTAAGGCACTCAAAGTAGGCGATTTCTGGCTGATAGCCTGCCTCAACCAAGGTCTCAAACCCAGCCTTAACCAGAGCGGTCACCCCACCACAGAGCACTGCCTGCTCACCAAAGAGGTCGGTCTCCGTCTCCTCGGCAAAGGTCGTTTCAATAACCCCAGCCCGAGCGCAACCGATGCCCTGGGCATAGGCTAGAGCAATATCCTTAGCGTTACCCGTAGCGTCCTGATAGACAGCTACTATCGCTGGAACTCCCCTACCTTCAGCGAACATCTCCCGCAACCGGTGCCCCGGTGCTTTAGGTGCCACCATGGTCACATTAACCTCCGCCGGAGGCACAATCTGCCCGTAATGAATATTAAAGCCGTGGGCAAACATCAAGGTATTACCGGGAGCTAGATCGCTTTTAATTGACTCGTAGATAACCGGTTGCAGATTATCCGGCGCCAGCATGACGATGATATCGGCCTTTTTGGCCATTTCACCAGCGCTCATTAACTCAAAACCAGCATCCTGAGCCAACTTCCAGCCCGGGGTGCCCTTAGCTTCAGCCACTATTACCTGGCAACCGTTATCCCTTAGGTTCTGAGCATGAGCATGTCCTTGACTGCCAAAGCCAATAATGCCAATCACCTTCCCTTTAAGTAAATTCAGGTCACAATCTTTATCATAGTATATCTTAGCCATAACCTTTTGCCTCCTTCTTATTATAATATGGCAACCTAATTAGCGCCCTAGTTGATGTTATTCTTAGTCTTAGTATACATCCTCCTCCGGCTCAACCACAAAATCAATCAGGAAAGGACCATCCTCATCCATCGCCCGCTCTATCGCCGGCACTACCCCCTCCCGCTTCGTTACCTTTAAACCCGCTATCCCATACGCCCTAGCCACCGTTACAAAATCAGGCCCACTCAGCGGCGTGGCCATATACCGGCGATTATTAATAATGGCTATCTTTATCCCTAACCCCTCCTGCACTATCGTCCCTAAC
>CAYYLM010000030.1:0-4000 GCA_964472625.1 uncultured Dehalococcoidales bacterium
GCTTGGATAGTTTCCCCTTCCGTCTCATTCTGGGTGGAGTCGCTAGTCGGTTCAAGCTCAGCCTCAGCTTGGATAGTTTCCCCTTCCATCTCACTCTGGGTGGAATCGCTAGTCGGTTTAAGCTCAGCCTCGACCTCGGGAGTTTCCCCGGTTTGTTCCGGAAGGGATAGCTTTTCTTCCTCGCTTAGCACCTCAACCGCCAGCCCTAAGCTCCTGAGCTCCATAATCAGTACCTTAAAAGATTCTGGCACGCCTGACTGGAGGATATTTTCATTCTTGACTATTGCCTCGTAGGTTTTGGCACGCCCGGTTACGTCGTCTGACTTAATGGTCAGGATTTCCTGGAGGTTGTGGGCGGCGCCATAGGCTTCCAGTGCCCATACCTCCATTTCGCCGAAGCGTTGGCCACCGAATTGGGCTTTGCCGCCTAGAGGTTGCTGGCTGATTAAGGAGTAAGGGCCGGTCGAGCGGGCGTGAACCTTGTCTTCAACCAGGTGATTGAGCTTCATCATATAGATGTTGCCTACGGTTACTGGTTGGTCAAAAGGCTGTCCACTGCGTCCATCGCGGAGCATAACCTTGCCCAGAGTAGGTGGTGGTAGATTCTGCTCGCTACTGACTGTGGCTACCGTCTCCTCCAGCTCTTCTCGGTTGAGGTCTCGGCTGGCGATACCCAGGGTTTCAAGCCATAGCCGGTAACAAACCTCCGTTGCCTCGCCGGGGTATTCGTCACTGAATACCCGGTCGCCGTTATAGCCGTGGCTGGTGACCCACGCCTTGGCTGCTTCCAGCTGCATGACAGGGTTCTTGTCATCGGGATCAAGGCTAACTGCGCCCACCTTCTGAGCTAGCCAGGCTCTAGCTAGGGCGTCCTCGATAGCGGCATCGTCAGCCCCGTCAAAGACTGGTGTCATTACCTTCATGCCTAGGGCTCGGGCTGCCCAGCCAAGGTGAGTTTCCAGAATCTGACCTATGTTCATACGCGACGGGACATCGATAGGATTGAGAATAATATCTACCGGCGTGCCATCGGGGAGGAAAGGCATATCCTCAACCGGGGCAATTAGCGAGACGACTCCCTTGTTGCCGTGCCGGCCAGCTAGCTTATCCCCGACCGAAATCTTTCGCTTTTGGGCGACCCAAACCTGTACCCATTGATTGACCCCAGCGCGGAGGTGATCACAATTAAGGCTGGAAAAGACTTTCACGTTAACCACCTTACCCCACTCGCCGTGAGGCATGCGCAGGGAGGTATCTTTCACCTCCCTGGCTTTCTCGCCAAAAATAGCCCGCAGCAGTTTCTCTTCAGCCGATAGTTCGGTTTCGCCCTTGGGTGTAATCTTACCGACTAGTATGTCACCGGGGCTTACTTCGGCACCAATGCGGATAATACCGCTTTCGTCGAGCTCGCGAAGACTTTCCTCGCCAACGTTAGGGATGTCCCGGGTAATTTCTTCCGGTCCCAGCTTGGTATCCCGGGCTTCGATTTCATGCTTGGAAAGGTGGATGGAGGTAAATCTGTCCTCCCTGACCAGGCGACTGCTAATAATGATGGCATCCTCATAGTTGTAGCCTCGCCAGCTCATGAAGGCAACCCGGACATTCTGCCCCAGAGCCAGTTCACCCCGGTCAGAGGACGACCCATTAGCTATGATCTGCCCCGGCTCCACTCGGTCACCCTTGTCCACTACCGGATACTGGTTGATACAGGTCCCTTGGTTAGTGCGTACAAATTTCATCAGGGGGTATATCTCCGTAGTGCCGTCATCTTTGGTAACCACGATCTGCGAGCCACTGGCTGAGGTTACCACTCCCGTGCTCTGGGCTAGGAGTACCTCCCCGCTGTACTTGGCAGCTTCTCGCTCCATACCAGTGGCGACTATTGGTGCCTCAGGGCGGAGTAGAGGCACAGCCTGCCGCTGCATGTTGGCTCCCATCAAGGCCCGGTTGGCATCGTTATGCTCCAAAAAGGGTATTAAAGCCGTAGCGACACTGACTATCTGCTTGGGTGATACGTCCATCAGCTGGATTCGGTCGGGTACCTCGACTAGGTAGCGGTCGCCATGCCTGACCTCCACCCTTTCTTCGGTGAAATGCCCGTGCTCATCAAGCCTAGCATTAGCCTGAGCAATAACGTACTTTTCCTCCTGGTCAGCGGTCAAGTAAGCGATGTCGCTAGAGACGAAGGGTTTCACCTTAATGATTCTGGGTGCTAGCTGAGAGAGCTGGGTAGCTAGCTTAGGGGTAATCGTTGTCCCGGACTTAACTATGGTGTTACCCTGGTCGTCAAGTACTGCCTCTCCTGTTATCCTGCCCTTAAGTCTATTATCGTGGCTATCTAGTTCGGTGATAACCTTCCCGTATGGTGTCTCAATAAAGCCATACTGATTAATGCGGCTGTAGGTAGCCAGAGAACCAATGAGACCGATATTGGGGCCCTCGGGGGTCTCAATAGGGCAGATTCTGCCGTAGTGGGAGAAATGGACGTCGCGGACCTCAAAGCCGGCTCGTTCCCGGGATAAGCCTCCCGGACCCATGGCTGACAGACGTCGTTTATGAGTTAACTCAGCCAGAGGGTTAGTCTGGTCCATAAATTGTGATAGCTGTGAGCTACCAAAGAACTCTCTGATAGTGGCTACTATCGGGCGAATATTGACTAGGGCGCTGGGCGTAACCTGGTCAGTTGAGATAATGCTCATCCGCTCCCTAACGATTCGTTCCAGGCGCAGAAGGCCAATGCGGACCTGGTTTTGGAGCAGTTCACCAACCGTGGATACCCGCCGGTTCCCTAGGTGGTCAATATCATCAGGGGTGTCATTACCATTATTGATCGTAATAATACGGCGGACTATCTCAACGATATCTTCCTCATCCAAGACCCGTTTCTGCTTATCATTAGCCAGCCCCAGTCGCATATTAAGCTTGTGGCGACCGACCTCGCCCAGGTCATAACGCTGTGGGTCGAAGAAGAGGTTAATTATTAGCTTCTCGGCGTTTTCAATAGTAATGGGCTCGCCAGGCCTGAGTCTCTTGTAGATATCGAGCAAGGCATCGGACTTGTTTCTAATTAGGGGGTCACGCTCCATGGTTGAGCGGATAAATTGGTGTTCCGGAGACTCATCATCTTTAGAGAAGAGGGCGAGTAGCTCTTCGTCATCACTATAACCGATGGCACGTAGTAGGGTAGTGATTGGAATCCGGCGTTTACCATCTATTTTAGCTGAGATTACATCCCGATTATTGGTTTCAACCTCCAGCCAAGCCCCGTGGGTGGGAATCAACTTAGCATTGCATAGCGCCCGGCCACTAGTGGTATCTTCTTCCAGTGTAAAAAAGACACCCGGAGAGCGGAGCAATTGACTGACGACAACCCGTTCCGCACCGCTGGTAATAAATGTGCCCTTGGCAGTCATTAGGGGTAAGCTTGAGAAGAAAAGGTCTTCCTCCTTGATTTCCCCGGTTCCTTTGACCAGCAACCTGGCCTTAACGTAGAGCTGGGCTGAGTAGGTCAGGTCCCGGTGGCGGCACTCCTGCTCAGAGTAGCGAGGGGTACGGAACTCGTAGTCGACAAAGCTGAGTTCCAGCCGGTTGCCGGTAAAGTCCTGTATCGGGGATATCTCCTCGAGTAGTTGCCTTAGACCCTCTTCCTGGAACCAACGGAATGAGTCAAGTTGAACCCCGATTAGGTTGGGGATGTCTAGTATCTGGGGTAGCCTAGCGTAAGATTTTCTGGTGACAAAGAAAGCATCTCTTTCGGTGTGGGGTAGCATAGAAACCATATTCCGCCCGACTCCTTTTCAAAAATAGGAACAGGAAATTAATGAATCATAATAGCGCTAAAACAAATAAGAGCCATAACCAATGAAGGTATATTGAAGGTGAAACCTAAGAGGCATAATACAAACTATAAGTCTACTACTATTTTTAATATTTGTCAAGTATCTAATTGCCACCATTGCTTACTCCTTTTCTGTATGACGCGATAGTCGCCGAGGTTCTT